>JBLMXQ010000096.1:0-70529 GCA_050257855.1 Betaproteobacteria bacterium | reverse complement strand
GCGCGCCGGAAGCCGACGCGCTTCTCGAGCTGCAGGGCAATCGATTCGGAAACCAGCTGCGCGTCCAGCTCCGGCTTGTGCACTTCCTGGATGTCGATGTAGACATCGCGGTGGGTGCGCTTCTGCAACTCGCCCTTGAGCTTGTCGATCTCGGCGCCCTTGCGGCCGATGATGATGCCCGGGCGCGCGGTCTTGATGATGATCCGCAGCTTGTTGCCGGGACGCTCGATCTCGATGGCGCTGATGCCCGCTGACTTGAGCTTGTCCTTCAGCTCAGCCTTGAGCTTCACATCCTCGAGCAGCAGCTTGTCGTAATCGCGGGTGACGAACCAGCGCGACTTCCACGGCTTGGTGTAGCCGATGCGGAATCCGTACGGATGGACTTTTTGTCCCATAGTTCCTCTATTTCTTCGCTCCCGTGTGTTTCTTGGCGGAAGATTTCTTGGCCGCTGCTTTCCTGACCGGCTTCTTGCGCGCCGGCGCGGCTTCCACCTCGCCCTCAGCACCTTTTGCCTGGGGGCGTGTCTTCTCGGCAAGCGCGATCTCGATGTGGCTCATGCGCCGCTGGTAGCGATACGCGCGGCCCATCGGCGCCGGGCGGATGCGCTTCATGCGCGGCCCTTCGTTGGCCACCGCGCGCAGCACGAACAGGTTGTCGATGTCCACGTCGGCGCCCTTCTCCGTGTTCGCGAAGTTGGCGTTCTCCACCGCCGAACGAAGCAGCTTGTGGACATTCGGCGCGATGCCCTTCTTGGTGAAGGCGAGCGTGTTCAGCGCGTCCTCCACCCGCCGGCCCTTGATCAGGTCCAGCACCAGGCGCGCCTTCTGCGGCGAAACTCGCACGTACTTGGCTGCGGCTCTGAATTCCATGTTCTCTCTTCCCTCTTATGCCTTCGGGGCCGGCGCTGCCGGTGCCGACGGAACGATGGCGCCCGGACCTCCGGGCACGCCGGCCGGCTTGGCTACGACTTCCGCCGCCTTCATCGAGTGACCCTTGAACTGGCGGGTAGCGGCGAATTCGCCCAGCTTGTGTCCCACCATGTTCTCGGTGACGTACACCGGGATGAACTTCTTCCCGTTGTGCACGGCGATGGTGTGCCCCACCATCTCGGGGATGATGGTCGAACGGCGCGACCAGGTGCGCAGCACTTTCTTCTCGTTGCGCTGGTTCATCGCCTCGATCCGCGACTGCAGGTAGCCGTCGATGAACGGCCCTTTCTTTGTCGATCTCATAGCTCTACTTCTTTCCTCGACGGTTCACGATGAACTTGTCGGTACGCTTGCTGTTGCGTGTCTTGTAGCCGCGCGTCGGTTGGCCCCACGGGGTCACCGGATGACGCCCGCCGGAAGTCTTGCCCTCGCCGCCGCCATGCGGATGGTCCACCGGATTCATGGCCACGCCGCGGTTGTGCGGGCGTTTGCCCAGCCAGCGCGTGCGTCCGGCCTTGCCGATGGCAACGTTCTCGTGGTCCAGATTGCCCACCTGCCCGATGGTGGCGTAGCAATCGACCAGCACCTTGCGCGTCTCGCCCGAAGGCAGCTTGAGCAGCGCGTAGTCGCCTTCCTTGGCGACCAACTGCGCGGCAGCGCCCGCCGAGCGCGCCATCTGCGCGCCCTTGCCCGGCCGCAGCTCGATGTTGTGCACCGTCGTGCCGGGCGGAATGTTGCGCAGAGGCAGCGCGTTGCCGACCAGGATGTCGGCCTCCGGACCGCTCAACAGCTTGGCGCCCACCTTCAGCCCGTCGGGCTGCAGGATGTAGCGCTTCTCGCCGTCGGCATACTGGAGAAGCGCAATCCAGGACGAGCGGTTCGGGTCGTACTCGATCGTGGCGACCTTCGCCGGGATGTCCTTCTTGTCGCGCTTGAAGTCGATGACGCGGTACATCCGCTTGTGGCCGCCGCCGCGCCACCACGACGTGAGCTCGCCGCGGTTGTTGCGGCCGCCCGACTGGTGCAGCGGCTCGACGAGCGGCTTGTACGGCTCGGTCGTGGTGATCTCATCGAACACCTGCACCGTCTGGAACCGCTGGCCCGACGAGGTCGGCTTGTACTTTCGAATCGGCATGTTCGGTGCCTTGTCTCAGGCGTTCACGCGCCCTCGAGGAACTCCGGAATCTTCTGGCCCTCGCGCAGCGTCACGTAGGCCTTCTTCCAGTCCGGCCGCCGGCCGGCGTAGCGGCCCTGCCGCTTCACCTTGCCGTGCGCGATGCTCGTGCGGATGCCCGCGACCTTCGATCCGAGCAGCCGCTCGACGGCTTCCCTGACCTGCAGCTTGTTGGCGCTCGCCGCCACCTCGAACACGATGGTGCGGCCGTCCTCGCGGAGGATCGACGTCTTCTCGGTGACGAGCGGGCGGCGAATCACATCGGTCAGCTTGAGCGTCACGCCAGCGCCTCCTGCAGTTTCGCGAGGGCGTCGCCCGTCACGACGACGCGCTGCGCGTCGATGACCAGGCGCGCAGTGAGCTGCCGGTACGGCCGCAGCGCGACGTCCGGGACGTTGCGCACCGACAGCGCCAGCTTCTCGTCCGGCGTCACGTCCACCAGGACCGCCTTGCCCGCGACGCCGAGGCGCGCCAGCAGCTCCACGGCCGCCTTCGTCTTCACCGCGTCGACGGTCAGCTCATCGACCACGATGAGCGCCTTGTCCTGCATCTTCTGCGCGAGCGCCGCCCTCAGGGCGCCGCGCTCGACCTTCTTCGGCAGCCGGTAGTCGTAGCTGCGCGGCTGCGGGCCGAACACGGTGCCGCCCTTGCGCCACAGCGGGTTGCGAATCTCGCCGACGCGCGCGCGCCCGGTGCCCTTCTGCCGCCACGGCTTCTTGCCGCTGCCGCTGACGAGCGCCCGGTTCTTCGTCGCGTGGGTGCCGCGCCGCGCCTTCGCGTTCGCGTGCACGACCGACTCCCACATCAGCTCGGTGTGGACCCGACCGCCGAACAGGTCGTCGCGCAGGTCGATCGTGCCGACCCTCTCGTTCTGGCTGTTCACGACTTCTAGCTGCATACTCTTAGCTCTCGGCTGTCAGCGCTCGGCTGTCGGCTTCGCTCTCGGCCCTCAGCTCTCGGCTCTCCGCCTTCGGCTCTTGGCCCTCAGCTCGCGGCTCTCCGCCTTCGGCTCTCGGCCCTCAGCTCTCGGCTCTCCGCCTTCGGCTCTCGGCCCTACTTCTTGCCCTTCTTCGGCTTCTCGACCTGCGCGACCTTGACCTTCTTTGCCGCCACCGCCTTGCGCACGACGAGGTAGCCGGACGGTGCGCCGGGGATGCCGCCTTCGACGAGCAGCAGATGGTTCTCGGGATCGACGCGGAGCACCTTCAGGTTGCGCACGGTCACGCGATCGCCGCCCATACGGCCCGCCGCGCGCATCCCCTTCACGACGCGCGAAGGAAACGAGGAGGCCCCGATGGACCCGGGCGCGCGGTGGAACATCGAGCCGTGGGTCGCCGCGCCGCCGCCGAAATGGTGCCGCCTGACGACGCCCTGAAAGCCCTTGCCGCGGCTCGTCCCGACCACGTCCACGCGCTCGCCGTCGGCGAAAATCGACACGAGCACCTGGTCGCCGCTCCGGGGCGCCTCGCCGCCGGGCGCGACCCGCACCTCGCGCCGCACGCGCGTCGGCGGAACGTTGGCCTTCTTGTAGTGGCCCGCGAGCGGCTTGCTGGCTCTGGCCGGCCGCTCCTCGACCAGCCCGAGCTGCACCGCCTCGTACCCGTCGGTCGGCGCGGTCTTGGCCTGCACGACGACGCACGGACCGGCCTTGATGACCGTGGCCGGATGGACCGTGCCGTCCGGGTCGAAGACCTGGGTCATGCCCACTTTCCTACCGATGATCCCTGTCACCATGGCTCGCTCTCAGCTGTCGGCTGTCGGCGGTCGGCTCGGCTGGGAGCCGACAGTCGATGGCTGACGGCTATTTGTGCTCCTTGCCGAACGCCTTGATCTCGACGTCGACGCCGGCCGGCAGATCGAGCTTCATCAGCGCGTCCACGGTCTGCGGCGTCGGCTCGAAGATGTCGATCAGCCGCTTGTGCGTGCGGATCTCGAACTGCTCGCGCGACTTCTTGTCGACGTGCGGCGAGCGGAGCACGGTCCACTTGTTCTTCGCCGTGGGCAGCGGAATCGGACCGGCCAGCCGGGCGCCCGTGCGCCGGGCGGTGTCGACGATCTCGCTGGTCGACTGATCCAGGACGCGGTAGTCGTACGCCTTCAGCCGGATTCGAATCTTGTCGCTGCCAAATGCCGTCGGCATTGTTTACTTTCTCGCGGGGCCCCACCCCCGCGTCATTTCTCGCTTCGCGCGGGGCCCCACCCCCGCGCGATCGCCGTCGCTTACGCTCCGGATCTTGATTCGAAGCGCCCTTGCTGCTCGTCGTGGCGACGCTATGCCTTCCCCTGGACCCTTGCGACGACTTCCTCGCTGACGTTCTGCGGCGCCGGCTCGTAGCGGTCGAAGTGCATCGAATACGTCGCGCGTCCCTGCGTGCGCGACCGGAGATCGGTCGCGTAGCCGAACATCTCGGACAGCGGCACGCGCGCCGCGATGATCTGCGTCCCGCCGCGATCCTCCTGCGACTGAATCTGCCCGCGGCGGCTCGAGAGGTCGCCCATCACGTCGCCCATGTAGTCCTTGGGCACGACCACCTCGACGCGCATCACGGGTTCGAGCAGAACCGGCTTCGCCTTCTTCGCGGCGTCCTGGAACGCCATCGATCCGGCGATCTTGAACGCCATCTCCGACGAGTCGACGTCGTGGTACGAGCCGTCGTACAGCTCGATCTTCACGTCGTCGACCGGGTAGCCGGCGAGCACGCCGCGCGTGAGCGCCTCTTTGATCCCCTCGTCGATCGGCTTGATGAATTCCTTCGGGATGACGCCGCCGACGATCTTGTTGTCGAAGACGTAGCCGGTGCCCGGCTCGCCCGGATGCAGATGGATTTTCGCGTGGCCGTACTGGCCGCGGCCGCCGGTCTGACGCACGTAGCGCCCCTCGCCGTCGGCGGCGCGCGTGAGCGTCTCCTTGTAGGCGACCTGGGGCTTGCCGACCGCCGCCTCGACGCCGAACTCGCGCTTCAGGCGGTCGACGATGATCTCGAGGTGCAGTTCGCCCATGCCCCGGATGATCGTCTGGCCGGTCTGCGTGTCGGTGTTGACCCGGAAGGTCGGGTCCTCGGCCATCAGCTTCTGGAGGCCCGTCCCGAGCTTCTCCTGGTCGGCCTTCGTCTTCGGCTCGATCGCGAGCGAGATGACCGGCTCGGGGAAGTCCATCGACTCGAGGACGATCGGGTGCTTTTCGTCGCAGATGGTATCGCCGGTGGCGACGCTCCGCAGCCCGACGGCGGCCGCGATGTCGCCGGCGTAGACCTCCTTGATTTCCTCACGCTTGTTGGCGTGCATCTTCAGGAGGCGGCCGATGCGCTCGCTGCGCTGCTTGGTCGCGTTGTAGATGGTCGATCCGGACGTGAGCACGCCCGAGTAGATGCGGATGAACGTGAGCTGACCGACGAACGGGTCGGTCATGATCTTGAACGCGAGCGCCGAGAACGGCGCGTTGTCGGCCGCGGGGCGCTCGATCAGGGTCTCTTCGGCCTTCGTCGGATCGAGGCCGACGATCGGCGGGATGTCGACCGGCGACGGCAGGAAGTCGACGACCGCGTCGAGCAGCGGCTGCACGCCCTTGTTCTTGAACGCCGAGCCGCAGACGACCGGCACGAACGCCGCCTCGCCCTTGCGGCGGACCGACTCGATGGTGCGCTTCCGCAACGCCGCCTTGATCTCCTCCTCGGCGATCTCCTCGCCGTGGAGGTACTTCTCGAGGATCTTGTCGTCGACCTCGCTGACCTTCTCGATCAGCTGCTCGCGGTAGTGCTTCGCCTCCTCCATCATCGCGGCCGGGACGTCGCCGACGACGTAGTCGGCGCCCATCGTCTCGTCCTTGTAGGTGATCGACTTCATCTTGATGAGGTCGACCACGCCGATGAACTTGTCCTCGGCGCCGATGGGGAGCTGAATCGCGACCGGGTTGCCTTCGAGCTTCGAGATGATCTGGTCGAAGGTCCGCTTGAAATCCGCGCCGACGCGGTCCATCTTGTTGACGAAGCAGATGCGCGGGACGCGGTACTTGTCGGCCTGCCGCCAGACGGTCTCCGACTGCGGCTCGACCCCGGCGACGGAGTCGAACACGGCGACCGCGCCGTCGAGCACGCGCAGCGACCGCTCGACTTCGGCCGTGAAGTCGACGTGGCCCGGCGTGTCGATGATGTTGACACGGTGCTCGCGCCAGAAGCAGGTCGTCGCGGCGGACGTGATCGTGATGCCGCGCTCCTGCTCCTGCTCCATCCAGTCCATGACCGCCGTCCCCTCGTGGACCTCACCAATCTTGTAGGTGATGCCCGTGTAGAAGAGGATGCGCTCGGTCGTGGTGGTCTTGCCGGCATCGATGTGCGCCATGATGCCGATGTTGCGCGTCTTGTTCAGCGGTACTTGCCTGGCCATTGCTCGTGTCTACTTCTTCCCGCCGGTGCTTACCATCTGTAGTGCGCGAACGCCTTGTTCGCCTCGGCCATCCGGTGCGTGTCCTCGCGCTTCTTGACGGCGCCGCCCCGGAGGTTCGACGCGTCGAGCAGCTCGTTGGCCAGCTTTTCCTGCATCGTCTTGCCGTCGCCGCGCTGCCGCGCGTAGCCGACCAGCCATCGGATGCTGAGCGACAGGCGGCGGTTCGGGTTGACCTCGACCGGCACCTGGTAGTTGGAGCCGCCCACGCGGCGCGACTTCACCTCGAGGCTCGGCTTGACGTTGTCGACCGCTTTCTTGAACACCTTCAGCGGATCGTCGCCGGTCTTCTCCTTGATGATGTCGAAGCTCTTGTACAGGATCCGCTCGGCCGTGCTCCGCTTGCCGTCGCTCATCACGCAGTTGATGAACTTGCTGACGAGCGGGCTCTGGTAGAGCGGGTCCGCCGCGATGTCGCGCTTGGGAATCTCTCGACGTCTTGGCATCTCAGTAGCTCTCGGCTTTCAGCTCTCGGCTTTCGGCTACGCCTTCTTCGGTCGCTTCGCCCCGTACTTCGATCGTCCCTGCATCCGGCCCTGGACACCCACGGCGTCGAGGGTGCCGCGGACCACGTGGTAGCGGACACCCGGCAGGTCCTTGACGCGGCCGCCGCGGATGAGGACCAGCGAGTGCTCCTGCAGGTTGTGGCCGACGCCCGGGATGTAGGTGGTCACCTCGATGCCGTTCGTCAGCCGGACGCGCGCGACCTTCCGCAGCGCGGAATTCGGCTTCTTCGGTGTCTGCGTGAACACGCGGACGCAGACGCCGCGCTTCTGCGGGCTGTCCTGCAGCGCCGGACTCTTGGTCTTCGTGACGATCTTCCTGCGGCCCTGCCGCACCAGCTGGCTGATAGTCGGCATACAACTCTCGACGCCCCGCGAGACAACAGGCATGCACACCGCGGACGCCTGCGGTGCGCTTGTCGCTTCAGGCCTAGAAGCCTCGTGGCTTGGCGCCTGAAAACCTGGCTGACCCTAAAACGTGGTTTTTCGCGCGACGGACCGCCCGAAGGTCGGGTTCCCGGGCGACTCGGGGCTAGATAGGGTGTCCTAACCCCAAGAGAACCTGACGAATATAGCACGGGCAGCTTCACCGGCGCAACAACGGACCCCTGGAACCTCCCCTCGAATCCCAGCTATAGTGAACCCCCAGCTGAAAGGGACGACTATGGGCTTCACACCCACCGAGAGTATCTGGTTCAACGGCGAGCTCATCCCGTGGGGGGAGGCGAAAGTGCACGTCCTGGCCCACGGGCTTCATTACGGTACGGGCGTGTTCGAAGGCATTCGGTCGTACCGGACCGTCGAGGGCCCTGCCGTGTTTCGCCTCGACGCGCACCTGAAGCGCTTCTTCGAGTCGGCGGCGATGTACGAGATCGGCATCCCCTACTCGCTCGAAACGCTCACGCAGGCGACGCTGGACGTGGTCGCCGCCAACCGGCTCGAGAACGCGTACCTGCGGCCGATCGCCTTCTTCGACGTCAGCACGTTGAGCGTCTGGACGAAGGAGTGCCCGGTGACGGTCGCCATCGCCGGCTTCCCCTTCGACAAATACCTCGCGGACGCCGACGCGGGCGTGCGCGTGACCATCTCGCCGATCCGCCGCTTCGACAGCAGCGCCATCCCGTCGACCGGTAAGGCGTGCGGCCAGTACGTCAACTCGGTCCGCGCGGTGCAGGATGCGCAGCGCCGCGGGTTCGACGAGGCGATCCTGCTGAACGCCGGCGGCGACGTCGCCGAAGGCTCCGGCGAGAACCTCTTCGTCGTCAAGAACGGCGCGTTGCTGACCAACGACGCGGACGCCGGCATCCTCATGGGCGTGACGCGCGCGTCCATCCTGGAGATCGCGCGCGACCTCGCGCTGCCCACCAGAGTGGCCCCGATTCGCGTCGAGGACCTGAAGACGGCCGATGAGCTGTTCTTCTGCGGCACGGCCGTGGAAGTGACGCCGATCCGCGAAGTCGACGGGACGACGATCGGCAGCGGCAGGCCGGGGCCCCTGACGCGCCGCATCCAGCAGACGTTCCTCGGCGCGGTCCGGGGAGAGCTGCCGCAGTACCGGAAATGGCTGACGGCCGTGACACCATCCGCAGTCACGCGCTGACCGGGGGATGAACGGAGCAAGACCGGCGATTGCAGCCGAGCGCCGCGCGCCGTTCACACGGCTTCAGTTGCTACAGCTCAGCCTCGTCCTGATCCTTGCGTGCAGGACAGCCTACCTCGCAACCATCTGGTTCGCCGGCGTGCCGGGGGCGACGCGGTTTCGCATAGAAACGAGCGCCGTCTGGCTCGTCGCGCTCGGACTCCTGCTCGCGTGGACGCGCCGTCAGAGTGCGGAGGCCCTCGCCGAACCGGCCTCCGCGACCTGGCCGGCGTGGACCGCCCTTCTCTGGTGCGCCGCTGCGATCGCGCTCTACCTGCCCGTCCTGTCCGTCGGGTTCCTGTCGGATGATTTCGTACTCGCCAGGCACGCGCGCCTGGCCGAGTTCGGCGCCTTCAACCCCGATGCCTTCCGGCCGCTTCCGTTGATCGCCTGGGATTTGTTGTTGGCGGTCGGAGGCGGTGCATCGTCGATTCACGTCCTCAACATCGTGCTCCACGGGCTCGTCGCGTACCTGACGGTCCGCATCGCCAGTGCATTCGTCGGGCGGGCGTGGGCCATCGCGGCCGGCCTTCTGGTGCTCACGTTTCCCCTGGCGCCGGAAGCGGTCGCGTGGAGCTCCGGCGTGTTCGATGTCGCGGCGACCTGTCTGGTTCTGAGCACGATCGTCGTCGCGCGTGGCTACGATCGAACGCCGTCTGTTTGTCGTCGCCTGGCCTTCTTCGCATTCGGGGCCGCTGCGGTCCTCTGCAAGGAAACGGCGCTCGTGCTTCCGGCGCTGATTCTTCTCGATGCCCTCGCGAGGCGCTCTTTCCCGAAAGGCATTGTTCTCGATTCATCGATCCTGATGGCAGCCGCCGGCACGATTGGCGTCGTACGGCTCGCATTCGCGTCAGCCACGATCAAGCAGCCGATCACGAAATACCTTGTCCAGCGCTGGATTTTCGAGACCGTCGGCGCGCTGGTCGCACCAATGCACATCGACGTCATCAGGAGCCGGCCCCTGCTGCCTGTTGCTGAAGCACTGGTTCTTCTCGGCCTGTTGACGCTGTTCCTCGCAGGCAGGCACGGAACCGGGGTATTGCGCGCCGCCGGCGCATACGCTGCGTTCGGCTTGTCGGCCACGCTCCCGGCCATCACCATCTTCATCGTCGCGCCCGACCTGCAGCAGTCGAGGTACGTGTACCTCGCCGCAATCGGCTACGCCGTCGTTCTCGTCATATGTGCCGCGTCGGTGGCGCGCACGAACACACTCTTGCGGGCGGTTGCGGTTGCAGTCCTCGGCGTCGTGCTCGCGATCAATACCACCGCTCTTCGCGCCCAGCAGAGGCCCTGGGTCGAGGCCGGGCGCCTCCGCGATGCCGTCATCCGCGCGTTCGCGAGCGATTCGCGAATTCATCAGTGCCCGTCGGTCGTCCTGTCCGATCTGCCGGACAACTACCGGGGCGCCTACATCTTTCGAAACGGCGCTCCCGAGGCGCTCGCCAGTCCTCCGGTCGTCGTGGTCAACTCGATCGAAGCGGCACCCGGCCCGTGTTCGTTCGCCTGGAATGCGGAACGAAGACAGTTCGTCGCGGGAAGCCGGTAGCACCGGTCGATTCCGTGTTGCCCGCCTCACGGCCTTGCGGTAGTCTCTCTCGTCCGAAATCCGGCGGAAGGAATCAGTGGAGGGATGATGTGAAGCGATTTGCCGTACTCGTCATATGTCTCTCGGCCGCGGCCGCCTCTCCGGGGCTGGCGCAGCCGCCCGGCGCTCCGCCGCAGCCGCCGCCGAAGAACCTGCAGGTGCTCCCGAAGGACATGTCCCGTCAGGACGTCGTCGCGCGCATGCAGCTCATCGCCGCCGGCCTCGGCGTTCGTTGCGGCTACTGCCACGTGGACGACGAGCCGGGACGCGAGAATGATTTCGCGACCGACGAGAAGCCGGCCAAGAACAAGGCGCGGTTCATGATGCGGATGACGGCCGACCTGAACGCGAAGCTGGCGTCCGGGCTCGGCAAGCCTGCCGGCGAGCTCACGACGATCCAGTGCGCGACCTGCCACCGCGGCGTCGCCATCCCGAAGCAGATCACCGACATCCTCACGGAGACGACGGCCTCCAAGGGAATCGACGCCGCGTTGTCGCAGTACCGCGATCTGCGGAAGCAGTACTACGGCGGCCAGAGCTACGATTTCAGCGAAGGCGCGCTGCTGCTGTTCGCCCGCCGCGAGGCCTTCGCCAAGCGAACGGACGAGGCGCTGCGCTATCTGCAGCTGAACCTCGAGTACTACCCGCAGTCCGCCCGGACGTACCTGGTGATGGCGCAGGTGCAGAACATGAAGGGCGACAAGGAGGGCGCAATCAGAAGCGCCGAGAAGGCGCTGTCGATCGAGCCGGACAACGCCATGGCCCGCCGCCTGCTGGAGCGGTTGAGAACGCCCGGGCAGTAATCGCGCGGGGGACGGCCTGAAGGCCGTCCCCTACTTCTTCGCCGCCAGCCAGGCCGCGATCGCCTTCAACTGATCCTCGGTCAGCTTGCCCTCGAACGCCGGCATGTCGGCGGTCGGATCGACGTTCGACGGATCCGAGATCCACGTGACGAACCACGCCTGATTGTGATCCGGCTTCTTCGCCGCGTGCGTGAGGTCGGGCCCTTCCTTGCCGCCGTCGCCGTTGACGATGTGGCACGTGATGCACCGCGTCGCGAACACGTCGGAGGCGACGCGCTCGGTCTCGGTCACGGCCGGCGGCGGAATGCCCGCGCGCGCCTTCTGCACGTAGGCGACGACCGCGCGCGACTCGAGCAGCTTGAGGCCGCCGGCCGGCGCCGGACGCAGCCCGGGCGCGATCATCTCCGGATCGCCCACGTGCCCCTCAATCCACTGATCGTCGCGGACGAACCTGCCGCGGGTCAGATCGGGTCCGATGCCGTCCGGCGTATGACACCGCGTGCACCGCTCTCCCGACGCGATGTCGCGCCCCGCGATCGCGCGCGGACCCCACGCCTGCGCGCTCGTGTTGCCGGGTGCATCGCGCAGTCCGAGCGAGGTGAGGGCGAGGGCGCCGACCACCAGGAACGCCGCGATGCCCGTGACCACGCGCCGCTCGAGCGGGTGACGCGTCGCCCCGCGGTCGAGAAACGGCAGCAGCAGCAGGAACAGGATCGTGAGCGCCGGAATGCCGTTCGCCGCCACCGGCTCGAGTCGTCCCGGAAAGTACTTGAGCAGCTGGAACAGGCCGAGGAAGTACCACTCCGGCCGCGGCGTGTAGCTGGCGTCCGAGGGATTGGCCATCGCATCGAGCGGCGCCTTGGCGAAAACCGCGAACGATATCAGCGCCGCGAACACGAGCGCGACGACGAGCGTGTCCTTCCAGGCGTGGTCGGGATAGAAGGGCCGCTCCGGACCGTCTTTCGCCTTGAAGTGCCCGGCGATGCCGTGGCGCCGCATCAGGTACAGGTGCGCGGCGGTGAGGCCGACGAGCGCGGCCGGCAGCAGGATCACGTGCACGGCGAACCAGCGGCTGAGCGTGAGCGCGCCGATCACCGGTCCGCCGCGCAGGACGTCGGCGGCCCACGCGCCGAGAACCGGCGTGCTCTTCGCGATGTTGATCGTGACGACCGTCGCCCAGTACGCCCGCTGATCCCACGGCAGCAGGTAGCCGGTGAGCGCGAACGCCATGATGACGAGGAGCAGCAGGATGCCGGTCCACCAGGTCACTTCGCGCGGGCTCTTGTAGGCCCCGAAGAAGAGCACGCGCAGCAGGTGCAGCCCGGCGAAGATCACCACGAAGCTGGCGCCGAAGAAGTGCAGGCCGCGGAGGATATGACCGAACGTGAGCCGGGTCGCGATGAACCTCACGCTGTCGTAGGCGTAGGCCGGCGCCGGCACGTAGTACATCATCAGAACCGCGCCGGTGACGATCTGCACGGCGAGCAGCATCAGCAGCACGCTGCCGAGCGTGAACCACCAGTTCACGCTCGCCGGCAGCGGCTCGTCGAGCAGGTGGTGCAGGCCCGCGCGGTACCCCGTACGCGCGTCGAGCCAGTCGCCGATCGATTGACGTGTGGACATCAGACTTGGACGAACACCTGTGGGCCGTCGACGCGGACGGCAACGGCCGGCAGGGGCCGCGGCGGCGGGCCGGCCAGCACCTTGCCGTCAGGGCTGTACACGCCGCCGTGACACGGGCATTTGATGACTTTCTTCGCGGCATCGTAGCTGGTGCGGCAGCCGAGATGCGTGCAGGTGGACGACAGCGCGCGCACGTCGCCCGACTCGGATTTGATCAGATACACGACCTGGTGATCGACGGCTTCGTAGTAGCCATCCTGACGGGACACGCGGACCGTGACCGCCGTCGGCACGTCGTCTTCGAGATCCTTCAGGCGCCCGGCGGGCACCCACTTCTCACCCGGGGTCGCGAAGCTGGGCGCGATCGCGGCGCCGCCGGCGACGACGGCCAGCGTCGAAGTGATGGCGCCGATGACGATGCCGATCGCCGCGCGGAGCCAGCCGCGGCGATCGAGATCGGGGGACGAAACGGTCGATGACGGAGGAGTGGACTGCCTCATCAGCTGACGATCCATGCCGTGGTGCGCGGCCGCCTAATCGGCCTGTACACAATTAATTACAAGCATCAAGCAAGAACTGATCGCATTATAACGGCGCTCGGATCCGCGGCAAGACGGGCGAAATCGCGCTTGCGGCTTTCGCATGACGTGGGTGCGCGACAAGAATGGAAAGCGCCCCGAGGCGAGCGTCGGCGCTTGAGCGCGAGGGACGCGTCAGGTCGGCCAGCGCGTGGGGGTGGGGCCCCGCTCCGACAGCCGCGCGCGAGAGTCTACGCTCGAGCGCGAGGGACGCGTCGGGTCGGCCAGCGCGTGGGGGTGGGGCCCCACGCGAATGTATTAAGGAGACACTCAGCATGCATCGTCTGCTTTCAGCGATCGCCGTGATCGCGCTGTCGGCGCCGACCGCGATCGCGCAGACGCCGGCGGCCCGGCCGGCCGGCGCGCGCGCGGCGAAGGCGCCGCTCGTGGAATTCGAGATGATGACCTGGCCCGAGGTGAAGGCGGCCATCGCGGCGGGCAAGACGACGGCGCTCGTCTATACCGGCGGGACGGAGCAGCGCGGGCCGCAGAACGTCAACGGCGGCCACACCTTGATGGCCCGCGCCCAGGTCAGGGCGATCGCCCTGAAGCTCGGGAACGCGATCGCGATGCCGGTCCTCGCCTTCTCCCCCAACCGGGCGAGCAAGGACCTGCCGGGCACGATCGGCCTGAGCGGCGAGACGTTCGAGGCCATTCTGACCGAGATCGCGGAACAGTCGATCCTGACCGGATTCAAGAACGTGATCGTGATGGGCGATCACGGCGGCGGGCAGCCGAAGGTCTTCGAGGCGGTGGCGAAGAAGCTCGATGACAAGTACGGCCCGCAGGGCATCCACGTCTACTACTGCGATCAGGTGTACCGGGGCGCGAACGACGCGTTCGACGAGTACCTGAAGAAGAAGGGGCTGCCTCTCAGCACGCACGCCGGCATTCCGGATACATCCGAGATGCTCTATCTCGGCGCCGACAAGGGCTGGGTCCGCAGGGACCTGATCAAGACGGCAGTCGGCGATCCGGTCCCGCCGCCGGGTCAGCGTCCCGAGCGGAAGATCAACAACGGCATCTCGGGCGACGCGCGCCCGTCGACCGTCGCGCTCGGCAAGATGCTCTTCGACATGAAGACCGACTTCGCGGTCAGGCAGATTCGCGGGTTCCTCGCCAACGGCAACAAGGCGACCGGGCAGCAGTAGTCTGCGCGGGCTGGTGGATCGGATCGCCCGGCTCATCATCGGCGGCAGCCGTGACGCGCGCGTCGCGGCCGCCGTCGACCTGCTCCGGCGCGAGGCGCCAGACGCACGCCGCGAATGGGTCTCCGCCGACGCGTTCCCGTTCGAGCGTCCGGGGCCGGCTTCGGCTGCAGGCCGCCCGCGCAGCCTCGTCCTCCATGATGCCGAACGCGCCTTCCCTGACTGCCAGGTCCGCGGTACCCGGCTGGTGCTGACGCAGTCTTCGTACTCCATCCAGGCTTTGCTCGACACGCTCGGACCCGGCGATCGGCTCGTGGTGACTGCCGACCGCGACGCGCTGGCGCGGCAGGCGCCCGAGGCGCTCGCGGGCCGCGGTCCGTGGGCGGGATTCGAGGTCCGAGATCTGGCACGCGATCCCCCCTCGCCCGCCCCGCCTGCCGGACCGGCCCCGCCCGCGCCGCCCGTCCTGCCCGCTCTGCTTGCCCGCGCGTACCACGCCGAGTCTGCCGACGACCGGCTGCGGCTGTGCGAGGAGGCGGTCGCGGGAGCGCCGCAGTCCGAGGTGGCGTGGCTGGCCCTGGCGAGCGCCCGGCGCGAACTGCAGGACGCCGGAGGCGCGCGTCACGCGCTCGATCGCGCGCTCGCCATCGCGCCGGACTGGGCGGCCGCCCACTACGAGGACGGAAAGCTCTGGCTGGCGGGCGAGGACCTGGAGCGCGCGGCCGGCGCGTTTGGGCGCGCCTCGGCGCTCATGCCGTCGTTCGTGGCGGCGGCGGGCAACCTCGGGGCGACGCTCGGCGAGCTCGGCCGGCGCGAGGAAGCGCTGGCGGCGTTCACGCGGGCGCTCGCGCACGACCCGCGCAACTTCACGATCCTGAACAACGTCGGCGTCGTGACGCGGGAGCTCGGCCGCCTCGACGAATCGGCCGAGGCCTGCCGGCAGGTGATCGCGCTGGCGCCCGATTTCGTGTTCGGCTACTACAATCTCGGGCACGCGCGGTTCCTGGCCGGCGCGTACGGAGAGGCGCTGGCCGCGTACGAGGAAGGCCAGCGGCGCGACCCCGAGAAGAACCGGCGGCAGGGGTGCCGCCTCGCGGTCGTCCGGTTCGCGTGCGGCGACACCGCCGGCGCGGTTCGTGATCTCAGGTGGTTCGCGGACGCGGCGCCGCCCGACGAGCGTGAGGATCTGCTGCTCGAGGCCTACGAGATCGCCGCGTCGCTCCTCGAACGTCATCCGGAGCGCGCGGGCGACCGGGGCTTTCTCGACGAGATCGCCGCGGAGATCACGCGATCGTCTCATTCCTGATAAGCTTGTGACGCGCCTCGCTGTGGGGCCCTGCCGCGCCGCGGCCGGCCGCAGGCAGGCCCGGGCCGCCCCGCCGCGACGTTTCAGGAGCACGCATGGACACGCAGGGATCGTCTCGTGCGCCCGGGGGACGGGTGGTCGGCCCATCGGCCGTCGGGCAGCTGATGCGCGACCGCAGCCTGCGTCTGGCTGCCGCCCTGGCGGTCGCCGTCGCGATCCCGGTGGCCGTCCTCTTCTACTTCCAGTTCCGATCGCTCTCGAACCTCGGACGATCCTCCGCGCTCGTGCTGCGCCAGCTCAGTCAGGAGTCGGCCGACGGCCTGACCAAGAGCATCGAGGACGCGCTCAAGGCGCCGCACATCGAGACGCTGCTGCGGATTACGCAGGCGCAGACCGAGCCGCTCAACCTGCCGTTCATCGAGCGCGCGTTCGAGGACTCGCTGGACCGGAGCGGGTTCGTGAGCCGTTTCTACGTCTGGTCGGACGCGACCGACGTGCACCGCGACGAACTGCTCGTCATGGACCGGGAGCACCGCGGGCTGTATACGGGGCGGCCCGAGGCCGATGCGCTCCTGACCAACATCCGTGACTTCGCGCCCCGCAAACGGGCCATCGTCGCCTTCGAGATGAACATCGACGGGCGGCGCGCCTACGTCCAGGCGCAGCTGCGGTTCGTGTTCCCGGCGCGCGACCGGCTCACGAGCTTCGTCGCCTTCGCCGTCGACGCCGAGCAGCTGCGGCACCGGTACTTCCCGGACCTGCTGCGCACGAAGCTGCAGGCCTGGCAGACGCCGACCGGCTTCCCGCCGCTCGTGGCGTCCGTCCTGGACGACCAGTCGCACGTGCTGTTCCCGCGGGGCGCCTCGGCGGCGATGCCGTACGTGGACGAGCGCTCCTTCCCGCTGGTGTTCTTCGACAAGGAGCTGATCGAGTACGCCGCGCCCTACGACGTGCGGCGCGAGGGCGTCAGCGTCCGACCGGAAGTCTGGCGGCTGCGCGTCGGCTACGGCGGGCAGAGCATCACCCAGATCATCGAAGCCCGCGCGCGCCCGCAGCGGGCGATGATGGCCGTGCTCGCCGGCGTCATGGCGCTCGGCGTGTTCTTCGTCGCGCGCGCCGCCGCGCGCGAGGTGCGCGTGGCGGAGATGAAGTCGAATTTCGTCTCGAGCGTCTCGCACGACCTGAAGACGCCGCTCGCGCTCATCCAGCTGTTCGCGGAGACGCTGGAGCTCGGGCGGCTGAAGAACACCGACCGGGCGCAGGAGTACTACCGCATCATCAACAGCGAGGCGCGCAAACTGACGCGCCTCATCAACAACATCCTCGATTTCTCGCGGATCGAGGCGGGGCTGCGGAAGTACAAGGCCGAGCCGACCGACCTCGCGCAGATGACGAGCCGCGTGCTCGACTCGCTCGCGAGCCAGTTCCGCCAGAACCAGTTCACGGTCACATCGCACGTCGCGCCGAACGTGCCGCCGGTGCTCATCGACCCCGAAGCCGCCGAGCAGGCGCTCGAGAACCTGCTGTCGAACGCGATGAAGTACTCGCCGGAGCACCGCGAGATCCGGGTCGAAGTGGACGCGCTCGACGGCTTCGGCCGCGTCCGCGTGACCGACCACGGCGTCGGCATTCCGCCGCGGTTCCAGCGCAAGATCTTCCGCAAGTTCTACCGGATTCAGCACGACGCCGGATCGGGCCCGCAGGGCACCGGGCTCGGCCTGGCGATCGTGGACCACATCATGCGCGCGCACAACGGGTTCGTGGGCGTGGACAGCGAGCCGGGCCGGGGCAGCACCTTCACGCTCCACTTCCCGCTCTACGCAGAGGCACACGGTGACCAAACGAATACTGGTGATCGAGGACGAGCCGCAGATGTTGCTCGGTCTGCGTGACAACCTCGAGCTCGAAGGCTACGAGGTCGTCACGGCGTCGGACGGCGAGGACGGACTCGCCAAGGCCATCTCCACCGCTCCGGACCTCGTCGTCCTCGACGTGACGCTCCCCCGCAAGAACGGCTTCGAGGTCTGCCGCGAGCTCCGCGCGCGCGCCAACCCGACGCCGGTCGTGATGCTGACCGCCCGATCACAGGAAACCGAAAAGGTGCTGGGGCTCGAGCTCGGCGCCGACGACTACGTGACGAAGCCGTTCAGCATCACCGAACTCCTCGCGCGGGTCCGGGCGGTGCTGCGCCGCGCCGGCGGCCGGCCATCCGGCCTCGAGACGTGCCGCATCGGCGACATCGAGATCGACTTCCGGACGCACCAGGCGCACCGCGGCGGCCAGCGCATCGACTTCACGGCGCGCGAGTTCGACCTGCTGCGGTACCTCGTCGCCCATACGGGTGAGGTCGTCACGCGCGAGCAGATCCTCAACCAGGTCTGGGGGTACGAGGAGTCGCCGACGACGCGCACGATCGACAACTTCGTGGCGAAACTACGGCAAAAGATCGAGCCGAGCCCGCACGAGCCCGAGCACATCCTGACCGTCCACGGCGCGGGGTACAAGTTCGTCGGCTAGCTGGAGGTTCGAGACAAAAAATTACCAGACGGCGACAATTCTGGTCCGGATTCCGGGCAATCCGGTCCTATACTCGCCTGAGGGCGCCGGGGCGCGTTCGCCCCGGCGGCGGAGGGTTCTTCATACCCGGAGGCAGATCCGAGCATGAACGAAGAGATCCTGAAGAAGCTGGAACGGACGCTGGACCGCCGCAGCTTTCTTCGCGGCTCGGGGTTGATTGCGGCCGCTGTCGTGGGCGCCGCCGCGTCGCCGATCGTCGCCTTCGCACAGGAGTCGCAGCAGTCGGGCGACCAGAAGAAGGACGACCAGAAGAAGGGCGACCAGAAGAAGGGCGACCAGAAGAAGGACGATCAGAAGAAAGACGACAAGAAGGACGACCCCTACAAGGATCCGTACGACACGGGTTCGGACAACTCGGGTCAGAGCGATCCGAACAGCGAGACCAAGATCGACGCCCAGGGGCGCGAGTACCGGACGTGCCCGCAGTGCGGATTCAACATGTACCGCCAGGGCCGCACGTGGACCTGCGAGAACTGCGGCTACAGTTACGTCGAATAGTGGATGTGGTGAAGTGGTGAAGGGGTGCAATCACCCCTTCACCCCTTCACCCCTTCACCCCTTCACCCACTACTTCACCCCTTCCCCACCCTCCCGGTAATTCCTCACGACCGAGCGTCTCGGTGAACTATTTCGATGCTGCTACCGTCCAAGGTTATTACCTTGATAATCTAGGTATATGACCGACGCTGCTCCAGAGCTCCTCCACGGGACGCTCGACGCCCTCATCCTGAAGACGCTCACTGGCGGCCGCCGCCACGGCTACGCGATTGCCCGCGCCATCGAGGAAGCCACCGAGGGCGTCGTCGAAGTCGAGGAGGGATCGCTCTATCCGGCGTTGTACCGGCTCGAGCGTCGGGGCCTGCTCGAGGCGGAGTGGGGCATGTCGGAGCTCGGACGACGGGCGAAGTTCTACCGCCTCACGGCCAGCGGACGCCGCCACCTCGGCGCGCAGACTGCCGAATGGCAGCGCTTTGCCGCGGCCATCTCGCGGGTGCTGTTGACCCCATGAGCTCTCGTTTCTCGCACTGGCCGTGGAAACCGCGGCTCGACCAGGAGGTGGACGAGGAGCTCGCCTTCCACCTCGAGATGCGGACGCGCGATCTCGTCGAGCGCGGGATGGACCCGGCCGCCGCGCGCCGCGAGGCGGAGCGACGGCTCGGCAACCTGGCACGGCTGCGCGAGACCTGCCGCGAGCTCGGGAAAGGACGGGACCGCCACATGCGACGCGCCACTTATGTCAGCGAGCTCCGCCAGGACCTCGCGTTCGCCGCCCGCCAGATGACGAAGAATCCGGGCTTCGCGGCCGTCGCGATCCTGACGCTCGCGCTTGGCATCGGCGCCACGACGGCCATCTTCAGCGTGGTGTACGCCGTGGTGCTCCAGCCGCTGCCGCTCAGGGATCCGTCGCGGCTGCTCGTCGTCGGCGAGACGTCGTTTCAGCACGACTTGTCCGACGTGTCGGTCGGCAACTTCGAGGACGCCCGCGCCGGCACGACCACGTTCGAAGGGCTCGCCGCGGTTCAGTACGCCAATTTCAACCTGACGGACGGCGCGACGCCCGAGCGCGTCGTCGGCGCGCGCGTCTCGGCCGCATTCTTCGATGTCATGGGCAGCCGTCCGGCCATCGGACGGACGTTTCACGAGGAGGAGGACCGGCCCGGCGCCGGCGGCGTCGTCGTCCTGAGCCACCGGCTGTGGTCGGACCGTTTCGGCGGGCGCGCTTCGGCCGTCGGCGAGCGCATCCGGATGAACGGCGTGCCGTACACAATCGTCGGCGTGATGCCGGCGTCGTTCGACCTGACGCGCGACAGCGAGCGGCTCTGGGTGCCGATTGCGTTCACCCCGGCGCAGGAAGTCGCGCACGACGATCACTACCTGACCGTCTTCGGCCGCCTGAAGCGCGGCGCGACCATCGAGCAGGCGCAGGCCGAGCTCGACGCCGTGGCGGCCCGGCTGCGAAAGACCGACCCAAAGAACGACGGCGGGCTCTCGTTCGGGTTGATGCCGTTCGCACAGCAGTTCGTCGGCGACTACCGCACGCGCCTGCTCGTCCTGCTTGCCGCGGTCGGCCTGGTCCTGCTGATCGCGTGCGCGAATGTCGCCAATCTGCTGCTGGCGCGCGGCGCGGCGCGCGGCCGCGAGATTGCGGTGCGGACGGCGCTCGGCGCGGGCCAGTGGCGGCTCGTCCGTCAGTTGCTGACCGAAAGCCTCGTGCTGGGCACGGCGGCGGCGGCGACAGGCGTGCTGCTCGCGTGGTGGGGCCTCGCGCTCGTCGTGCCCCTCGGCCCGGCGGATGTGCCGCGGCTCGAGCAGGCCGGTCTGAACGCCGCGGTCCTCGGCTTCGCGGTGATGATCGGCCTCGTCAGCAGCGCGCTGTTCGGGCTCGCTCCGGCGCTGCAGGCGTCGCGCACCGACGTGCAGCGCGGGCTGCGTGACGGCGGTCGCGGCGCGACGAGCGGTGGCGTGCGCGATCGGCTGCGGGCGGGGCTGGTCGTCGCCGAGGTCGCGCTGTCGCTGCTGTTGCTCTTCGGCGCGGGGCTCCTGATCCGCAGCGCCATCGCGCTCGACCGCGTGAACACCGGCATCGACCCGCACGGCGTGTTCACCGCGCGATTCACCCTGCCGGAAGCGTCGTATTCCGACCCGGCGCGCGTAGTCGGCGCGCTCACGCGCATCGAGACGGAGATGGCGGCGCTCAACGGCGTGACGGCTGCAGCCGTCAGCTCATATGCGGCGATGGGGCCCGGCGGCGGCCAGAACGGGCTCTTGCCTGGGGGCGTGCCACTCGCGCCGGAAAACCTGATTCCGAGCCGGCTGCGTGTCACGACGCCCGGCTTCTTCGCCGTGATGCGGATTCCGATCGTGAAGGGGCGCGCGTTCGACGATCGCGACCGCGCGGGCGGACAGAAGGTGATGATTGTCAGCCAGGCGCTGGCGGCTCGCGCCTTCCCCGGGCAGGATCCGATTGGGAAGCGGATCGGGTGCTGCGAGCCGGGCCCGGACGCCTACAAGACGATCGTCGGCGTCGCGGGCGACGTGCGATCGATGGGACCGGCCGTGCCGCCGCAGCCGGAGTTCTATCTGCCGGTTCGGCAGGCGCCCAGAGCGGCGTGGTCGTGGTATCGCACGTTCTACGTCGTGGCGCGGACCGGCGGCGATCCCGCGGCGCTCGCCGAGCCCGCCCGCGGCGCGCTGGCCCGGGTCGATCCCGATCTGGCCCTCTTCGATCTGCTGCCGATGGACCAGCGGCTTGCGGGAACGTTGGCGACGTCGCGGTTCGACACGGCGCTCCTGACGCTCCTCGGGATGGTGGGCCTGCTCCTGGCCGCCTCGGGGGTCTACGGCGTCATGGGCTACTTCGTGAGCCAGCGGACGCAGGAGATCGGCGTCCGGCTCGCCCTCGGCGCGACGCCAGCGGACGTCATCGGGCTCGTCGTCGGCCAGGCATTGATCCCCCTGACGCTCGGCGCGATCGTCGGCGTGGCCGCGGCGCTGGCAGCGAGTCGCGCGATCTCGAGCCAGCTTTTCGGCGTCAGCCGCGTCGATCCCGTGACAATGACCATTGTCCTCGGTGTGCTGCTCCTGGTCGGCCTGGCGGCGAGCGCCATTCCTGCCCGGCGCGCCGCGTCGGTCGATCCGACGCGTGCGCTTCAGGCCGAGTAGAGCGCGCGCACGGGCATCGAGCAGTCGCTAGGCGCGTCCGCCAAGGCGGCGCAGGCGGATGAACATCTGGGCGCACGCGGTCGAGGCGGCCGCCCACCACTGCGCGACGCCGGACTCGTGCGACGGATCCGTCGCGGGCCGATTGGCGGAGCGCCGTTCCTCTCCTGCGGGCGGCGCCTCCTCCCAGTCGAGCTGATGCCCCACGATCGCCGCCTGCCCCCGCACGACCGACTCGAGCCGGCGGTCACCGTTCGGGAACCACCGGCAGAATTCGTCGACGGTCGTATGGGGATCGGCGCCGACCAGCCGGGCGTATTCGCGCACGTAGGCGCGGGCGAAGATGCCGTACGGCCAGCGGCGCATGTCGTTGTGCTCGAAGGCGTCCCACATGTCGGGCGGGACCTTGGTCGCCCGCGCGATCTCGTCGAGGGTCACGCCGCGCTGCAGCCGCAGCCGGCGCAGATTCGGACCAAAGGCTTCGCGGGTCATTGACTGCTTCTGGTCGCGGCATTCGCAAAAATGTGACCGCGGCCGTGGCGCAGGCAACCACCGACAGGGATTGGGTTTACGCCTCTCCTTCGGGCCTCTTCGGAGGCTCCGCGTCTCGTTTTTCTACCGGCGATTACGTTTTCGAACGTCGGGCAGGTGGCAGGCTCAATCGAACTCGCGGCGCGGTGGGGCCTGGTCGGGGCCGACGCGGCCCGCACGAATTTCCGCCTTGAAGTAGTTCTCGCCTCGCACGGGCGCGCCCGCCATCCGCCGCAGCATCGCAATCTGCCCGACGTGTGCCAGCGCGTCCGCCACCGGCCCCTGGAACAGCCGCTCGGGTGCGCAGGCGAGCGCCGCGTCGGATCCGAGACGCGCGTCGAAGCGCCCGAGGGCGGTATAGAAGCGTGCTACGTCCGCATCCCAGCCCTGGGGTGCGGAATCGCGCCACACCTCGGCGCCCTGTGCCAGCGAGAGCGCCCAGTCGAACAGGTCACCGACGTGCGCGAGAATTTCCCCGGGCGTGCGCGTGCCTTCGCGCGCGCGGAACTCGGCAAACCCCTGAGGCGCACCGCGCAGCGCCTTTCCCCCGCGGTACGCCACGGTCGCGACGGCGTGGCGCAGCAGCAGGCGGGTAGCGTCGACCGTGCCGGTCATCTCACGTCTCCTTCGGCCTCGGCGAGCCACCCGCGCCGCAGCCGTTCGGCCGGAACGCTCGAGAGGTACGGCTTGATGTCGAGAATGGGCGTGCCGTCCAGCATGTCGAGGCCGCGCACGCGGAGCCGTGGGCCGTCCCGACCGAGCAGCTCGACGACCGTGAGACCGATCGGGTTCGGGCGCCGCGGCGACCGCGTCGCGAAGACGCCGTGCGGCCGCGTGTCGGTCGGCGGCGTGCCGAGGAGCTCGGGAGGCCCCGAGCGATCGAACACCCACACGATGAAGAGGTGCGAGAACCCGTCGATGTCGGTCAGGCCGGACTCGAGCTCCGGAAGGATGTCAAGGGTGCCGACCGCGTCGTGCGTCGCGCCCCTGCCCCTGGGAATCTGGTCGGTCGCCGTGTACGGACTGCGCACCACGCCGATCGGACGCATGGTGAACACGACGCCATTATGTCAGATGCGCGACGGCAGGGCTGGAAACACGATGCTGCAGCACGTGACGGCGCCCTCCGCCTTCGCGAGCTCGCTCAGGTCGACGGCCCTGACCGTCAGACCGAGACGCTCGAGGCGCTTCTTCGTGCGCGGAAACGCCGCGGCGCAGACCAGCGTGCGGCCGACGCGCAGCACGTTGGCGCCGTGCGGCTCGGCGGGATCCACTTCTATCGGGTCGAGGCCGCCGAACGCGAGTGGATCCACCCAGTCGGGATTGAGAAGCACGTGCGTCTCGTCCGCGAGCGTGGCGGCCGATTTCAGGTGCAGACACCCTCGCACGGCCACCGCGACGATCCGGTAGCCGAACGGGTCGAGATGCGCCCGCAGCTGCGCGATACCGTCCTCGTTGCTGCGGCCGCCTCGTCCCACGAAGACGTCGCGGCCGGCGACGATCACGTCACCGCCGTCAAGCGTCCCGGGGGCGTCGATGGTCGCAACGGTGCGGTAGGCGGACAACCGTTCGGCGACCGCGGCCGTCTCCAGGCGACGCGACTCGGCGCCGGGCCGCGTCAGCACGGCCACCTCGTCGACGACGACGGCGACGTCCTCGACGAACACCGAATCGGGGAGTCCCGGACTCGCCGGAATACGCTGGACGCCGCAGCCGAGCGCGGCCAGGAGGCGTTCGTACTCCTCGTGCTGCGCGCGCGCCCGATCGACGTCGATCGCAACCCGCTCGAGATACGTGAGCTCGCAGCGCCCGATTGCCGGGCTGACGCCGCGGGTCAGCGCGATGCGTTTCATCGGCACCCGTCGTGGATCCCGGCGCGGCGCGCCCTACGCCTTCGTCCACACGCCGAGCAGCCGGCGCACGAGCACCAGCTCGCCGACGTGATAGGCCGCGTGATCCGCGGCGAGCAGGATCTCGCGCAGGTACGTCTGCCCGGACCCGTGGGGAATCTTCGCCGACAGGTCGATCTTCGGATCGCGCGCGAGCGCCTGCAGCGCGGCGCGGTCGCGGCGGAACGCCGCCACGCTCCCGTCCCAGTCCGCATCGGAAGCGGGCGCCGCCGACGAAGGCCAGTAGTCGTCCGGCCAGTCCATCTCCCGATACTGCGGGTTGCGGCAGAAGTCGAGGATGTCGTGCTGCGCGATCCGCAGGTGTTCGAGGAGCTGCCACGGTGAATACGGCGCGCCCTTCGGCGTGCGGCCGCGCGCCTCCGACGGCAGGTCCGCGACTGCTCCGTCGAAGTCGGCGTGCGCATCGTGCCACTCGAGCAGCCTGACGAGATGCTCCCGCAAAGTGTCTTCGCTCACGAGTCTGCCCTCCACCGGCATGAGCGGCTCCTACACGATGGCCTTGATGACGTCGCTGCGCGTGATGATGAAGGTCTTGTCCGTCTTGAAATCGCGAACCAGCACCGCCGGGTTCTCCGGCGTGATCATCGTGGACAGCAGGTCGATCGGTGTCGAGATGTCGACGAACGGAAACGCCGGCTGCATGATCGACTCGACCGGTTGCCTCAGGACGTCCGGGTTGCGCACGAGCTCGGCGTAGAGGCGCGTCTCGTTCAGCGACCCGACGAGGCGCCGGTCGCGCGTAATCGAGATCTGCGAGAAGTCGTGCGCGCTCATCATCTTCACGGCCTCTTCGACCGCGGCGGACGCCTCGACCGAGAACAGCTCGCCCGATACGCCGGACGCGACCAGGTCGCGCGCCGCCATCCCCGACTTCTCGAGGAATCCCTTCTCGCGCATCCAGTCGTCGTTGAACATCTTCCCGAGATACCGTGAGCCGTGGTCGTGGAAGATGACGACGATGACGTCCTCGTCGCGGAAGCGGTCCCGGAGCTGCAGGAGCCCCGCCATCGCGGAGCCGGCGGAGTTGCCCGCGAAGATCCCCTCCTCGCGCGCGATCCGGCGCGTCATCAGCGCCGCGTCCTTGTCGGTCACCTTCTCGAAATGGTCGATCAGGCTGAAGTCGACGTTCTTCGGCAGGAAGTCCTCGCCGATGCCCTCGGTGATGTACGGGTAGATCTCGTTCTTGTCGAAGACGCCCGTCTCCTTGTACTTCTTGAACACCGATCCGTACGTGTCGATCCCCCACACCTTGATCTTCGGGTTGCGCTCCTTCAGGTATCGCGCGACGCCGGTCACCGTGCCGCCCGTGCCGACACCGACCACCAGCTGCGTGACGCGCCCGTCGGTCTGGTCCCAGATCTCCGGACCGGTCTGCTCGTAGTGCGCCTGCGAGTTCGACAGGTTGTCGTACTGGTTCGCCTTCCACGAATTGGGAATCTCCCGCACGAGGCGCGACGACACCGAGTAGTAGGAGCGCGGGTCTTCGGGATCGACGTTCGTCGGGCACACGATCACCTCGGCGCCGAACGCCTTGAGCGCGTCCACCTTCTCCTTGGACTGCTTGTCGGTCGTGGTGAACACGCACTTGTAGCCCTTGACCACGGCGGCGATCGCGAGCCCCATGCCGGTGTTGCCGGAGGTCCCTTCGATGATGGTGCCGCCGGGCTTCAGCAACCCCGCGCGCTCGGCGTCCTCGATCATCTTGACCGCCATGCGGTCCTTGATCGAATTGCCCGGGTTGAACGTCTCCACCTTGGCGAGCACCGTGCCCTTGACGATGCCGGCGGTAATCCGGTTGATCCGGACCATCGGCGTGTGTCCGATGGCCTCGAGGATGTTGTCGCAGATCTTCTTCACGTCCTAATGATAGTGCGCCGCTCTTTCCTCCTCCACCCATATGTGTGAAGTGGTGAGGCGGTGACGTGGTGAGGTGGTGAAGTCGTTCATGTCGTGATGCCGGGGCTCACCATTTCACCACTTCACCATTTTCATTTCCTCGGCAGCCCCTGGTCCCTCATTGCCGCCTCGTAGACGAAGGTCGTCATGATGGCGGCGGCCTGCTTCAGATCGTCTGGCTGGATGCGATCGAGTACATCCATGTTCGTGTGGTGCGTGCGCGTGTCGTACTCGATCTCGTCCTGGATGAAGCTGACGATCGGGACGCCAACGCGATCGAACCACTCGAAGTCCGACCCCCAGTCGCCGTTCATCGTCAGCGTGGACGCGCCGAGGCGCGCGAACGGCTCGAGCCACGAGCGGAAGATCGGCTTGAGCGCCGCGTTTCCGGCGAGGTACACGCCGCGGACCTTGCCCGTGCCCGCGTCGATGTTGAAGTACGCCGTGTACTTGTCGTAGTCGGGGAGCTTGACGAACTGGCCGGGCGAGGACGACCGCCCGGCTGACGCCTCAGGCTCCTTCGGGAGGCGGGCGATGTGCGCCTCGACGTAGGGCCGCGCGCCGCCGCCGGTCTCTTCTCCACCCCAGAGCGCAAAGCGCACCGTCCGGCGGGGCCGCAGGCGCAGGGCCTCGAACAGGCGCGCCGTCTCCATCACCACCGCAACGCCCGCCGCGTTGTCGGTCGCGCCCGTTCCCGCGTGCCACGAGTCGAGATGCGCGCCGACCATCACGATCTGATCGGCGAGATCGCTCCCGGGGACGTCCGCCAGCGTCTGGCTGCTCATCAGGTTCGAGTCGTCGAACTGGACCTCGAGGTCGACCGCCAGCCGCACCGCGTCCCCCCGCGCGAGCAGGCGCGCCATGCGGTTGTAGTGCTCGGTGGCGACGACGACCTGCGGGACGGTGCGCGCGCGCGGATTCCACGCGTACACGCGTTCGGCGCGCGGTGTGTCAGCCGGCTGCGGCACCGACGCCGCCTGAACCGCAATCGTCCCGCCGTCGAAACCGCCGCCGCTCGGCTCGACGATCAGCGAGACGTGTTCGTCGGCGAGAAACTGCAGGCGCTCAGCCTCGAAACGCCGCCGCGCGAGCTCGCCCGCCGACGGCGGCGGCGCGAAGTTCTCGTTGTTCGGCGGAAAAGGCCGGTCGCTCGCGAACGCGGCGAGGTCGTCGGCCGAGTACCGGGTTGCCAGCGGGGCAAAGCGCGGCGCGAGCGGCCGCGGCCGTCCGACGAGCACGATGCGGTGCGCCAGGTGGCCGCGGTACTTCTCCAGCTCGGCGGTCGTGGTCGCCTCCAGCAGCACCGCATCCGCGGTCAGCTGCCCTGCAGCCGGCGACCATGCTTTCGGCATCGCGATGAGCGGCATCTCCTGCGGCGCGATCATCTCGGCCGAGAAGCGGGTCACCGACCAGCCGCGCCCGAACGGCCCCCAGGGCTCGAGATGCGCGTTCTGCAGCCCCCAGGCGGCGAACCGATCGCGCGTCCACGCCGCCGCCCGGCGGAAGTTCGGCGAGTTGGTCAGGCGCGGCCCGATTTCGTCGGTCAGGTAGCCGAGCGTGTCCATCAACTGCGAGCGCGTCAGCGCCTCATCGGTGATTCGCGACGCGTCGGCGGCCGGGACGGCGCTCGGGAGCGGCGACGCCACCGGCAGGCCGACGAGCGTCACGACGACCAGCGACAGGCCGGCCAGCAGGCCTTTGGAAAAATTCGACATCAGCATTCGCGTTGTCCGGGATTCAGTCATACTAATCGCGTTTGCGGGGGGCGTGTGGGAAAACGGTACCTGCCGCTGCTGCTGGTGTTGTTCGCGGGCAGCGGCTGCTCCGCGTTGATCTACGAGATCGTCTGGTTCCAGCTGCTCGAGCTGGTCATCGGAGCCTCGGCCGTCTCGCTCGCGGTGCTCCTCGGGACGTTCATGGGCGGCCTGTGCCTGGGCAGCCTCGCCTTCCCCCGCCTCGTGTCCCCGCGACTCCATCCGCTGCGCGTCTACGCCTCGCTCGAGCTCGCGACCGGCGTGCTCGCACTCGGCGTCCTCGCGGCGGTTCCGCGCATCGGTGGGCTCTATACGATGCTCGACGGCGGCGGCATCGCCGGGCTCGCGCTCCGCGGCGTCCTGTGCGCCGTGTGCCTGCTGCCGCCGACCGTGCTCATGGGCGCGACGCTGCCGGCCATCGCGCGGTGGATCGGCGCCTCCCGCCCGCAGGAGGTGTCCTGGCTGGGCGTGTTCTACGGCGGCAACATCGCCGGCGCCGTGTTCGGCTGTCTGCTCGCCGGATTCTATCTGCTCCGCGTCCACGACATCGCGACCGCGACCTACGTCGCCTTCTTCGTCAACGCCGGCGCCGCGGCGGTCGCACTCGACCTCGCCGACCGCGCGTCGTCCGATCGCGCCGCCGCAGCGCCAAGATCCGTGGCGGTGGCGCAGGCGCGGGACGCGGCGGCAGTCTACGTCGCGATCGCGCTGTCTGGCTTCGCCGCGCTCGGCGCCGAAGTCGTCTGGACGCGGCTGCTTTCGCTGATGCTGGGCGCGACGGTCTACGCGTTCTCGATCATCCTCGCCGTCTTTCTCGTCGGCCTCGGCGTGGGCAGCGGCGTCGGATCCTCGATGGCGCGCAGCACGCGCCGGCCCCGATCGGCGCTGGCCGTCTGCCAGCTGCTGCTCGCGCCGGCGATCGCCTGGACCGCGTATGCGCTCGCGCGCACGCTCCCCTACTGGTCAATCGACGCCGTGCAGGCTGCGCGCCCGTGGTACGTCTTCCGCACCGACCTCGCGCGGACGACGCTGGCGATCCTGCCCGCGACGTGCCTGTGGGGCGCGAGCTTCCCTCTCGCGCTGGCGGCGGTCGCATCCGATTCCGACGATCCGGGCCGCCTGGTCGGCCGCGTGTATGCGGCGAACACGATTGGCGCGATTGCGGGCGCGATCGGCATCAGCATGGCCGCCGTGCCGCTGCTCGGGACGGCGCGGGCCGAGCAGGTCCTGATTGCCGCGTCGGTGGCTGCGGCGATGGTCGTCGGGTGGAGCGCGAGCGCGGCGCCTTCGCCGGAGGCTCCGGCGGACAGCGGCCTTCCCGGAGCTGGCCAGAGCGGCAGCCGCATCGCCTTCGCCGCGCTGTGTCTGGCCGCGCTCGCCATGACGCGCCTGGTCGCGGCCGTGCCGCCGGCCCTCATCGCCTACGGCCGCACGATGCCGACGTCGGACGTCCCGCGGATTCTGTACACCGGCGAAGGGATGAACGCGTCGGTCGCCGTCTCCGAGCTCACGAGCGGCGTCCGCAACTTCCACGTGAGCGGCAAGGTCGAGGCGTCCACCGAACCGCAGGACATGCGCCTGCAGCGGATGCTCGCGAACCTGCCGGCGCTCGTGCACCCGGATCCCCGGTCGGTGCTCGTCGTCGGCTTCGGCGCCGGCGTGACGGCCGGGTCGTTCGTGCCGTACCGCGCCGTGCAGCGCATCGTCATCTGCGAAATCGAGCCGCTCATCCCGCGCGACGTGGCGCCGTTCTTCGCCGTCGAGAACTACCACGTGCTCGACGATCCGCGCGCGCACCTCGTCGTCGACGACGCGCGGCACTTCGTGCTGACGACGAATCAGCGGTTCGACATCATCACGTCGGATCCGATTCACCCGTGGGTGAAGGGCGCGGCCACGCTCTACACCCGCGAGTACTTCGAGCAGGTG
Source organism: Betaproteobacteria bacterium (assembly GCA_050257855.1). GTDB lineage: Bacteria > Acidobacteriota > Vicinamibacteria > Vicinamibacterales > CAVVIG01 > JBLMXQ01. The sequence continues at coordinate 40,543 of JBLMXQ010000096.1, read as the reverse complement.
AAGCGCCATCTGAACCCGGGCGGGCTGGTCACGCAGTGGGTTCCGCTGTACGAGAGCAACCCGGACGTCGTCAGGAGTGAGCTGGCCACGTTCTTTCAGGTGTTTCCGAACGGCACGGTGTGGGGAAACACGAGCAACGGCGAGGGCTACGATGTCGTGCTGGTCGGGCAGGCCGGTCCGGTCTCGATCGACGTGGACGCCCTGCAGCGCCGGCTCGAGCGGCCGGAATACCGCGCCGTCGCGGCGTCGCTCGCCGAGGTCGGATTCGGATCGGCGGTCGATCTGCTCGCCACGTACGCGGGTCAGGCGTCGGACCTCGCGCCGTGGCTTGCGGGCGCCGCGATCAACCGGGACCGCAACCTGCGGCTGCAGTACCTGGCCGGCCTCGGCCTGAACGAGTACGAAAGCGGCGCCATCTACAGCGAGATGCTGCTCTACCGCCGATTCCCGGGCGATCTGTTCGTCGGCTCGGGCGCGCGCACACGCCAGCTGTGGGACGCGCTCGGCCGTCCACCTGCGGAGCCGTAACGTGATGCGATCCCGACGACTGCTCGCTGTCCTGCTGATCGTGCTCGCGGCCGCGGCGGCGCTCTGGTCGCGCCGCGACGGGCAGGCGGCCAGCCAGACGCTGCCGACGCACCTGAGCGATCGCGACTTCTGGCGGCTCGTCTCCGACCTCTCGGAGCGCGGCGGATACTTCCGTTCCGACAACCTGATCTCGAACGAGCGCCAGTTCCAGCACGTCATTCCCGAGCTGACGCGGCGCCTCCCGCCCGGCGGGGTCTACGTCGGCGTCGGGCCGGATCAGAACTTCACCTACATCGTCGCGCTGCGGCCGCGAATGGCGTTCGTCGTGGACATTCGGCGGCAGAACATGCTGCTGCACCTGCTGTACAAAGCGATCATCGAGCAGTCGAAGGATCGCGCCGACTTCCTGTCGCGCCTGTTCTCGCGGCCGCATCCGGGGACGCTGAGCCGCGCGTCGACCGCGCAGGAGCTGTTCGCCGCGTACGAGTCCGTGGCGCCGACCGACGAGCGCTACAAGAGCAACCTGCGGAGCGTGCTCGATCGCCTGGAGAAGCACCACAAGTTCCCGCTCACGCCGGAGGACGTCCACGGCATCGAGTACGTCTACTCGGCGTTCTACACCGCCGGTCCGGATCTGCGCTACTCGTTTCCACGCGGATTCGGCGCGCGGTGGTTCCCGAGCTACGCGGAGCTGATGACGGAGACCGACAGCGACGGCGCCCAGCTGAGCTATCTCGCCTCGGAGCCGCGCTTCCAGACGCTGAAACGGTACGAGGAGTCCAACCTCCTCGTCCCGGTGGTCGGCGATTTCGGCGGCGAGAAGGCGCTCCGCCGCGTCGGCGACTACCTGCGCGAGCACGGCGCGTCGGTCAGCGCGTTCTACACGTCGAACGTCGAGCAGTACCTGTTCCAGAGCGACGGCTGGAAGCGGTTCTTCGACAACGTCGCCTCCATGCCGATCGACGATCACGGCACGTTCATCCGCTCCTTCTTCAACCGCGGCTACGGCTTCCAGCGCGGCTTTCCCGACGCGCGCTCGACCACCCTGCTCGACTCGATCGGCGGCCTGCTCGCGGACGTGAAGGCCGGGCGGATCCAGAGCTACTACGATGTGATCGAGCACTCGACGCCGTCCGAGGGCGTCGTCCACTGATCCTCAGGCCTCCGCACCGGGTCGAACGGCTGAAACGGCCCGGCGACGTCGCGCATCAGGTCCAGACGCTCGACAGGACGCGCCGCCAGTTCTCGCCGAGAATCAGCCTGATCTGCGCGTCCGAGTAGCCGCGGCGCAGCAGCGCGTCCGTCAGGTCGAAGAACCGGAGCGGGTGGTCCAGTCCCTCGACCGCCTCCCGCTCGTGAACCCGGTAGCGCGGATCGGCGGCGGCCATGAAGCGGCGGAACATCGCGGGATCCGCGTGGTCGTTGCTCTCGAGGCCGATGTCGCTGCCGATGCCCACGTGCTCGATCCCGATCATCTTCGTCACGTAGTCGACGTGATCGATCACGTCGTCGATCGTCACCGGCTCGCGGCGCTTCACCATGAAGCTGATGAAGTTGATGCCCATGACGCCGCCGCTCCGGCCGAGGGCGCGGATCGACTCGTCGCTGACGCAGCGCGGATGGCCGTCGTCGAGCGCGCGCGCGTTCCCGTGCGAGATGATGACCGGCTTCGTCGAGAGGCGGAATGCGTCGAGCTGCGTGCGGTCGCCGGCGTGCGCCACGTCGACGACCATCCCGACCCTGTTCATGCGCTCGACAATCTTGACGCCGAACTCGGTCAGGCCGCCGTTGCGCGGCTCGAACGCACCGTCGCCGATCAGATTCGCCTGGTTGTAGGTGAGCTGCGAAGAACGCTGGCCCAGGCCGTAGAACGTGTCCACGTCGTCGGGCGAGCGGAAGTGCGTCGAGTTCTGCAGGCCGAAGTGGATGCCGAGCCGGCCGGTCCGCTTCGCCTCTAGGAAGCGGGCCGGCTCGTCGACCCGCAGCAGCCACTGCGGATACCCCGCGATGAAGCCGTTGAACTCGCCGAACAGGCGGATGCCGTCCTCGTGCGAGCGAGCGGCGTTGCCGAAGCTGATGACGCTGATGCCGGATTGCCGGTACCGGTCGAAGTCGGCCCCGGTGAACCCGTGCGGCTGGTACAGCCACCGCTTCAGCACGTCGCTCTGGTCGATCCGGTAGACGATCTGGTGCAGCATGTCGACGACGAGCGACTCCTTGACGAGATCCACCGCCCGGGTCGAGTACCGACGCGAGGCTTGCGCGTCGAGCCGCACGCGGCCCAGGTTGATCATCGGCGCGGCCGCGCCCGCTAGGATGGTCTTGAGCGCGGTTCGTCTGGTGACCTTCATCGGGTGTCCTCCTCGTTGCGCAGGAGATCAGGGCCGCATCCCGCGTGGGAATGCGTCAGCGCGTGGACGACGTCAGCGCGTCACGACACGCCCGCCCTCGATGACATAGCGGATCGCCCGCGAATTGCGAATGTCGTCGAGGGGGTTCGCTGAGAGCAGCACGATATCCGCCAGCTTGCCCGGCTCGATCGAGCCGCGTTCGCGGTCCACGCCGATCGCCTTCGCGGCGTTCGAGGTGGCCGACACGAGCGCCTGCATCGGCGTCAGTCCGGCGCCGGTCACCTCCTGCACCAGCTCGTCGTGCAGCGTCGGCAGCCCGCCGCGGGGCTCGAGCAGCCCGTCCGTCCCGGCAACGATGGGGATGCCGAGGTCGGCGGCGCGCCGGGTCACGGCGTTCTGCCACGCGATGCGCGCGGCCGCCTGCTCGTCGTGTGAGCTCGGACCCTCGGCGAAGATCCAGAGCGTGGGGTTGAGCGCGACGTGCCTGGCCCGCATCGCGACGAGCAGGCGCTCGATCGCCGGGCTATCCACTTTTACGTGCTCGAAGTCGCCGAGCGCCCGTCTGGTGAAGTCAGGCGTCGGCGGACTGCCTTCCCACACCAGGTAAGCGGCGTGCGCGAGGACGTCGACGCCGGCCGCGACCAGATCGCCGGGCCTGGCGGGAAACACGGTCGCGTGCGCCATCGTTCGCAGCCCCTGCCGGTGCGCCTCGGCGACGATGCGGCGCCCGTCTCGCGAACGTCGCCCGCGACATCCCAGACGCTCGTGACGCCGCCCCGCAGGAGCCGTCGGAGGTCGGCCGCACGCTGGTCCCAGTTCGACGGCGAGAGGTGCACGTGTGCATCGAACAGCCCGGGGATGGCAAACAGTCCGGCGCCGTTGACGACCAGGTCCGCCGCCGGCTCCGCAGCGCCGGCGTCCACGATGGCAGCGATGCGGCCGTCGCGGACCACCAGGCTGGCGTGCTCGCGCGGCGCGGCGCCGGTTCCGTCGATGAGCGTGACGTCGTGGATGACGAGCGAGGCCGCGCCCGCACGCGCGGGCGGCTGCGCACGGGGGGACGCCTCCAGGCACAACGCGGCCAGGAGCGCCGCAGGGAGATATTTCATCGGAGCAGTCCGCAGGTGGCGCGGCAATCTTATCACCGCCGGTCCTCCAGCCTGCGCGCTACACTACGGCATGCGCGCGACGATCGTCGGCCTGTCGCTCCTTGCCTGCTCGCTCGTGCCGGCAGCCGTGCGCGCGGTCATTCCCCGCCTCTCCACGGAGGACATCGGCCGCGCGCTCGCCATCGCGCGCGGGCCGGAATCCGGGCGCGCCCGCTTCCACGCGCAGTACGTCTTCGACCTCGACAACGCCACGGTCGAACGCATCGAAGTCCTGACCCCGTTCCGGCGGGCCGAGCTGTTCGGCGAGGATCGGCTGCGGATGGGCGACCACATGTTCGGCGTCCGCGACGCGCAGCTCGACATCGCGTCGTGGCAGAACACGATCACGATCCGCTCGCAGCTGCGCTTCAACCCGCTCAACGTGTACGTCACCGTTCCGGAGTTCGACGTCGTGGTCGGCGACCCGGCCGCGGGCGGCCTCCGGGTTCCGCCGCTCCGCGTGTCCCGGACGCCGATTTTCGCGGTCGGCGGCCGGGCGCGGAAGAACGCCGGTCAGCCGATCATGGGCGCCACGATCGACGCGGTCTTCGACGCGGCCGCGGTGGGCGGGCAGACCTGGCCGGTCGGCGTCTGGCTGAAGGACCAGATGTACGCGGCGGTGCCCGTCCGCTTCGGCGAAATCGAGTAGGCGCGGAGGCCTGCGCCACCCGCTCTCCGGGGCCTTACAATGTGGCGGCCGGCCCCCCTGGCCGCTCAGCACGTTTTCATGGCCGCCTCCCCCGGAACCCGCCGGATCGCCGTCGTCCTTGCGACCGCCGTCGTCCTGGCGTCGCTGGCCGCCGCGGGGGCGCGCCTGTGGCGCGCGAAGAGGGGCGCCCGCCCGGCGCCACAGGCGGCCGCCCTGGACCTCGATCAGGCGCGACGGCTGCTGGCCCGATCCGACTATAAGAGCGCCCTCCCCATCCTCGAGCGGGCACTGCAGGATGCCCGGCGGCGCGGAGACGAACAGGCGCAGGCGGAGGCGCTGCGGGGGCTCGGCATCGCCCGCTGGGGTCAGGGCAACTACACCGGAGCGCTGACGATCGACCGCGAGGCGCTGGCGCTCGCGCGCCGGCGCGGTGTCGTGGCCGACGAATGCGTCGCGCTGAACGGTCTCGGCCTCAGTTCCTATAACCTCGGCCGCTACGCCGACGCGCTCGATTTCTACCGCCAGGCGCTTGCCGTCGACGCGCGCGCTCCATCGCCGAAGTTCGAAGGGCTCGTCTACGCGAACATCGGGCTCGTCGAGCGGTACCAGGGAAGGCTCGACGAGGCGCTCGCCGACTTCGAGCGCTCGCTGACGCTGCGGCAGCGCGCCGGCGACGCCGCCGGCGTCGCCCAGACGCTCAACCATCTCGGGATCCTGAGCCGCGCGCGCGGCCAGCTCCAGCAGGCGATCGCGTACTACGAACGCGCGCTTGCCGAGCGCCGTCGGCTGGGAGACCGGCAGGGAGAAGCGCAGACGCTCAACAACCTCGCGAACGTCTACCTCGATCTGGACGAACGCGATCGTGCGCTCGACGCCTACGGCCAGTCGCTGCATATTGCCGAACAGATTGGCTACACGATGCAGGTCGCCCTCGCGAATGCCAACATCGGCGACGTCCTGAACCAGATGGGACGGCCGCGCGAGGCGATCGGGCGGTACACCGTGGCGCTCGATATGTACCGGCAGCTCAACTACCGGACGCAGATTGCGTTCGTCACGCGCGAGACCGGTGCGCTCCTGGCTGAGATGGGAGATCTCAAAAAGGCCAGAGCCCTGCTCGAGGAATCGCTGCAAGTCGCCCGCGAGCTCGGCGAGCCCGGGGCGCAGGCGCTGGCGCTCGACGAACTGGGGCACCTGGAGGAGAAGGAAGGACGTCGCGATGCCGCCATGACCCGCTTCGACGAAGGGCTGACGCTGACGCGCTCCTCGCCGATGCCGGACGTCGCCTACCACCTGTACACGGACCGCGGCGCCGCGCTACGCCGGGCCGGTCGAATCGAGGCCGCGCTGAAAGACCTCCGCGCCGCCGTGGCGCTGGTGACCGACATGCGGGCGCGGCTGACGACCGACCTCGGTAAGATCGGGTTCCTCGACGTACGCGCCGACGCATTTGAACAGCTCGTCGAAGCCCTGCTGGCGTCCAATCGCCCTGGCGAGGCGCTCGAAGCAGCGGAGCGCGGCCGCGCGCGCGCGATGGCCGACCTGCTGGGCAGCCGCAGCGCCTCGGTCAAGGCCGGCAGCCTCGAGGCGATGCGATCGCTCGAGCGCGCGGCGGCTCTCGCGCGGGCGTCCCAGCCGGCCGCCGTCCCCGCTGCCGACGCTGCACACGACACCGACACGCTCGACTCCGCGCTCGCCGACCTGCGGACCCGCGACCGCGAGCTCGCCAGCCTCGTGACGGTCGACAGCCCGCGGATCTCCGAGATCCGCGCCATCGCCGCGCGCCTCCAGTCCACCCTCGTCGAGTACTTCGTCACGCCGGAGCACGTCTGGGCGTGGGTGGTGGAGCGCAGCGGGCGCGTGCACGTCGCCCGGATTCCAATCGAGCCGGGCCGCCTCGAGCAGGAAGGGGGCGATATCCGTCGTTTGCTCGAATCGCGATCGACGGCGCACGGACCCCCTCCGGCTTCCGAGGCGTCTCTCCTCCGCGCTCTCGACCGGCAGCTGGTGGAGCCGCTCGAGGCATGGCTGCCGCGATCGGCGGATGAACCGCTCGTGATTGTGGCGCCCGGCGTGCTTTCGACACTGCCCTTCGCGGCGCTCCAGGGTCGTGACGGTCGGCCTCTGGTCGAACGCCACACGCTCGCGTTCGCGCCGGCCATTTCGGTGTTCCGCTATACGCAAGCCAAGAAATCCGCTGTCGTGCCGGGCGACTGGACGGCGCTGGCGGTCGCGGACCCGGCCCTGCCGCCCAACAGCGGGCTGACGGCGCTGCCCGCCGCGCGGGACGAGGCCGCCGCGGTTCGCCGCGTGTTCCGGGGCGCCCGCGTGCTGGAAGGCGCCGCGGCGTCGGAAGCCGTCGTCAAGCGCGACGCATCCTCCTACGAGCTGGTCGATCTGGCGGCGCACGGCCTCGTCTGGCCCGATCGTCCGCTGGCGTCGTCCATCGTCCTCACGCCTGGCGGCGGCGACGATGGATATCTGCGCGTGGACGAAGTGTTCGGCCTGAACCTCCACGCCTCGCTCGTGGTGCTGAGCGGCTGCTCGACCGGGTCCGGCCGCGTGACCGGCGACGGCGTGCTCGGCTTCGCCCGGGCGTTCATGTACGCCGGAACGCCCGACGTCGTGGTCACCGGCTGGGACGTCAGCGATCGCGGGGCCGCCGCGCTGATGTCCGACTTCTACGCGGCGATCGCCGACCAAGGGAGCCCGGCGCGGGCGCTGCGCCGCGCGCAGCTCCTGGCGCGCGCGCGCAATCCGGACCCGGCGTCCTGGGCGGCTTTCGTCGTGGTGGGCGAGCCGTGAGCGATTCGCCGCACGCGGCTGCCATCACCGCCGCGGTCCTCGACGTCGTGAAGCGGAACGTCCGTCTGGCGTTCGGCATCGGCGCTGACGCGTTCGCCGGACGAGTCGTATCGCTCGTCGGCGATCAGCAGACGGCCGCCGCCGCCGCCGCGGCAGCCGCGCGGCTCTCCCTCCAGGATCTGTATCTCGCCGTGAGCTGCGCTGCCGGCGACGACCACGCCTGGCGCGAGTTCGTACGCACGCATCGCAGCTTCATGGTCGATTTCGCGCGCCGCATCGTCGGCGACGCCGACGCCCCCGACCTCGCCGACCGCGTCATCGCCGACCTGTGGGAGCGGCGGAAGCTCGCGCAGTACGAAGGGCGCAGCACGCTGCGCACGTGGCTCGGGGCCGTCGTCGGTCACGCCGGCTTGAATGAGCGGCGCCGCCAGTCCTCCTTTCCCAAGCCGGTGCTGCAAGCTGCGCTGACGGATCCGGCCCTCCCGCGGGATCATCTCGCCGACGCGGAGAACGCCGAGCGGCTGCAGACCGTCATCGTCGCAGCGCTCGGGCAGCTGCCGGCCGAGGATCGCCTCCTCGTCCTCATGCACTACGAGCAAGGGTTGACGCTCGATCAGGCCAGCGTCGTCCTGGGAGCGTCGAAATCCACGTTGAGCCGGCGGCTGGCGCGCGTGCGCCGGACCGTTCTCGACAGCGCCGAGCGGCTGGCGCTCGAGCAGTACGGCAGCGCAGCGAGCGAGCTGTGGCGTGAACTGGACCCGGAGCGGCTCGATTTCGACCTCCGGGCGGCGTGCGCCGATCGAAGCTGGAACACAGTCGCGGCCCGGGTGTCTAAGGAACAGGTCAAGGACGAGCGTCGATGAGCGAACCGAACGAGGGCCAGCCGCACGACCTGAACCGGCTGGCCGCCTTTGCCGAGCAGCGGCTCGACGAGCAGGAACGTCGCGCCGTCGTCGAACACGTCGCCGCATGCCGCGACTGTCGTGACGTGCTGGCGACGATGGCAGCCGCGCCCGCGGTTCAGCGCCGACGTTCCGCAATGTCGGCGGTCCGCTGGATGCCGCTCGCCGCGGCCGCCGCAGTGGTCGTGGCCGCCGGCGTCTACATCATCGGTCGCCCGGCCGGCGGGCCGACGTCTTCCGCAGCCCCGGCTGCGGCCGTCGAGGCGCCGACGGCCACCCGGGCGGCGGTCCCGCGAACGATCGACGGGAAGCAGTTCCGGCTCGTCGCCGGCGAGTGGATCGACGCCTCCTACGATCCCGCCGAGGTGCTGCCTGTCGTATCGGTTGGAACTGCGGACGAACGGGACCGCGCCGTTGCCGCGCAACCGGCGCTCTCGAGCTTTCTCTCGCTCGGTCCTCGCTTCACCGTCGTCCTCGGCCGTACCGTCTACCGCTTCGACCTCCCTGCAACGCCGAAGTAGGCGCCGCGAAGGCGGCAGCTCAACCTCCTGTCACAGCCCGAATGGAAGGTGCGCGACGTCGCCCGCGGCAAGCGGGCGACCGCCGTCGACGAGCCCGACGAGCGCCGCGGCATGGCCGATGACATCCTCGGCGCGCCATCCGCGCGCGCGCAGGTCGCGAACGCCGCTGTCGCGATCGGACTTGCTCAACTTCAGGGAGGGTGACTTCATGACGAGCGGATGGTGGAGGAACGCCGGGGGCGTCGTGCGCCCGAGCAGTCGCGCGAGCTGAATCTGCCGGCCGGTGGACTCGAGCAGGTCGTCGCCCCGGATTACCAGCGTGACGTCCTGCAGAAAGTCGTCCACGGCAGCGGCGAACTGATAGGTCCAGTTGCCGCGGCGGTCGCGTGCGAGCAGATCGCCGCACTGCTCCGACGGCCGCTGTTCCTGCGGACCGTGCCGCAGGTCGGTGAAGTACTCGACCGAAGGATCGAGACGCACCCGCAGCCCTCGCGCCGGCGTTTCGGCGAGCCCCTTGTCGCGGCAGGTGCCGGGGTAGCGCCGGTCGGTCCCGGCGGACCCGGCGATCTCCGCGCGCGAGCACTCGCACGCATAGACCAGCCCGTGACTACGCAGACGGGCGAGCGCAGCTTCGTAGAGCGCGCCGCGCTCGCTCTGGCGGCCGGCACATGGTCCGGCGCGGAACGCTTCGGTCGACGGCGCATCGGGAGCGAAGCCGAGCCAGTCGAGATCGTCGAGGATCGCGCGTTCATACTCGGCGCGGCTGCGCTCGCGGTCGTGGTCCTCGATCCGCAGCAGCACGCGTCCGCCGAGCGCCCGCGTCACGCCCCACACGAAGATCGCGTTGACGACGTGGCCGAGGTGCAGGAAGCCGGTGGGCGCCGGCGCGAACCGGGAAATCACCGGAACCGAGAGCCGAGAGCCGGAATCCGACAGCCGCGTATCACTTCGTATAGGCGATTCGCCAGATCCGCCCGCGAATGTCGTCGGTCACGTAGAGCGAGCCGTCAGGGCCGACCGCCAGACCGTCAGGACGGGCCGCCGCCTCGTTGGGACGGGCGAGCGGCGTCCTGCCGGCGAAGCCATCGGCAAACACTTCGTAGCCGCCCGAGGGCCGGCCGCCGCGGAACGGCACGAACGTCACGTTGTATCCGCGCTGCGGGAGCGGCGCGCGATTCCACGAACCGTGGAACGCGATGAACGCGCCGCCACGGTACTTCGCCGGGAACTGCCCGCCGGCATAGAACAGCAGGTCGTTCGGCGCCCAGTGACCGGGAAAGCCGAGGAGCGGCGCGGTGAATGCGTCGCAGCGCCCGACCTTCGAGCCGTCGCCGCCATACTCCGGATTGAGCAGCAGGCGGCGCTTCGTGGAATCGAGATAGCAGTACGGCCAGCCGAAATTCGCGCCCCGGTCGACTTTCAGGAACGCCTCGGCCGGCAGCTCCGCGTTCTGCTCCGCGGTGAACATGCCCGGCCAGAGCGTGTCGAGCTGGTCGCGGTTGTGCATCACCACGTACAGGCTGCCTTCATGCCAGGCCAGCGCGATCATCTGCCGCATGCCGGTCGCGTAGCGCGCGCCGTCGCTCTGGCGCTGCCCGATCCTGTTCTCGTCGAACTTCCAGATGCCGCCGTGCTGCTCGAGCAGCGGACAGGGATCCTGTCCCGCCACCTTTGGCTTCCGATCCTGTGGCTGACAGGCGTTGGACGGCGCACCCACGTTCACGTACATGGCGCCCGCCCCGTCGAAGGCGAACGACTTGTCCGCGTGCTCGCGCTGATCGGGCAGGTCCGCCACGATCGTCTCGGCCGGCCCGGCCGGCGCGAGCTGTCCCGCCGGCAGCTTGTATCGGATCACCGTGCGCGTCGTCGCCGCGTACAGGTATCCATGCCGAAGCGCGATGCCGGTCGTCCCCTCGTCTCCGAAGCGGCGCTGCCGGTCGATGCGCCCGTCGCCGTCGGTGTCGCGCAGCGCGACGATGCCGCCCTTCTGCCCGCGTCCATCGCGCACGGCCGCGAACAGATCGCCGTTCGACGCGACAGTCAGATGCCGCAGCGGGCCGAGGTTGTCGGCCACGACCGCGGCGCAGAAGCCGTCGGGCAGGGTGATGCCGCCGTTGCCCGGATCGCACGGCACCCCGGCAGCACGCGGCACCGTCACGGCCGCCGCTGCCGCGATCGCGGCCAGGAGCGCGCCCCGCAGAACACGCACTTCTGGCACGCTCCGCAAACGGTCGGGTATGTCTCGCTTCTGTCGCATGTGGCTCCCAGGCTCTATGGCCGCTGCCCGCCGTGGGCGGCGCCGCCCGTCGACAGCCGGTACAGGAGCAGCGCGGCGCGCTTGGTCTGCGACGGCAGCGTCGAGAGATCGGCGGTTTCGCCAGGCGTGTGATCGTCGTGTCCCATGAGGCCGACGCCGTCGATGATCATCGGGACCTCGCCGGCCACGAACGACACATCGGCCGCGCCGGCCTTGTCGGGGTCGGCCGCGGCGACCGGGCCGAAGCCGAGATCCCGGCTCGCGCGATCGTAGATCGCCAGCAGCCGCGCGTTGCCTTCGGTCGGCGCGAGGGGCGGGTAGCCCTCGTCGAACGAAATGGCCGCCTGCGTGTGAGGCAGCGTCGCCCCGACGACGGCCCGCATCGTCTGCCGCGTGCGATCGAGCTGTTCCTTCGAGAGGGTTCGGAGGTCTCCCTGCACCACGGCGTGCGCCGCGACGATGTTCGTCTTGCCGGATGCCGTGCCGCGCATCTGGACGTCGTCGTAATCGACCGCCGTCCCGCCGAGGATGACGCCCGGGTTGAAGGTCAGGTGCGCCTCGCCGGCGAGCTTCTGCCGGAACGTATCGAGGATGTGCGCCGCCTCGAAAACGGCGCCCGGACCGATGTCGTCGCGGAAGATCTGCGATGAGTGCGCGGGCGTGCCGATGACCGTCAGCTTCCATCCCGAATCGCCGCGACGCGCCGTGACGGCGTACCGCGGATCGCCGGGACCGTCCTCGAATCCAATCGCCGCCGCCGCACCCTTCGCAGCCTCGACCAGCGCCGCCCGCGCGGCGGTCAGGGGCGTGCCGGCGTCCTCTTCGTCGCCGGTCATCACGACCGTGACGTTCATGGCCTTCAGCGCGCCCGCGTCGGCGAGCGCCCGCAACGCATACACGATGACGACGTCGCCGCCTTTCATGTCGATGACGCCGGGACCGCTGGCCATGTGCGGCCCCGATCGTCGAAAGGTCTGGAAAGGGCTGTCCTTCTCGAACACCGTGTCGAGATGCCCGATGAGGAGCAGCTTCGGCCCGGGCCCGGGATGCGTGGCGACGAGATGACCGGCACGATGCCAGGCGGCGCCGTCCACCCATTCGGTCTTGAATCCGAGGCGGTCGAACTCGGCGCGGAAGATCCGGCCGACGTCGCGGACGCCGTCGAGATTGAGCGTGCCGCTGTTGACGTCGACCGCGCGCTCGAGCAGGGCGAGCGCTTCGGCGTTGTGAGCGTCGACGGCGGCAGAGATGGCGCGCTCGCCGGCGGGAGCGCCGGCGAGCAGTCCGGTGATCAGGAGGAGCGCGATTGAGGACGGAATCATGCGGTCATTATGGCTCCGGGGTGGGACGGTCTGAAGACCCGTCCCCTACCCGGGGGTGGGACGGTCTGAAGACCGTCCCCTACCTGGAGCCTGGCGAAGCCGCGCGCGGATCCGGACGGACCGTGAGCGGCGCAGTCTGCGTCTGGCCGTTGGCCGTCAGCCTGACCGTGTACGCGCCCGGGGCGACGAGCGGTCCGCCGGCCCGGCCGAAGCCGCCCGCGCCTCCCCGGCCGCGCCCGCCCGGCGGCGCTTCGTGTCGGAGATCCCACACCCACCGGTGCAGGCCGGCCGCGGCCGACGGCGGCTGCACCGGTTTCACCCAGAAGGCGGGGATGTTCAGCGCGTCCGGGTTCACCGGCACGACCTGGTCGCCGCTGGACCAGTGCCGGACCATCTTTCCCTGGGCGTCATCAATCTCAATGGTCAGCGGGCTCGTCGCCGCGGCGCTCAACGAGTAATCGATGAAGGCGCCGTACGGCCGGTTCTCCGCGAACGCCTCGTCCCTCGGCAGCGGTGTGCCGTCCTCGCTCGGCGGCGGCGTCTCGATGGCGTCCGCGGGACGGAACAGGTGGACCGCGGCGCGCGCGGTGTCGGGCGACATCTGCCGCAGCGGGCTGGCATCGTCGAGCACCCAGAATCCGCGGCCGTGCGTCGCGAGGATGACGTCGCCATCGTGGATCGCGATGTCGCGGACCGACACGGGCGGAAGGTTGAGCTGCAGCGTCTGCCAGTTGTCGCCGTCATCGAACGACACGTAGACGCCGAGTTCCGTGCCGGCGAACAGCAGCCCGCGTCGTACCGGATCCTCCTTGACCGTCTGCATGTAGACGTCCGGCGGCAGCCCTTTCGTGATCCGCTGCCAGCTCCTGCCGCCGTCGCGCGTGCGGTAGATGTACGGCGCGTCGTCGTCCAGGCGGTGCCGATCGACGGCCGCGTACGCCTCGTTCGCGTCGAAATGCGACGCGTCCATCATCACGACCTTGCTCCACGGCGTCAGGGCGGGCGGCGTCACGTTGGTCCACGTCTTGCCGTCGTCGTGCGTCACATGGATGTAGCCGTCGTCGGTGCCGACCCAGATGAGCGGTGCCTGCAGCGATGAGGGCGCGATCGTGTAGACGACGCCGCGCCGCTTGCCCTGAGGCGCGTCGGCGGCGGTCGCTTCGTCGAGATTCGGCGGGACACCCGGGTCCTCGCGCGTGAGGTCGTCGCTGATACGCGTCCAATGCGCGCCATCGTCCACGGTCTTGAAGACGTACTGATCGCTGAAGTACAGCGCATGCGGATCGGCGGCGGAGAAGACGAGCGGCAGCGTCCAGGTGTGGCGCGGCGGCGTCGGCAGGTCCTTTTCGGGCGTGACGTTGGCGCGGTCGCCGGTGACGACGTGGCAGCGCTCGACCGTGCCGCCGAACAGGATGTCCGGATGGAGCGGGTCGGGCGCCGTGTAGCCGCTTTCGCCGCCGGCGCACAGCGGCCGCCAGTCGTGCATCGAGATCTCGGCGAGCTGGCTCCGCATCGGCGTGCCGATGGCGCCGCTGTCCTGCTGCGCGCCGGTCGCCCAGTACGGGAACCGGTAGTCCGCCGCAACGTGATACATCTGCGCGGTCGGCTGGTTGTACCAGGAGCTCCAGGTGCGTGCGCCGTCGACGGTCACGATCGCGCCCTGATCGCTTGCGAGGATCATGCGATCGGGATCGCCCGGATAGATCCAGAGCTGATGGTAGTCGTCTCCGCCCGGGGCGCCCTTGATCGCCGTCCAGGTCCGGCCGCCGTCATTCGACCGGTACACCGACGTATTCGAGACGTAGAGCGTATCCGGATTCTTCGGGTCGACCGCCACGCGGCAGAAGTACCAGCCGCGGCCCCAGATGCGCTGGTCGCCCGACATCCTGCGCCAGCTTCCGCCGGCGTCGTCGGACCGATAGAGGCCGCCGTCCTTCGCGTCGACGATCGCGTACACGCGCGTGCGGTCGGTCGGCGCGACGGCAATCCCGATGCGGCCGAGCCCCTCGGTCGGCAGACCGCTGGTGAGCGGCTGCCAGGTGTCGCCCCCGTCGGTCGACTTGAACACGCCGCCGCCGGGGCCGTACGAGGGCGGATAGATGCTCCATGGCGGGCGCCGCGTGTTCCAGAGCGTCGCGTACACCGTGTTCGAGTCGGTCGGATCGAACTGGAGATCGATCGCACCGACGTTGTCGTTCCTGAAGAGCACCTTCTTCCAGGTGGCGCCGCCGTCGGTCGTCCGGTAGACGCCGCGGTCGGGATTCCCGCCGTACACGTGGCCGAGCGCCGCGACGAACACGCGATCGGCGTTCTTCGGGTCCACCAGCACGCGGCCGATCTGGCGCGTCGCCTCGAGACCGATGTGCGACCAGGTCCGGCCGCCGTCGGTCGTCTTGTACATGCCGTCGCCGTAGGAGATCTGCGAGCGCATGTCGGATTCGCCGGTCCCGACATAGACGGTGTCGGGGCTCGATGGCGCCACTCCGACGGCGCCGATCGACGCGACCGGCTCCGAGTCGAACACGGGCGTCCACGTGCGGCCCGCGTTGATCGTCTTCCAGAGGCCGCCGCCGACCGAGCCGAAGTAGAAGGTCTCCGGACGCCCCGGCACGCCGCTGACGCCGTTGACGCGTCCCGCGCGGAACGGGCCGGTCATCCGCCAGTGCAGATCACCGAAGAGATCTGCCGGCGGCGCCTGGGCCGCCGCGCGAGGCAGCAGCCCGAATCCCAGCGCCGCGAGTCCGGCGGCGAGCATCGTTCGCGTCGCGAGCCGTTGCCGAACAGACATGAATGACTCCTCCTGAATCCCCGAAGGATACACGAAGCGGGTATGCTTGTGCGGTGGCGGCGACGCCCGCAGGCGGCGCCCTCGATGGAGATATGGCATGGCGCTCATCGATCCCGGCCGGAAGGCCCCGGCATTCACGTTGAAGGATCAGGACGGCGGGACGCACAAGCTGTCGGACTACGCGGGCAAACCGGTCGTGCTCTACTTCTATCCCAAGGACGACACGCCCGGCTGCACGAAGGAAGCGTGCGACTTCCAGGGCCATCTGCTCAGGCTCAAGAGCGAGAAGGTCGCCCTGCTCGGCGTCAGCATTCTCGACGAGAAGAGCAAGGCCAAGTTCGCCGGCAAGCACGGCCTGACGTTTCCCCTGCTCGCTGACGCCAATCACGAGGTCTCGGACAAGTACGGCGTCTGGCAGAAGAAGAGCCGTTACGGCCGCAGCTACATGGGAATCGTGCGCACGACGTACCTGATCGGTCCGGACGGTAAGGTCGCGAAGCGCTGGGACAAGGTCAGCGTCGACGGCCATGCCGACGCGGTGCTGGAGGCGGTCAAGGACCTGTAGGCAAGCTTCATCGTCTCTCAGCCGTGACCTGGAGGCCGTGCTTCGCGCGGAGCGTCACCAGCGGCTGAGGCACGACGGGATGCCCGGGAACGGGCCGCAGCCGCCAGCGCCGGGCGATGGTCGAGACGAGCAGCACGAGCTCCATCCACGCGAACGGCTCGCCGATGCACTGGCGCGGCCCGCCGCCGAACGGAAAATAGGCAAACTTCGGCAGCGACGTCCTGAACGCCGGCGTCCAGCGATCGGGCGCGAAGCGCTCCGGCTCCTCGAACCAGCGCCGATCGCGGTGCACGACCCACTGGCTCATGAAGACGATCGAGCGCGGCGGCGCGACGTACCCGTCGAGCGGCTGCTCGGCAATCGCACGGCGTCCGATCATCCACGCCGGCGGGTACAGCCGCATCGCCTCGGTAACGACGCGCTCGACGAACGGCAGGCGGGCGACGTCGGCGGCCTGCGGCAACCGTCCTCCGAGAACGCTGTCAATCTCCTCGTGCAGCTTCCGTTCGACTTCGGGCGCCTGACCAAGCAGATACCACGTCCAGGTCAGCGCGTTGGCGGTTGTCTCGTGTCCGGCCAGCAGGAGCGTCATTGCCTCGTCTCTGACCTGCCGATCCGTGAACCCGCCCCCGCCACTCTCCTCGTCCTGTGCCTGCAGCAGCATCGACAGCAGGTCTCCGTGATCGCGGCCGCTGGCACGGCGGTGGGCGATGAGCCGGTAGATGATGGCGTCGAGCCTGGCGCGGGCGGCGCGGCCGCGCCGGAACGTCGGAACCGGCAGCCGCTCGATGAGTCCGGAAAACGGCAGCAGCGTCACCCAGAACGTGTTGAGCACACGCGTCAGCGCGTCGCCGACTTCGTCGGCGCTCGCCTCCACGTCGGCGTCGAACAATGTCCTGCCGACGATGGCGAGCGTGAGACGCGACATCGCCTGCGCGGCATCGAAGGGTGCGCCGGCCGTCCAGCGCGACGCTTCGCGCTCCGCGTACTCGGCCATCACGGTGGCGTACGCCGCGATTCGTTCGCGATGGAACGCCGGTTGAAGCAGCCGCCGGCTGCGGAGATGCGACGCACCCTCGCTCGTCAGCAGGCCTTCGCCGAGGAGGTTCTTCGCGCGCTCGAGCCCGCGGCTCTTGGTGAAGTTGCGGCTGCTCGTCACGAGCACGTCCCGGATGATGTCGGGACGGCTGACCAGGAACACGTGCTCGCCTGTCATCCGGAAGTGCACGAGATCCCCGTGGGTACGCGCGAGCCCGGTGAAGAGCTGGAGCGGATCGCGGCCGGGCGCGATGAGGCTCCCGAAGATCGGACGCGCCGGACCGGGTGGAAAGGGGGCCGCCATCGGATTCAGTAAACCATCGGCCGCCCGGATACGTCTATAAAGCTGCATGCTCGACCTCAAATTCGCCCTCCGGATGCTCTTCAAGACGCCGTTCGTGACGGCGGTCGCCATCATTTCGCTGGCGCTCGGGATAGGCGCCAACGCGGCGATTTTCTCGATGTTCAACCAGCTGCTGCTCAAGTCGCTGCCGGCCAGACAGCCGGGCCTGCTCGTCAACCTGGCCGCGCCCGGGCCGAAGCCGGGTTCGCAGTCGTGCAACCAGGCGGGCGACTGCGACGTCGTGTTCAGCTATCCGATGTACCGGGATCTGGCGAAGGCGCAGAAGGTCTTCACGGGTCTGGCCGCCCATCGTCTCTTCGGCGCGAACCTGGCGGCCCGCGGTCAGACGCTCAGCGGCCAGGGCCTGTTCGTGTCCGGCAGCTACTTTCCCGTGCTCGGCCTGCGCCCGGCGCTCGGCCGGCTGCTCGGACCAGACGACGACCGCACGATTGGCGAAGCCCACGTCGTCGTGCTCGGGTACGGGTACTGGGAGCAGCAGTTCGCGCGGGACCCGCACGTCCTGAACCAGGCGATTGTCGTCAACGGCGCACCGATGACGATCGTGGGCGTGGCGCCGCGGGGATTCGACGGCACGACGCTCGGCTCCAGGCCGCAGGTGTACGTGCCGATGACGATGGCGGGATTACAGTTCCCGAACCAGACCGCCGACACCCTCAAGCGGTTCGACGATCGCCGGAACTACTGGATCTATCTGTTCGCGCGGCTCCGCCCCGACGTGTCGCTCGATCAGGCGCGCGCGCAGCTCAACACGCAGTATCACGCCATCGTGAACGACGTCGAAGCGCCGCTGCAGAAAGGCCTGAGCGACCAGACGATGGCGCGGTTCCGGACGAAGCCGATCGTGCTGACGCCCGGCGGCCGCGGGCAGAGCTCGATGGACCGTGATGCCCGGGCGCCGCTCACGCTGCTGCTCGCCGTGACGGCGTTCGTCCTGATGATTGCCTGCGCGAACATCGCCAACCTCCTGCTCGCGCGATCGGCGGCGCGCGCCGGCGAAATGGCCGTGCGGCTGTCGATTGGCGCCGGCCGATGGCAGCTGGTCAGACAGCTGCTGCTCGAATCGTGCCTCCTCGCTGTCTTCGGCGGTGTCGCGGGGCTTGTCGTCGCGCGCTGGACGCTCGATCTCATCGCCTCGATGCTCCCGCCGGAGCTCGCCGCGAACCTGCAGCCCCACCTCGACGGAACAGCCCTCGCGTTCGCGGCGGCGCTGACCATCGGGACCGGCCTCCTCTTCGGGCTCTTCCCCGCCCTGCACAGCACGAGGCCCGATCTGGTGTCGACGCTGAAAGGCCAGGCCGGGCAGCCCTCGGGCGCGCGCGCCGCGGCCCGCTTCCGCACGTCGCTCGCCACGGCGCAGATCGCGCTGTCGATGGCGCTGCTCGTGGCCGCCGGCCTGTTCACGCGGAGTCTCGTGAACGTCAGCCGGACAGATCTGGGTCTGAACGTGGATCATGTGATCACGTTCGGCCTCTCGCCGGCGCTGAGCGGCTACACGGTGCAGAAGACCCGCGCGCTGTTCGAGCGGCTCGAGGACGAGCTCGCCGCGCAGCCGGGCGTCAACGGCGTCTCCTCGTCGCTCGTTCCGCTGCTCGGGGGCGACAACTGGGGCAGCGACGTCGTGGTGGAGGGATTCAAGGCGGGGCCCGACACGAACACCAACTCGCGCTACAACGAAGTCGGCCCGGGATACTTCCGCACGCTCGGCATCCCGCTCATCAGCGGACGCGAGTTCACGCGCGCCGACGCCGACGGCGCGCCGATGGTGGCCATCGTCAACGAGGCGTTCGCGAAGAAGTTCAACCTCGGCCGCGACGCCGTCGGCAAGCGGATCGGCTCGGGCAAGGGCAGCGCCAGCCCGCTCGACACGGAAATCGTCGGCCTGGTCCGGAACGCGAAGTACAGCAACGTGAAGGAGCCGGCGCCGCCGCTGTTCTTCCGTCCGTACCGGCAGGATCCCGACCTGGGCGCGATCAGCTTCTTCGTCCGGACGGCGCTCGCGCCCGAGGACGTCATCGCCACGATCCCCAAGGTGGTGGCGCGGCTCGACCCGAACCTGCCGGTCGAGAACCTGCGGACGATGCCGGAGCAGGTCCGGGAGAACGTGTTCATCGACCGCTTCATCAGCGTGCTGGCGGCGGCGTTCGCCGGCCTCGCGACGCTGCTCGCCGCCGTCGGCCTCTACGGCGTGCTCGCCTACACCGTGGCGCAGCGCACGCGCGAGATCGGCCTGCGCATGGCGCTCGGCGCGGCGCCCGGCCGCGTCCTCGGAATGGTGCTCGCACAGGTCGGGCGCATGACGGTCGTCGGCGGCGTCATCGGACTGGTCGCCGCCCTCTGGCTGGGGCGGCTCGCCCAGTCGCTGCTGTATCAGTTGAACGGGTGGGACCCGCTGGTGCTGGCCGGGGCGGCCGCGTCGCTGGCTGTCGTGGCGGTTGGCGCAGGCCTCATCCCCGCGCGACGGGCGTCGCAAGTGGAACCGATGCAGGCCCTGAGATACGAGTAACAGCCGAATGGGGTAAGCGCCCTTACCCCATTGGCCATGTTCGCTATTTCAGGTGCCGGCTGACCAGCTTGGTCATCTCGAACATGTTGACGGTCGCCTTTCCGCCGAACACGGGCTTGAGCGCGGCGTCGGCCTTGATCATCCGCTTGTTCTTCTTGTCCTGCAGACCGTTCTTCTTGATGTAGCCCCAGAGTTTCTTGGTGACCTCGGTCCGCGGCATCGGCTTGGCGCCGATGACCTCTGCCAGTGCCGCGCTGGGCGTCATGGGTTTCATGAACGCCGCGCTCGGTTTGCGGGCGGACTTGCGCGCTGCCTTCTTCGCCATTGCGGCTCCTTTGCGGGAAACGGCTGAAGAGAGAGTACCACGAATCGCACGATCGCTCCGCACCGAGTTGACGTCCGGCGCCGGCCGCCCCGCCCGCAACCGGAGCAGTCCCTGTATCCTAGGCAGCGGAAGTCACACCGATGAGCAAGAGCCGACTCGAGGCGTTCAGCGACGGCGTCATCGCAATCCTGATCACCATCATGGTCCTGGAGCTCAGGGCGCCCGAGGGTCACACGATCGCCGCGCTCCGGCCGCTGCTGCCGGTCTTCCTGGCCTACGTCCTCAGCTTCGTCTTCCTCGCAATCTACTGGAACAACCACCACCATATGCTCCAGGCCGTCCATCGGATCAACGGCCGGATCATGTGGGCGAACCTGCATCTGCTGTTCTGGCTGTCGCTCGTGCCGTTCGTCACGGCCTGGCTCGGCGCGAACCATCGCGCCGCGTGGCCGACCGCGGTGTACGGCATCGTGCTGCTCTGCGCGGCGGTCGCGTACTACGTGTTGCAGGGGCAGATCCTGTCCGAAGAGGGGCCGGACTCGATGCTGGCGCGGGCGGTCGGCCGGGATGCCAAGGGCAAGATCTCGCCGCTCCTCTACGTCGCGGCGATCGGCCTGGCCTGGGTGAGCCCGCGGCTCGCCGACGCGCTCTACGTACTCGTCGCGCTGATCTGGCTCGTGCCGGACAAGCGAATCGAACGGCTGCACGCCGAGGCGGTCTGGTCAGCTCCCGACAGGGGCTAGGCCCCCGGTCCTGTCGTTGCGACGGACGGATGCCGAATGGAGATCGCCATGAACGCCTCGAGGCGCTTCGCCCGCGTGAGGTGGAACACGGACGAATAGGGGCGGTCAGGAGCCTTCGACCCGTGTGTCACGACGCCGTCATCGATCTCTACGAGCGCCACGCGCACGACTTCGACCGGGACCGCCGCGCCGCGCCGTTTCGCGAGCAGGTCTGGCTGGATCGGTTTCTCGGCGAGGTGGCTGCCGGCGGCGCCGTCCTCGACGTCGGCTGCGGCACCGCCGAGCCGATCGCGCGCTACATCATCGCGCGCGGGTTCCACGTGACAGGCGTCGATGCATCCAATTCGATGATCGCCCTCTGCCGGGCCCGGCTTCCCGATCACGAGTGGGTCGTGTCCGACATGCGGGTGCTCGCGCTCGCGTCCCGCTTCGACGGCATCATCGCGTGGGACAGCTTCTTCCACCTGACGATGGACGAGCAGCGCGCGATGTTCGCTCGATTCGCCGCCCACGCCGCCCCCGGCGCCGCGCTGATGTTCACGAGCGGACCGCGCGCGGGGGAAGCGATCGGATCCTACCGCGGCGAGCCGCTGTACCACGCAAGCCTCGATCCGGCCGAGTACCAACAACTGCTCGCGTCGCACGGCTTCACGCTGCGGACCTGGCAGCCCGAGGATCCCGAGTGCGGCGGACACACGGTATGGCTGGCTTTCAAGTCGTCCAGTCCTCGAACTGTCACGCGTCAATCGCCTCGTAGGCCGCCCTCGTCGCGTCGGCGCCGTACCGGCGCTCGATCCGCCTCACGGCGAAATGGCCGCGCGCGACATCCTGGAAGTGATCGATGAAGAGCAGGTTGACGATGGCGCCGCCGGCGGCGCCGATGATCGGGATGGCCTGCGCCGCGGCTTTCTCGGAGACGGTCGCGCCGAAGCCCGACGCGATTTGCGCGATCAACCTCACGATGGCGGGCGCGCCCTCCTGCGCGATGCCGCGCTCGGCGATGAACTCGGCGGCCTCGCTGACGGCGCGCGCCAGCGCGAGGCGCACCGCGAAATACCCGGTCTCCGCCGCATCGTCACTGTTCGCGCGGCCGCCGAGCGCGAACACCTCGAGGCAGGCCAGCCGCGCCTCCACGGTCCTGATGTGCTCCCCCTCGCTGCGCGCGACGTCGGCGATCGAGCGCAGCATCACGGCGGTCGAGACCGGGAGTTCGAGTGGCAGCGCTGCGAGGCCGAGCGCGCCTCCGCCCGCGCCGGTCGCCGCGACGGCCAGCTTGTGGAAGATCGGCGAGGGCGGTCCGCTCCTCCGATCGTCCAGCGTCGACACGGCGAGGTCGAGCGCCTTCTGCAGCGCGGCGCGCGTGGCGTCGGCCACGACCGCCGCCCAGTTCGACGGCAGCAGCTCGAGGCCGCGCTCGACCGGCGCGCCGAGCAGGTTGCTCACCCTCGACGCGAAGCTCGGGTGATCGAGCAGCGCCTTCGCCCGGCGGAGATCGTCGAGGTCATCGAGGGTCATCGCACGACGGGCAGCACCACGGAGGAAGGATATCGCGCCGAGCGGTAGATGCGGTCGGTCGCCGATCGGAAGTCCCCCGCCTTCGCTTCAAAGATGTTCGGCACGAAGGTCTGCGGGTTCCGGTCGATGATCGGGAACCACGTGCTCTGCACCTGAACCGCGATACGGTGCCCCTTGCGGAACGTGTAGTCCTGGGTGTGCAGGCTCCACGTGTACTCGAGCACGACGTTCGGCGGGATCGGCGCCGGCTTCTCGATGCTCTTGCGGTACCGGCCGCGGAATACCTCGTTCGACACCATCAGCTCGTAGCCCGCCAGGTTCCAGTCGGCCGGATACTCGTCCGGGTACTCGTCGATCAGCTTCACGATCCAGTCCGCATCGCTCCCCGTCGTGGACGCGAACAGGTGCGCGGTGACCTCGCCGGCTATCGTCACGTCCGCGTCGAGCGGCGCGGTCTCCCAGGTCAGCACATCGGGCCGGTCGCGGACGAACCGCTGATCCTCCACCAGCCACGTGGACCACTTCGATCCCCCGGGGAAGTACGTCGGCTGGATCGGACGATGGCGGTACGGGACCGGGTGGGCGGGATCGGAGACGTAGCTGTCGAACGCCTGCGGGCCCGCCCCGGTCGGCCTGTCGAACGACAGCGCCTGGTCCGCGGCGAAATAGAGCGATCGCGCCTCCGTCTTCGCCTTCGGCGGCCACGCATCCCAGCGCATCCAGCGGTCCGTGCCCGCCTCGAAGGTGAGCGCTTCCGGCAGATCGAGCGTGCCCTTGTCCTTCAGGAAGTGCGCGAACCACGGCGCCTGGACGTGATCCCTGAAGTACTCCGCTGTCGCGCTGCCGAAGGGAATCGGGCCGAGGCTGTCGCCACCGCCGCGCGACCAGCCACCATGGTTCCATGGGCCGACGACGAGGTAGTTGAGATGTTTCGTGTCGTGCGCCTCGAGCGCGTCGTAGATCCGGATCGGGCCGTAGAAATCCTCCTGGTCCCACCAGCCGGCGACGTTCAGCGTCGGCACCTTCACGTCGAGGATGTGCGGCACGAGCGTCTGGCGCTTCCAGAAGGCGTCGTAGTCGGGATGGGCGACGTAGTCGTTCCAGGTGGGAATCTTCTCGTGGAGGTACTTCCGGTTCACGTTCGCGAGCGGGCCGAGGCCGAGATACCAGTCGTACGTGTCGTGGCGGTCGAAGGCGAACTGCTGGACGTTCTTCCCGCTCTCCATCATCGCCGCGTACTCGAACCCGTAGCTCAGGCGGAACGCGCCGTTGTGGTGGAAGTCGTCTCCGAGCCACATGTCGGCGGGCGAGGCCTGCGGCGAGATCGCCTTGAGCGCGGGATGCGGCTCGAGCGCGCCCATGATGGTGGTCCAGCCGTCGTACGAGATGCCGAGCATGCCGACGCGCCCGTTGTTGTTCCCGCCGTTCTTCAGCAGCCAGTCGATCGTGTCGTAGGTGTCGGTCCCCTCGTCGATCGACTTCGTATCGCCCGGCGCGCGGGCCGGGCGCTGCATGACGAACGTGCCCTCCGAGCCGAACTTCCCGCGGATGTCCTCGAAGACGAAGATGTAGCCCTCGTCGGCGAGCGCTTTCAGGTAGGTGACGAACTTGCCCGCCGCGTTCTCGACGCCGTACGGGGTGCGGGAGAGGATGAAGGGCAGCGGCCCGCTCTGGTTCCTCGGCGTGAAGATCTTCGCGTGCAGCCGGACGCCGTCGCGCGCCGGAATCATGACGTCGCGGACGTCGAAGCGATCGGCCGTGTTCTCCTGTCCGCGCGGGGAGGCGATCGAGAGCACGGCGGCGGCGACGAGCGCCGCCAGCGAAACGAGCGCCGGGGCGCGGCGGACGCGGTGAGTCATGCGGCTCCTCCTGGCGGCCAAGGATACCCGAATGCCGGCAATCCGGCGGGCGCAGGCGTCACCGCGTCCTCGACGCCGCGGCATCGGGGCTGCGGCGCTTCTTGCATTCGCAGCATGTCCCTGTCAAGGAGGCCGCCATGCCCCGTTTCCTCGGCCGTCGCGAATTCGTCCGCACCCTCTCGGCCGGTCTGGCGCTCACGCCGGCGCTGCGCGCCGACGGCCTGGCGTCGATCCTCGCGCCGCGCCGCAGCCGCGTGGCCCTGGTGCGGACCGCCGACCGTCGGCGCGGCGTGTCCGAAGCCCTGAAGCTGCTCGACGTCGGCGGCATCGCCGGCAAACGGGTCGTCCTGAAGCCCAATTTCAACTCGGCGGACGAGTCGCCCGCCTCGACGCATCCCGACACGCTGGCCCAGATCGTCACCGAGCTCCACGGGCGCGGGGCCCGCAGCATCACGCTCGGCGAATCGAGCGGCCCGCCGCAGACGCGAGGCGTCATGGAGAAGAAGGGCGTGTTCGACCTCGCGCGCGACCTCCGATTCGACATCGTGGACTTCGAACGGATCGAGGACCGGGACTGGGTGGCGTTCGCGCCGGCCGGATCGCACTGGCCGGCCGGCTTTCACCTCCCGCGCCTCATCGTCGACTCGGAGTACACCGTCTCGACCTGCTGCCTCAAGACGCACGGCGCGGGCGGCGTCTTCACGATGTCGCTGAAGCTGTCGGTCGGGCTGACCCCCAAGCCGATTCGCCGCACGATGCACGCCTCGCCCGACATGCGGCGCATGATCGCCGAGCTGAACACGGGGTACCGGCCGGACCTGATCGTCCTCGACGGCGTGGCGGCGTTCACCGACGGCGGGCCGTCGCACGGCGAGCTCAAGGCGGGCAACGTCGTCATTGCCGGCGACGATCGCGTCGCCGTCGACGCGGTCGGCCTCGCGATGCTCAAGTCGCTCGGCGCGAATCAGGCGATCATGGGGCGCCGGATTTTTGAGCAGGAGCAGATCGCGCGCGCCGTGGAGCTGCGGCTGGGCGCGCCCGGCCCCGAAGCGATCGACATCGTCACGGCAGACGCCGCGAGCCGGCAGGTGGCCGACGCGCTGCGCGGCATCCTGGCGCAGGGGTAACGCGCCGAAGCGTCAGGCCCGCGATGCGTGTCGGTGCCGACCGAGAGGCGATGACCGGACGGATGGTTCGAGACCCGGGCTGAGGCACCATTCACTTCTTCGGGCGCGGCCGGCGACGTCCACCCGGCTCGCAGGCGAGCCTCCACGCCAGCGTCATCGCCTCGCCGACCGCCTCCTCGTCTGCGCGGGCGAAATAGACCCGGGTGCAGCCCTGGAGCCCCCAGGCCCCGGCCTCGGGCGCGAACGCACCCGGATGCTCGCGGACGAATCGCCGCTGTGCACCGGGCGACAGCTTCACCATCCCGTGTTCGTCGCCCCGATGAATCGTCGCAAAGATTCGACCGCCGACGCGGAAATCCGGGTGATTCATGTGGGCGCCCTCGGACGCGCCATCCATTCCGAGAGCAATCCGACGAAACTCCGCCGCCGTCATGCCGGCTGCCCTCCCCTCGCGCCCAGCGCTCGCGGGGCGAGCGTGTCGAGCGTCAGGAGCACCCCGGCCGCCATCAGCGCGAGGTCGGCACGGACGCCGAGGACGAACGCCGCGGACGCGCCGATGGCGGACCACGCGATCGGCACGATGTTGACGGTCCGGGGAGCCCCGGATGCCGTCAGCAGCAGCCCGACTGTGAGGAGCGTCGTCGGGCACGGAACGGCGAAGATCGGCATGCGCGGATAGCGCAGGCCGAACGCCAGACCCGCGAGCGGGTATGCCAGCGAGTAGATCACGAGCGACAGGCCCAGGACGCCACGCGGCGATTCGTCCAGTCTGAAGCGCGTGCGAACCGTCACCGCGAGCCACGCGAACAGGATCGCCTCCAGCACGAACCCGCCGCCGAAGAACGCGGCCGCCGGGTTGATGCGCCGGAAGAAGATCCAGTGGTAGACCGCGCCCGACCACGCCCAGTGCACGGCCAGAAGGGCGCACAGGGCGCGGCCGTCGCCGTTGCGCGTTCTCGCCCACTGCAGGGCCATCGCTGCGGTGACGGTCCACAGCACGGTCGCCGCGGGCCAGAGCGCGTGGTTGTACGCGCCGAAGACGTCGAGAAACGCCGCGTGGGTGAACGGCAACTCCATCGCTCATCACCCGGCCGACGCCTCGCGCTCCTTCAGATCAGGAACCGGGGTGATACGACCGCTCGGTGTGCCCTTTCAGCTCCTCGGGATAGTAGTACACCTCGCGCAGGTTGCCGCTCGCGTAGCGCTCGGCTTCGTCGTTGAAGTGCGGCGAGTCGGGATGGCCGCTCTCGCCGCCAGCGGTGACCGCCTTCGCCGACACCCTGTCGCCGAACTCGACGACCGCGACGAAGCTGTTGCCGCTGGTGCCGTACCACTTCTTCGTGTTCGGATACGCGCG
Source organism: Betaproteobacteria bacterium (assembly GCA_050257855.1). Lineage (GTDB taxonomy): Bacteria > Acidobacteriota > Vicinamibacteria > Vicinamibacterales > CAVVIG01 > JBLMXQ01. The sequence continues at coordinate 13,876 of JBLMXQ010000096.1, read as the reverse complement.
CGCGCCGAACGACGCGAGCGAGCCCCAGCGGGACGATGTGAAGGCGACCGGAATGCTCGGTTTGCTGTCGTCGAACGACGGCGTGATGTCGTCGTTGATGCGCTGGAAGCGGTTGATGTCGCCCCAGGGCGTCTTCCAGGTGCCGAAGTCGGCGGCGAGCTTGCCGGACGCGGCCGCGAGCGCCTGCAGCAGATCGTCCGGCGCGGCCTTCGTCGCCGTGTAGTCGTCGGCCGACATGCCGGCCGCGCGCGCTTCCGCCGCGACCCTTCGCCCTGCTTCTTCTCCCCAGAACACGGCGAGCGAGGTCGGCACGGACGACGCGCCCCAGCGATGGTCCCAGCCTCGCAGCAGCGCGATCTGATCCTTGAGCTGCGCCCTGATCGGACTGGCCGCCGGCAGCCGGTCGTACGCCTTGAAGAGCGGCGGCAGCAGCCGATCGAACGCCGGCAGATAGCTGTCGAACGCCGCGGCGGTCAGCGAGTCGGGCGTGAAGTTCTTCCCGGATCCGAGCACGCGGAGCGCGTGGTAGCCGCGCGGCGTCTCCTCGGTGCCCCGTTCGACGTACGCGGGATAGTCGGCGCGCTTCGGACTGTCCGGACCCGCCGTCGACCAGGGCCAGTTGTTTGAGTTGTACACCCACCCGTTCGCCGGGTTGATCGCATTCGGCGACTCGTCGATCGACAGGACGCCGTGCCAGTCGGTCGCCGGATCGCTGCCGTCGACCGGCTTCGTCCAGTCGAAGCGCGGATCACGCTTCGGGATGAAGTTGGAGTGGAAGTACGCGATGTCGCCGTCCGCGTCCGCGAAGATCGTGTTGTTCGACGAGTTCGTGTGAAGCTCCATCGCCTGGCGGAAGGCCTTCAGGTCGTGCGCCTTCGTCCGCGTGTACGACTGGATCAGCGCGTGAAGCGGGTCCTGCATCAGGCTGATGCTCACCCACTTCCCGTCCTGCTCCCGGACCACCGGCCCGTGCTGCGTGAAGTACGCCGTGAACGTCTTCGTGGCCATCCCGCCGGTCGTCCTGTACGGCACGGCGATCGTCTTCTGCTTCACCGGGCGCTCTTCGTTCCCGTACCTGTAGACGTACCCGTCGCCCTTCTTCGTCACCGTCTCCAGGTACTCGTCGATGTTGTCCACTCCGCTCGACGTGTGCATCCACCCGGCCCGCTCGTTGAAGCCCTGGTAGACGAAGAACTGCCCCCACGTGACCGCGCCGTAGGCGTCGAGCCCTTCGTCGCTGGCCATCTGCAGTTCGGACCGGAAGAAGAACGACGTGTGCGGATTGATCCACAGCAGCGCGTGGTGCGATGCGGAGTCCGACGGCGCGATGGCGATGCCGTTGGATCCCGTCGGCTCGACGTAGGCCTCGGGCTGCTCGTTCGAGGCCTGCGTGCCGACGGGCGCCTTCCCATAGAACGCCTCGAGCTGCTTCAGGTCCACCCGCTCGATGTCGCCGCCGATGCTGCCTTCCGTGAACGACAGCGCCATCCAGGGCTCGAAACGCGTGATGACCTTCGGCTTCACCTCGGGATGCTTGTAGAGATAGAAGTTCAGCCCGTCCGCCCACGCGGTCATCAGCCTCTTGAGCCAGTCCGGGCTCTGCTCGTACGTCGCCTTCAGGTCGGCCGGATCGATGAAGAGCTTCATCCGGAGGTCGCGGTAGATCTCCTTGTCGCCTTCGGCCTCCGCGAGGCGGCCCATCGAGAGCAGGTAGTTCGTCTCGACGCGGTTGAAGTCGTCTTCGGCCTGAGCGTAGATCATCCCGAACACGGCGTCCGCATCGGTCCTGCCATGCACGTGCGCGATGCCCCAGTCGTCGCGGACGATGTCGACGTTCCGGGCCTGGCGCTCCCAGGCGGCCGCGTCCCGGGCGTTGTCCGGGGTGGGTGTCGCCTTCGAGGCGCACGACGCGCAGGCGGCCGCAAGAATGACGAGAGCAAGATGTTTCATGGACGTGGATTGTGTCACACCGCCGCCGCTGGTGGCGCGTTCGACGGCATCGGCCGACCGAGCGCGGCGAGGAACCCGGCCGGATCGTCGAGGTGGAGCGCGATCCGCCGGACCGGACGCCGGATCGCGCCGAAGAGCTCGACCGCTTGCGGATCGGCGAACACCAGGAAGACGTTCGGCGACGCGGGCTTCGTCGGGTTCAGATACTTCGGCGCGGACAACCCGAGATCCTGCCAGCCCGGAGCCAGGGCCCCCGCGACGGCCGCCCGGGCGATCGTCGCCCGCGCACGCCGGCCGACACGAAGATGGACCCACTCGCCGTCGAGATGCGCGGCAGGTCCGCCCATCGCCACATAGTCGGCCATCAGCCAGACGACGGCCGCCAGGCTCGCGGCGGATACCGCGAGCGCGAGCACACGGACGCGCATCAGCAGGAGATGCACGACCGCAGTTTCCAGAACCACCAGTGCCACCAGGATGGCCGTGACCGCGGCCGATCGCGCCGTCCTGCAGGTGAAGTTCACAACCGCCACACGTCCCTAGGCTTCGTCTTCGAGCGTGAAGCCGATCTTGATCGTCACCTGCCAGTGCGCGACCTGTCCATTGTCGATGTGACCGCGGGTCTCGATCACTTCGAACCACCGCAGGTTGCGAAGCGTCTTCGCCGCCTTCGCCACCGCGTTCCGAATGGCGTCGTCGGTCCCGGTGGCCGATGACCCGACCAGTTCGACAGTCTTGTAGACGTGATTCACCGTGATGCTCCATGGAATCGCTCGACCGTGCGGGCCCTCGCTTTCGCCGCTTCCGCTTCGCGGTCTTTGGGTGGCGCGGTCGTCGTCAGCGACTCGAGGAGACGCGAGGCCGCGTGGCTCACTTCGTCCACCGCGCGATCGAACGCCGCCTGGTTCGCGCGCGACGGACGGTTGACTCCGCTCAGCTTCCTGACGAACTGGATCGCCGACGCGCGGATCTCCTCGTCGGTGGCCGGCGGATCGAAGTTGAAGAGCGTCTTGATGTTACGGCACATACCGTCCTTCCCGCGGCATCGTCCGGTCCGGATGGCGCGTCACGCCCAGCCGATGCCGGTGCAGGCTTCGGCGCTCATCCTCGGCGTGTCGCCGCCCCCTGCGGCCTCGAGCAAATCCATGTACGCGCGTCCGACGGCGGCCGTCCGGTCCGGTCCGAGCCCGGCGAACAGGTGCGCCAGCGGCGGCACAATCCTGGTGAAGTCCGTCCAGAACGATTCTGGCGATTCGATGGTCATCGATCGCGTCGAGGTCGTGACGGCCACGCGCGCGAACCCCGCCTTCTCCATCGCGGCGCATACGGCGTCGGGTCCGGCGAGCCGCGCCCACACGGGCACGCCCGCCGGCGGCTCGAACCCGGGGATGACGCGTTCGATGGCGCGCCTCACGAGCATCATCGGCTCGAGCGTGGCGGCATCGGCCCAGCAGACGATGGCGGCACGGCCGCCGGGACGGAGCACGCGCCGGAGCTCTCGGATCCCCCGCGCGATGTCGGGAAAGAAGATCAGACCCAGGACGGACACGCTCGCGTCGAACGATCGGTCGGCCACGGCCAGCGCCTGGCCGTCCATCACGGCCACCGCGACGCGCGATTCGCCGGCCGCGGCGGCCCGGGCACGAAGCGCGGCGGCCATGCCCGGCGCGAAGTCCGCGGCGAGCACACGGGCGCCGGCACGCGCGGCAAGCAGGCTGAACGCACCGGTGCCGGCCGCGACGTCGACGACACGCTCTCCCGGCCGAAGCTGCAGGAGCGCGAGCGCATCGGCAGCGAATTGGGAGCTCAGTGTCTCAAAGGACCGCTCGTACTCGGAGGCGATCGCGGTCCAGTTGGCGGACACCTGGTCCGGGCTGAGCGGCCGGTCGCCGGAAGATATCACCGGGCGTGCACCCGGATCTGATGATTGAGCTTGTGGATGTGCCGGCGCAGCGCCTTGAGGCGCACCCCGTCGCCGGACGCGAGCGCCGCGTCGCGCTCCTTGTGCAGCGCGCGCATCTTCGCCTTCACGACCGCCTTGTCGATGCCCCGCGCGGCGTGATGCCCGCTGGCGTCGATGCCGAGCGCCTGGCAGAGCGCAGGGAGCAGATGCTCCTTGTTCAGCTGCGTGTAGCCCTTGACCGCCTCGTGGTCCACGCCTTTGGCGATGTCCCGCAGTTCGGCGATGGTCTTGTGCTTCAGCTCGTCGTAGGTGAACGTTGCCACTGGCGCAACCTCCCAGCCGGGACGGCCTGAAGGCCGTCCCCTACCCTCAATTGGCCGGGACGGCCTGAAGGCCGTCCCCTACCGTTGTGGTTTTTACCACAAACGCGCGGCGTCGGTCAGGTCCGTTGCGGCCGGCGCCAGATGGGCGAGCCGCCTTTGTACACCGTGCGCACGCGATGCAGCGGAACGGTCCGCGCGACGCCCTGCTCGTCCTCGAAGGTGAAGGTACGAGGCTGCCCTGTGCTGAGCGTGAGCGCGGACATCGGCACCACGATTTCCCGGTGCAGCACGCGATCGTAATAGCCGAGCGCGAACGAACCCCTGCCGAACTCGGCGTCCCACACGATCCGGTGCAGCAGTTCCTCGAGCGGCTGCAACTTCTTCCTACGCGCGAGCGAGATCTCCGTGCTCGATGCGCGTGCCGAGCACCGTCAGGAACTGCGCGATCCACGTCGGATGCGCGGGCCATGCCGGCGCCGTGACGATGTTGCCGTCGGTGACCGCCTGATCGACCGCAATCGCGGCGTAGGTGGCGCCGGCGCCTTCGACTTCGGGCGAGCAGGCCGGATACGCACTGATCCTGCGGCCGCCGATCGCCTTGGCCGCCGCCAGCAGCTGAGCCCCGTGACAGATCGCGGCAATCGGCTTGCGGGTGTCCGCGAAATGCCGGACGACCTCGAGCACGCGCGGATTGAGACGCAGGTACTCGGGCGCGCGCCCGCCCGGAATCACCAGCGCGTCGTAATCGCGCTCCTTCACGTCGTCGAAGGCTGCGTTCAGCGCAAAGTTGTGTCCGCGCTTCTCGGAGTAGGTCTGATCACCTTCGAAATCGTGGACCGCCGTCCGCACCACGTCGCCCGTGCCCTTGCCGGGGCACACCGCGTGAACCGTATGGCCGACGGCCTGCAGCGCCTGGAAGGGCACCATCGCCTCGTAGTCCTCGACGTAGTCCCCGACGAGCATCAGGATCTTCTTCGCCATGATCCCTCCTCAGTTCTCAATAGTGCCACCGCAGCCGCTCCACCTGCCAGGAGATCGCCCCCCCACCACCGGCAAACGCCGGCTGTGGGTGTCATCCCTCTCGATCGTACTTCCTGGAACGTCGCCACAGGGTGGCATAGACAAGGATGTTGAAGGCGATCACGACCGTGCCGAGACCGAGCTGAACGTCGTGCGTCAGGTTGTCCGGGTAGAGGACGGGCACGAGGTAGTGCGCGATGAAGTCTCCGCGATACGCCGCCGCGCCGCCGGCGGCCCGGAGCCGGTTCTCGAGCGGGGTCAGCGGACAGACGCGGCTGGCGAACTCGACGTACGCGCCCCATGCCGCGGCCGGCAGGTGCACCCAGGGGATCCACCGCCAGCGCCAGGCCAGGAGCCCTCCGAAAACAGCGAACAGCGCGAACCCGGCGTGCAGCAGCACGACGAGATCGGCGAGGAACCTCATTCCTCCCACGGCAGGCGCAGCGGGCCGCTCGCGCCGTGCCCCGGATAGACGCGGGTGGCGCCGCGGCGCCGCAATTCGTTCCAGCTCTCGCGCGCCACGCGCCCGTCGGTGTCCCCCGCGAGGGCGGGCGGCGTCAGATCTCCCGTGAACACGGATCCATCGTCGAGCAGCAGCGAGATGCTGTCGTCGGAATGTCCGGGCGTGTGCACGATCTCGCCTGAAACGCCGATTCGCTCGAGCACGGCGCGGCTCTCTGCGCACGTGATCGTCAGGTTGCCCTGCGCAGTGATGGAGGTGTACCCGTCGCGCGGCTTCGTGATCGCCTCGAGCGCCGGGATCGCGGCCGTCTGCACGTCGAGGACGAGAAGGGGCACGCCGGCGTGCTTGAGATCCTCGGCGAGTCCCGCGTGGTCCGGGTGGTAGTGCGTCGCCAGGCCGTACCGAATCTCGCCGAGCGGCACGCCCATCCGGTCGAGGTTCGCGCGCATGGCGCCCATCGTGCCCGGCCAGCCGAGATCCACGAGCAGGCGGGAGCGTCCGGTGCTCACGACCCAGTAGTTGGTGGACCGGTAGCCGACGTTGACAATCGAGATCGGGGGCGCGTTGCCCGTGCTCCCCGAGGATCGCAGTCTTCCGGTCCGGCTCGTGTTCATCACGTCTGCCCGAACGTCAGCTCGCCTGCGAAGCGCATCGGCGCCAGCGGAATCAGCGGTCGCGCTGCCGCATCAGATCCATCAGCCGCGCCCGCGCCTCCGCGGCGTCGTCGGCAGCCACCTGCAATTCGACCGGTCCGACGACCGGGCTGAACCCGGTGCCGAACCGGCCGAGGCCGAACAGATCCTGCATGCCTTCGCCCTTGGCGAAGTACGCGATCCCTGCGTCCTCCAGCAGCGACTTGGCCACCGCGAGCAACGCCTGATCGCCCGTCTCGAGCACGGTCACCGGCTCGTTGGATTCGTGTCTCTTCGTCATCCCACCGCTCGTCAGGCGACCCTGGTCCACACGAGAGTGCGCGTCACCGGCTCGCCGTCCGGCGAGGCGGTTCCGACCTCGATTGTCAGCGTGTCGTTCGAGACCTTCATCGCTCGCGTGAGGACCTGCCCCACGTTCTCGTTCGAAAGCGCGCCCACGAGGCGCTGCGTGACGGTCCCGCGAACGTCGTCGACCGTGTAGGTGCCGAAGTACGCGTCGTAGCCGCCGCGGGCGCGGCTGTTGTTCGGCGCCGACACCGCCGGCTCCTCGCCGGCAGCGGTGCGGTCGCGCTTCATGAACTGCGCCGCGAAGTGGCCGGTTCGATCGTAGTACAACATGGCGTACGGATCGGCGCCGAGCGAAGGCTCGGCGCTGGTCTCGCCAGAGGCCGTGCGGTCGATGCGAGAGACGAGCTCCCAGGTACCGACGAGATCTACGGAGAGGCGTCGCGGACTGAGCGTTTCCGAGGGCATCCGGGCTCCTGTCAGATTTCCATCAAGTCCTTGCCGACGATGATTCGACCCTTGAAGTACTTGCCGGCCGCATCGAGCCACATCTGATCGGTGATGGACGCGTCGCCGCCCGGCACGAGGTGACTGAGCACGAGCGTCTTGACGCCCGCAGCCTCGGCCACACGGCCGCAGTCCTCGGCGGCGGTATGGCTGGCCAAGAGGTGTTTCTTCAACGTCGAGGCGTTCGGATCACGCGCGAGGATCCGATCGATCGCAGGCACCCAGAGCGCCTCGTGCACCAGCACGTCGGCTCCGCGGGCGAGCTCCACGACGTGTTCCGACCGCGCCGTGTCGCCGGAAATCACGATGGATCGATCGGGGCCGTCGAAGCGGTAGGCGAACGCCGGCGCGACGAGCGGATGTTCGACCAGCGCCGACGTGACCGTGACGTTCTCGTCGCGCATGACGACCCCGCTTTTCGTGATCTCGTGAGCGTGCACGAGAGGACGGAGCGGCGGCCGGCCTTCGTCGCTGATTCGAGTGCGGATGTCGTAGTCGTCCATCTCGAAGAAGAGGTCGGTCATCCTCGCCAGGGGCGGCGGCCCCCACGTGTCGACCCTCGTGGCCAGTCCTGACGCCCACGCGAGCAGGATCAGGTTGCCGTAGTCCGCGTTGTGATCCGAGTGCTGGTGAGTAATGAAGATGTGCCTCAGCTTCACGAGGGGCACATCCGCCAGGACGAGCTGACGCGCGACGCCGTCCCCGCAGTCGACGACGTACGGCGTGCCGTCGACGATGATGACCTGCGCCGGCGCCGAAACCAGCTTCTTCGGCGTCGGGCCTCCGCCCGTTCCCAGGAGGACGAGCCTGGTCCGCAACTGACGGGCGGACGCCGGCCGCGGCAGAATCGACAGGACACACGAAGCTGCAGCGGCGCGGAGCAACTCGCGGCGGGTCATCGGCAGCGCCATGAATCTGGCTCACGGTGACGATGGCCGGTCAGGGACCGCCATCGGCGCATCGCAATCCTCAGCTGCCGCCGACCTTGCGCGGCGTCCGCGTGCGCGGGACGAACCCGCGGGAGGTCGCCGCCTTCCAGGGCTGCTGCGTCTGGTGCTTTGGCGGCCGTTTCGGGGCCGCGGCGGCCGCCTCGTGCGGTCGAGCCGCGGCTTCGGCTTCGGCTCTGGCTCGCGCGGCCGCGGCCTCGGCCTCATCCTTCTCGAGGCAGCAGTGTTTGTACTTCCGGCCCGAGCCGCAATGACAGGGCTCATTGCGGCCCGGTCGTGCACTCGTCTGGGCTGTCATGAGGAAAGTGTAGCGTACGCAACTCAGACGCGAGCGCTTTCGCGCATTGCGCAGACCGGGTGGAAGGGAAACGGACGATGTCCGTCGTGTTCGAGCAGCGCGGGACGAACTGCGGGGCCTCTCAGGGCCGCTCGGCCTGCCGTCTGGTCAGCGTCACCCGCGCAAACGGCTGGAGCCGGCCGCCGGACTCGCCGTCCATCACCCACCGCCAGCTGTCCGTATCCGGCGAGTAGATGAAGGTCGTGTGGAACTCGCCGCCGCCCGTCTTGAACAGGAACGGGATCGAGTTGCCGCTCGGAGCACCGCGGGCGATGCCGGCGGCGGACAGCCCGGCGCTCGACGTGTTGTCGAGCCACAGGCAGTTGAACTCGCCGGTCCGCTTCTCGACGCTGATGAACACGATGGCCTCGTACGCCGGCGCGCCGCTGGCGTCCTTCTCGCGCGATACCTCGTGCAGCCGGACGTAGCCGCGGTTCAGCACGAGATCCGCGTCGACGTCGTGGGTGGTCTGCTTGCCGTCTATGGTCCCCCGAAGCACCCAGGCGCCGGTCAGGTGCTCGAAGAGCGACGACGCGGAGGCGGACTGCCCGGCCAGGACCGAAGGCGACAGCGCGACCAGAGCAACGACGAGCGCGATCGGACGCATGTTCACGGCCTCCATTCACCCGTCATACGCGGTGGTCGGCCCGAAGCTTCGCGATGCGGGCCCTCACCAGCTTGCGCACGAGTGCCACCGGCAGCGGATTGTCGGGAGTGAAACGAACCGTGCCCTTGCTCGTATCGTAGCCCTCGAGGTCGTCCAGGCAGTCCTGCACGACGCCGCCGGGGTAGAACGAACAATGATTCCTGGCAGCGCCAAACCACACCAGCACCTTTCCGTGCAGCCGAACGGCCGGCAGCTGGTAGCTGATGCATTCCTCGGCTCCTGGCGCGGCGGCGTGAATCGCCTTCCGCAGCTTCTGGAGCGCGGCGCGCTTGTCGGCGCTCAGGCGCGCGAGGTACTCCTCGACCGTCGCGGGTTTGCGTCTCGGGGTCTTACGTTTGCGCGTGGGCTTCATCGCGACACCGGTAGTGGCAGGGACGATGGTCGCGGCGCCGCGATGGTGACATGCGCCATGGTGACTCTGCCGGACGTCTGCGGTTCGCGCCTCGAGGTCGGCCACGCTTCCACCGGTCACCGGCCGCGGCACACCGGCCCATCATGACGCGCTACTCGACCCTGGCGCCGTGCTCGACGAGCAGCTGCTTCAGGATGGAACGGTGGCAGTGCGCTTCGTCCTCGCAGTAGCATCCGACGGAGAAGTCCGTCGTGCGCGACAGCAGGGCCAGCAGTTCGAGGTCGTGTCTCGGACCGGGCGCGGCCATCTCGGCCCGGTACTTCCGCGCGAACGACGCCCACTCGGCCCGCGTCGTCGCCCGCTGCGCCAGCTTCATGTTCTCGAGACTGGGCGCGAGGTTCGGGAACCACACGTCGTACCAGTTCTGCTTCGAAAACTGCGACTTCGGCACCCCGCGGGGAGGACGGCGTACCGTGCCGATCCTCGCCCCTTCTCCGGGCAGACGCGGGGTCCCCAGGCGAACGACTCGCACGCTCATGAACGCCTCCTGAAGATCGAACCGCCTCACCGCGTCGCCGGAATTTGGATGATACGAGGTAGCCGTTGACGGCTCCTTCACCACTCCGGCTGTGGTCGCTCCTTCCACACCCACACGATGACGTCGGTCATTCACCCACCTTCAATTGACGGTTGTACTCGGCCTCATCGAAGTGGCCCCTGGATTCGGCAATCAGCCCGTCCGCCCCAAGGGTCCACTCTTCGTAGCCGCTGATGCGAACGGCCCTGCCCGTGCCTCCCGGGCCTGTGTTCGTCCCGGTCAGCGTCCATCGGTACACGACACGGTTTCCCTCGATGCCGACGCTGTCCAGGCTCACTACCATGTCAGGGAAGGCGGTCATGAAGCCACGTGCGGCGGCAGCGATAGCAGGTCTGCCTACGGATGGGGCTCCGTCGTTGATCGTCAGTGAACCATGCTCGTTGAAGAACGCTGCTACGTTCGCGGGGCTCTGACTGCACCACGCGGCGGTGTACTCCCTGCCAAACCCCAGCAACTTCGTCACGTCCATCGGCGTCCCCATCCGCGGACCGCGCCAGCGTCACTTCGACTTCGGGCCGCGCGCGAAGGAGACGAAGGCGTAGATCGCGGCCCCGAAGCACATGCCGGTCCCGATCAGCTGGACCAGGTCGACGGACCGAATACCCGCGAGGCTGCCCCTGCTGGACATGCTGAAAAAGCTGCCAAGGCCGAAGACCACCAGGACGATGGAGGCCCCGAGAGACGTGCGCCGATCGCTCATATTCACCCTGTTCGGCTCGCGAGGAAACGCGACGTCGACGTACCGGGAGACAACCCGGGAGTCCCATCCATGATACCGGAACGTGGCGACTACCTTCCGAACGACAAAGAGGGCGGGCCCTGTCGGACCCGCCCTCGTGATTCGGCGCAGCGACCGATCTATTCCGGCTCGCCCGTGCGCGGGCCGAGCGCCTCCTCGGGCTCGACGAAGTACTCCATGTCGCGCTCGAGGTCGAGCTCCTCGTCGGTCGGCTGCACCGGCGGCGGCGGCGGCGGCGGCTCGTCCGGCGGAATCTGCACGTGCCGGTAGTACTCGAAGCCCGTGCCCGCCGGAATCAGCCGGCCCATCGTGACGTTCTCCTTCAGGCCGCGCAGGTGGTCGACCCTGCCGGAGATCGACGCCTCGGTCAGCACGCGCGTCGTCTCCTGGAAGGAGGCGGCGGAGATGAACGAGTCGGTCGAGAGCGACGCCTTGGTGATGCCGAGCAGCAGCGGCCGACCCTGCGCCGGACGCCCGCCGTCGGCGATGACGCGCTCGTTCTCCTCGAGGAAGCGGAACTTGTCCACCTGCTCGTCGACGAGGAACTCCGTGTCGCCGACGTCCTCGATCTTGACCCAGCGCATCATCTGCCGCGCGATCGTCTCGATGTGCTTGTCGTTGATGTTGACGCCCTGCAGCCGGTAGACCTCCTGGATCTCGTTGACCAGGTACGACTGCAACGCCTTCTCGCCGAGCACGTTCAGGATGTCGTGGGGGTTGCTCGGGCCGTCCATCAGCGGCTCGCCCGCGCGGACGCGTTCGCCCTCCTGGACGTTCACGTGCACGCCGCGCGGCAGCGCGTACTCGCGCGGCTCGGCCCCCGGCTCGTCGGGGACGATGATGATCTTCCGCTGCCCCTTCACGATGCCGCCGTGCTTGACGATGCCGTCGATCTCGGAGATGACGGCGGTCTCGCGCGGCTTGCGCGCCTCGAACAGCTCCACCACGCGCGGCAGGCCGCCCGTGATGTCCTTGGTCTTGGTCGTCTCGCGCGGGATCTTCGCGAGGATGTCGCCCGCCGAGACCATCTCGCCGTCCTGCACCATCAGGTGCGCGTGGACCGGCATGTGGTACTTGCGCGTGACCTTCCCGTCCTTCGCCTTGATCTCGATCGCCGGCTGCTTCTTCTCGTCCGGCGAGTCGACGATGATCAGGCGCGAGAGGCCGGTGACCTCGTCGACCTCCTCGTGGACGGTGATGCCCTCGAGGATGTCCTTGAAGCGGACCTGCCCCGGCTCCTCGGTGAGGATCGAGAAGGTGTACGGATCCCACTCGACGAGCACCTGTCCCTGCTCGACCTGCTGGCCGTCCTTGACGCGCAGGCGCGCGCCGTAGACGATCGGGTAGCGTTCGCGGTCGCGGCCCTTGGCGTCCTGCACGACGAGCGACCCGCTGCGGTTCATGACGACCAGGTTGCCGTCCTTCGCCTGGACGACCTGCATCCCCTGGAACCGCACGGTGCCGGCGTTGCGCGCCTCGAGCGTCGACTGCTCGGACACGCGCGAGGCCGTGCCGCCGATGTGGAAGGTCCGCATCGTCAGCTGCGTGCCCGGCTCGCCGATCGACTGGGCCGCGATGACGCCGACCGCCTGCCCGAGCTCGACCATCCGGCCGGTGGCCAGGTCGCGGCCGTAGCACTTCGCGCAGACGCCGCGCCGGCTCGCGCAGGTCAGCACCGAGCGGATCTTCACCTTCTCGATGCCGGCATCCTGGATGGCCGACGCCTTCTCCTCGTTGATCTCCTCGTTGACGTCGATGATCGTCTCGCCGGTGAACGGGTCGGTGATCCTCTCGAGCGTGACGCGGCCGATGATGCGGTCGCGCAGCGGCTCGATGATCTCGCCCGACTCGACGATGGCGCGCGCCTCGATGCCGTCGAGCGTGCCGCAGTCCGGCTCCTGGATGATGACGTCCTGCGCCACGTCGACGAGCCGGCGCGTCAGGTAGCCCGAGTCGGCGGTCTTGAGCGCCGTGTCCGCGAGGCCCTTGCGCGCGCCGTGCGTCGAGATGAAGTACTGCAGCACGGTCAGCCCTTCACGGAAGTTCGACGTGATGGGCGTCTCGATGATCTCGCCCGACGGCTTGGCCATCAGGCCGCGCATGCCGGCGAGCTGCCGGATCTGCTGCTTGCTCCCGCGCGCCCCGGAGTCGGCCATGATGTAGACCGGGTTGAACTGCCGGCCGGCCTTGTCGATCTCCTCCATCTCGGCGAACATCGCGTTGGCGATCTCTTCGGTCGCTTCCGACCAGATGGCGATCACCTTGTTGTAGCGCTCGCCGTTCGTGATGGCGCCCTCGAGGTACTGCGACTCGACCTTGATCACCTCGTCGCGCGCCTTGTCGACGAGCTGCGCCTTCTCCTTCGGGATGATCAGGTCGTCGATGCCGATCGACAGCCCCGAGCGGGTCGCGTACATGAACCCGAGGTTCTTCAGCGAGTCGAGCATCTCGACCGTCTTCTCGAGCCCGAACCGGAGGTAGCAGCTCTGGACGAGCTGCTGCAGCCCCTTCTTCTTGAGCAGGCCGTTCACGTACGGCATCTCCGCCGGGAGCGCCTGGTTGAGGATCACGCGGCCGACGGTCGTGTTGATGATCTTGTTGTGGACCGGCTGCACCTCCGTGTGCAGCACGTCCTGGTCGTCGCGCGCGGCGGTCAGGTCCTGCAGGCTCCCGGTGAAGCGCAGGCGGATCGGCGACAGCGTCTCCACCTCGCCGGCCTCGAGCGCCAGCAGCGCGTCCTCGGCGTTCCCGAACGCGCGCCCCTCGCCCTTCGCGCCGCTCTTGCCCTTCGTCAGGTAGTAGCAGCCGAGGACGATGTCCTGCGACGGGATCGCGATCGGGGCGCCGTGCGCCGGCGACAGGATGTTGTTGCTCGAGAGCATCAGCACCGAGGCCTCGATCTGCGCCTCGGGCGACAGCGGGATGTGCACCGCCATCTGGTCGCCGTCGAAGTCGGCGTTGAACGCCGTGCAGACGAGCGGATGGATGCGGATCGCCTTGCCCTCGACGAGCACCGGCTCGAACGCCTGGATACCGAGGCGGTGCAGCGTCGGCGCGCGGTTGAGCAGCACCGGGTGCTCGCGGATCACCTCCTCGAGCACGTCCCACACCTCGGGACGCTGCATCTCCACC
>JBLMXQ010000095.1:0-42753 GCA_050257855.1 Betaproteobacteria bacterium | reverse complement strand
GCCTCGAAGGTCTCGAGCAGGTGGTAGTCGTGAAACGCCTTGCGGTTCTCGGCGATGCTGGCCTGGGCGGCTTCGCGATCGGATTTGGGCATAGAACATCGGGCCGGCCTGAAGGCCGGCCCCTACCGCCTCGGGCCGGCCTGAAGGCCGGCCCCTACAAGCCTCGAGCCGGCCTCAAGGGCGGCCCCTACAAGCCTCGAGCCGGCCTCAAGGCCGGCCCCTACACGTGTCTGGATGTTGCCAGCCGCGCCGCCAGGAGCACGGCTGCAATCATACTCCCGGGATCCGCGACCCCCCGGCCGGCGATGTCGAACGCCGTCCCGTGATCGACCGACGTGCGCACGATCGGCAGCCCGAGCGTGACGTTCACCGCCCGCCCGAACGCCGCCAGCTTGACCGGAATCAGCCCCTGATCGTGATAGCACGCCACGACCAGGTCGAAGTCGCCGCGGCGGGCGCGCACGAAGAGCGTGTCCGCCGGAAACGGTCCGGCGACGTCGATCCCCCGCGCGCGGCACGCCGCCACCGCGGGCGCGATCGTGTCCTGCTCCTCGCGCCCGAACAGCCCGTGCTCGCCCGCGTGCGGGTTGAGCCCGGCAACGGCGATCCGCGGCGCGGCGATGCCGAACCGCGGCAGTTCACGCGCGGCGAGCGCGATCGTGGCTTCGAGCGACGCGCGCGTGATCGCGCGCGGCACGTCGGCGAGCGCGATGTGCACGGTCGCGAGCACGACGCGCAGTACGTCGGAGTGAAACATCATCGCGACGTGCGGCGCGCCGGTCAGATGCTGGAGCAGGTCGGTGTGCCCGGCCCACGGCAGGCCGGCGAGGCGGAACGCCTCCTTGTTGATCGGCGCGGTCGCGATCGCGTCGACCACTCCGGAGCGCGCATCCTCAACTGCCCGGACGATGGCGTCGCAGGCGGCGCGGCCGGCCGCGGCGCTCAGCTCGCCGGGCGCGAATGCCGCGGGATCGTCGGGCCCATACAACAGCGGCTCGCATGCCGCGAGCACGTCCGGATCCGCCGCCGCCTTGCGCGCGATCTCGGGTCCGATGCCGGCCGGGTCGCCCATCGTGATCGCGACGCGGGTCATTTTCCTACATGCGCGGGGACCCCACCCCCGCGCGCCGCTCGCAGCTCGTTCCTTCGCTCGCCGCGCTGATTCGCTGCGACTGCCCGCTTTCAGAGCAATTGAGGCAGCCACCGTGGCCGGACCCGCAGCCCGTGCCGCAGCCGGTCGGGTTGTCGCACCCCCCCTCGCTGCCGCATCCGCCGTGCACGACGCCGGCCGCGTTGGGCAGCTCGTAGCGCAGGCAGCACTTCAGCCGTCCGCACAGCCCGGAGAGCTTCGACGGGTTCAGGCTGAGGTCCTGCTGCTTCGCCATCTTGATGGAGATGGGCTCGAAGCCGTTCAGGAACGTCGTGCAGCAGAGCGGCCGGCCGCACGTGCCATAGCCGCCGAGCATCTTCGCCTCGTCTCGGACACCGATCTGCCGCATCTCGATCCGCGTGTGGAACTCGCCCGCCAGTTCCTTCACCAGCTCGCGGAAGTCGACACGGCTCTCGGCGGTGAAATAGAAGACGAGCCGGGAGCCGTCGAAGATCTGCTCGACGCGCGTCAGCTTCATCGGGAGCCCGCGCTCGCGAACCTTGAGCGTCGCCACGCGCAGCGCCTCGCGCTCGCGGTGCTCCTGTTTCATCCTCGTGACGACGTCCTCGCGCGTCGCGAGGCGGAGCACCTCCTGGCCGGAGTCGTCGGCCGGCCGCTTGCGCTCCTGAATCTCGGCCGTCGCCCGGACGACCGTTCCGAGGGCCGGACCGTGCTCGCCGCGGACGACCACCGCCTGCCCGGGCGCCGGCGGCGCATCGAGCGGGAGATCGCCGAGCAGAAACGTCTGCGTCCGGCCGATCGGCGTCAGCTTGACAGAGACGAGTCTGGGCATTGGCGTCATCGAATTCATATCTCGAGCGCGATCCAGTCGGCCACCACCTTGACGCCGGCGTTCCGCTCGAGCGCGACGAGCGCGCGATCGACCGCCTGGAACGCGCGCATGCCGCGGTCGCCGCCGTAAGCGCGCGACAGCTTCTCGAGAACCGGCCGCAGATCGGCATTGGCGAGCGCGCGCGCGTCGGCTCCGGTCGAGAGGAGCTCCACGTCGCGCAGGAGCGTGGATACCGCTCTGAGGTACGACGCAACCTGCGCGCGATCCGCCGAGCCGGCGCCGGTCGTCTTCGCGAGCAGTTCCTGCGCGCACTCGATGCGGCGGCGCGGATCGTCGGACGCGGCCGCGCGCATCAGCAATCGCCCGGCGACGTCACGCACGGCGCGCAGGTCCTCGGCGCTCGCGTCCAGCGCCGCGCGCAGGCTCCCGCCGGCCCGGGACGCGACCGCCCGCGCGTCTGCCTCGGGCGTGCCGCGCGCCATCAGTGCCGCCGCAACGTCCTGATCGCTCAACGGCCGGAACATCAGCCGCGGACACCGCGACAGCACCGTTGGCAGCAGGACGTCGGGGCGCGGGGTCACCAGGATGAACACCGACGAGGACGGCGGCTCCTCGAGCGTCTTGAGCAGCGCGTTCTGCGCCTGGACGACGAGCGCATCCGCCTCGTCCACGATGACGACGCGCCGGCGTCCTTCGAACGGCCGGTACGCCGTGCGGTCGATGACGTCGCGCACCTGGTCGATCTTGATCGCGCCCGTCTCGCCCGGCTCGACGATCAGCACGTCCGGGTGCACGCCGCGCGCGATGCGCGAGCAGGCGGCACACGTACCGCACGCGTCGTAATAATCCGGGGGGACTTCGTCCCCGCCGGACCCCCCTTGCACGCTCGCTTCTTCACTGCTCGCGGGGCCCCACCCCCGCTCGCGGCGCCTCGACTCGCTTCGCTCGCTCGCCGCGGCCGCAGGCGCTCGCGGGGGCCCCATCCTCCCCGCTCCGCTCGCGTGGCTCTCTCGTGGGTTCGTGCAGTTCAGCGCCTGAGCGGTCGCGAGCGCGACCATCCGCTTCCCCACTCCGGCAGGTCCGGCAAACAGCAGGCTTGGCGGGAGCGACCCGCGCTCGACCGAGCGCGCGATCAGCACGACGAGACGCCGATGGCCAACGACGTCGCGAAAAGGCACGAGGGGATCGTATCACCGGGGGCTCGGAAGTCCCCAGCCCCTAGCCCCCCGGCTTCTTGTCCTTCTTCTTGTCGTCGTGCTTCCTGCCGAAGCCGAACAGGCGCGACCAGAAGCCGCGCTTTTTCTTCGGCTCCTCGGCGCGGGGCGCGTTCGCCTCCGGGTCAGCCTGCCTGGCGGCTTGCGCGGCGCCGGGGGCGGGAGCGCCGGCGTCCTCGACGTGTGGAGGCGGGGGCTTCGTTCCGTTCCCGAACAGATCCGCGATCTTGCCGAAGATCCCGCGCGTCGGGTGAAGGTCGCAGTAAGCCGTCGGTTCGGTGCCGCGCGCGAAGTATTCCGTGTAGATCATCGAGCGCGTTTCGAGCTGGCCGTCACGGTTGACGACCTGCACGTGCCCGCACCCCTCGGTCGCCAGCTTGCCCGACAGTCGGCACACCTGCGCGGTCGTGACGGTGGCGGGCGGATCGAGCCACTCGGCCCTGTCGCCCTTCGTCGCGATCTTCATGAACTGCGCCCAGATCGGGACGGCGATGTCGGCGGCGAAGCCGTTCGGCAGGATCGTCTGCGGCTGATCGAAGCCGACCCAGACGCCGGTCACCAGCTTCGGCGTATATCCCACGAACCAGGCATCGTCGAAGTCGTTGGTAGTGCCGGTCTTCCCCGCCGCGGGCAGCGTGAAGCCGAAGCTGCGCGCCCGATACGCCGTGCCGGAGTTGACGACGTCGGCGAGCATGCTGCTCATCAGGAAGGCGGTCGTGTCGCTGATGGCGCGGGTGCTCGTGTCGTGCGACTGGTACAGGACGTGGCCCTCGAGATCCTCGACCCGACGGATGAGTTCCGGACGGGGCACGAGGCCGTGATTCGCGAACGCCGCGTACGCTGCCGTCATCGACTCGAGCGTCACCTCGCCGGATCCGAGCGCCAGCGACGGCACGCTCGGCACGTCGCCGACGCCCATGTCCTTCGCACAGCGGACCGCCTGGCCGATGCCGATGTCCTGCAGCAGGCGGACGGCGGCACGGTTGCTCGAGGTCCGCAGCGCGGTCCGCATGGTGAGAAAGTCCGAATCGAGATGCTCGTCCTCGGGCGTCCAGTTGCCCTGGAGCGTCGGCACGGGATCGTTGAGGTGATCGATGACGGTTGCCGGCGTGTAGCCGTGCTCGAGCGCCGCCGCATAGACGAACGGCTTGAACGCCGACCCGGGCTGCCGGCGCGCCTGGACGGCACGGTTGAAATGGCTCTCGTCGAAGTCACGGCCCCCGATCATCGCCAGCACGTGGCCCGTGACGGGATCGAGGGCCATGAGCGCACCCTGCAGACGCGGCTCGGGCGCGGTTTCGCCGCCGCCGTCTGCGGCCCCCTTACCCGCCTGACGATGACGGCGCGCGGCGATCTGCTCCCGCCTCGCATCGATCGCGTCGAGGGAAGTGCGCAGGATCCGTTCGGCGGCGGCCTGCATCGGCATGTCGATCGTGGAATACACGCGCAGGCCGCCCTGGTAGACGCGCTGCCACCCGAAGTGCTGCACGAGCTCCTGCCTGACCTCCTCCTTGAAGTACAGCCCGTGCGGCTCGTCCGCGCGCAGCGAGTCGTGCAGCGCCAGCTTCGTCGCGCGTGCGTGCTGCCAGGCCGCGCGGTCGATCGCGCCACTGTCGAGCATCGCCTGCAGCACCACGTTCCGGCGCGCGACGGCCCGATCGGGGCTCACGGTCGGCGCGTAGCTCGAAGGCGACTGCACGAGCCCGGCGAGCAGGGCCGCTTCGGGAAGCGTGAGATCCGCGGCGTGCTTGCCGAAGTACCCCCGCGACGCCGCCTCCACCCCGTACAGCCCATCGCCGAAATACACCTTGTTCAGGTACAGCTCGAGGATCTGCTGCTTCGAGTACATGCGCTCGATGCGCCGCGCGAGAATCAGCTCCTGCAGCTTGCGGTGCAGCGTCTTGTCGGGCGTGAGGAAGCTTTGCCGCGCGAGCTGCTGCGTGATCGTGCTCCCGCCCTGCGCGGCGCGGCCGTAGCGGAGGTTCGTGAGGGCGGCCGACGCCATCCTGACCAGATCGAACCCGTGATGCTGGTAGAAGCGCTGATCCTCGATGGCGACGATCGCCTGGAGCAGGTACGGCGACATCTTCGCGAGCGGCACTTCGATCCGCTGTTCCTTGTACAGCGTGAATGCCAGCTGATCGGCATCATCGAAGATCGCCGTCGCCTGATCCATCTCGCCGATCTGGCGGATGGCGCGCTCGTCAGGAAGGCCGCGGCCGAGCGAGACGAGGAACCACGCGGCCGCGCCGAGGAACAGACACGCGGCCAGCGCCAGGCCGGCGGCAATGCCCGTCGTCGCGCGCGGATACCGTCGAGCAGCATCCCGCGTCTGCCGGATCAGCTCGCGGATCCTGAAATCGATCGTCCGTGCGGACAGTGGCATTGCCGGCTAGCCCTGCAACAGATGCGCCAGAGAAGCGCGCGTGGCACCCGGACGATTGTCCCACAATCCATTCTCATCAGCCTATTACCTGTCGAGCTACGTGTTCGGCTTGGAGACGCTGCTACTACTTCGAGACCCGGCCGATCCCGAATTCGCTCAGCTGGTACTTCCGCTGGCTGGCCGCCGGCGTGCATCACGCTGGCGTGCTGGTCAATCACATCGCAGAGCTCGGCGCGTTGTCACCGTCGGCTCGCCCCCACTTCCCCCGGCGCCGGCGCCCACGCCACCGCATCCTGCCGCTTCGCGAAGTGAAGGAGCGGCGCGCGATCGGGCAGCGCCAGGCCCGCGGCCGCGGCCATGCTGTTGGCGTCGATCCTCGCAGCGGCCGGCTGGAGCGCGTGCCTGCGGGGCGGAGGTGACGGCGCTTATGGGAGGGGCCCAGGCCGCGAGGTTCGCGGCCGGATTGAGAGCCAGATTTCTTACCGCCGTGTCATCGTGAACGAGCTCTCAATGTTCAGATTGCCGGTGCTCGTCGATCGTGCCCGTGTACGAGCAGACGGCACCCGTGGAAACTTCTGAATGCATGCTCGCTACTTTCGCTCGTTGAGCTTGTACCCGGGCGGAGGGGCGAAAAGATCGTCGGCCAAGGGGCCGACTTCGACGGACTGCACCGTGCTGGTCATCGACATGCCGCCCATCTTCGCCATCAACGCGGCCATGGGACCTTCGCCGCTCATCTTGATGGTCATGTCCGTCTCGTAGGGGACGCCGCCGGTTTCCGCCAGTTGCTTGTACATTTCGGCCGTGGCCTTGGCCTGCCCGGGCGAACCCTTCGCCGCGCGCGGATCGCTGAAGATCCACCCCTTCTCGACGGCGCCCTTGTAGAAGTGCAGGAAATCGCCGGCCCCGGGTGCGCCTTTGGCGATCCACATGGGGCCGGAGAGCGTGACGGTCATCTTCATGCCCTTCTCGCCGCCGACGGTGGTTGGCATCGAGATGTCCATGTCATAGCCCGTTGCCGTCCGGCCCGCAATCATCTTCGTCTGCCCGTTGGGCTTCATGGACACCGTCATCGCGTCGCTGTGCACACTCTTCGAGATCTCGGCGCTGAACGCCTGCATGTCCCAGACGTCCGCCTGTTTCTTCTTCGAGTCGAAGATGTACATCCTCTGGGCGTCGACATCGAAGATGGTCGTACGCGTCGTATCGCCCGACACGGCATCGGAGCGCATCTTCATGCCTTTGATATAGGTGGTCGTCGACATGTTCGCCGACATCCCCATGCCCTTGCCGTTCGCGACCTGCTTGATCGTCAGGTCGGCGAAGGCGGGGCTCGAAATGACTATGCCCAGAACCATGACGACAACCACGCGATGCATATGGAGCGTCTCCCTGTGCCCGAGTTCGAAGCTGTGCGGTCCGTGTGAGAGGGCCGGACCGAATATTACACGATGCGGCGCGCCGCCGTTGTGCAGCTCGATCGCCAGCACCCCCCTTCAGCCGGCCGGCGTGGGATTCGAACCCTTTTTTTGACAACTTTCCAGGTTACCTGTCGAGCTACGACGCTTACCCCGTCAACCCGTCACCACATCACCCGATTGCCCCGTTCCCCCGTTACTTGATCACGTGCCGCCCGCGGAGTTGAAATAGCGGGGCGCCCACGCCACCGCATCCTGCCGCTTCGCGAAGTGAAGCAGCGGCGCGCGATCGGGCAGCGCCAGGCCCGCGGCTGCGGCCATGCTGTTCGCGTCGATCCTCGCAGCGGCCGGCTGGAGCGCCCACGGCGCATGGTGAATATCGACCGTGCGCACACGCGACTTCGAATCCACCGTGTGCAGGCAGTAGCGCTCGGTCAGGAAGTATTCGAGGGTCCCCGGCTGTGGTTCGAACGCAGTACCGTTTGGAGCATACGTGGCGATGAATTCCGCATCGCCTCGGGCGCGCCGGCTCCGATACCGAATCGTCCCATTCGACTCCTCCACCTGCATGTTCGCGAAGTGGTACGGCAGGCCGAACAGCGCTCGCGCGGCCGCGACGGCCAGTCTGTTCGCGGCGTCGAGGCTGAAGAAGTACACGCCCGCCTTCCCGGCCGCGCGCACGTACGTCCGCACGTTCAACTCGGGAAATTCCGACATCCAGCGCGGCGCCGGCATGCCGCGCGGCGCCACGTTCGTCATGCGGAAGGGGACGATGCCGATCCAGGGCCGGCCGTCGTGGAGATCGAGCTCGAGCGGCGCGGGCACGACGGCGGCCAGCGCGCGCAGCTCACACGGCCAGTGGGCGAAGAGGAGGTCGTGCCACGTCTGGGTCATGATCCACGCGCGATCGGGCATCGGCCAGGGCCGGTGCTCCACCTCGCGGAGGATTCCGAAGTCGAAGTCGTGCGCCATCTGCCAGGCTCCTGATTCGATCGTAAGCGCCCGGCCAGACGGCGCACCGGATTCCGACTTCGACCGGCTACGGCGTCTGGAACGTCGCGCGCGCCTCGATCACGTACGCGCCGGCCGCGAGCGTCGGCGTCACCGCGGCGATGCAGTTGCCGGCCGTGTCGCAGTTCGACAAGGTCGTGTTCAGCGTCAGCACGCCGCTGCCGACTCTGGGCTTGACCACGACCTCGACGACCGTGCCGCCCGGCACGCCGGATGTCCCCAGATCGATCTCGGCCGGCCCGGGCGCGGGGATGACCACGTCCACGCCGGCCATGTTGCCCGTGGCAGGCGTCGGCACCGCCTGGCCGGCCACCGTGGTGACCACCACCGTCGGCGAGAACGGGTTCACGATCGGTCCAGGCACCGTGGTGCGGGAAGCCGGCGGATCGGTGTTCCCGGGCGGAAGGGTGTCGGTGATCGCTTCCAGACGGATGATTCCCGATTTCCCGCTGGAACTGGCGACGAACGGGATGCCGCCGCCGCGCGCATACAAGGCACCGGTGCCGGCAATCGTATCCGCCACGAGGCGAATCGCGCCGCCAGACCCCGCGCCTGCGGTCGTCGCGCACCCGCCGTTCGACGGGGTCCCTGCGCCGCCGCCGTCGGCGAGGAGAGCACCGGAGATGCTGATAGTCCCGTTCGAGGCGATGAGGATCGCGCCGCCGCCGCCGCCGCCGCCGCCACCCGCGCAGTTCAGACTGGTCGAGAACGACGCGCCGCCGCCGCCCCCCGCACCGCCGACGAGCGGCAGGAGTTCCGGCAGGCCGAAGAAGGTGCCGTCGCCCCCGCGGGTGGTTCCGCTCGCGAGTCCGGACGCGCCGCCGGTCGGGCCGAGGCCCGCACCGCCGTCCGTCGTGCCGTTGACCGCCTGATAGGCGCCGTCGCCGCCGCGGAATCCCCCTGGCCCGCCGAGCCCGCCGACGCCCGCTCCGCCGTTCGATCCGCCGGTGCCGCCGTCGCCAGTCAGGTGAAGCGTGACGCTCGTGCCGATCGTCACGTTCCCGCTGGCGAGAATCGTCACGGGCGTGTTGGCCTGGTTTCGAGTGAAGAAGACATCCAGCACACCGCTGTCCGACGGCCTCACCGCAAAATTGGCGCTGTCGAACACCAGCACGCCGTCGGCCGGCAGCGGGATCGTCATCGAGCGGAACGCGCTCGTCGTGCCCGGCGGAAGGCCTGTGCCAGCGATCGTATCGAACGCACCCAGGCTCTTCGGGCTGCCGATGCAGCCGCAGATGTCCAGAGCGGCGATTCCCTGGCGCCCGGCGACGAATACTCCGCACGCGACCAGCGTCAACGCAATCAACCAGCGTCGCGGCTCCATCACTGTCCTCCTGCTCTCCGTCACTGTTGTACCTGCACGCCCACAATCGGCGCCACGATGATCGGCACGGCGCCCGGCGGCGGCGTGCCCGAGATGAACGTGAACCGTACCGTCTGAGCGCCGACGCGCACCGTCAGCTCCGTCACACCCTGTCCGACGGGCGTGATGCCGATTTGAGCGACCTGCTGACCCGCCGGAATCACAATCGTGTCGGGCACGGTTGCGACGCCGGGATTGCTGTTCGTCACGGTCGCAACCACGTCGCTGGCGGCCGGCGCGCTCAACAGTCGCAGCGAGACGATCGCAGTCGTGCTGGCCGGGCTGATCACCACGCCCGCGAGCGGCGCCGGCTCGACGCCGACGCCGACCGCCGACGCAACGGTCGCCGGCATCGGCTCGGTCCCGTTGCCGCCGACGACCAGCCGCAGCTCGCTCACCTGATTGCCCACAGTCAGCTCGATCGCGGCGGTTCCCGCCGTTCCGGTCTGGATCGTGATCTGCGACACCTGGCTGCCCGCCGCCACCGCGCCCGCGCTCACGACCGTCGCGACCGACGGATCCGTCGAGAACGCGACGACGGCCGTCTCGCTCGCGGCCGGCTGCGCGAGCAGCCTGACGGCGATCGTCTGCTGCGCGCCCATCGGCGCCGCGAGCGCTCCCGCGAGCGGCGCCGGCTGCACGGCGACGCCGGTCGGCTGTGCGATGACCGGCGGCGGCACGCCGCCTCCCACGCTGACCGTCAGCTGATCGACTTCGCCGCCCCCGGTGAACGTCAGCTGCGCCGTGCCGTTCGCGCCGGCCACGATCGTGACCGTCGCCGTCTGCTCTCCCGCATGCACGACGACGGGCCCGCTGACGCTTGCGACCGCTGGATTCGAGCTCGTGACCGTCATCGTCGTGTCCGATGCCGCTGGCGCGGACAGCAGCCTGATTGTCGTCGTCTGCTGTCCCGCGGCGTTGACGATGAACACCTGGCCGAAAGACGTCGAGGGCTGTATCGCGATCCCGACCGGCGGGGCCAGAATCGCGAGCGTCTGTCCGGGCGTCGCGGCACCGACCACGACGATCACGGTGCGGACATCGCTGCCGGCGCGAACGGTGAGCGACGCGATGCCGGCGTTGCCAGTCGCTATCGTGAGCGACGCGATCCGCTGGCCCGCCAGCACGACTGGCGTGCCGACCACGCGCGCGATCGACTCGTCGCTGCTCGTCGCGGACACCTGCAGATCCGTTGACGCGGGCGCCGCGGTGAGCCGGATGCCCAGGGTGGTCTGCGCCGCGGGCCCGGCGATGACTTCCGCCGAGATCGGGGCCTCTCGGAGCGCCACACCGGCCGGAGCTGCCTCCGGCGCCAGCGTCTGACCGGACACAGGGACGCTGACCGACGCGATCGTGGAGCCGGTGCCGTGCGACGAGTGCGCCAGCACAGTGGTGTTGCCGACCGCGAGTCCGGCGAGCGGCGCCTCGACCGTCGTCCGGCCTGCAGGCAGCACAATCCCGGCCGTCGGAACGCCGACTACCGTCGGATCGATCGCCTCGAAGGTGACGGCCAGATCCTGCGTCAGGGCGCTCGACAAATTCACATGCACCGTCGTCGACCCGCCGGCCGGAATGCCGGCGATCGGCGGCACGACCTTCAGGCCGACGGTGACGTTGACCGTCACCTGGTCCTGAGCGATCTGGTTGCCGGACGCGTCGCGAGCCGTCGCGACGATCGTCAGCGTCGGTGTCGCCGCGGCGGCCGGCACGTCGAATCCGGCCGTGTAGGTCGGTCCGCCGGTCGCGGGGACGTCCGTGCCGTTGACGCTGAACACGACCGACGCGATGCCAAGCGAAGTACTGGCGTTGGCCTCGAGCACGAGATGGCTCCGCTCGACGATGTCGGCGCCCGGCGCCGGGCTGGTGATCGCGAACGCGCCCGTGGTGAACGTGAACGTCAGCGGTCCGGAAAGCGGGTTCCCGTTCCCGTCGGCGAGCGGGTTGCCGAAGCGATCGGTGATCGCCGACGTCAACGTCACTGTGATCGCAGTGTTGAGCGGCAGCGGCTGCGCCGGCGTGAATCGAACCGTCGCGTCCGCGTCGGCGAGCGCGAGCGTACCGGCCAGCGCCTGGCCGCCGGCGCTGACGCTGAACGACGCTGGCGTGGACGTGGCGGGATCGATCGGCTCGGTGAACGTCACCGTCACCGGCGTCGCGATCGATACGGCGGTGGCGCCGTCCGCGGGGGTCACCGACTGGACGCGCGGCGGCGTGTTGTCCGCGTTCAGCGTCACCGACACGCTGTCGGTGGTCGTCTGATTGACGGTATCCGTGGCAATCGCCTCGATCAAAATCGACGAGCCGCTCGTTCCAGCCGGAACGGTCTGCTGGATCGAATACGGCGGCGACGTGAGCGTCGCGACGCTGACGCCGTTGACCCGGAACTCCACGCGCGCCACGCCGACGTCGTCGGAGGCGTCGGCCAGGATGGCGAGCGTGTCGCCTTCGACGACGGTGGCGCCCGAGACCGGCGACGTGAGGTGAACCGTCGGCGGCGCGTCGGCGACGATGGCGAGCGCCGTACCGGCCGAGTGCCCGACGTTGCCCGACGCATCGGTCGCGCCGCCGGTCACGGTGATGGTGCCGCCGATCGGGGCGTCGGCCGGGATTGCGAGCGAGAAGTGCCCGGACGCCGACGCCTGCGCCGGCGAGATCGTCTGCGTTCCGGTCTGGACGACGGCGCCCGAGGCGTCGAAGCCGACCTGCGCCACGCCGCCGTCATCGGCGGCCGACACCGTCACATCGACCGTTCGTCCGGGCTGAACGGCCGAGACGGCGCCGCCGATCGCGAGCGTCACGGCCGGCGGCACGCTGTCGCGAACCGCGACCGACACCGACACGGCGGACGAGGTGTTGCCCAGCGCGTCGGTCGCCGTCGCCGTGAGCGTCACGTGATCGGTCGGCCGCGCGGTCGACGGAATCGGCACGGAGAAGGTGGCCTGAGCGCTCGCCTGCAGCGGCGAGATGGTCTGCGATCCGCTGAAGACGGCGGCGCCGGCCGCCTGCAGGGTCACCGCGCTCACGCCGCTCGCGTCGGTGGCCGCGATCGTCACGGCGACGGTCTGCCCCGGGTCGACGAGCGAGCCGGCCGCGGGCGACGTGATCTGGACCACCGGCGGCGTCGTGTCCTTGACGGTCAGAGACACCGACGAGGTCGGGCTCGACTGGCCGGCCGTGTCGATCGCCGCAGCGTTGAGCGTGATCGTCGAGCCGCCGACGGCGTCCGCCGGCACGTCGAACTGGAATGTCGCGTCGCGCGATGCGGCCGGCGGGCTCACGGTCACGACATTCGACGCGGCCGCCGCGCCCACGGCCTGGAATCCTATCTGCGCCACGCCTACGTCGTCGGCAGCGTGCACCGACACGACAATGTGCGCGCCGGTATCGACGACTGTTCCAGCCGCCGGCGACGTGATGGCGATGGTCGGCGCCTGGTCGGGCGCGACCGAGAGCACGAGCGTCTGCAGCGGGCCGATGTTGCCGGAGAGGTCGGTGGCGCGCGCCGCGACGGTAAACGAGGGCGCGAGCGCCGCCGTCACCGGCACGGCGAACGTGAACGGCGCGGCGCGCAGCGTCTGCACGACGATGCCGTTGACCAGCAGGTCGACCGTCGCGACGTCGGTCGCCGACACCGTCGCGGTGACGCTCGCCGTCTGCCCGGCCCTGATCGTCGTGCCGCCGGAGGCCGTCAGCGTATCGACCGTTGGCGCAATCGTGTCGAGCGTCGCGAACGTGTAGCTCGACCCCTGCGCCTGCGCGTTTCCGTACACGTCGTACGCGGGGAGCACGC
The DNA here is from genome assembly GCA_050257855.1 of Betaproteobacteria bacterium. Classification (GTDB taxonomy): domain Bacteria; phylum Acidobacteriota; class Vicinamibacteria; order Vicinamibacterales; family CAVVIG01; genus JBLMXQ01. The sequence goes on along the minus strand of JBLMXQ010000095.1, from coordinate 29,628 downwards.
TGACGGTGTAGATGGAATTCGGGAGGAGCGGGCCGGATGGCGTGAAGACCAGCGCCGTGTTGCTCAGGACGAAGTCGACCCGGCCGTCGACCGGCGCGCCGTTCAGCGACAGCGAGATCGCGCTTCCGGCGAAGCGGCTCGGATCGATCGCCTCCGAGTAGCTGATGCGGATGGTGCTGCCGGATGCGACGTCCCGGGACCCCGGTGCGGGCGTCCGGCTGACGAACGCAGGCGGTACGCCGTCCGCGGTCGTGAACGTGGACGTCGCCTCCGCGGCGAGCGGCCTGCCGACCAGATCGGCCACGTTCGTCGTCACCTTGACGGCAATCGACGTGAAGTCCCGGTACGGCCCCGCGGGCGCGAACGTCGCCGTCGTCCCGTCGGCGCCGAGCGCCCATGATCCCGCGACGGTGCCGGCCGGGCTCGTCACCCGAATCGTCGCCGCGGTGATGGTGGCGGGGTCGACGGGCTCGGAGAACACGACCTGGATCGCCTGCGCCACCGGCACGCTCGCCGCGCCGTTGGCCGGGACGATCTGCTGCACGTGCGGCGGCGTCTCGTGAAGGTAGAGAGCGCCGAGGTCGACGGTCTGACCGGCCTGCGTCAGGGAGACGCTCGTCTTCGCGATGCCCGTGCCGAGCGGGTCCGTGACGACGAGCTGGTACTGTCCGAGCGCGAGATCGTCGAACGCGAGCGACCCGTCGGCGCCGGTCGATCCGAACCGCTGCGATTGTCCGGTCAGCTCGACGGCAAGACCCGACCCGGGCGTCGTCTTGTCCTCGTGGAAGACCTGCGCGTGAACGCCGCCGGATGGCTGGAGCGTCACCGGCAGATCGAGCGACGAGCCGTCGCTCGCGAGGGTTCCCGATGCGGACCCGGCAAGGCCGGCCGTATCGACCGCGGTGACGCTGATGTCGCCGACCGGAATGCCCGTGAACTGGACCTGGCCCTGGGCGTTGGTCTGGGTCGCCGGCTCGGACACCTGCCGCCCCAGGGCGTCGCGGCTCGTGAGCGAGACGGTCGCGAACGGCGAGATGCTGCCGTCGGCCGCGCGCACCGTCGCCGTGACCGTCCCCGTGCCGATGAACGTGACGTCGACCGTGGCGACGTCGCCGTCGAACTTGAGATCGCCGGCCCCGACGCCGCCGTCGAATCCGACCGGCGCGCGCGCCGTTACGCGGACCGGGCCGATCGGCACGTTGTCGATCGCGTAGACGCCGCTGTTGTCGACTGTCGTCTGCGCGCCGCTCGACAGCGCGACCTGCGCGCCGAGCGCCGGGGTGCCGTCGGCGCGCAGGACCGTTCCCTGCACGCGACCGAGCTGCGGGACCTGCAGCACGATCTCGACGCTCTTCACGTCCCCTTCGGCCTCGATCGACGTCGTCGCCGATCCGCCGATCCCGGTGAGTGGATCGCGTGCCTGCACCGTCACGCTTCCCGTCGACACGCCGGGGAACGTGAAGCTGCCGTCGACGCCCGTGCTCGTGACGAGCTGGCCGCCGAAGACGCTGTTGACGATCAGGGTGACGTCCGCCGCCGCCGCCGGTCTGCTGTCGTTCGAGAACCTGACGACGCCGTTCACCACGCCCTGCGCCACCGCCGTGATGTCGGCGACGACGTCCTGCTGGTTCACGGTCAGCGTGCCGGTCGCGCGGCCGCGGCGGGCGGTCACCGGATCGAAGGCTTCCTCGGTGAACGCGCCGAAGACTCCGTCGAACGAGAAGCTGCCGGTGCCATCGGTCGTCGCGAACGCCTGGCCACGGACGGACGTGATGTGGACCTGCGCATTCGGGATGGGCGTGACGCCGTCCGGCATCAGGAACCGGCCGTGCACCGTGCCCGAGGCATCGTCGAGGCGCACCTGCACGTCGGTCTCGGCGCCGCCGCCCGGCACGGTGCCGCTGGCGTACCCGGTAATCCCCGTGCCCGGGTCGAACGCCGAGACGCTGAACGGACCTTCCGTCAGCATGTCGCCGCCGCTGAACGTGATCGTTCCGTCGGCTCCCGTCTGGCCCTGCCGGCTGTCGTTGGGGAAGGTCCCGCGCGTGACGGTCACGGCCGCACCGGCAATGATGCCGTTGCTGCCGGATACGCTGACCTTCACCGGCCCTTTCCCGAGCAGCCGGATGTTGGCCTTCGCCGTGGCCCCGGCGTCGACGGTCCCGTCGGTGCGGCCCACGAGGCCCGACGCCGCGTCTGAGGCCGCGACGGAGAACGTTCCAGGGTTCACGAGCGGATAGGAATACACGCCGTTGGCGTCGGTGACGACGTTCACGTTGCTCAGCGTCGCGGAGGTGAACGTCACGACGACTCCGGACCCGACGTGCGTGATGCCGTCCGGCTGGAAGACGGTCCCGGTGACGCTGCTCGTCGGCTGGAGCTGCAGGACGACGTTCGCGGTATCGCCCGGATGCGCAATCGCGCCAGCCGCCCGGATGATCGCGGGGCTGAATCCGTTCGCCGCCTCGACGGTGAACGGCCCGACGAAGACGTTGTCGAACGTGAAGGTGCCCGACACATCCGTGTCGATGACGCGATTGAGCACCGATTCGAAGCCGATCCCGACCGTCTCGCACTTCGGCATCTCGATCGTCTGATCGCCGACGTCGATGTTGCCGATGCACTGCGGATTGGCGGCCGGTGCGAGCACGCCCGTCTTCACCTGCAGCTCGGTGAACCCGACGTGCGAGGCGAGCGGCGTCTGTCCGTCTCCCGCGACGACGATGCCGGTCACCCGGCCCTTCCCGCGCGCGACGATGTTCGTCGTGTGCACCTCGCCCTGGAAGGTCACCTTCGAGTCGGCGATGTTGCCGTCCGAGAAGTCCGAGCGGAAGGCGCTGACCTTGTATGCGCCGAGCGGCAGGTGATCGAAGCGATAGCCGCCGTTCGCGTCCGTAATCGTCGAGGCGTTCGTCGGGCCGACCAGGAACACCTTCAGCTGCGGGATCGGCGTCGTGCCGTCGGCCTCGAACACGCGGCCCGCGATCGATCCCATGCCGGGCAGCACGAGCCGGACGTTCACGGTGTCGCCGGCGTTCAGGAGGTTTACGGTCGCCGAGGCCGTGGTCTGCGTCGTCTCGTCGAGGGCGGAGATCTGCCGCTGCCCGACCGGCACGTCCGCGAGCACGAACGCGCCGTTCGCGTCGGTGCGGACGAGCGCGAGGCCGCCGCCGATCAGCGCGTTCGCGACCGGCTGACCGGTCGGGCCGACGACCACGCCGGACACCGTTCCGGTGCCGCCGACGATCAGCACGTTCGCGATCACGGCCGAGTTGCCGACGACCGTCGTCGTGACGAGACCTTGCTCGAAATCCGCCTGGTCGATCGCCTTGACGTGCACGGTGCCGGCCGGCAGGTCGTCGATTTCGTAGCTGCCGCTGGCGTCAGTCGTCGCCAGCCCTCCTAGATCGGTATAGACGGCGACGCCGGCGGCCGGCGTGTTGTCGGCGGCATGGAAGACCTGACCCTTGATGCTGCCGGTGGAGATCGACCGTTGCGCGACCGGCACGAGCACGAGATTCTGGACGACCGTCGCGCCGGCCGCGGGAATGTTGCCGGCGAGGACGACTTTCGAGTTCGTCGCCACGTGCGCCGCTTCGATGGTGAAGTTGCCGGCCGGAATGCCCGCGATGGTGAAGGCGCCGCTGCCGTCCGTGACTGCGCCGAATACCTGGCCGATACGCGTGAGGCTCGACACCCTCACGACGGCGCCGGCGAGCGGCGTGACGCCGTCGGGAGCAAGCGCGCGTCCGGCGAGCGTGCCGGTGCCGACGAACACGATGTCGACGTCCAGATGCTGGCCCGGACGGCTGACATGCGTCTGCACGTCGGCGCTCTCGCCGGTATCGAGGTTCACTGCCTGAAGGTGAATGCTCTCGTTCGGCATCCCGAACTGCCGGACGAAATCGAACGAGTAGTGTCCGGTCGCGTCGAGGTCCTTGACGGTGACGGCCACCTCCCGCGCGGCCGCGAGATCGCCGAGCCCGGCGAGCGCGCCGGTCGGAACCGGGACCGGCGCCACCTGAGAGAGCTGCAGGCGCGCGCGCTGGACCGGCGTGCCGTCGGCGGCCCGCACGGTGCCGGCGAACGACGCGCCCTGGTTGCCAATCGTCATGGCGATCGGCACCGTCGCGGAGGCGGGCGACATCGGGTGGCCGACGCGATCCTCGACGCCGGCCACGGTCGCCGAGCGCGCCACCAGCGGCCCCACGCCGTCGCGCAGTGAGAGGAGGACGACGCGCCCGCCGGGCTGGAGCGAGGCGCCGAGCACCTGATTGGCGTCCACCTGGTAGTGCGTCAGCGACGAGGCGTCCAGGCCGGTTTCGGACGAAGACGACGAGACCTCTTCGGAGAAGAGAAGGCCGATGACCTGCCCGAACTGGCTCGGGTCGGGCAGGCCGGTCACCACCTGCATCGCGGAGACGAGGGTCGGGCCGACGTCGGCGACCGCTTCGTCGACGGTGGGAGCGATGGTCCGGTCCGCGACGCCGTCGAGGTTGTCGTCGATCGCCAGCGAGACGGGCGACGAGCTGCCGACCTCGAACGTCACCGTGGCGCGCGCGCCCTGCGCGACGGCGACTCCGGCGAAGGTCACGCGCCGCAGGTGGTCGCCGTCAGGCAGGGTGAGCCCCACGTCGAAGCTTCCGCTGGCGGTCGCGTTGAGCTCCACCGTGTAGGTGCCCGTGGCAGGGACCGCGTCGAGAACGAGCTGCGAGGAGAGCGGCGCCGCGTCGATCGGCGCAAGAAAATCCGAGAACGCGAGGTTGCGCGCGACCGTCCCGCCGGCGGTCGTCTGCCCGACGTCCTTGCCGTCGGGACCGACCATCCGCATGACGACCGGCGCGCCGCCGGTCCCCGAGCCGGTGACGACGGTGATGAACGGCGCCGCCGACGCGTCCGCCTGCGCCCACGCGTTCTGGAACGCGAGCGCGCCCACGCTCTGCACGTCCGGGCCGAAGAGGGCGGCGAGCGAGTGCAGCAGCGTCGTGCCGCGCGCCGACTGCCGGAACAGCGTGTCGAAGCCGCGATAGTCGGCCTCGGCGTCCTGGAGGCTCTGCTGGTCGGTGAACCGTTCGCCGAGGCGCGTGTAGCCGTTGCCGAGCGTGTCGAGGGCGAGATCCTCGGCGGCGCGCACGAGCGAATCGTTCATGCCGACGCGCTGCCCGGCGCGCGCGAAGTCGGTCGCGCGCTCGTACACGATCTGCTGCGTGATCGGCTCGAGCCCGGCCGGCACCCCCGGCGACGTGGCGAGCGCGAACGCCTGCCCGAGCAGTCCGACGCCGGCCATGCGCAGGTCGGCCGGCAGATGGTCCGCCGCCGGCGGCAGCACGAGGCTGTTCGGCGAGAGCGGGATCCCGAGCGCGCCCACGGCCGTGCGCAGCACGAAGCTCGCCGGCGAGTCGTCGGAGGTAAATGATGTCGCGGTGACGTTGCCGGTCACCTGCGACGTGAGGTGGAACGTCGCCGTCGCGGCGTCGTGCGGAGCGATCGAGTCGAGCGTGACCGACTGGTCGGAATCGAGCACCGCTCCGCTGATGCTGTTCGGCGACAGGTTCACGCTCACCTGATTCGCCGGCGAATCGGACGTGTTGGTGACGGTGACGAGCAGGTCGTAGGCTTCGCCGGCCATCACCGTCGCAGGGTGCGACAGCGTCAGCGAGAAGGTCGGGTTCCGGACCTCGACGACTCCGGTCGCGAAGCCGCTGATCTTGACCGGTCCGATCGGCAGGCCGTCCAGCATCGCGCTGATCTGGATCTGGACGGTGTGGGTCCCTTCCTTGCGCCCCTCGACGAGGAACTCGGAGTTGCCGTTCTCGCCCGGCGCGATCGTCGGGATGTCGTCGCTGGTGCCGAACTTCCCGTCCGGCCCGGGCTGCACGACCGGCTGCGTCGCCGGTTGCTCGACCGGCGGGTTGCCGACGCGGGCCATCCGCAGCGGGTCGTCGTCGGTCGCCGGCACGTTGTCGGCGCCGGGCGGCGTCACGATCGTCGCCGTGGCATCGCGGACCACGAGGTTCGATCCGCCGGGCGCGACGTTGGACACCATCAGCAGCACGCTGAAGAACTGATGCAGGTACGCGATATTGCCCGGGATGATGATCACGCCGGGAATCGGCGGGATGCTGAACTGGTTCGCGACGTCCTCGTCTTCGATTTTCAGCGTCAGGCCGCTGACCGCGATGTTGTTCGTATGAAACACTTCCTGCAGCTGTGGAAGCGTCTGCGGCGGCGGGAGGGCGGCAGCCGGCGCAAGCGGCGGCAGGCTCGGCGGAGGCGCCGAGGCTGGCAGCGCAGCCGACGGGCGTTTCGGCAGGATCATCGGGAAGTCGATGGTCTTCTGCTGGCCCGCGATGCCGAATGCGGCCGTGAAGTTGACGACCTCGAAATTCGTCTGGTCGACGAAGATGCCCTTCTGCTGAATCTCCGCCGCGGTCAGCGCGCGCGTCGTCACCTGCGAGACGATGACCTTGTCGATCACGTCGATCGCGACCGTGTCGGGACTCGCCTGCAGCAGCGTGACGCCGTTGCTGACCAGGCGGATGTTCTCGACGAGATAGGTGCCGACGATGGCGAGCGGCTGGATCTTCAGCGGGTCGCCCGGACTGGCGACCAGGGTCACCGGGGTGCCGAACGCCGGCCCGCGGATTTCCGCCTCGACGAGCGCGTCGGCCGGGATGCCGTCCGACGGATCTGCGGTCCCGGTCGTGTCGCCGCTCGCGACGAGATGCACGGCGACGTCGGTCGCGATGTTCCGCGGGACCGTCTGGTGATCGAGCGGGACCTGCAGCCCGACGCCGCTGACGAGGATCTGCCCGCGCGCCAGGACGGGGGCCTGTTGCGCCCACGAAGGCGCCGCGCTCGCCAGGAGCAGCACCGCAACGCCGGCGGAGCACAGGCGCTTCGTCACGGCTGCACCGTCACCCGCACGATCGCCGGCAGGGTCGTGGCGCCCTTCGAATCGCTGACGACGAGCGAGAACTCGAGGACTTCCGGCGCCGTGACGCTCGGCGCCATGAAGAACGGAGAGGCGGTGTCGGCGTCGCGCAGCACCACCGCCCGCCCCGATTCCTGCGTCCACTCGAACGTGATCGGATCGTTGTCGGGATCGGCGCTCGCCGAGCCGTCCAGGTGCACCACCGTGATAGGCGCCACCGTGACGTCAGCGCCCGGACTGGCGACCGGGATATGGTTGTCCGGCGGATCCGGCAGGTTGCACCTGACCGTCACGCCCGCGGTAGCCGTCGCGCCGCTGACCACGTGCGTGTTGGTCACGACGATCTGCGCCGTTCCCCTCGATCGGGCCTGGATGCGCCCGGACGGATCGACACCGAGGACCGCCTCGTTCGTCGACCTGTACGTGGTGCCCTGCTCCGCCGTCGGGAGCTCCCGCGTGATGCCGTCGGCAAAGACGCCGTTCACGGACATGCGGGCGACCTGACCGATTCCGCTCAGCACCGACGGGGCGGTCGCGGACAGGCTGTCGAGCGGCCCGGGATCGGCGGTGAGCACGACGCTCTCCGTGTCGATGCCGCCGCCGGCGAGATCGGCGATGACGAAGACGAACGTCGGCCCGACCGCACGCGTCGGAATGTGGAGCTGGATCGTGTACGTGCCCGGCGCCGTTCCCGGGACGCCCTGGGCCGTCTCGTCGGCCGTGGCGCCGAACGCGCTCTGCAGCGTCTGCCCCGCCGACGGGCCGACGGTCACGGTCACGAGCGAACCCGCCGTCACGATCGCATCCGGGGCCGGCGACAGGATCTGCAGCGCGGCGGCGTCGCGGGCGCCGGCGACCGACAGGGCTGCGACGACAGCGGCGGCTCGTATCGCTCTCATGGCTTGAACAACCGCGGAGCCGGCGCCGACGCCGTGGGATCCGCCTCCAGGAGGCGCATCACGTGGCAGACCACATCGGGTACGCCGTCGCCGTTGAGATCCGGCTTCACCGGCGGATCGAGGAAGTCGTTGCCCGCGAGGCAGGCCGAGATCGGGATGGCCGCCGTCGAGTTGACCGACGAATGGTCGACGTTGCCCGCGACCGTGGTCGCCGCCGGATCATCGGGCGGGATCGATCCGAGCTGGCTGGCGCTCTCGACGATCCGGTCGTTGGCCGAGGCGAAGACCGGCGCCGGCCCCGTCGAGGTCAGGTCCTTCTCGCCCAGCTTCAGCGTCGTCTTCAGCACTTTCAGGAGGCCCTTCAGACGCTTGGCCCCCTGCTTCTCGAGCGAGCCCTTCATGCTGACGAGGGTGGAGATGATCTCCTTCGCGTTGTTGAGGTTCTGCGTCCACTCCACCGTCGACGCATCGGGCGTGATGCCGCAGAGCAGGCCGAGGGCCGCCCACATCCCGTTGATGCTCAGGCTCGGCGAGATGCTGAGCGTGGTCAGCGTGTTGGTTTCGAGGGCAATCCGGTGATTCGGCACGACCGGATCGAGCAGCGGTGTCAGTTCGCTGCTCCCAGGCTGCAAATCGTCGAGGGCGCCCTTCAGGTAGAACGCCGGCGTCAGCCCGATCGCCCTCACGGCGGTCGCGCACCAATCGACCTTGACCTTCACCTTCACCGCCGGCGGGCTGCTGGTGAGGAAGTCGTCCGGTGGATTCAGGGGATCGACCGCATCCTGTTTCAGATCGATGTCTTTGATGGGGTTCGTCTCGCGAATGTCGACCAGCTTCTTGGCCAGCGCCGACCCGGCGAACGGAGAGTCGAGCGTGATGAGCTTCCGGATCGCGGCGGCGATCCGCGGGTCTTCGTGCGCCAGCTTGGAGATGAGCAGCGCGCCCATGCTGTGCGCGACCACGTCGATCTTGCCGATGGCGAAGTCGGACAGGTAGTCGGTGAGCGCCCCCTTGATATCGAGCCGCAGCTCCGGAGCCAGCTTCGCAAAAGACGCCGTCGGGAACGGCTCGCCGACGGCGAAGACGTCGAAGCGGCCGTCGAACCCGGCGACCGGGAACGAGGCATCGGTCGACAGGCCGCTCGGCGGCACCAGCGGCTGGAAGTTGTCCCAGCCCGCGCGGAGCAGGTCGACCTGGTCCCTCGTGCCGAACAGCCCGTGCACGAGGAACACGGGCGGACGCCGCAGGACGATCGCACGGGTCGTGCTCCCGACGTTCGCCTGGAAGACGGTGACCTGCGCCAGCCGCTCCTTCTTCTTGAAGTCGTCGGCGCGGTGCGCCTCGCGGACGAAGACCGGCGGCGGGTAGTAATAGAGCTCCGCGTGCCCGGTGCCGTCCGGAGTGACCGTCGCCTGCAGGACGTGCGCGGTCGGATTGGCGTCGGTCGTCAGGGACCCGACGCCGTCGGTGACGTTCGGCAACTCCGCATCGGCGAGGACGACGGTGGCGTCCTTGGACGGGTCGAGCCTGTCGATCTTGATGCGGATCCGTCCGCCCCCCTCGTGATCGTCGCCATCGGTCACGGCTCCCCGCAGCGGGACCGGCTGGCCCTGCGAATTCGTGTCGGTGGAGATCCGGGTGAACGGATGGTCGGCGTCGGCGAGCGGCGAGGCGTCGAAGAGCTTGACGTCGAACAGCTCGAGCTTGTCGCTCGCCGTCACGTAGACGACCGCGTGCTCCGGCCCGACCGTGTTCCCGGCCGAATCGGTCCCTCGCGCCATCGCCTGCAGCGTGTAGATGCCGGGCAACGTGGTCGTGAACGGTTCGGGATCCGTGAAGGTGGCGGTCGAGCCGGTCTGGCCCTTCGGCCTCAGCTCGGGGATCGTCGTCACGACGCGCATCCTGTCGCCGACCTGACGGATGATCTGGATGTTCCTCAGCGTCTTCGCGCCGATGTTCGCCAGCTCGTAGACCAGGTACGCCTGGCTGTAGGTCGAGAGGAGCAGATCCTTCCCGCCGTAGTACGCCGTGCCGCTGTCCGAGCGGAGGCGGAACGTGAACGACAGGACCGACTGCGGGATCGCCAGCGGATCGGCGGTCGTGTCGGTCGCCTGTGTCGGCGTTCCGGCCGACGCGGGCGTGACGCCGCCCGAGGGGTCGAGCACGTAGTAGAAGAAGCCGGCCTGGTTGTCGCTCTTGTCGGACTCCGGGATCTTCCCCCCGGGATCGATGACGAAGGCAAGCGCCCGTGTGTTGCCCGGCGCGATCTCCGGCCGATCGAGCCCGAAGAGGACCGGGAACAGCGGCCGGTTCTTGCCGGGACGGGTCGGATCGGGCTCCTCGGCGATCTCGCGGCGCGTGGCGGCATCGAGCGTGACCGTCACCGTTTTGGCCGCCGTGTACTTCTGTGGGTCGACCCCGTCGCCTTCGTAGAGCGTCAGATCGGGCGAGGCGGTCTGCAGGCCGGCGTTCCGGGCGCGCACCTGCAGCGCCTTCACGGCGTAGTGCTTCACGCCGAGCTGCTTCTTCGTCTTCGAGAAGGTCGAGCCGTCGACCTGGAAGAAGGTGAGCGGGGGCCCCGCCGATGCGTTCGGATCCCCGTTGACCTTGTGATCGACGATGACCACGTTGCACAGCCGCAGGTCGGCGCGCGGCGTGTTCGTGTCGATGTTGAAGGTCACCAGCTCCGGATGCTGCGCGAAGATCTGGCCGATCGGATCCGGGGGCGCGTTCTTCAGGGCATCGCCGCAGATCTGCGCGATGCCGGGCGATGCAGGATCGCCGGGCTTCGGAATCGGGCCCTGATCCAGGTAGGGAACCGCCCCGATCGGCTTGGTATCGCGGGCGATCGTGTCCATGTACACCGGCAGCGTCGCCGTCTCAACCGACTTGATGAACGCGAAGGCCTCCGTGATGAACGAGTCGGCGTCGGAATCGCTGCTGACGATCTTCTGCGGCGAGGTCGAGTCGCAATCGGTCTTGGCGCACCAGAACCGGACGATCGACAGGAGCTGTGCCTGGTCGAAGAGCGGCGTCGCCGTATTGCGCGACGCCTCGGTCGCCACGGTGGCGATGTACTCCTCGAAACTGCCGCAGCCGTGCCTCGTGGTCGTGCCCAGGTTGAACGGCGGAGCCCCGAAGTCGAAGCAGGCGTTCCTCCGGTATGCGCCGAGGTCGTCTCCGCCGTTGTCGGGATCGATATCCAGGACGAGCGGGTTGGCCGTGGGATCGGCGACGACGCGCGCCAGGACCGCACGGATGGCGGCCTTGGCGACCCCGTGAATCGTGTCCTGGCAGCCCGTACCGAGGAACGTCCGGCTGTTGAAGTTCTTGTCGGACGTGTTGTCCGGCGCGAGCGCTTCGATGTCGCGGACGTCGGCGTTGAGCGGATTCGCGCTGTCGCATCCTCCCTGAACCCGCAGCAGCGCGCCGGTCTTGTAGAAGTTGTACTCCTGCAGCCTCGCCCACTCGTACCCTTCGAGCCGGGGAATGCCCGTGGACTCGCACAGGCCGGCCGCGAGGTCGGCGGCTGAGCACGGGAAGATCGGATCGGTGGCCGGCTTCTGCTTGAGGTTTGCGAGCAGCCCCGCCAGACCCGGGCCTTCGTACCCGGGCACCCACTGGCCTTCGAGGATCCAGAGGAGCAGCAGCGTCTGCCGCCCCATCCCGAGATCGCCGCTCGTGTCGCCGGTGCGGTACAGCGGCGTCCCGGTCAGCAGCTCGACGTTCTGGAGCGGCTCGACCGGCATCACGAACATCGACAGATCGCCGAACTTGCTCAGCTCGGGCGGCGCGTTGGGGCCTTCCAGGAAATCGTCCACGATGCTCTGGATCTGCGGAACGACCGACTGCGCCACGAAGAACTCGAGATCGTGGTCGCTCGTCCCCGGCCTGAACGTCTCGCAGGCATCGCCCAACGGTTCGTCGGTCCGCCAGAAGCAGCTGCCGCTGCCCTGCTCGAGGACGTACAGCGGACCGGTGTACGACTGTCGGATCCGCGCCACCGCCTGATCGATGACGCTCTTGAGCAGCGTCTTCTCCTGCTCGAGGTCGCCGCGCGCGGCCGGCGGTTCGTATCCGAAATCGAGCGACAGCTCGGTCGCCTTGTTGGCGATCTGGACGATCTCGATGCCGGTCGACGCTCCCGTGACGAACGCGATGCCTCGGCCGGTGTCGACCTTGACCCGCGTCATCAGGATGTCGTTCTGGCCGCCGCCCGTGCTGATGATGCTCAGCACGCGGTCGTCGAGGCCGTCGTCGTTGGCGTCGACGAACCCGCCCGGGCCCGGCGTGCCGCGCAGAATCCCGAGGAGGTAGCTGAGATCGACGACCGCCAGCCCCTTGCCGCGGATCTCGACGTAGGCCCGCCTCGCCACCGGATCGATCTGGACGCTGAAGGGCGATCCGGGCAGCGGAATCGTGTCGAGAATCCGGACGCCGCCGGGATGCGCGAGGTCTGTCTGGCTGCTCAGATCGACGACGTACAGCTCGCCGCACGGCGGCGCGCCCGGGCAGTCCGAGTACCGCGGGCCGCTCGAGACCAGAGCCAGGTCGAACAGCTCGTCGACGGCTTTCGTGCTGTCCTGGTCCTGGTCCTCCGCGGCCCCGACGTTTCCGTCGCCGTCGATGTCGAAGATGACGTTCTCCGCGACCGCGACGCGGGCCGCGCCGTTCAGCGCGCTCAATCCCGGCGGCGGCGGCGGCGGGATGTCGAGCAGGTGCCCGAGCTGCCCCGTGAACATCGTCAGGCGCGGCGAATTGGTCTGCACGTCGCGGCCGACCGCCGCCACTTGGTTCTTCAGAACGGCGACATCCACGTAGTCGCCGCGGACGAGCCCGTCCGGAGCCCGGTTCGGGGACGGCGTCGTGGCGTTGAACGTGGTCGTGACATCCACGGCCTCGAGCCCGATGCCCGCCACCGTCGCGTACGCAATCACCGTATCGGAGCCCGGCGGCACGCTTCTCTGGTGGAGCGCGGCGATCTGCAGCGGCTCGCCCGGCTCCGGCGGCACGCCAAGCAGCGGCGGCGTGTTCTCCGCCGTCGACAGCGCTTTGAAGCCCCTGAAGGCGTTCGCCAGGCAGTTCGAAACCGTGACCGGCCGCGCGGTGCACGCGGTCACGTCGAGCACGTTGATCTCGGTCGGCAGCAGGCCCGCGATGGTCCGGCCGCCGCTCTCGACCAGCAGCAGGTCGCCGTTGAACGGTACGCCTGCCGGCTGCGCCGTGAACGAGGCATGATCGACGACCGCGAGCGCGCGGGGATTGAGGACGTTCGCCGTCGTGCCGATGATGGTCGGATTGGCCGGATCCGTCACGTCGACCGCCATCAGCCCGACCGGATTCGACGGGTCTGCATACTGCTCGCTCGTCGTGCGCAATCCGTTGGCGATGAAGAGCGTGCGCCCGATCGTCGCCAGATCGCTGACGGCGCTCGTGCACACCCCGGCCGTGCACTTCTTCAGCGCCGTGTCGATCGGCTTGACCGACTGGAACAGGTTCAGCGACTGCGGCGTGAACGGCGTGAACGTGATCGGCTGCGCGTCGAGGACGTTCCCGGCCTCGTCCGTGATGCCGAACAGCACCACCGAGTAGTGCTCGCCCAGCAGGAACGGCAGCGTCGGGCGGAACGTGACGATCGTCGAGGAGGCGTCGATTTCGATGGTGCCGCCGACGTGGTTTCCCTTGCTGTCGTTGACGATGAAGTTCTGCTTGACCGTGTCGTCGTTCATCGCCTTCGAGAAGACGACCTGCAGGGAATCGGCCGTGCCGCCCGTCGGGTTGCTGAAGCTCACGACCGTCGGGGCCGTCAGATCGTCGGTGATGACGTCCGACTCCGTGACGATGTCGTCCTTGACTGCCGACGTCTGATACGTCGCCTCTCGAATCGCGGCTTCAGTGTTCGGATCGAGCAGCGTCACCTTCACCTGCGAGTTGCAGACCGCCGGCATCGGCAGCAGCTGGTCGTGGCCGACCAGGTAGAAGAACGGAATCCCCTCGACGGTGCTGAGCACCTGGAGGCTGTAGCTGATGTGCACCGCCACGTAGCTGATGCAGCCGTTGGGATCCGTCTTGAGCATCCCGTACGTGCCCCCGTCGACAACGCCGGCGAAGGGAGGCGACTCCGAGACGTAGCGGTCTCCCGCGAGATGCGCGCGGTCGATCACGGTCCACGCGCGTCGCAGGGGCAGCTGCAGCTCCTGGACGACGAGCACCTGGTCGGCCGCCGTGGCCGTCGACGGCGCCTGCACGCCGACGTGAATCTCCTTCCGGGCCGTCACGCCGCCCAGATCGACCTTGATCCCGCCGACCAGCTGCATCGTGTCCGGCGCGGCGAGCTGGAAGTCGGCAGCTGTCGCCGCATCGACCTTGACGATGGTTCCGTCCGGCAGCGCGCCGGCCGGAATGTCGGCGAACGTGCCGGCGGGGCCGTCGATGTGTCCGCCGTCGGCGCCGACGACGACGCTGCCGTCGGGATCGGCGAACGGCGGTACGGACACGGGGGTGGTCACGCCGTTCGCGCTCCGCAGCGTGATCTGCAGGCGATCGCTGACGAGCGCGCCGACCGATCCGCTGAAGCTGCCGTCGGCGTTCGGCGTCAGCGTCGTGATTGCCCCGGTCCGGACGTTCGTCACGAGCACGACGCCGTCAGGATCGATCGTCCCCTGCGAGCCGGAGACGATCGAGACGCCGTTCGCGCCGGGAATCGTCGCGGTGATCGCGCCAGCCGGCGGCGGCGGTGGCGGCGTCAGGTCGATCGTGGTGAACTGCACGAGGGCGGCGGCGGCGAGCGAGCGCCCGTTCGTGTCGCGAAGCGACCCGCCGATCGCCACCTGGTACGAAGACTTCGACGCGAGCAGCGTCCCCGGCCGGAACACGAGCGACACGCCGTCCGCGTTGAGCGCGAGGCTCCCTGCCACGGGAGCGCCGTTCGTCGTCAGCGTCACCGAGCCTGCGATCGTCGCGGGATCGAGCAGGTTCGAGAACGTGACGCGGACTGCGCTGGTCAGCGGCACTCCGGTCGAGCCGTTCGACGGCGCGACGGACGCAATCGTCAGGGCGGTCTGCCCCACGGAGACGCCCTGCCCGACGACCGCCGACGCGTTCACCTGCGCCGTGAAGGAAACCCTGTCGCCGGTCGTCGTGTTCGTCGTCGTGAACGTCGTCGCGCCCGGCTGGCCTGCAATCGCATAGTGGCCGTTCGCGTCGGCGACGGCGACGAGCCCGATGGCGCCTTCGGAAACGAGCGCGCCGGAGAGCGGCGAACCGTCGGGCGCGGTGGCGACGCCGGTCACGAAGCCGACGGGCTGGCCGGGCTGCAGGAACAGGTACCAGCCTTCGCGCTCGATGCCGGGCAGGAGCAGGCTGCCGTCGCCGAATGGATCGGGCGTGGTGACGAGCGCGCCGCCCTGCACGCGCGCAAGCGCGACCAGCTCGGGCTTCGTGACGCCGCCGATCTCGGTTATTCGCGCGACCAGCACCTGCGCGCCGCTGTTCAGATTCGAAGGCAGCGGGATCGAGAGCGTCGCCGGCTTCGTCAGCGTCGCTCCGTGCAGGTCGACGGCGACACCCCCGACCAGCGTCAACCCGGCCGGCAGGATCGCGGGAAGGTCGGCCGGCGCAACCGGAGACAGGGCGACCGGTACGTCGCCGGCCCCGGCGTCGGCCGGCAGCACGATCTGCTCGCCGGTCGGCGCGGTGAACTGCCCGCCGGCCGCCGGTATCAACGCGCCGTACGGCGCGAGCGCGTCCTGCGGCAGACGCGCCGCCAGATCGATCGTGCCTCCCTGGAGCTTGAACGCCGTGAACGAGCGTGACGGCGTCGCGACGGTGCGGGAGACGAGCGGCGCAAGAGGGTCGCTGGCCGCCCCCGCGGGAACGAATCGATAGAGGGCGAGCGTCCGCGGCGTGGGCGTCAGAAACAGCGTGCCGCCGCTGAGCGCATAGGTCTCCGACACGTCGAGGTCCAGGGTGTTGCCGCTGGTCATCGAGGCGGTCGGCGTGACGAGCACGCTGACCCGCGAATGCGCCGAGGGGCTCGCGAACACGATCTTCGGCGACGGCGCGATCGTCACCGTCGCGTCCGAGGTCGCAGGATTAGCGGCAGCGAGCGCCTGTCCCGGCGCGGGGCTCGGAGGACCGTCCGGCCCGGGATCGGCCAGCGCGAACACGTACTGTCCCGTCTGCGAGATCGTCGCCTGGAGCGACGCGCCATCCGCGCTGCGCGTAGCGGGACCGACGGCCAGCCACGAATGCGAGGCCGAATCCCATCGAGCGAGCAGGACTGCCGCGCCCGGCGCCAGGTTGGACGGGGCCGGCAAGACGAACGGCGCGCCGGTGCCGAACGCGATGCCGGACGGAGACAGATCGATGGTCCCGACCGGCGACCACCCCGCAGGCAGCATCGCCGCCAGCCCCTGCCCGCTCACACGCGTCAACCTCAACGTCGCGTCGCTCGTGAGCGCGCCGGGACCGATCGTGAGCCGGACATCGCCGGCCGTATTCGTGACGACATTGCCGAGCACCGACGTGACAGTGACGGCTTTCGCGTCGAGCGGCGTCAGGCGGACGTCGAGCGGATTCACGCGCCTGCTGTCGGCGACCTGCACCAGCCGCTCGACCCGGGTCCATCCGTCTTTCGAGATCGTCAGCGATGCGAGCCCGGGCGGGCACGACAGCCGGAACCGGCCGAGCGCATCGGTCTGCGCCGCCGGCTGATCGAACGGCCCGGCGTTCGAGTCGACGGACACGAGAGTGACCGTCGCATCCTGAATCGGCAGGCCATCGACGTCGCCAAAGACACGCCCGGTGATCATCCCGCGGCCGAGGAGCGCTGCGGCGACCTGCACCTGTGCCGTCGCCGTGACGACGCCGCCCTTTCCGTCGTCGACCGTCAGGGTCACCGTGAAGGTGCCCGCCGTCTGATAGATGTGCGTCGCTGACGCTCCGGTCGCGGTCGCGCCGTCGCCGAAACCCCACGTGAACGTGAGCGGGTCGTTGTCGGGATCCGTCGCGGAGCCCGCGAACGAAACCGGCTGACCCGCCGTGCCGCTGTACGAGCTTCCGGCAGTTGCGCCGACCGGAGGCTGATTCGGCGCCGGGTTGACCGTGATCGTCGTGTCGGCGGACGAGGAGAGCGCGGTATCGGTCGCCGTCAGCCGCAGCACGTAGGTGCCCGCCGCGTCGAAGGTCGCGGTCGTCGTCTGGTTTGCCGCATCGGCAAAAGCCGCCGTGCCAGGACCGCTGACCTGGGTCCACGACGTCGTCAGCGGCGCGCCGGCGGGCAGGCCGTCGTCGGTGGCGGACCCGGCGAGACCGGCGCCGGCGGGCAGCGTGATCGTCTGGTTCGGACCGGCGGCAACGACCGGCGCTTTGTTGGCCGGAGCGGCCGATGCAACCGAGAACCCGCTGAGGAGCATGGCGGTCTGCGAGCTCGTGAACGTGGCGACGGTCCGCGTGCCCAGCGCCGCGGTCGAGGCGACCGAGATCGTCGCGTGGACGAGCGTCGGCGAGTCGACCGTCAGCGCCGTGACCGTGATCCCCGCGCCGAAGGACGCCCGCGTCGCCCCCGCCGCGAACGCGACGTTCGGCGTGCCCTGGATGGCGACCACGAGGCCGGCCGCGCCGGGTGCCGCGGCCCGCACGTCGGGCAGGCTGATGGCGATGACCTGCATCGACATGCCCGTGCTGACCTCGCCGGTGACCGTGTCGGTCACGGCGAGCGCCGCCGGCCCGACCGGCAGCCCGGCGGGCACGATGACCGACAGGCGCCGCATCCCGGTAGTGGAGTTGAGCGTGATCAGGGAGCGGCCGGGCACGGACACCGGTGCGCCGGCCGCCGGGGTGAAGGTGACGGTGTTGTTGGCGGCCGTCGTGTCGAAGCCGGTGCCGCTGATGTTGACGGTGATGCCGGGCGAGGCGCCGGCTGGCCCCACCGCCGACAAGGTGCCCGCGGCCGCAGGGTACGCGAGAAGCGCAGCGAGCACGACGCCGGCCGCGCCGGCGATGAGGCGCCGGGCCGGTTTGACGACGCACGCGTGAGGGCTCGAGATCGGCGCAGGACCGGAGACGATTGGTGCACAAACGAGCAATGCCTCGGAAGGCGAATGCGCCGCGATCGGTCCGCCGGCCGGAGGCGACTGGAGCGGGAAGTCTGCGTCGTGACCGACATAATTGTGCGCCGCGGGCAGCAGTCTGCCGTGAAGGAGACTTCCGAGCTCACTCTGCAGCGTCATGAAGATGTGACCGGAGCGCGGACGGTGAGCGCCTATCCGATCTGGCGTGAGCCGCCTGCGAAAAAGCTCAGTCCCCCGGGATCGGTGAGCTACAATCTCGACTCTTCACGCCAGATATGGGTGACGTCACCGCGCTGCTCGATCGGTGGAACGCGGGCGATCCCGAGGCGCTCAAGCAGGTGCTGGCCGTGCTCTACCCGGAGTTGAAGCGGCTGGCCGGCGATCTGCTGAGGCGCGAGCGGTCCGACCATACGTTGCAGCCGACCGCCCTGGTCCACGAGGCGTACATCCGCCTGACCGGGCTCCGTGAGATGCGGATCGAGAGCAAGCGGCATTTCTACGGAGCCGCGGCCAAGGCGATGCGGCGGATCCTCGTCGACCACGCCCGGGCGCGGCGCGCACACAAGCGCGGTGGACCGGCGTTCGAGCGCGCGCCGCTCGAGGAGGCGTTCAACGCGCCGGTCGATCTGCGGACGGATTTCGAGCGGCTCGACCAGGCGCTCGAGGAACTGGCGGCCCTCGCGCCCGTCAAGGCGCGGGTCGTCGAACTGCGGTACTTCGTCGGCCTGTCGATCCAGGAAACGGCGGAACTGCTGGACATGGCGCCGGCGACCGTCAAGCGGCACTGGACGTTCGCGCGCGCCTGGCTGCTGAGCGCGTTGACGACATGAGCGAGCCCGAACCCCCGACGAGGCCCCGGGCGGAACTGACGACCGCGGAATTCGATCTGATCGAGGCGGTGTTCGCCGAGATCGTCGACCTCGACGCGGCCGCGCGTGCACGCGTGATCGCTGCCCGCTGCGCTGGCAGGTCCGATCTGCAGCGCGAGCTCGAGACGCTGATCGCGGCCCACGACCGCCTGCACAGTCTCGAGCCGCCGCCCGGGGCAGGCGGCGATGTGGCAACGGAGGGACCGACAGGGCTTCAGGCCGGCTCTCTCGTCGGGCACTACCGCCTGCGGGAGAAGGCCGGACACGGCGGGATGGGCGACGTCTACCTCGCCGAACGGGCAGACGGCCTGTTCACTCACCGTGTGGCCGTCAAGGTGACGCGCGCCGCGATCTCCGGCAGCGAAACGGCGGCGCGCTTCCGCACCGAACGTCAGATTCTCGCCTCGCTCCAGCACCCCAACATCGTCACGCTGCTCGACGGCGGGGTGACCTCCGGAGGTCAGGCCTTCCTGGTGATGGAGTACGTGGACGGCGTGCCCCTCACCCGGTTCTGCCGCGAGCGGATGCTCCCCCTGAAGGCGAGGCTCCGTCTGCTCCTGGAGGTGTGCGGCGCTGTTCAGCACGCCCATCGGCATGCGGTCGTTCACCGCGACCTGAAGCCGGCCAACATCCTGGTGACGTCCGAGGGCGTG
Source organism: Betaproteobacteria bacterium (assembly GCA_050257855.1). Taxonomy (GTDB): domain Bacteria; phylum Acidobacteriota; class Vicinamibacteria; order Vicinamibacterales; family CAVVIG01; genus JBLMXQ01. The sequence goes on along the minus strand of JBLMXQ010000095.1, from coordinate 10,200 downwards.
GTGAAGATCCTCGATTTCGGCGTGGCCAAGCTCCTCGAGCAGCCGGGCGCCGCGGGCCTGACGGCGCCCGGGCTGATTCCCGGGCCGCTGACGCCGAACTACGCGAGTCCTGAGCAGCTCCGTGGCCTTCCGGTCACGACGGCCACCGACGTCTATGCGCTCGGGATCCTCATCTACGAAATCCTCGCGGGAGTGCGGCCCTACGACACGGAGGGCGAGACGCTCGATCGCGTGATCGAAATCGTCCTCAGGATGGAGCCGGCGCGTCCGAGTGCGGCGAGCGCGGGCGGCGGCAGGGACGCACAGCTCCCGTACTCGAGGCGCCGCCTGAGAGGCGATCTGGACGCGATCATCCTCAAGGCGATGCGGAAGGAGCCGGACCAGCGGTACGGGTCGGCTGGCGAACTGGCCGACGATCTCCGGCGGTTCCTGACCGGCCAGGCAGTGATCGCCAGGACGCCGTCCCTGGGCTACGTGCTGCGACGCCTGGCCGTCCGCAACAAGGTCGTCACCGGCGTCGCTGCGGCGTCGATCGTCGTCATCCTCTCGATGGCTGCCGTCGCGCTCTGGCAGCGCGACACCGCGCTGCGACAGGAGGCGCTTGCGCAGGCCCGCTTCCGGCAGGTCCGGCAGCTCGCGAACACGCTGATCTTCAAGATTCACGACGCCGTCGCGACGCTGCCGGGCTCGACGCCGGTCCGGCGGACGATCGTGAGCGAGGCGCTGTCCTATCTGGAACAGCTGGAGGCCGATGCGAACGGAGACGACTCGCTCCGCCTGGACCTGTCGGGCGCATACCAGCAGATCGGCGGCATCCTCGGCGATCCTGAACGGGCGAACCTGGGCGATCGTGCGGGCGCGTTGAAGTACTACCAGCGGGCGCGGGCGCTCGTGCTGCCAATGGCCCGGCGCAGGGACGCCCCGTTTGCGGCGACCGCGTCGCTCGTCCACGTGGACAATCTGCTCGTGTCCCTGGTGCTGCAGATGCACGACGAGAAGCGTGCGCTCGATTTCGCACGTGAGGCGGTCGAGGCTGCGGATCGCGCGGCCGGCAGGGCGCGCCCCGATCCCGGCGCGCGCGGCCTGCTGGCCCGAGCCGTCTTCAGTCTTGCCTTCGTCTCTCCGCCGGGGCCGGCGGTCGTACCCATCTGGCGACGGGCGCTCGCGCTGTTCGAGGCCGAGCGGGCCGGCAAACCAGCGGATCCGAGCCGGATCCGGAACGTCGCCCTGGTGGAGAAGTACTTCGCCGGGGCCCTGGAGCGCGTCTCACAGTCCGAGTCCGACGCACACTATTCGAGAGCGCTGCAGCTGGACGAGCGGCGTTACGAGGCGGCCCCGGGAGATCGCGTCGTGCAATTCGACCTGGCCATCGACCTCGGGAACATGGCGATGATTCGCGAACGGGAGAATCAGTTCGACGAGGCGTACGCGCTGTACGACAGGAGCCTCGAGCTTCGGCGGGCGCTGGCCGCGTCGGACCCGCAGGACGTCCTGTCACGCTCGCGTGTCGCCTATGCGCACATGCAGCTCGCCCGCGTCGAGCTGAATCGCGGGAGACTGGCGTCGGCGAGGGCGCACGTGCTCGAGGGGATACGGATCGAGAACAACCTTCTCAAGAGCGGGGATGTCGATCCGCAGCGGCAGCTGGGAGATGCCTTCCGCACGCTCGGGAGGATCGACGCGGCCGAAGCGAAGACCGCCGCGGCGTGCGCCGCCTACCGCCGGGCTCTCACGTTTCTCAAGGCGGCCGCAAGCTCACGGGACGTCAGCGGTCGGAAGGATCAGCTCGACGAGGTGACCGCCGCGGTCGCCGCCTGCGACCCGCAGCCCGCGCACCGCTGAACGCCCGCAGGCCGACGCCGTCGAATGCCGACATCCGTCGTGCTACGGTCTGCGCGTGCCGGCTGCCCTCCGCGCCTGCAACGAGTGGAAGTTCTTCGACGCTCTCCCGAAGGCGGACCGTTCGCTCGCGGCCGCCCGCATGTGGCCGCCTGCACGGTAGGGGACGGTCTTCAGACCGTCCCCTCGCACCGGGGCCGGGACGGCCTCGAAGCCGTCTTCTACAGGTATCGCGCCGCCATCGGGTACCGCCGGCCGAGGCCGAACGCCTTCGACGAAATCTTGATCCCCGGCGCGGCCTGGCGGCGCTTGTACTCGCTCGCGTCGATTCGCCGCAGCACGTCGGCGACGAGCGCGCGGTCGAACCCGAGCCGGCAGATCTGGTCGATGTCCTCGTCGCGCTCGACGTAGGCCTCCACGATCGGGTCGAGGATCTCGTACGACGGCACCGAGTCGGCGTCGACCTGATTCGGCCGCAGCTCCGCGCTCGGGGGCTTGCGGATGGTGGATTCCGGAACGATCTCGCGATCGCGGTTGACGAAGCGCGCCAGCCGGTAGACGAGCGTCTTCGGCACGTCGTTGATGATCGCCAGGCCGCCGCACATGTCGCCGTAGAGGGTGCAGTAGCCGATGGCGAGCTCCGACTTGTTGCCGGTCGAGAGCAGCAGGTGGCCGAACTTGTTCGAAAGCGCCATCAGCACCGCGCCCCGGGCGCGCGCCTGGAGGTTCTCCTCCGCGGTGCCGGGCGGGCGGCCGCCGAAGGCCGGCGCGAGCGCCTCGAGGAAGCTCTGGAAGATGGCGTCGATCGGGATCACCTGATGGTGGATGCCGAGATTGCGCGCCAGGTCGGCGGCATCCGTGAGGCTGTGGGCCGACGAGAAGCGCGTCGGCATGGCGACGCCGTGGACACATCCGGCGCCGAGCGCGTCGACGGCCAGGCACGCGGTCAGCGCCGAATCGATGCCGCCGGACAGCCCGACGACGGCGCTCCCGAACCCGCACTTGCGCGCGTAGTCGCCCAGGCCGAGGACGAGCGCCCGATACGCCGCCTCGTCGTCGGATGCCGCCACGTCGCGGAGCTGCGTCCCGGGGCCGGGCGCGCCCGGCTCCAGAGGCACGTCGACGACCAGGAAGTCCTCCGCGAAATCGCGCGCGCGCAGGATGTCGGCGCCCGACGGGTCGATGCCAATCGAGTGCCCGTCGAAGACGAGCTCGTCGTTGCCGCCAACCTGATTCAGGTAGAAGAAGTAGCGCCGGTGCTTGGCGGCTTCCTGGCGGATCATCCGGCGGCGCAGATCGGCCTTGCCGAGCGTGAACGGGCTCGCCGAGATGTTGATCAGGAGCATCGCCCGCTGATCGGTGAGCTCACACACCGGATCGCGGTGGTACAGCCGCTTGGGCCAGAAGTCGCGGTCGTTCCAGAGGTCCTCGCAGATCGTGACGCCCAGGCGCACCCCCTTCCACTCGAGCGGTGCGACCTCGCGGCCCGGCTCGAAGTAGCGATCCTCGTCGAAGACGTCGTAGGTGGGCAGCAGGAGCTTGTGGCGGCGTGCCGCCACGCGCCCGTCATGGCAGAGCGCCACGGCGTTGTGGAGCGGCTTGCCGTCGCCCGTGTTGCGATCGACGAAGCCGATGAGGATGCCGAGCGTCGACGTCGAGAGCGCCGCCACGCGATCGAGCAGCGCGAGGTTGCCGTCGATGAACCGGGGATGGTTGAGGAGGTCGCGCGGCGGATAGCCGGTCGTGGCCATCTCGGAGAAGATCACGAGGTCGGCCCCGGCGGCGGCAGCCGCGGCGACCGACGCGCGGATCTTGTCGAAGTTGCCGTCGAAGTCGCCGACCGTGAAATCGAGCTGGGCGAGAGCGAGGCGCATGAGGTGAGTCTAACGCGGCTCAGCCGCGGCGACAGCGCAGGTCGCAGGCAGCCCGCTGCACCCCCTCGACGAACGGGTGGCCGTGCGCGAGAAGACCCCGGGCATCTACAATCTGGAGCGGATCACCCCACCTCCGGAATGACCGATCGGCTCGCCCACGGACGATCTCACGACGGCGCGACCGCCATGGACCGCGGCCTCCGCGACCTGATCCGGTTCTTCCGGACGCCGCGTGCCCCGTGGCCAGCCCACGTGCGCGTCGAGCCGCGGGCTCCAGCGCCGCTCGCGTCGGGCGCCGCTGCGGTCCTGACGTTCGTCGGCCATTCGACGTTCGTGGTCCGGACGGCGGATGCCACCCTGCTGACCGACCCGGTATACGCCAGACGCGCCAGCCCGGTGTCGTGGGCGGGACCGAAGCGCGTGCGGCCGCCGGGCGTGCCGTTCGAGCTGCTGCCGCCGCTCGACGTCGTGCTCGTCAGCCACAACCACTACGATCACCTGGACCTGCCGACGCTGCGGCGGATCAACGCGCGGTTCCAGCCGCTGTTCGTGACGGCGGCAGGCAACGGGCGGCTGCTCGGCTCCGCCGGCCTGACGCGGATCGTCGAGCTCGACTGGTGGGAGACGGCGACGGTCGGCGCGGCGCAGATCACGATGACGCCCGCCCGGCATTTCTCCGCACGCACTCCGTTCGATCGGAACCGGGCCCTGTGGGGGAGCTTCGTCGTCCGGACGCCGGCGGTGTGCGTCTACTTCGCGGCCGACAGCGGCTACGGACCGCACTTCCGGGAGATCGCCGCGCGACTGGGCGCGCCCGACGCCGCGCTGCTGCCGATCGGTGCGTACGAGCCGCGCTGGTTCATGCAGCCGATTCACATGAATCCGGAAGAGGCCGTGCGCGCGCACCTCGATCTGGGCGCGCGGCTGAGCGTGGCGATGCACTTCGGCACGTTTCAGCTGACGCCGGAACCGATCGACGCCCCGGTCGCGGCGCTCCGGGCGGTGCTCGATGCCCGCGGCATCCCGCCCGAGACGTTTCGCGCGCCGGAGTTCGGCGAATCGATTCAGGTCGGGGCGTCGCGTCGTAGTACAATCGAGCGTCCTTTCGAGGCTTCATGCTCCGATCCGTCAAACGACGGGTGATCGTGTCGCTGCTGGCGGCCGCGTGTGCGGCGGCAGGCTGCTCGCGCGCGCCGCGCGACACGGCGCCCGTGCGTCGCGCGAAGCAGCGCGTGTTCGTGATGGGGTTCGACGGCATGGACCCGACGCTCGCGCGCAAATGGATGGACGAAGGCAAGCTGCCGAACCTGAAGAAGCTCGCCGACGAAGGGACGTTCACCACGCTGGGCTCGACGATTCCGTCGGAGTCGCCAACGGCCTGGTCGAGCTTCGCGACCGGCGTGAACCCGGGCAAGCACGACATCTACGACTTCCTGATCCGCGACTTCAAGACCTACTTCCCCGACTTCAACATGGTGAAGAGGGAGCCGCCGGAATTTCTCTGGGGGCTCATCCCGACGAAGCTGCCGAAAGTGATCTCGACGCGCGGCGGCACGTCCTTCTGGGTCTACGCCGGGCGCGACGGGATCCGGAGCCGGGTGCTCACCGTGCCGGTGACGTTTCCGCCCGAGACGATCGAGCACGGCAAGATGCTCGCGGGGCTGCCGACTCCGGACGTCCGCGGCACCATCGGGACCTACTATTACTGGGCGACCGACGTGAGCCGCTACGAAGAGGGCAACACGGAGTTCGGCGGCATCACCAAGCGGCTGCTGTTCGACGGCGACACCGCGCAGACCGAGCTCGTCGGCCCGCCCAACCCGATCGTCCGCCAGAAGCTGCGCGAGGTGCGCGCGAAGACCCCGCAGTCGGACGCCGATCGAATGGAGATCGCCCGGCTCGAGGCGCAGGAGGACATCCGTCTGCCGATGTCCATCCACTGGGATCGCGAAGGGCGCAGCGCGACGGTGGACCTCGACGGCACCTCCGTGCAGCTCGCCCAGGGCGAGTGGAGCCCGTGGGTCGACGTCACGTTCAAGGTGAACATCTTCGTGCGCATCCACGGGATGATGCAGCTCTATCTGGTGCGCGCCGGGCAGGATCTGCAGCTCTACGGATCGCCGGTCAACCTGGATCCGCGCGACCCGCCGATTCCGATCTCCAAGCCGGACAGCTTCTCGAACGAGATCGTGTCTGAGCTCGGCGGCGTGTACCGGACGCTCGGCTGGGCCGAGTCGGCGGACAAACCGCTCAACGAGGACCGGCTCGACGAGGGGGCGTTCATCTACGACTCGAACAAGGCGATGGACGACCGCGAGAAGGTGATTCTCGACAACCTGAAGCACGACGACTGGGATCTGTTCGTCGGCGTGATCGAGACGACCGACCGCGTCCAGCACATGATGTGGCGGCTCATCGATCCGACCCACCCGATGTACGACGCGAAGCTGGCGGCGAAGTACGGCGACGCCATCGAGAACGTCTACCGGCGCGCCGACGACTTCGTGGGTGAGTTGAGGGCGCGGCTGCCGAAGGACGTCGTGTTCATGGTGGTGTCGGATCACGGGTTCCACTCGTTCCGGCGCGGCGTGAACCTGAATACGTGGCTCGTGCAGAACGGCTACATGGCGTTCAAGGGGCAGAGCGGAAAGAAGACCCTCAACGATCTGTTCGGGCGCGGGACTTTCTTCGAGGGGGTGGACTGGAGCCATACCCGGGCGTACGCCGTGGGGCTCGGCCAGATCTACTTCAACCTCAAAGGGCGCGAAGGGCAGGGCATCGTGTCGGAGGGCGCCGAGTACCGCGCGCTCCAGGACGAGATCCGGTCCCGGCTCATCACGCTCACCGATCCGGAGAACGGCGCGCGCGTGTTCGGCGGCATCTACAAGCGCGACGACATCTACAAGGGGCCCTACATCCGCAATGCCCCGGACCTCGAGGTCGGGTTCAACGACGGATACCGGGTCGGCTGGCAGGACACGCTCGGCGGCATCGCCAGGAGCGTCATCGAGGACAACGATCGCAAGTGGAGCGGCGACCACTGTGCGACCACTCCCGAAATCAGCGGCGGTGTGTTCTTCGCGAATCGGAAGATCAATACGGCCACGCCCAGCATCATGGACATCTCACCCACGGTGCTGAGGCTGCTCGGCGTGCCGGTGCCGTCCGATCTGGACGGAAGACCGATCATGTGAGGTAAGCTTCATCTATGCAGAAATCGAGACCCACGCAGCACAAGCGGGCCCGGGAGCGGGCGCGCCAGGAGAAACAGCAGCAGAAGGCCGAGCGGCGCCGCGAGGCCAAGCAGCGCCGCGCGGATCAGCCGGTCCGGCAGGGCGACGGGGACCCCGACATCGCGGGCATCGTCCCCGGCCCGCAGCCGCCGCCCTGGGACGAATAGCCGCCCGCCGCACGGATTCTCCTACGCTCGACCACCCGGGGCGGCCGTGTTTCCGGGCGCCGCCCTTTTCCGCAGAGCCTGTCCCGCCGCTCGGTATCGTGTTCGAAGTCGACTCTGTCGTCGGACGGCCGGGCTCGCCGGATGCGGCCGCTCGCTCGCCCGCGGGTGTGACACACCGCGGGGGGGCGGGACGAATGGACATTCAGCCATTCGCCCCGGCCCGCGCACGGCAGGTGCAGCTATTTGCCCTGGGAGGTGGAGCGGACGCGCCGTTCGGCGCGCGCCTTGGCCACCATCTCCTTGACTTCCTTCATCAGCGTCGGCACGTGGTACGGGATGCCGTCCTTGATGGTCCATTCGATGCCGCCGCCATGCACGTTCTTGATGGTGGGATCGGTCGGATCGACCGGCGCGTAGTTCGAGATCGGCTTCCCGTTCTGGGTCATCACGTCGGTGCCGTACGGGTTGAGGAGGGACAGGTTCTCCAGCGGATTGCCGTTGACGACCAGCAGGTCGGCGACGTAGCCCTGGCGGACGCGGCCGATCCGGTCCTGCATGCCCATGAGCTTCGCGCCGTTCACCGTCGCATGCTGGATCACTTCGAGCGGGCTGAAGCCGGCTTCCTCCTGCATCTCGAGCTCGCGGATCAACCCGAAGCCGTACAGCGAGTAGATGAACCCGGCGTCGTCGCCCGTCGTGACGAGGCCGCCGCGGTTCGCGAAGTCGCGGACCGTGTCCATCCAGACGCGATAGTCGCGCGCCCAGCGCGCCTGCTCGGTGTTGGTCCAGCCCATGAAGAACGACCCGTGGTGCTTGAAGTCCGGCTTCCAGTACTCCTCCATCACCGGGTGCAGGTAGTCCTTGTACCAGGGCAGGTTCTCGGCGCGCAGCAGATCCCGGCCGGCGGAGTAGATCGAAAAGGTCGGATCCCAGTAGACGTGCTTCGCCACCATCTCGTCGAGCAGCGCGGAGAGCTTCTTCGGATTGAGGTTCGCCTGCGTGTACAGCTCGCCGGCGCGCCCGAACCGCATGATCTCGTTGTTGTAGTTCATGTCGGCGGGGAAGTCCTGCAGGCCGTCGAGCGCCGCGTCGGCGATGCCGTAGAAGTGCTCGATCGAGGTGACGCCGAGGTCGACGTAGTCCTTCGCCGTGGTCTCCTCGACGCCGATGTGGACGGCGACCTTCAGCCCCTGCTTGTGCGCCTCGTCCATCACCGCCTCCAGCTGATCGCGGTCGATGTTGCCGGCGATCTTCATGCCGTCGGCGCCCTGCTCCTTGATCATCTGCACGCCCTGCCGCAGGAGATCCGGCGTGTTGCCCTTGGTCCGCCAGGCGGCCATCGGGTAGATGAGCAGCCGCGGCGCGACGATCTCGTGCGCGGCACTCTGGGCGCGCCACCGCTTCGCCTTCTCGAAGTCCGACCCGACGTCGCGGAATGTCGTGACGCCGCACGCGGTGTACAAATCCATTTCGTACTGGAACGGCTCCGGCACGCCTCCGCGCTCGTCCTGCAGGTGGCCGTGCGCGTTGACGATGCCCGGCATCACGTACTTGCCGGTGCCGTCGATGACCGCGTCGGCCGGCTCCTTCGACAGGTTGCCGACGCGCGCGATGAGGCCGTTCTCGATCAGGATGTCGAGCGGACCATAGGCCGGCTTGCCGTTGCCGTAGATGATCATCGCGTGGCGGATCAGCAGGCGATTGACCGCCTTGCCGTGGACCGGCGGCGGCGCCGGCCGGGCCGCCGCCTGCTCGGCCGCGGGCGCCGGCGCGGTGAGGACGGACAGCGCCAGAACGGTCAGGCCCGTGGAGAAGATGCGCAGTGCGTGCTTCATCGTAATGCTCTCCGGACAGAGGGGAACCGGGGTGGTCGGCGAGGATTCTACACGACTGCGGAGGGCATCAATCAACAACGCTGCGGGAGCTGCGCGCCGGGTGCGTCCGCCGCGAGGAACCGCCTGAGCGACTTCACGAAGCTCACGTTTTCGTAACGATCGAGCCCGAGGCTGCGGACGGTCTTGGTGACGCGCGCCGGATCGAACATCTCGACCCCGATCGTGCGCAGCGGCATGCCGTTGAACGTGAGCTCGGCGATCTCGACGACACAGTCGTCGATCGTAAAGGTGTGCCGCTGGCTCCTGACGTGAACCAGGCGCAACGAAGGCTGGGACGAGACGATTTCGTCCAGGAATTCGTCCATGGAATAGGTGTCGCGTTTGAGGGCCGGCGGGGGGATTGCCCAGAGCCGGAACGCTGCCCTGACCGTCGCGGCGCCGATCGGGAAGGGCTCGTTGATGACCGGACGCCACCGCTCGAGCGTTTCGCGATTCGTCTCCTGCAGCTCATCGATCTCGAGCTGCTGGCCGTGAATCCTCGTGCTCGCGTTCGTCCCGTCGGCGACGATGTGGATTTCGCGGCTTGTCGTGACCTGCCCGGGGTGGGCGCGGATCCGAGCTTCCGCGTCACCGAAGGTCGTGCGGAACGTGCGCCATTCCCAGCGCGGGAGGACGGTATTCATCGGCCGACGCCGTATTTATGTTTTGTTTACGCATCACCGGTGCCAAGACCTTCCGGGGCGTCGGATGGCAAATCCTCGAAAAGCAGTGGGTTGAGGCTCCGGACACGGTCGGTGCCGTGGCGGAAATCCGTCGAGGTAACGGCCTCCCGTGAAAAGACGAGCCTCGGATGCGCAAGACGATCTCGGGAAGAGGAGCGCGCCCCCGCCACTCGAAGAGTGTGCGGACGGCGCGTCGCGATATCGGGAGTAAACACGCCCCCGTGGCCCGTCGTAGTTAACGACGATGCCTGCCGCTCGACTGCTTCGAGGTCAGCCAACACCTTTGCCCAACCATAACAACCACAAAGAATTCGTCATCAAGCTGGATCCGACGCTCGATTTCATGAGGACCCTCTGGACGCTCGAACACGGTCTCCAGAGCGTCTCCAAGCGCATGGAGAGCTCGCTCGGGATCACCGGTCCCCAGCGTCTCGTCCTTCGCATCGTCAAGACACACCCCGGCATCTCGGCAGGCGAGCTGGCGCGGGTGGCCCGGCTGCATCCCAGCACCATCACCGGGATCGTGCAGC
>JBLMXQ010000094.1:0-86256 GCA_050257855.1 Betaproteobacteria bacterium | reverse complement strand
CCGGGCGCGTGTAGCGCCCGGTCCGCAACGGGAGCAGCGCCTGCGGCTTCTGCGAGCGCGCGCGGAGCGAGCAGCGCGCGTGGGGGTGGGGTCCGCCGCCGCCATCGGAGACGACCGGACGCCTGGAGCGGCGACGCGTCCCGTCTGTCGCCTTCCGTAAATGTTCGCACCTGCAGGTGACGAACAGCCAACTGCCGCGCTCGAAAGTCCAAAAGAAATGCAGGAGGCACGGGGCACCTGTTTTGCAGTTGCAGCCCCGCGAGGCGTGCGCGACAATAGCGAGACGGGACTCGTTTAAGCCAGTTTCACTTCCGGTTTCCATGGCACAGGCCAGCCACATGGTCCCTGTCGGGGGAAACCCTTCGGCCGGGCACCTCTCGGTGCACGTCGAGGGCGCCCATCCCGTCGAGGTTCCATTTCTCTTCGAACAGCAGCAGAAGCGCATCGGCCCGGCGTTCATGGCGTCGCTCGCCTACCATGTCGCGATGGTTGCGATCACGCTGCTCGCGATTCGGTACGGCACGCACCCCGCGACTCAGACAGCCTTCATTCCGGACAAGCCCAGCGATCAGATTGTCTGGCTGAGCCAGCCTGGACCGGGCGGCGGCGGCGGCGGCGGCGGCAACCAGATGAAGGAGCCGCCGCGCAAGGTGGAACTGCCGGGCAAGGACAAGATCACGGTTCCGATCAAGAAGCCGCCGAAGATGGAACCGCCGAAAGAGGCGAAGAAAGAGCCGGATCCGCTCGCACAGCTCAACATTCCGGCGAAGAGCCTGGCCGCGGCGACGGAATCGCTCCCGGGGGCGATGGACGTTCCTCCCGGTCCGCCGACGATCTCTCAGGGGTCCGGCACCGGCGGCGGCGCCGGTACCGGTTCGGGCACAGGCATCGGACCGGGCAGCGGCTCGGGGCTGGGACCCGGCAGCGGCGGCGGGACCGGCGGTGGCGTCTATCAGCCGGGCAACGGCGTCACGCTGCCGCGCGTGCTGCGCGAGGTCAAGCCGCAGTACACCTCCGACGCGATGCGCGCGAAGATTCAGGGGACCGTGCTGCTGCAGTGCGTGGTCCGTCCCGACGGCACCGTCAGCGACGTGCAGGTGATTCGCTCGCTCGACCCCACGTTCGGCCTCGACCAGGAAGCGATCAAGGCCGCCCGCCAATGGCGCTTCGCGCCCGGCACCCGTCTCGGCGAGCCCGTGCCGGTGCAGGTGACCATCCAGCTCGATTTCACGCTCCGCTAGACGCTCGACTGGAGCTTCACGCGCCTTCGCCGCGCGCGCTCCATCGCGTGCGTACAAAAAGAGAGGCCCGGGAGCACGGAGCTCGCCGAGCCTCTGACTTCCTGCTTGCTGGTTCCTGGCGTCCGATTTCCTGCCCCTCAGTACATCCCGCCCATGCCGCCGCCCGGCATGGCCGGCGCTTCCTTCTTCTCCTCGGGGATCTCGGAGATGAGCGCCTCGGTCGTCAGCAGGAGCGACGCGATGGACGAGGAGTTCTGCAGGGCCGAGCGGACGACCTTCACCGGATCGATGACGCCCGCCTTGACGAGGTCCTCGTAGGTGTCGGTCAGCGCGTTGAACCCTTCGCTGTCCTTCATCTCGCGCACCTTCTGCACGACGATGGAGCCCTCGTGGCCGGCGTTGGTGGCAATCCACCGCATCGGCTCCTCGATGGCGCGCGCAACGATGTTCACGCCGATCTGCTGATCGCCGCCGAGCTTCAGCCCTCCGAGCACGCGCGACGCGCGGATCAGCGCAACGCCGCCGCCCGGCACGATGCCCTCTTCGACGGCGGCCTTGGTCGCGTGCATCGCGTCCTCGACGCGCGCCTTCTTCTCCTTCATCTCGGTTTCGGTGGCCGCACCGACCTTGATGACGGCGACGCCGCCGACGAGCTTTGCCAGGCGCTCCTGCAGCTTCTCGCGGTCGTAGTCCGAGGTCGTGTCCTCCACCTGCGCGCGAATCTGCTTGACGCGGCCCTCGATCGCCGACGAGCTGCCGGCGCCCTCGACGATGGTGGTGTTGTCCTTGTCGATGGTGATCTTCTTGGCCTTGCCGAGATCCTCCATCTTGATGTTCTCGAGCTTGATCCCGAGGTCCTCGGTGATCGCGCGGCCGCCGGTCAGGATCGCGATGTCCTCCAGCATGGCCTTGCGTCGGTCGCCGAAGCCGGGCGCCTTCACCGCGGCCGCCTGCAGCGTGCCGCGCAGCTTGTTCACGACGAGCGTCGCGAGCGCCTCGCCCTCGATGTCCTCCGCGATGATGAGCAGCGGGCGCCCGAGGCGCGCCACCTGCTCGAGCACCGGCAGGAGGTCCTTCATCGAGCTGATCTTCTTTTCGTGGATCAGGATGATCGGGTTCTCAAGCACCACTTCCATGCGCTCGGGATCGGTGACGAAGTACGGCGACAGGTAGCCGCGATCGAACTGCATGCCCTCGACGACCTCGAGCGAGGTGTCGAGCGTCCGCGCCTCTTCGACGGTAATCACACCGTCCTTGCCGACCTTGTCCATCGCCTCGGCGATGATCTTCCCGATCGTCTCGTCGTTGTTGGCCGAGATGGTGCCGACCTGCGCGACCATGCTGCCGCTGACCGGCTTGGCCATCTTCTTGAGCTCGTTCGTGACCGCCTCGACGGCCTTCTCGATGCCGCGCTTGATGTCCATCGGGTTCGCGCCGGCGACGACGTTCTTCGCGCCCTCGCGGTAGATGGCCTGCGCCAGCACCGTGGCGGTCGTCGTGCCGTCGCCCGCCGTATCGGACGTCTTGCTGGCGACCTCGCGCACCATCTGTGCGCCCATGTTCTCGAGCGGATCCTTGAGGTCGATTTCCTTGGCCACCGTCACGCCGTCCTTGGTGATGGTGGGCGAGCCGAACTTCTTGTCGAGGACGACGTTGCGCCCCTTGGGCCCGAGCGTCACCTTGACGGCGTCGGCCAGCTGATTGACGCCGCGCAGCACGGCCTGGCGCGACTGCTCGCCGTACACGATCTGCTTTGCCATTCTTGTAATCTCCTGTCGCTGTCTGCTGTCGGGTTTCGGCTTTCAGCTCGGCTGTGAGCTGTCGGCTGCCGGCCACCGGCATCGCCGAGAGCCGACAACCGACCGCTGATAGCCGACAACTGACCGCTGATCGCTGTGATCTACTTCTTCTTCTTGGTCTCGGACCCTTCGATCACGGCGAGGACCTCGTCCTCCCGCATGATCAGGTACTCCTCGCCGTCGATCTTGATCTCCTGGCCGGAGTACTTGCCGAAGAGAATCGTGTCGCCGGCCTTGACGTCGAGCGGGATGCGCTTGCCATCGTCCTTCGACTTGCCGTTGCCGGCCGCGATGACCTTGCCCTGCTGCGGTTTCTCCTTGGCGGTATCCGGGATGATGATGCCGCCGATCTTCTGTTCGCCTTCCTCGAGGCGTTGGACGATGATGCGGTCGTGCAGCGGTCTGACGTTCATGCGTTGTGCTCCGTCTGTCGTGAAGGTTTGGAGAATGCCTTCCGGACGTCCTGAATTGGGTTGTTGCAGGGCGGTTAGCACTCGCCCTGGCCGACTGCTAATTATATGACGGCCGTTGGCAGTGTCAAGCCGGGAGTGCCAAGAGGGGCGGGCGGGGGGCGTTGAGCCCTATCTTCTCCGGATTTTGTACTCGGCCATCTTGCGCGTCAGCGTGTTCCGGTGGATCCCGAGCTTGTCGGCGGTCCGCGTCAGGCTGCCGTCGCAGTCGCCGAGGACGCGGCTGATGAAGCGTTTCTCGAACTCCTGCAGCGCGTCCTCGAACCGGACGCCGCGGTCGACCATCTCCTCGATCAGCCGCTCGAGCTTTTCGGCGATCATCGCGCTCTCACTGGACGTTCAGCTCGCGCCCGGTCAGGCGGCGGAACGCCTCGACGTATTTCTCCCGCGTCTTCGTCACGACGTCGTCGGGGAGGGAGGGGACCGGCGGCTGCTTGTTCCAGCGAATTCGTTCGAGGTAGTCGCGGACGAACTGCTTGTCGAAGCTTGGCTGTGCGCCGCCCGGCCGGTACGTGTCGCGCGGCCAGAAGCGCGACGAGTCGGGCGTCAGTGCCTCGTCGATGAGGATCACGCGCGACTCGGCCGATCCGGCGCCCGGCAGGACGCCGAACTCGAATTTCGTGTCGGCGATGATGATGCCGCAGGCCTCCGCGTGGGCCGCGCCTTCGTCGTACAGCCGGAGCGTGAGGTCGCGGACGCGCCGGAGGAGGGCCGGCGGCACGAGCCCGGCGGCCTGCGCCTCGCTGATGTTGATGTCGTGGCCGCTCGCGGCCTTCGTCGCCGGCGTGAAGATCGGTTCCGGAAGACGATCGGATTCGCGGAGGCCGGCCGGCAGACGGATGCCGCAGACTTCACCGGTCGCGACGTAGTCCTTCCATCCGGATCCCGAGAGATAGCCGCGCGCGACGCACTCGATCGGCAGCGGCGAGGCCCGCCGCACCAGCATCGATCGTCCAGCGAGCGCCGCGGCGTCGCCGGGCGCGAGCCCCGGGTACTCGAGCGGGTCGATCGAAATCATGTGGTTGTCGACGATGCCGCGCGTCCGCCCGAACCAGAACGCTGAGAGCTGCGTCAGGACCTTGCCCTTGTCGGGGATGCCGGATCCCAGCACGTAGTCGAACGCGGAGATGCGGTCGGTCGCGACAATGAGGAGCTCGTCGCCGAGCTCGTAGATGTCTCTGACCTTGCCCTGGCGATCTGGCCGGCGTCCGGCGAGGCGGGTGTCGAGAACGGGCGTGGCGAGCGGCACAGGGGACCTCGAAACAGAAGGCGCCGAATCTTACAGGGAGCGCGAACGGGCTGACAACAACAACATATAGCGGCCCGGCCGTGGCGACCACCGATGGGCGTTATAGTAGAGGGCGTTTACCCGATGCGAAGCCACGTCCGGACCCTTCTGCTGCTGGCGGCTGCGGCCGCGCTGCTCGGGCTCTTCCTCCGCAACGTGGATCTGGGGGCCGTGGGCACCGACATCCGCCTGGCCCGACCGGGCTGGCTCGTGTTCGCGCTGGCGACGATGTTCCTGACGCTGGCGATTCGTGCGCTGCGCTGGCAGTACCTGCTGGAGCCTCTTGCCGCAGTCGGCCTCGCCAACGCGTTTCGCGCGACCGCGGTCGGGTTCGCGGCCAACACGCTGCTGCCGGCGCGCGCCGGCGAGGTCATCCGCCCGTACTTCCTGGCCCGGCACGAACCGCTGAGTGCGGCCGGGGCGTTCGCGACGATCGTGCTCGAACGACTGCTCGACACCGTCACCGTGCTGATTCTGCTCGCGTCGTTCGTGGTGTTCTTCGGGGCGGGCGTCGAGCGCTCGAATCCGGCGATGTTCAGCGCGCTCAAGTGGGCCGGCGTTCTCGCGGGGCTCGCGGCCTTCGGCGTGCTCGGCGTTCTGTTCGCGCTCGCCGGCGATCCGACGCGGCTCGGCGGCGTGCTGGCGCGGCTCGAATCGTGGCTGCCGGCCCGGGCGGCCCGAGCGCTGGCGGCCGCGGCCGAGAAGTTCGCGGCGGGGCTCGGCGCGATCCGCCGGCCGCGTCGTCTCGCAGTGGCGATCCTCTGGTCGTTTCCCCTGTGGCTGACGATCGCCAGCGGCATCTGGGCCGTGTCGATGGCATTCGGACTCGACATGCCGTTCGTCGGCTCCATTCCGATGCTCGCGCTGCTCGTGGTCGGCGTGGCCGTGCCGACGCCCGGAGCGATCGGCGGCTTTCACGAGGCATTCCGACTGGGCGCGACCGCGTTCTACGGCGCGCCGGACGATGTCGCGGTGGGTGCGGCGGTGGTGCTGCACGCGCTCTCGATCGGACCGTCGCTGCTGCTCGGCCTGACCTTCGCCGCGCAGGACGGCCTGAATCTCGCGGGCGTGCGCCGGCTCGCCGGCAGTGCATCGGGCGAGCCGGCGGCGTGAACTGATGAAGTGTCCCTACTGCGGCCATCTCGGCGACAAGGTCGTCGATTCGCGCGAGAGCAAGGAGGGCGAGGTCATCCGCCGCCGCCGCGAGTGCCTCGAATGCGGCAAGCGCTTCACCAGCTACGAGCGGATCGACGAGATTCCGTACATGGTCGTCAAGAAGGACGGGACGCGCGAGCGGTTCGATCGGCAGAAGCTGATCCAGGGACTGCTCAAGGCCTGCGAGAAGCGGCCGGTGAGCGTCGCCGCGCTCGAGGGCATCGCCGACCGCGTCGAGGCGACGCTGCAGGAGCGGCCCGAGCGCGAGATGGCGACCGCCGACATCGGTTCGTCGGTCATGGAAGAGCTCCGCAAGCTGGACAAGGTGGCGTACGTCCGGTTCGCCTCGGTGTACAAACATTTCCGCGACATCGGCGAGTTCGTCGACGAGCTCAGGGGCCTGTTGAACGCCAAGGAATGAGCGCCGGTGATTTCCCCGGGGACCAACTCGATCGCGCGGCCCGGCGGCCAGGCGGCGGCCCCGCCGGCGACACGGCCTGCCCGCCGGCCCTTCCGTGACAATCCGCGGCTGATCCTCGCCGGCATGGCGGCGCTCGTCCTGGCGCTGGCTGCCATCCTCACGCTGGCCAACCGCGCGCGCTTCTCGCCGGACTTCCTCACCGAGTTCGTCCTGTATGCGCTGCTGGCCGCCGATCTGACGATGCTGGTGGCGCTGGCGTTCGTGCTGGCGCGCAACATCGTCAAGCTGATCGTGGAGCGGCGGCACGCGCTGCCGTTCGCCCGCTTCCGCGCCAGGCTGGTGGCGCTCCTTCTGGGGATGACGCTCGTGCCGGCGCTGCTGGTCCTGGGGGTCGGTTCCGAGCTGATTCGCAACAGCGTCGATCGCTGGTTCAACGCGCCGATGGACGAGATTCTGTCGTCGGCCAACCAGATCGCCGGCGACTACTATCACGAGCGGCAGATGCTCGTGAGCGACCACGCCGCGCGGATCGCGCGCGAGCTGGGTCGGATCGATCTCGCGGCGGCCGACGTGTCGGCGATCCGGACGCTGCTCGGACCGGACGTGACGCTCCAGCGCGTGCAGATGGTGCAGGTGTACCGGGTCGTGCCGCCGACCGGGTCCCTTCCGACGCTCGCGCCGGTCGTCGACATCGCCGCGCCGCGCCTGCCGCCCGGCTATTCGCGGGCCGCGGCTGACCGGCTCGCGGCGCAGGCGCTGGCCGGCGCCTCCGACACGCGGTCGGTCGAGTCGCTCGGCAACCAGGGCGATCTGCTGCACGCGGCGGCGGTGATCCACACGCGCGACGGACGGCCGAGCGGCGTCGTCGTGGCGACCGACTTCCTGACGGGCGACCTGGCGACGCGATCGCGGCGCATGACCCACGCGTTCGAGAACTACAACCAGCTCCGGTTCCTGAAACGTCCGCTCGCGGGCGTGTACCTCTCGTTCTTCCTGATGGTCACGCTCATGATTCTCGTCGGCTCCACCTGGATGGGGCTGTACGTCGCGAAGCGGATCACGCGCCCCGTGCAGATGCTCGCCGCGGCAGCGCGCGAGATCGGCGCCGGCCGCCTCGACCTGCGCGTCGAGCCCCAGAGCAACGACGAGTTCGGAACGCTCGTCGAGGCCTTCAACTCGATGGCTGGCGAGCTTGCGGCCAGCCGGCGCCGCGTGGAGCAATCGACCATCGAGCTCGAACGCAAACATCAGGAGGTGGAGGGACGCCGGCGGTACATCGAGACGATTCTCGAGCGGATTACCACAGGCGTCGTCTCGGTCGACGCCGCCGGCATCGTCACGACGATCAACAGCGCCGCGGCCAGGCTGCTCGGCCTCGACGGCGCCGTCGTCGGGCAGCCGGCGCACCGGGTGTTCGCGCGCGCGGACCTGAAGCCGCTCGACGCCCTGCTGAGCGGTGCCGGCCGCGGCCGGTCCGGACAGAACGCGCAGGAGATCGCGCTGCCGCGCGAAGGGCAGGAGCTCCACCTCGCCGTCGTCGCGACGCCGCTCGTCGGCGAGAGCGGCGCGGCCGAGGGTCTCGTGGTCGTTCTGGACGATGTGACGCCGCTCATCCGGGCCCAGAAGGTCGCCGCGTGGCGGGAGGTGGCGCGGCGGCTGGCGCACGAGATCAAGAACCCGTTGACGCCGATTCAGCTGAGCGCGGAACGGCTGCGCCGCTTCTTCTCCGGCGCGCCGCCGCCGGCGCGGGCGCTCGTCGAGGAGTGCACGACCACGATCGTGGGCGAGGTGGAGTCGCTCAAGGGGCTGGTCGACGAGTTCTCCCAGTTCGCCCGGATGCCGGCGCCGCGCGCGATCCCGACCGACCTCGGCCGGCTCATCGTCGAGACGCTCGCGCTCTACGACGGCATCTTCGCGCAGGTGCGGATCGAGCAGCGGTTCGGAGCGGACGTGCCGCTCGTGCGGCTCGACGCCGAGCAGATCCGGCGTGTGCTGATCAACCTGATCGACAACGCAATCGAGGCGATGGAGCGCCGCGGTGCGATCGCCGTCGAGACCCAGCTGGATCGCCCCAACGGCATCGTCCGCATCGTCGTGGCCGACGACGGGCCGGGGATTCCGCCCGGCGAGCGCGAGAAGCTGTTTCTGCCGTACTATTCGACCAAGCGCCGTGGAAGCGGCCTCGGGCTCGCCATCGTGCGACGGATCATCGCCGAGCACGGCGGCAACATCGAGGTCGGCGACAACGTCCCGCGCGGAACCCGCTTCACGGTCGAGCTGCCGTGCTGAAACCGACCATCCTCATCGTCGACGATGAGCCCGGCGTGCGCGCCGCGCTCGGCGGGGTGCTCCGGGACGAGGGGTACGCCGTGGAGACCGTGCCGAGCGGCGAGTCCTGCCTCGAGCGCGTCACGCGCGGGTCGATCGATCTCATCCTGCTCGACGTGTGGCTGCCCGGGATGGACGGGCTCGCCACGCTCGCGCGGCTCCGCGAGCGGCAGGTGGACGCGCAGGTGGTGCTCATCTCCGGCCACGGGAACATCGAGTCGGCGGTGCGCGCCATCAAGATGGGCGCGTTCGACTTCGTCGAGAAGCCGCTCTCGCTCGAGAAGACGGTTCTCGTGGTGCGCAACGCGCTCCGGCAGCAGCGGCTCGAAGCGGAGAACCGCGCCCTTCGCGCGCGCGTGGACCGGGTCCACACGATGGTCGGTGAGAGCTACGCGATGCGCCAGCTCCGCGAGCAGGTCGCGATGGCCGCGCCGACCAACGGGCGCGTGCTCATCTACGGCGAGAACGGCACCGGCAAGGAGCTCGTCGCGCGGACCGTGCACGCGCTCAGCCGCCGGCGCGCCGCGGCGTTCGTCGAGGTGAACTGCGCCGCGATTCCCGAGGAGCTGATAGAGAGCGAGCTGTTCGGCCACGTCCGCGGGGCGTTCACCGGCGCGCTCGCCGACCGCCGCGGCAAGTTCGAGGCGGCCGACGGAGGGACGATCTTCCTCGACGAGATCGCCGACATGAGCCTCAAGACGCAGGCCAAGGTCCTGCGCGTGCTGCAGGAGCAGACGCTCGAGCCGGTCGGCGGCTCGACCTCCGTGCGGGTGGACGTGCGCGTGCTCGCCGCGACCAACAAGGATCTCCAGTCGGAGATCCGCGCCGGGCGGTTTCGCGAGGACCTCTATTTCCGGCTGAACGTGATCCCGATCTTCGTCCCGCCGCTCCGGGAACGGCGCGAGGACATCCCGCTCCTTGCCGACCACTTCATGGCCGAATTCGCGCGCGAGTACGGCCGCCGGATGAAGAGCTTCGAACCCGGCGCGGTGTCGGTACTGCAGAACTATCCCTGGCCCGGCAACGTGCGCGAGCTGCGGAATGTCATCGAGCGGCTCATGATCATGGTGCCGGGCGACGCGATCACGTCGAGCGATCTGAGCTTCCTCGGGCGCAACGAGCCATCCCACCCCGAGGACGCCGAAGCGCCGGCCGAGCGGCTCACGCTCCACGAGGCGCGCGACCGCTTCGAGCGCGACCTGATCCTGCGTACGCTCGCCGAGCAGCAGGGGAACATGTCGCGGACTGCCGAAGTGCTCGGCGTCGAGCGGAGCAATCTCTACCGGAAGATGCGCAGCTTCGGGATCGCGCCGGCACGCCGGCTCGAGGAGGAAGAGACGGCGTAGATCACGGTCATGGTCCTTCCCTCAATTTGTTCTCGAGGACCTGGTCGGCTTTGAAGCCGGCGAGCTGAAGGTAGAATTCGGCCGCCCCGGTCAGGGCGGCCGACGGCACGAGCCCCACGATCTCGCTTTCGAGCACGCCGACCCCGTAGCGGGCCGCCTCGCGCTTCACCGTTTCGAACACCCTGAAGATCGGCGTCTTTTCGTAGTTGGTCAGGTTCATCGACACCTGCACCACGCCGCGGTCGCCGAGCGCGATCCCCATGGCCTTCACGAAGCGGTAGCCGCCCGAGCTGTGGCGGATGGCGGCGGCGATCTTCTTCGCCACGTCCAGGCGATCGGTCGCCAGGTTGATGTTGTAGGCGATGAGCGGCATGCGTGCGCCGACGACGACGGCGCCGGCCGACGGGTGCGGGGCGGAAGGGCCGAAGTCCGGCGCCCACTCCGTGCTCGCCATCCGGGCGGCGAGCCCCTCGAACTCGCCGCGGCGGATGTCTTCGAGGTTGCGGCGCGCCGGGGAGCTGGCGGCTTCCTCGTACAGATAGACGGGGACGCCGAAGCGCTCGGCGATGGTCGAGCCGGTGCGCCGCGCCAGATCGACGCACTCCGCCATGGTCACCCCCTCGATCGGGACGAGCGGCACGACGTCGACCGCGCCGAGCCGAGGGTGCTCGCCGCGATGCGTGCGCAGGTCGATGTCGGCGACGGCGCGCTCGACGAGGGCGAGCACCGCCTGCTGAACAGCCGCGGCATCGCCCACCAGCGTGAACACGGACCGGTTGTGGGACGCATCGGAGGAATAGTCGAGCAGCCTCACGCCCGGCACGCGCCGGACCGCGTCGGCCATGGCCGCCACCACCTCCGGGCGGCGCCCTTCGCTGACGTTCGGAATGCACTCGATGAGCATCGCTCGATGGGCCGGTGAAGTCGCGCGCGGCGCCACGCCGGCGCCCGCAAATTGTAGCGCGCCCTGTTGTACTGGCGCCAATGCGATGCTATAATCCCTCGAATTTTCGGATTGCTCGGCTGAGGTCTCGCGCGCCCGGCGAGCTCGTCGCGCTCCGGGGATCGCATTTCTTGACGCGTCATGTCTGATCCGCTTCGCACCGGCGGCCCACGCGTGGCCGACGCCGCGTCGGCCGCTGATCGCGACGCCAAGATCGAACAACTGCTCCTCACGGGGCTCGACCACTACTTCGCCGGCCAGTACGACCACGCCATCAACATCTGGACCCGGGCGCTGTTTCTCGATCGCAGTCATCCACGCGCGCGTGCCTACATCGAGCGGGCGCGCAGCGCGCTGGCCGAGCGCCAGCGCCACTCCGAGGAGCTGCTCCAGGACGGCGTCGCCGCATTCGAGCGCGGCGAGAGCTCGGAGGCGCGCCGGCTCCTTCAGGCCGCCATCGACGGCGGGGCGCCGGCCGACGAAGCATTGGCGGTGCTCGACCGGCTCAACCGTCTCGACCAGAGCGCCTCGGTCCCCGCCGATCGGCCGCCCGTTCGCGAGCGCAGGCGCCGTCCGGCCGCGAGTCCCGTTCGCGTGCGGAAGTCCACGGGACGGCTGGCGCTCACGCTGGGAAGCCTGCTGTTGGTCGTTGCCGCGGCGCTTGCCGCCGCGTCGTGGGACGGACTGGCGTGGCGGACATGGCTGCCGCTGCAGACGCCGGCCGCCGCCGCGTCGATGCCCGTGATCCGCGGCTCGAGTGTACCGCTGCCGCACCGCGGCGAACTGGCGCTGGCGCGTGCCCGCGCCCTCGCTTCCGGCGGACACCTGCGTGACGCGCTGGCCGCGCTCGACATGGTCCGGCCGACCGACGTCGAGCGTGCGGATGCCGATCGCCTCCGCGGCGACATCCAGCGGCAACTCCTCCAGCGCGACGTGATCACCGACGCGCAGTTGCGCGCGCGAGGCGAGGGCGGTCAGCCATGAAGTGTCCCAAGTGCGGCTATCTCGGCTTCGAGCACGTGGACCGATGCCGCAACTGCGGATACGATTTCTCCCTGAGCCCGTCATCGTCGCTTTCCGACCTGCCGATTCGCGAGGAGGCCGATCTGAGCCCGCTCGACGACTTCGCGATGGTCGACGCCGCGGGGCCGGTTCACCCGGCCGCGTTTGCGCCTGAAACCAGCGTCGGCAGCGTCGACAGCGAATCAGGCGGGATTTCGGCTCGGGAGCCATCCGGAGATCTGCCGCTCTTCGCGACCACGCCGGTTCCGGACGACGTGCCACTGATCACGAAGGTGTCGCCGCCGCGCGCGCCGCTGGCGGTTCGCCGCGCGACACCCGAGCCGGCACGCCTGCGGGTCGAGCCCCGCCTGCCGGCCCTCGACCTGGCGCCCGACCCCGAGGATCGCGCACCGGTCGCGGTGGAGGAGCGCGCATTCACCGCCGAGCCGCCGCGGACCGCCTCGCCGGCTGACGTCGCGCCGGCCGAAGACGCGGGCTTCCTTGCCCGGCTGGCCGCCGTTGCGATCGACCTCACGATTCTCGCCGCCATCGACGCCGCCGTCGTCTACTTCACGATGCAGATCTGCGGCCTGAAGATGGCCGATGTCAACGTGCTGCCGCGTGGCCCGCTCCTGGCATTCCTTCTCGTCCAGAACGGCGGCTATCTCGTCGCGTTCACCGCCGGCGGGCAGACTCTGGGCAAGATGGCAGCCGGCATCCGCGTCGTGGGCGCCGAGCCGGGCGACACCGTGGATCTCGGCCGCGCCATGCTCCGCGAGCTGCTGTGGCTCGTGCTCGCCATCCCCGCCGGCCTCGGTTTCCTCTCCGCGTTCCTCAGCGCCGATCACCGCGGACTTCACGATCGCTTTGCCGGAACGCGAGTGATCCGATTAGTGGTGTGAACGGTCGCGAGTCGACCGCCGCCGCGCCTCCGATGCCTGCTGACACGCCACCACGTCGGGCGATTGCGCTCGCCGTCGCGACCGTGTGCGGCGTCGGCTGTGTTCCCGTCGCGCCCGGAACGTTCGGATCGGCCGCGGGACTGCTGCTCTGGTGGGCGCTTCCGCAGCCGCCGATCGTGCAGGCCGCGGCAATCGTCGTGCTGTTCGGACTGGGCTCCTGGAGCGGCACGATTGCCGAACGGTACTACGGCCGCGTCGATCCCGGGCCGGTCGTCATCGACGAGGTGATGGGCATGCTCGTCACCCTGTGGCTGAATCCGGTCGGCTGGGCGGGCGCAGTTCTCGCGTTTCTGCTGTTCCGGGTGATGGACGTCATCAAGCCGTATCCGGCCGACCGGCTCGAGCGGCTGCCCGGCGGCGTCGGCGTGATGGCAGACGACTTCATGGCGGCCGTGTACGCGAACCTGGCGCTCAGAGTTCTCCTGGCCGTTGGCCATTGGGCGAGCCGGTAGATCCTCCATGCAGGCCTGCATCGTCGCCGTGGGCAGCGAGATGCTCACGCCGTTCCGAGTCGACACGAACTCGCTGGCGATCACCGAGCGCCTGAACGCGATCGGGTACGACGTGCGCCTGAAGGTCGTGGCGCCCGATGACCTCGACGAGCTTGCCGACGTCTTCCGGAGCGCGCTCGGCTGGGCCGATCTCCTTGTCGTCACCGGGGGCCTCGGGCCGACGGCGGACGACCTGACGCGGGACGCCATGGCGCGGGTGCTGGACCTTCCCGTCGACGAGGACCCGGCCGTGGTCGAACGGATCCGCGCACGGTTCGAGCGACGCGGCCTGACGATGCAGCCGAACAACAGGCGGCAGGCGCTCGTCCCGCGGGGCGCAGCCGTGCTGCCGAACGCCAACGGCACGGCGCCGGGGCTGTGGCTCGAGCGCGGCCGCAGCGGCATCGCCCTGCTGCCCGGGCCGCCCCGCGAGATGCTGCCGATGCTCGACGCGCTCGTCCGGGATCGGCTGGCGGGCCGGAGCGGCGGCATGGTGCTCCTGCGTCGCGTGATCAAGATCGCCGGACGCCCGGAGTCGGAAGTCGACGCCATCGCTGAGCCGATTTACAGCCGCTGGACGTCGCAGCCGGTGCGGATCGCGACCACGATTCTCGCGGTCCTGGGACAGATCGAGCTGCATCTGAGCGCGCAGGCCCCGCGGCGCGAGCAGGCGGACGAGGCGCTGGCCAGCGCCGTTGCGGAACTGGAGCGGGCACTCGGGCCGTCGATCTTCAGCGTCGACGGCCGGCAGATGGAGGTCGTCGTCGGCGATTTGCTGCGCGCGAGGGGCGCGCGCATCGCCGCGGCCGAGTCGTGCACCGGGGGATTGTTCCTGTCGAGGCTGACCGACGTGCCGGGCAGCTCAGACTACGTCGAAGGCGGCGCGATCTGCTACAGCAACGCGCTCAAGACCAGCCTTGTCGGTGTTCCCGAGGCGCTCATTGCCGAGCACGGCGCCGTGAGTGAGCCGGTGGCGCGT
Organism: Betaproteobacteria bacterium; assembly: GCA_050257855.1. Taxonomy (GTDB): domain Bacteria; phylum Acidobacteriota; class Vicinamibacteria; order Vicinamibacterales; family CAVVIG01; genus JBLMXQ01. The sequence goes on along the minus strand of JBLMXQ010000094.1, from coordinate 71,831 downwards.
GCGATGGCGGAAGGCGTCCGGGGCCGCACGGGCGTGGAGATCGGCGTCGGGATCACCGGCGTTGCCGGACCTGGCGGGGGAACCGCCGCCAAGCCGGTCGGCACGGTCGCCATCGCGGTCGTCGCCGGCAGCCGTTCGCAGGTGCGCACGTTCCAGTTCGTCGGCGGCCGTGAGGTCGTGAAGTTTCACGCCACGCAGGCGGCCCTCAACATGGTGCGCGTGATGCTGCTGCCATGAGGCTCTTCACCGCCGTCGATCTGAGCGACGAGGCGCGGACCGCCATCGCGGGCGTGCAGGCTCGACTCCGGCGCGCGCTGGATCGAGGTCGATCGTCGCTGCGCTGGGTGCGCCCGGAACACATGCACCTCACGCTCGTCTTCCTCGGCGAACTTCCCGAGGCGCAGGTCCCCGCCCTCATCGAGAACATGAGCGCGGCGGTCGACATCGCGCCGTTCACGGCCGTGCTGGGCGGCCTCGGCACGTTTCCCCCGGAGCGCGCGCCGCGCGTGCTGTGGCTGGGGCTCGAAGCCGGCGTGCGCGAGGCGATCGAGCTCGAGCGCCTCGTGCGCGCGCGTGTCGCGCAGGCGGACCTTCCGGTCGACGCGCGTCCGTTCCATCCGCACCTGACGCTCGCCCGCTGGCGCGAGTCGCGGCCGTCCGACCGCCGGCTGCCCGACGCCGACGCGCGCGCGGTTGCGCGGATCGACGTGCGCGAGGTCACGTTGTACGAAAGCCGCCTGGGCTCGAACGGTCCGTCCTATAATGTGCTCGCGCGAGCCTCGCTCCGCGCGCAGTGAATGTCTCCCATCGCCGTCGTTGCCATCGCCTACTGCATCGGCTCAGTTCCCTTCGCGCTGCTGCTCGCGCGCCGCTGGGGCGCCGATCTGCGCCGCGTCGGCAGCGGCAATCTGGGTGCGGCCAACGTCCTTCGCGCCTCGGGCGTGACGGCCGGCGTGCTCGTCGCCGTGCTCGACGTCGCCAAGGGAGCGGCGAGCGTGCTGTTCGCGGCGCGGGCGGCTGCCGACTCGCCCACGATGGCGGCGGCCGGGGTCGCGGCAATCGTCGGGCACATCTATCCCGTGTGGCTGCGTTTCCGCGGCGGGAAGGGTGTGGCCACGGCGTGCGGCGTATTTTCGGTCCTGACGCCTGCAGCGCTCCCCTGGGCGGCGGCGATCTTCTTCATCACCGTCTGGGTCACCAAGTACATCTCCCTCGGGTCGGTGCTGGCGATCGCGGCGCTCCCCGCGATCGCGTACGGCACCGGCAGCGCAGAGCCTGCCGTCTTCGCGGCGGCGGGTACCGCCGCACTGATCGTGTTCCGCCACCGGTCGAATCTCGCGCGGCTGCGGACCGGCACAGAACGCCGGATCGGCGCGCGCGCGTGATCGCTCGCGACGTGGAGCGCTGAGTCATGCGCACGATCGCCGTTCTCGGCGCCGGGGGCTGGGGCACCGCCCTGGCTGTCCACCTCGGGCGCATCGGCCACGACGTGCGCCTCTGGGGCCGCGACAGCGCGCTGGTGGCCGACATGGCCGCCCGCCGCGCGAACGCGGTGTACCTGCCGGACGTGACGCTCCCTCCCGCGGTCGTGATGACCGACGCGCTGGACCGGGCGCTGCGCGGCAGCGATCTGATCGTCTCGGCCACCCCCTCGCACGGATGCCGCGCCGTCATGCGCAGCGCGGCGCCTCACCTGTCCGCCCGCGCCACGGTGGTCAGCGCCACCAAGGGGCTCGAGACCGATTCGCTGCTGCGAATGTCCGAGGTGATCGCTCAGGAGCTCGGGCCGTCGCGCGATGTCGTCGTGCTCTCAGGGCCGAGCTTCGCGAGCGAGGTGGCGCGGCAGCTGCCGACCGCCGTCCTCGCAGCCTCGAGGCGCGCGGACGCGGCGGCGCTCGTGCAGGAGGAATTTCGCGGACCGTCGCTCCGCCTCTACGTCAGCGACGATGTGACCGGCGTGGAAATCGGCGGTGCGCTGAAGAACGTGATTGCGATCGCCGCCGGCGTGGTCGAAGGCCTCGGCCTCGGCCACAACGCGCTCGCCGCCCTGATCACGCGCGGTCTCGCGGAGATCACGCGGCTCTCGTGCGCCGTGGGCGGCCGGCGCGAGACGCTCGCCGGACTGAGCGGCCTCGGCGATCTCGTGCTGACGTGCACCGGCAGCCTGAGCCGCAACCGGCACGTCGGCGTGGAGCTGGCGCGCGGCCGTCCGCTGCACGAAATCCTGGCGGCGACCAGGATGGTGCCGGAGGGTGTGCGAACGACCGGTGCTGCGCTGGCGCTCGGCGTGCGGCACGGCATCGAGCTCCCGATCGCCGCCCAGATGGCCGAGGTCCTCGCGGGCCGCTCCGATCCGCGCGCCGCCGTGCAGGCGCTGATGGTCCGGCCGCAGCGGGCCGAAGCCGAGCGGGCGTAAGATCGCGGGATGGGATTTCTCGGCCGGCTCCGACAGGGGCTCTCGCGCACCACTCAGCAGATCGTCGGAAGATTCGACGAGATCGTCCGCCGCGCCGACGAGCCCGAGCGGAGATCGCGGCCGGTCGACGTCGAGACCATCGAAGCGCTCGAAGAAGTCCTGATTTCGGCCGACATCGGCGTCGCCGCCACCGATCGCATCATCGCGAGCGTCAGGAGCCGCGCACGGCACGGCGAGAGCCTGCGCGATCTCGTCAAGGAAGAGATTCGCGGCATCTTCGACGCCGTCGACAATCCGCGGCCCCCGACGGCGCCGCCGACCGTCGTGCTCGTCGTCGGGGTCAACGGCACGGGCAAGACGACCACGGTTGGCAAGCTGGCCAGCCTGCTCAAGAATGAGGGTCGCGCGCCGCTCATCTGCGCGGCCGACACCTTTCGCGCCGCTGCCGTCGAGCAACTGGAGATCTGGGCCCGGCGCGCCGGCGTCGACATGGTGCGCGCCCGCGAGGGCGCCGACCCCGCGGCTGTCGTCTTCGACGCCATTTCGTCGGGAAAGGCGAAGGGCCGCGATCCGATTCTCGTGGACACCGCCGGCCGGCTGCACACGCGCGTGAACCTGATGAACGAGCTGGACAAGATCCGCCGCATCGCCGCGCGCGAGGTGCCGGGTGCGCCGCAGGAGGTCCTGCTCGTCCTCGATGCCACGGTCGGGCAGAACGGCCTGGCGCAGGCACGCGAGTTCATGGGCGTCGCGGGCGTGAACGGCATCGTGCTCACGAAACTGGACGGGACGGCGAAGGGCGGCGTGGCCGTCGCGATTGCCAACGACCTGAAGCTGCCGATCCGCTACGTCGGCGTCGGCGAAGGGATAGACGACCTCGTCCCGTTCGATGCGACCGAGTACGTGGAGGGGCTCTTCCAGGAGAAATGGTAGCGCGTCAGGTCGCGCCGGGGGTGGGGCCCCGGCGCCAGTGAGAATGCCAGCGCCTGCAGTCATGCTCACGCCAGCCGATTTCATGGACCGCGCCCTGTTTCACGCGGGGCGCGGCCGCGGCCGGACCAGCCCGAATCCGGTGGTCGGGGCAGTCGTCGTGTCGGCTGACGGCGTGATTGTGGGGCACGGGAGTCACGAGCGCGCAGGCGAGCCGCACGCGGAGATTCATGCGCTGACGATGGCGGGCGATCGCGCCCGCGGCGGCACGATGTACTGCACGCTCGAGCCGTGCTGTCATGTGGGCCGGACCGGGCCCTGCGTTGCGCGAATCGCCGACGCCGGCATCGCCCGCGTGGTCGCGGCCGTCGAAGATCCCAATCCGCTGGTGCGCGGGCGCGGATTCGACTACCTGCGCGTGCACGGCGTGGACGTCGAGGTCGGGCTCGGAGCGCATGAAGCGACCAGGCTGAACCTGCCGTTCTTCACCCTGATGCGCACCGGTTGCCCGTTCGTGATCTTGAAGGCGGCAACGAGCCTCGACGGCTGTCTCTCGGCGGTGGCGGGACGGCCGACGTCGCTCACGTCGGCGGCGGCGAACCGGCATGCGCACCGCGAGCGCGCCGCCGTGGATGCGATAGCCGTCGGCGTCGGCACGATCCTGGCCGACGACCCCCGCCTGACCGCGCGCGGGCCCTATCGCGAGCGCCCGCTGACGCGCGTCCTCTTCGACCGCCGGCTGCGCACGCCGGCGACCGCGCAGGTCCTCTCGACAGGCGATGCCGGCCCTGTCATCATCATGACTACGGCTCAGTCGGCGGGGAGTGCCAGCCGGGCCGCTCTCGAAGCGCGCGGCGCGGAAATCGTCACGACCGACGGCAGCGTCCGGTCGGCGCTCCACGAGCTCGGCGCCAGGCGTATCGGCTCGGTCCTGCTCGAAGGCGGCGCCACGCTCCACCGGGCCGCGTGGGACGAAGGCGTGGTGGATCAGGTGCGGCTGTATGTCACGCCCCACGTGCTGGGCGCTGGCGGCGTGCGGTTTCTGGAAGGGTGTTCGTTCTCGGCTGCCGGCCTCGACGAAGTGCGCGTCGAGGCGCTCGGACCCGACGTGATGATCGAAGGATATGTTCACAGGGCTCGTTGAAGCGGTCGGCGAGATCGCCGAGGCGACGCCGACGAGCGGCGGCGTGCGCCTGCGGATCGCGACGTCGCTCTCGCCGGAGCTCGCGCCAGGCGACAGTCTGGCGGTCAACGGCGTCTGCCTGACCGTGACTGCTGCCGAGGGCGGTCACGTCCACGCGGACGTCGGGCCGGAGACGATGCGCGTCACGACGCTCGGCTCGCTCGGCGAGGGCGCCCTCGTCAACCTGGAGCGGCCGCTCCGCGCGGACGGCCGGTTCGGCGGCCATTTCGTGCAGGGGCATGTCGACGCGATTGGTCACATCGAAGCGCTGCGCGACGACGCCGAGTTCCAGTGGCTGACCGTGAGCTTTCCGGCGCCGCTCGCGCCCTATATCGTCCGGAAGGGGTCGATTGCCGTCGACGGCATCAGTCTGACGGTCGCCGGCCTCGACGCAGGCTCGTTCGACGTGCAGCTCGTGCCGTACACGATCGAGCACACCAGCCTCCGGCGCGCCCGGCGGCGCGATCCGGTGAACATCGAGTGCGACCTCGTGGGGAAGTACGTGGTCCGCGCCGCCGAGGTCGCGGGGCTCGCGCTCGGCGCGGACCCCCTCGAAGTCAAGCACTGAGAGCCGACAGCACTGAGAGCCGATAGCCATCAGCCGAAAGCTGAGATGAGACGCCGCATGGAGATCGCGAAGGGCGCACGCAAGCGCCGGACTCCGTTTGCCCCCATCGCCGAGGCGGTCGACGCCTTCCGCGCCGGACGCATGATCATCGTCGTGGACGACGAGGATCGCGAGAACGAAGGCGATCTCACGATTGCCGCGGAGAAGATCACGCCGGAGGCGATCAACTTCATGGCGCGTTACGGGCGCGGTCTGATCTGCCTCGCGATGACGCCCGAGCGGCTCGACGAGCTGGACATTCCGCTGATGGTCTCGCAGAACAGCTCGCGGTTCGAGACGGCGTTCTGCGTGTCGATCGAGGCCAAGGGGCGTACGAGCACCGGGATCTCGGCCGCCGATCGCGCGCAGACGGTCCTGGCGGCCATCGACCCGGCGACGCGCCCGTCGGATCTGGCGCGACCCGGCCACATGTTCCCGCTGCGCGCGCGGACCGGCGGCGTGATGGTGCGGGCGGGGCAGACCGAGGCGGCGGTCGACCTGGCGCGCATCGCGGGGCTGTACCCGGCCGGCGTCATCTGCGAGATCATGAACGAGGACGGCACCATGGCGCGCGTGCCGCAGCTCGCGAAATTCGCCCGGAAGCACGGGCTCCCGCTCGTCACGATCGCGGATCTCATCAAATACCGGATGCGGACCGAGTCGCTCGTCAAGCGCGTGGCGAACGCCTGGCTGCCGACCGAGTACGGAGACTTCCACGTCCAGGGGTTCGAGAGCATCGTCGAGCGGCAGACGCACGTGGCGCTGGTGTGCGGCGACATCGGCGACGGGCAGGACGTGCTCGTGCGCGTTCACTCCGAGTGTCTGACCGGCGACGTGTTCCATTCGGCGCGGTGCGACTGCGGCGCGCAGCTCGATCGCGCGATGCGGCGGATCGCCGCCGAGGGGCGGGGCGTGCTGCTCTACCTGCGGCAGGAGGGGCGCGGCATCGGCCTGGCGAACAAGATCCGCGCCTACGAGCTGCAGGACGAGGGATTCGACACGGTCGAAGCCAACGAGCGCCTGGGCTTCAAGGCCGATCAGCGCGACTACGGCATCGGCGTTCAGATTCTGCGCGAGCTCGGCGTCCGGACGATGCGGCTGCTCAGCAACAACCCGCGCAAGCTCGTGGGCATCGAGGGCTACGGCCTGTCGGTCAGCGAATGGCTCCCGCTCGAGATTCCCGCGTCGGAGTCGACCCGCCGGTATCTGAAGACCAAGAAGGAGAAGCTCGGTCACAAGCTCTCGTCGGTTTGACTTCCCGCCCGGCCGTCCGCTACGATAAGGGTTTGCGCTAGAGCACCTTAGCGCAGTTGTCATGTTCGAATCCCTGAGCACGCGCCTGCAGGACGTCTTCAAGACCCTGCGGGGAGAGTCCCGGCTGACACCGGAGAACGTCGAGGCGGCGCTCCGCGAGATCCGACTTGCGCTGCTCGAAGCGGACGTCAATTTCAAGGTCGTCAAGGCGTTCATCGACCGCGTCCGCGACAAGGCGCTCGACGCGGTCGCTGCCGACCAGGCGGGCGTGATGCGCGGCCTCGTGCCGTCGCAGGAGGTCGTCCGGATCGTTCGCGACGAGATGGTCGCCCTCTTCGGGAATGCCGAGGGAGGCCTGCAGCCGACGACCAGCCGGCCGCGCGTCGTGCTGCTGCTCGGGCTGCAGGGCGCCGGGAAGACGACGACCGCCGGCAAGCTGGCGAAGTGGCTGGCGCGGCAGGGGCGGCATCCGCTGCTCGTGTCGACCGACGTGAAGCGTCCGGCGGCCATCCAGCAGCTGAACGTCGTCGGCCAGAAGGCCGGCGTGCGCGTGTTCGATCCCTCGGGCCAGATGAACCCGGTGGCCCGGGCGGAGGGAGCGGTCGCCGAAGCGAAGACCCTCGGGTTCGACGTCGTCATCGTCGACAGCGCGGGGCGGCTCCACATCGACGACGAGCTGATGCACGAGCTCGTCGCGATCAAGGAGGCGACCGACCCGGCGGATCGGCTGTTCGTCGCCGACGCGATGACCGGCCAGGACGCGATCAAGAGCGCGGGCGAATTCAACGCGCGCGTCGGAGTGACCGGCGTCGTGCTGACGAAGCTGGACGGCGACGCCCGGGGCGGCGCCGCGCTGTCGGTCGTCTCCGTCGTCGGCGTGCCGATCGCGTTCGTCGGCAGCGGCGAGCGGCTGGAGGATCTCGAGCCGTTCCATCCCGAGCGCGTCGTGTCACGGGTGCTCGGGATGGGCGATGTGCTGTCGCTCATCGAGAAGGCCGAAGCGGCCATCGACGAAGAGGACGCGGCCCGGCTCGAACAGAAGATCCGGTCGAACGAGTTCACGCTCGAGGACTTCCGCGATCAGCTCAAGACGATCCGGAAGATGGGGCCGCTCGAATCGATCGTCGGCATGCTGCCCGGGATGGGCAACATCAAGGCGCTGGCGCAGAACAAGCCGGACGAGAAGCAGCTGTCCCGCATCGAGGCGATCATCTCGTCGATGACGCCCGAGGAGCGGCGACGGCAGCACATCATCAACGGCAGCCGGCGCAAGCGGATCGCGAAGGGCAGCGGGACGTCGGTCGAGGAAGTGAACCGGCTGCTCAAGCAGTTCGTGCAGATGCAGAAGATGTTGAAGTCGCTCGGCGGGATGGCCGGGCTCGCCGGCGGCGGCCGGACGTCGCGGCGCCGGGCGATGCAGATGCTGCGCAACCGCGGGTAGCCCGCGGCGCTCGAAGCAACGCCCGGCCTGAAGGCCGGGCGCTACCGGTACTCGAAGAACGCCCGGCCTGAAGGCCGGGCGCTACCGGTGCCTGGTAGGGGACGGCCTTCAGGCCGTCCCGCACGCGCAGCGAAATTCGGTCGCGGGTCGAGCCCCGCGTCCTTTCAGGAGTCAGACATGCTGGCAATCCGTTTGCGCCGCGCGGGATCGAAAAAGCGCCCCTTCTTCCGCGTGGTCGTCGCCGACTCGCGCACCGCGCGCGACAGCTCGTTCGTCGAGATTCTCGGTCACTACAATCCGCGCAGCCGTCCGGCCGTCGTCGAGGTGAACAAGGACCGCGTGGACTACTGGCTCGCGAAGGGAGCGCAGCCGTCCGATTCCGTCCGGACGCTGATTGCGCGCCACCTGACGCTGAAGCCGGCGGCCGCCGCTGCCGCTCCCGAATCGCAGTGAGCACCGCCCGCGACGTCGTCGAGGTGCTCGCGCGGGCGCTGGCCGACCGGCCCGAGGAGGTGCACGTCACCGAAGCGGTGCACCGCGGCACGACCATCGTCGAGCTGTTCGTGGCGCCCGGCGACGTGGGCAAGATGATCGGGCGCCAGGGGCGCACCGCGGCGGCGCTCCGGACCCTGGCCTCCACCGCAGGGGAGAAGGACGGCAAGTCGGTGACGCTCGAGATTCGCGATACGCCGTATCGGGAAGGCACGGAGATGAAGAATTAGGAATCGAGAATCAAGAATTCGAGAGCCGGCATTCTTGATTCAGACTTCCTGATTCTGATTTCTCGATCACCGTGATTTGGGACGCCATGGCCGTCGTCGGGCGGATCGCCCGGGCGCACGGCAACCGCGGCCAGGTCGTCGTGAACGTCGAGACCGATTTTCCCGAGGAGCGCTTCAAGGTCGGCGCCGAGTTGTTCGTCGAGCGTGCCGGCCAGGTCGAGCCGCTGACGGTCGCGAGCGTCCGGTTCCAGCGCGACCGGCCGGTCATCGGCTTCGCGGGCGTCGAGACGATGGACGCGGCGGAGGCGCTCGCCGGCATGGAGCTGCGGATTCCGGCGGAACGGCTGGCGGCGCTCCCGGCCGGGACCTTCTACCACCACGACCTGATTGGCTGCCGCGTCGAGACGCGCGCGGGCGAGCTGGTCGGCACGGTGCAGGAGGTCGAAGGCGGCGCGGGCGGCCACCGGCTGGTGGTCCGCAGCGCGACGGGCGGCGAGATCCTGGTTCCGCTGGCGGCCGAGATCTGCACGCGAATCGATCCGGCGGCGCGGGTGATCGTCGTCGATCCGCCGGAAGGACTGCTGGACCTGAATCAGTGACTTTCGACATCGTCACGATTTTTCCGGCGATGGTCGAGCAGTCGCTGATGGCCGGCGTGCTGGGGCGGGCGATCGAGCGCGGCACGATCCACGTGAAGGTGCGGGACCTCCGCGACTACACGAGCGATCGCCACCGCGTCGTCGACGACGTGCCGTACGGTGGCGGGCCCGGGATGGTGCTGAAGCCGGAGCCGCTGTTTCGCGCGCTCGATGCCGTCGAGGCGGAGCGCGGGCGGCCGCTGACGGTGATCCTGACCACGCCGCAGGGGACGCGCTTCACGCAGGCCGAGGCGCGGCGGCTGAGCGCCGAGCCGCATCTGGTGCTGCTGTGCGGTCGTTACGAAGGGGTGGACGAGCGCGTGCGCGCCCGCATCACCGAGGAGCTGTCGATCGGCGACTACGTGGTGACCGGCGGCGAGCTGCCGGCGCTCGTGATCGTGGACGCGGTCGCCCGGCTGGTGCCGGGCGTCGTCGGCGACGATGAATCGGTCGCCGGCGATTCGTTCAGCCGCGGGCTGCTGGACTTCCCGCACTACACGCGGCCGGCGGCCCTCGGCGACCTGAAGGTGCCCGACGTGCTGCTGTCGGGCCACCACGGCGAGATTCGACGGTGGCGGAAGCGCGAGGCGCTGCGCCGCACGCTGGCTCGGCGCCCGGACCTGCTGGCCGGCGCCGTCCTGGACGACGAAGAACGGGACCTCCTGCGCGAGCTGGCGCGGGAGCCGAACAAGGAGCGGGACGATGGGCGCGATTGAACTGGTGGAGAAATCGCAGCTGGCCGAACGGCCGGAGATGAAGTCGGGCGACACCGTCCGGGTGCACGTCCGGGTGCGCGAAGGCGACAAGGAGCGCATCCAGATTTTCGAGGGCGTGGTCATCGGGCTGCACCGCGGCGGCACGCGCGCCTCGTTCACGGTCCGCAAGGTGTCGTTCGGCCAGGGCGTCGAGCGCATCTTTCCCCTGCACTCGCCGACCATCCAGAAGGTCGAAGTGACGCGCTCGGCGAAGGTTCGCCGCGCCAAGCTCTACTACCTGCGCGCCTTGAAGGGCAAGGCGGCGCGCATGAAGGACGCCGCCAAGGAATAGCCCGGTGGTCCGCGTCCCCGCGATGCGCACGCTGGAGAACGCGCTGCGCCGCGTCGGATTCGTGCACGTGGCGGGCGTCGACGAGGTCGGACGTGGCTGTCTGGCCGGGCCGGTCGTGGCGGCCGCCGTCGTCCTGCATCCCGAGCGGCACGTGCCGGGCGTGTGCGACTCGAAGCTCGTGCCGGCTGCCGAGCGCGACCGCCTGTATTCGGCCATTCTGGCGCGCGCCGTCGCGTGGGCGGTGGCCGCGGCCGAACCGGAGGAAATCGACCGCTTGAACATCCATCAGGCCTCGCTGCGCGCGATGCAGCGCGCGGTGCTGGCGCTCGCGCCGCTGCCCGACGTCGTCCTCGTCGACGCGTTCCGCGTGCCGGACCTGCCGATGGCGCAGCGCGGCGTGATTCACGGCGACCGTCGCTGCTCGGCGATAGCCGCCGCGTCGATCGTGGCCAAGGTCACGCGAGACCGGATGATGGTGGATCTGCACGGCCGCGACCCCCGGTACGGGTTCGACCGCCACAAGGGATATGCCACTGCGGAGCATCTCGAGGCCGTGGCGCGGTTCGGCTACTCCGACGTGCATCGCCGATCGTTCCGCCCCCCGACGCTGTTTGATACGATTGACTGAAGCGGCGACCATGCTCCTGCCGCGGAATGCCTGTGCCAATTGATCGCGGCGCCACGCTGCGCAACGCGGAAAAGCTGCTCCGGCAGGGGAAGCTGGATGCCGCCATCGCGGAATACGTGCGCCTGGTCGAGGACCAGCCGCGCGACTGGAATACGGCCAACCTCCTCGGCGATCTGTACGTCCGGACCGGACAGGTCGACAGGGGCTGCAACGAGTTCACGCGGATCGCCGACGCGCTGAGCGAGGAAGGAATCCTGCCGAAGGCGGCCGCGCTCTACAAAAAGGTCCTCAAGTTCAAGCCGGATCACGAGCACGCGCTCGTCCAGTCGGCGGAGATTGCCGCCAGCCTCGGGCTGCTCGCCGACGCGCGCGCGTTCCTGAAGCTGGTGCTCGATCGTCGCCAGGCGCGCGGCGATCAGCGCGGCGTCGCGCAGGTCCGCATTCGGCTCGGCAGCCTCGACCCGGACGACTTCGAGGCCCGGTTCGACGCGGCGCGCGCCCGCGCCGTCATCGGCGACGCGGCTGGCGCGCTGAGCGACCTGAAGGAGATTGCCGACGATCTGTCGGCTGCGGGCCGGCAGCCCGCGGCCGTCGAAGCGCTCCGGGAAGCGGCCGTGCTGAGCCCGGACGATTCAGAAGTCCGCGAGCGGCTGATGCAGGCGTATCTCGCTGCCGGCGACCTCGGGCGTGCGCGCGAGTGCGCGACGACTGCGGTGCAGCTGAAAGCGCTCGCGACCGCTCTCGACGCGGCAGGATCGTCCGACCAGGCGCTCGCCGCGCTGTGCGAGGCTGCGCGGCTCGATCCCGACGACGTGCCTCTGCGCGCGCAGCTGGCGCGCACGTTCCTGTCGCGCGGAGATATGCAGACCGCAGCCGACTACCTGACCGCCGAGACCGCGGGTGCGGATCAGGAGCTGCTGCTGGCTGCAGCCGAGCTCCGGTTGCTCCGCGGCGAGACGGAGGAGGCCCTCGCGATCCTGAAGCGGATGCTCGACGTGGATAGGGAGCGGCACGACGCGATCGCGCTGCTCGCGTGGAACATCGCCGACCGGGCGCCCGAGGCGGCGTACGCGGCGCTCGCGTTCGCTGCCGATACCGTCGTCGCCCACGGCGACTTCGGATCGGCCGCCGCGGCGCTGCAGGAATTCGTCACGCGGGTGCCGAACCACGTCCCGGCGCTGCAGCGCTTGATCGAGATCTGCGTGGACGGCCGCCTCGAGGCCACCCTCTACAGCGCCCAGGCGCAGCTCGCCGACGCATACCTGTCCGGGGGCGCCGGCGCGGAGGCGCGGGTGATTGCCGAAGACCTCGTGGCGCGCGAGCCATGGGAGCGCGCCAACATCGAACGCTTCCGACGCGCGCTCCTCCTGCTGGGCGAAGCCGACCCCGATGCGGTCATCGCCGAACGCCTCAGCGGGCAGTCGCCGTTCACGAGCACCGACCCGGCGTTCGAATTCGGGGATCCCGTCGGACACGAACCGCCGCCCGCGGTCCCGGCTTCCGCGGCTGCTGCCGCCGCGGCGTCGGACTCAGACGCCGCGGCGCGCTACGCCGGCGCTGTCGAGCCGACGCAGCAGCCCGAGCCGGAGCTCGAGCTGAGCTTCGAACCCGTCGACCTGACGGGCAGCCTCGTCGAGCCCGAGAGCTTCGACCTGACGCTGAACCCGCCCGCTGCGGCGCCGCCCGAGGGGCCGGACGCGAAGGCCGGCCGTACCGAAACCGTGGATCTCGAGGCCGTGTTCGCACGGCTACGCGGCGAGACCAGCGCGCAGGCGCGCGAAGCCGAAGGGGAACTCCGCCGCGGTGTGGCGCTGCAGCAGTCCGGCCGCGTCGACGAGGCGATCGAGGCGTTTCAGGCGGCGTCGCGGTTCCCGGGGCTGCGCTTCGTCGCCGCGTCGCTCGCCGGCCGCCTGCATCGCGAGCAGCAGCGCCTGCCCACGGCGATCGAGTGGCTCGAACGGGCGGCGCAGGCGCCGGCGCCCACCGCCGAGGAGTATCACGACCTTCTCTACGAGCTGGCGGACTTGCTGGAAGGTGAGCACGAAGTCTCGCGCGCGCTGGCGATCCTTCTCGAGCTGCAGGCCGAAGCCGGCGCGTACCGGGACGTGTCGGATCGGATCGAACGCCTGACGAAGGTTCGGACACGAGGGTAGGCCACTGATCCGCCGGCTCGTCTACGTCGCATTCTTCGTCGAGGTCGGCCTGCTGCTGATCGTGCTCCCCTGGTCCGCCTTCTGGGACCACAACTACTTCGCGACGACCTGGCCGGTGTTGTACCCGATCATCACGAACAATTTCGTCCGCGGTGCCATCACCGGCCTCGGCGTGGTGAACCTGTGCGCCGGGTTCCTCGAGCTCGCCGTGATCTTCGCGGCCCGCGACCGGCGCGACGCGTACCGCAGCGACGCCGGATCGCACGCGCCGTGACCGGCAGGCCCGCGCGGATCTGCCTCGTGACCGACCGGCGTCGGTTGTGCGGACCCGACGCGCCGCTCGCTGTCGCCCGGAAACGTCTGGTGGAACAGGCGCGTGCCGCCGCGGCGGCCGGTGTCGACCTGATTCAGGTCCGAGAGCGCGACCTGGAGGCGGCGGCGCTCGCCTCGATCGTCGTCGAGCTGGTCGACGCGCTTCGATCGACGTCCGCTCGGGTGGTGGTCAACGACCGGCTCGACGTGGCGCTGGCGTGCGGGGCGGCCGGCGTCCACCTCCGCGCGGACTCGATTCCTCCCGCGTCGGCGCGCTCGATTGCGCCCGACGGCTTTCTGGTGGGACGGTCGGTGCACAGCGCGGCCGAAGCCAGGGCCGTGTCCGAATCGGTCGACTACCTGATCGCCGGTACGGTCTTCGCCACGCCGTCCAAGCCGCCCGATCACGCACTGCTCGGCGTCAGCGGCCTGGCCGCAATCGCACGCGCCGTGCCCGTTCCGGTGCTGGCGATCGGCGGCGTCACGGTCGAGCAGTTCGATCGGCTCGCGGGGGCCGGTGCGGCCGGCTTCGCGGCGATCGGACTGTTCCTGCAGGAGGCTGGCCCGGCCGTGCGCGCGTGGTTTGACGCTGCCGGATCGGCTTCCTGACGCTAAAATTGGTACGTTCCGACCATGGCTGCCGAGCGTTCTGCCGTCGACGTCGGCCGCAAGCTTCGCGACGCGCGCGAGGAGAGAGGCATCACGCTGCGCCAGATCGCGAGCACGACGAAGATTTCTCTCGCGGTGCTCGAGGCGCTCGAGCGCAACGACATCTCGCACCTTCCGGGCGGCATCTTCAGCCGCGCGTTCGTGCGGTCGTACGCGTCCCAGGTCGGCCTCGATCCGGACGAGGTCGTCGAGGAGTTCGTCGAGCAGTTCCCGCACGGCTCGGTGACGGCCGGGCACCCGACGTCGGATCCGGTGGAGGACAACGAGGCGATCGAGAGCGAGCGGCGGATGGCGTCGACGTTCCTCAAACTGGTGGCGCTCAGCATCCCGATCGCCGGCGCCGTCCTCTACCTGGCGAGCAGCGGCGGACCGGCCTCGCGTGAGGCGGCCCCGCCGCGCGAGCCGGCTCCGGCGGCGGCGCCGCCGCCGGCCTCGGAGAATTCACCGTCCGCCGGCGCAACACCACCAGAGGAGACGCGGCCGCCCGGGCCGGCGCGCGCCACGGGCACATCGACTGCGCCCCTGAGGGTCGTCATCAGGATCTCCCGCCCGTGCTGGATTTCCGCGACGGTCGACGGACAGAAGTCGATCGCGCGCCTGTTCCAGGCCGGAGACGCGCAGACCTTCGACGTTGCCCGCGAACTGGTGCTCACGGCCGGTGATGCGGCCGCGGTGGCAATGACCGTGAACGGCGCCGAAGCCAAGCCGCTCGGCGGGGCGGGTGAGGTGGTCACCGCTCGCTTGAACCTGGCCAACTACACCACGTATCTGGCATCCCAGTGAACGCTCCGACACCTCTTCTCGATTTCTTCCGGCGCGGCGAAGTGGCGCGCGACGTCAAGCTGCTGGCGGCGCAGGGTGCGCTGGCGCCGCGCGCGGGCGAACAGCTGTCCATCCTGGCGCTGCTGGTCGACGACCCCGACCCCGAGATTCGCCAGGCCGCCGACACGACGCTGAGCCGGATCCCGCGCGAGGTCCTCGCGTCGTTCCTGGCGCGCCAAGATGTGCCGTCCCCGCTGCGCGAGTTCTTCGCCGGCCGCGGCGTGGTTCCGAGCGACGCCGGCGCCGCCGTTGCGGTCGATGCGGAGGCGCCGCTCGCCGACACGGAGCCGGACGTCGAGGCCCAAGCCGGGGCCGCCGGCGGCGATGAGCCCGGCGATCGGAGCACGACGGTCGTTCGCCTGGCGTCGATGACCTTTCCCGAGCGCCTGAAGGCGGCCGTCAAGGGGACGCGCGAGATGCGCGCGATTCTCGTGCGCGACACCAACAAGATGATCGCCGCCGCGGTGCTCAGCAGCCCCAAGCTGACCGAGCAGGAAGTCGAGTCGTTCGCGCGCATGGCCAATGTCTCTGAGGACGTGCTGCGCACCATCGGCTCGAATCGCGGCTGGATGAAGAACTACGGGGTCGTGCTCGGCCTGGCGAGGAACCCGAAGACGCCGCTCGGGATGTCGCTCAACCTGCTGGCGCGGCTGAACGACCGTGACCTGTCGGGGCTGTCCGTGGACCGCAACGTCCCGGAGGCGCTCCGTGTCGCCGCGCGGAAGAAGGTCGTCTCCGCGACCCAGAGGTGACGCCGGGAGGCGATGGCAGCCCCCCATCACCCCTTCACCCCTTTCTTCCTCTGGCCTTCTTCTTGTCCCTGGCCCAGTCCGACCGCATCTGCGACAGCCCATCCATGTAGACCGCCGCTCGCTCGCGTTCCGCTTCGCTCGCCATCGACTTGAGGAGCTGCATCGCGCGCGCGAGGTCCCTCTCGATCGTCTGCCGCGTCGTCCCGTAGTAGAGCCGCTTGATTTCCGCGATCTTGTCGTCGGGGCCGAGGACAGTCAGCTTGGTCATGCGTCAGAGCCGGCGCAGGGCAGCGCGAAAATCGGCGAAGGGCCGGGTGTTGAGCACGTGACGCGGCTCGAGCCAGGCGCGGCGGGCGACCGTCACGCCCCAGCGCAGCACGCCGATCCCCGCCCGCGAGTGGGCATCGCTCGAGATGATGATGCGCGCGCCGCACTCGCGCGCCAGACGGGCGTTGACGTCGTTCAAGTCGAGGCGATCGACCTGGGCGTTGATTTCCAGGGCGACGCCGCGCCGCGCGGCGGCCGACACGACCGCCTCGACGTCGAAGGCGTACGGCTCGCGGCGCAGGATCAGGCGGCCGGTCGGGTGACCCAGAACGTGAACGTGCGGGTGCTCGATCGCCTGCAGCAGACGATCGGTCATCTGCCGGCGATCCTGGTTGAAGCCCGAGTGCACGGAGGCGACGACCAGATCCAGCGCCGCCAGGCAGTCGTCGGCGAGATCGAGCGACCCGTCCGGCCGGATGTCGCACTCGATTCCTGCGAGCAGCCGGACGCCGCCGATTTCGCCGTCCAGCGCGCGGACGGCCGCCGCGTGCTCGAGCGCGCGACGCTCGTCCAGCCCGTTGGCCATCGCCAGCGCCTTGCTGTGCTCGGTGATCGCGACGTACTCCAGGCCGGCTTCGAGCGCGGCCTCGGCCATCGCGCGCACCGTATCCTTGCCGTCGCTCTCGGTCGTGTGAAGGTGGAGGTCGCCGCGAAGGTCGGCCAGTCCCACCAGCCGCGGCAGGCGATGGCCGGCGGCCGCTTCGATTTCGCCGTGCATTTCGCGCAGCTCCGGCGGAATCCAGTCGAGGCCGAGCGTCGCGTAGATCTCCTCCTCGGTCTCCCCCGCGACTCGCGCCGCGTCCGCCGTCCGGAACAGCCCGTACTCGTTCAGCTTGAGACCGAGACCCGCGGCCAGGTCCCGCAAAGCGATGTTGTGCGCCTTCGAGCCGGTGAAGTACTGCATGGCGGCGCCGCGGCTCTCGGGTGGAACGAGCCGGAGGTCCGCCTGGAAGCCGCCCCTGATGCGCACGCTCGACCGGGTGTCTCCCTGTCCGAGCACCCGCTCGACGAGTCGGTACTCGGCGAAGTCGTCCATCAGCGAGGCCGGCGCGCCGGCGGCGAGCAGGTCGAGGTCGCCACACGTCTCGCATCCACGCCGCAGGCTCCCGACCGGCACGATGTCGACGTCGGGCGCGCGCTCGCGGAGGTATCCGATGAAGGCGGCGGCGGCGTCGTGCGCATCCGGCAGCAGGTGGCGCCCGGCGTGGCGTCTGCGCTCATCGAGCGCCTTCAGGATGAGCGATTCCTTCTTCGGGCCCATGCCGCGCATCGCGCGGATGCGGCCGTCGCGGGCCGCCTGTTCGAGGTCGTCGACGGTGCGGACGTCCAGCTCGCGATAGAGACGCGCCACGGTCTTCGGACCGACGCCCTGCAGGTGGAGAAGGTCGAGAATCGTCGGCGGGAACTCCGCGACGAGCTCCTGGTGGAAGGCCGCGTCGCCGGTCTCGGCGATCTCGCGGATGCGGGCCGCCAGATCCTTGCCGATGCCCGGAATCTCCCGCAGCTGGTCGGGTCCGAGGTTTGCGAGGTCGTGCGGATGGTTGGCGGCGATCTCGGCGCCGTTGCGGTATGCGCGGATCTTGAACGGGTTGTCGTTCCTGATCTCGAGCAGATCGGCGATCTCCTCGAGCACGTGCGCGATGGCCAGGTTATCCAACGCGCAGCCCCTCGGTCTCGATCCGGTAGTCCAGCAGGCGCGCGCCGCCGCCGGCCAGCGCCGCGGCGATCGCGTCGCGCGCGCGCGGCGGACCGTAGCAGAACAGGCACCCGCCGCCGCCCGCGCCGCAGACCTTCGCGGCCGTCGCGCCGGCCGCCCTCGCGCGGGCGATCAGGTCGTCAATCGTCGGCGTCGTCACGCCCGGCGCCAGCCGCTTGCGGTTCTCCCACTCGACCGCGAGCCGCCGGCCGACCTCGTCCCAGTCGCCGTGCTCGAGCGCGGCGCGCATGGCGCACGCGGTGTCGCGGATTCGCTCGAAGCAGTCGAACACGTGCCGATCGCCGTCGATGTGCCGCTTGGTGATCTCCCAGTTGTTCGTGCCGGAGTTGCGCGGCGCGCCGGTGTAGGCGAGCACGATCCGCCGTTCGAGCTCGGCCGGATCGACGGCGATCGCCTCCCGGCGCACGCCGTCGACTCCGAGCGCGACGGCCGCGACGCCGCCGTACAGCGCCGGCCGATAGTCCTGCGCGCCGGTCGGCACGCGGATGGCCTGGCACTCGATGTTCATCGCCGCCTGGAGGAGCTCTTCGGGCCCTTCGCTCCGGCCGGTCCAGCGCGCGAGGGCGCCGCAGGCCGCGATCGTCAGCGCCGAGGAGCCGGCGATGCCGGCGCCGGCGGGCGACTCGCCCCGCGTGGTCAGGATTGCGTTCTCGAGGCGGTAATGGCGCGCGAGGAGCGCGACGAGCGGCAGATCGCCCGCGCCGTCGAGATGCGCCCAGTGGCTGGCCGTCACCTGGCGGTTCGTGTCGAGCGAGCGCAGCTCCACGCCGCCGGCCCCCCGCTCGTCGATCGTGACGTGCGCGCGCAGGCTGATGGCCGCATTCAGCGTGAGGGCGCCGTCGTGGAACAGATACAGGGGCCAGATATCGAGCGTACCGCCG
Organism: Betaproteobacteria bacterium; assembly: GCA_050257855.1. Taxonomy (GTDB): domain Bacteria; phylum Acidobacteriota; class Vicinamibacteria; order Vicinamibacterales; family CAVVIG01; genus JBLMXQ01. Next base: position 53,332 of record JBLMXQ010000094.1, on the reverse strand, counting down.
GCCAGATCGATGCGGGTCGGCGCCGAGGAGACGATCTGCACGACGGAATTATAGATGGAGCGCGTCCCCGCACGGCCTGCCCCGTACGATCCGGGCCCGCGTCACGGTACAATCGTGGACCGATGCCCGCCGCGCTGCGCCGTCAGGTCGGACAACTGCTCATCGCGGGCTTCGACGGCCACGAGGTGCCGGTCGAGATCCGCACGCTCGCGCGCGAGTTCGGTCTCGGCGGCGTGATTCTGTTCGCGCGCAACGTCGCCGAGCCGGCGCAGGTCGCGGAGCTGTGCTTCGAAGCGGCGCGCCTGGGGCCGGACCTGCCGGTGTGGGTGAGCGTCGATCAGGAAGGCGGCCGCGTGGCGCGGCTCAGGGCGCCCTTCACCGAGTGGCCCCCGATGGCCACGCTCGGCCGCAGCGGCGACCCAGCGCTCGCCGCGCGGTTCGCCCGGGCGCTCGCGGCCGAGCTCAGGGCGGTCGGCGTCACGCTCGACTACGCGCCGGTACTCGACGTCCACACCAACCCGAAGAACACGGTCATCGGCGACCGCGCCATCGCCGGGACCGCCGCCGCGACGGCGACGCTCGGCGCGGCGATCGTCCGCGCCATGCAGGGTGAGGGGGTGGCGGCCTGCGGCAAGCACTTCCCGGGCCACGGCGACACCGCCACCGATTCGCACCTCGATCTGCCGCTCGTCGAGCATCCGCCGGAGCGCCTGCGCCAGCTGGAATTCGTGCCGTTCCGGGCTGCCATCGAAGCCGGCGTCGCGGCGATCATGACCGCCCACGTCCTCGTGCCTGCCCTCGACGAGGAGCGGCCGGCGACGCTGTCGCGCCGGATCGTCACCGGCGTGCTGCGCGAAGAGCTCGGATTCGAAGGCGTGATCCTGAGCGACGACCTCGAGATGAAGGCCATTGCGCGCGATCACGCCGTGCCCGCCGCTGCGGTGATGGCGATCGAGGCGGGCTGTGACGGCGTTCTCGTGTGCAGCGGCGACCACGACACGCAGGCAGCGGCGCTCGAAGCCATCGTCCACGCCGTGGAGGACGAGCGCCTCAGCCTGTCGCGCGTCGAGGACGCGCTGGCCCGGCAGCGTCGCGCCAAGGAGCGGTTTCTCGCGTCGATTCCCGCGCGGCCGCCGGCCCCGCGCGCGCTCGCCGCGCTGCTGGGCCGCGACGAGCACCAGGCCATCGCCCATGAGATGGCGCGGTTCGTCTGATGCTGAAGCCGCACCCGCTGGCGCCGGGATCGCGTCTGGCGGTCGTTGCGCCGGCCAGTCCGTTCCGGCGCGAGGAGTTCGACGCGGGCGTGGCGGAGATCGAGCGCCTCGGCTTCGAGCCGGTCTTCGACGAGTCCGTCTTCGCGCGGCGGTCGCTCGTGGCCGGCGCGCCGGACGTTCGCGCGGCGGCGATTCGGGCGGCCTGGCGGGATCCGTCCATCGCGGGGCTCGTCGGCGTCCGCGGCGGGTACGGCAGCGTTCAGATTCTCGCGCTGCTCGACCCGGCCGAGGCGCGCGCGGCGCGGAAGCCGTTCATCGGCTACAGCGATCTGACGTCGATGCTGACCTTTCTGACGGTGACGTGCGGGCTCGTCGCGTTTCACGGCCCGATGCTCGCGGGACGGCTCGGGCGGGGAGTCGCCGGCTACGACCGCGCCTCGTTCCTCGACGCGCTCTGCCGGCGCGAGCCGCTCGGCGAGCTGGCGCCGCCGGGTCTCGACACCATCCGGAGGGGCGAGGCGGCCGGTCCGCTGTTCGGCGGCACCGTGACGCAGCTCCTCGGGTCGATCGGGACGCCGTTCGCCTTCGATCCGCCGCCCGGATACGTGCTGCTGTTCGACGAGGTGGGCGAGCGGCCGTACCGGCTCGATCGGATGATCGTGCAGCTGCGGCAGACGGGCCTGCTGTCGCGCGCATCCGCCATCGTCATCGGCGAGCTGCCGAAGTGCGATGAGCCCGGCGGTGAGCCGTCCGCGCGGGCGGTCGTGTCCGACGCGCTCGAGGATTTCCCCGGACCGGTCGTCATCGGATTCCCGTCCGGCCACACGACCCGTCCGGCGATCACGTTGCCACTCGGTGTGCGCTGCCGGGTAGTGACCGGTCCGGCTCCGCGTGTCATCATCGAGGAATCCGCGGTCGACTAGCCGACCCGCACGCTCACGTCCATGCCCACACGCGTTCATCTGATCGGCATCTGCGGCACGGCGATGGCCACACTCGCGGCCATCCTCAAGCGAAAAGGGTTCGACGTGAGGGGCTCCGACCAGGACGTGTACCCGCCGATGAGCGACTTCCTGGCGGCGGAGGCGATCCCCGCCTACGCGGGGTACGCGGCGGAGCACATCACGGCGGATCTCGATCTCGTCGTCGTCGGCAATGCCATTTCGCGCGGCAACGTCGAGCTCGAAGAGGTGCTGAACCGGAAGATTCGGTACTGCTCGATGCCGGAGGCGATTCGGGACCACTTCCTGTGGGGTTCGCGGTCGATCGTGATCGCCGGTACGCACGGCAAGACGACCACTACCGCGCTGACCGGCTGGGTGCTGGCGAACGGCGGGGCCGATCCGAGCGTGTTCGTCGGCGGGATCGCCCGCAACTTCGGCGACGGCGGCTCGAGCTACCGGATCGGCCAGGGGCGCGATTTCGTCATCGAAGGCGACGAGTACGACAGCGCGTTCTTCGACAAGACCGCAAAGTTCCTCAAGTACCTTCCGGACATCGCGGTGGTGAACAACGTCGAGTTCGATCACGCCGATATCTATGCGGACGTCGACGCGGTGACGCTGGCCTTCCGGCGGCTCGTGAATCTGGTTCCGACGCGCGGGCTGCTGGTCGTCGGCGCCGACAGCCCCCGCGCGCGGGCGCTCGGCGGCGCGGCGCTGAGCCGCGTGCAGACGGTCGGCCTCGGCGAGGACGTCGAGTGGCAGGCGCACGATCTCGCGGCGGCCGGCGCGACCACGCGCTTCCGCGTGCGGCGTTTCGGATCGCCGTTCGGCGAGTTCGAGCTGCCGCTCGTGGGGACGCACAACGTGCGCAACGCGCTGGCGGCCGTCGCCGTCGCGACGGAGGCGGGGCTGAGCGTCGAACGGATCGCGGAAGGGCTCAGGACGTTCGCCGGCGTGAAACGACGGCTCGAGGTCGTCGGCACGGTCGACGGAGTCACCGTGTACGACGACTTCGCGCACCACCCGACTGCGGTCGCCGAGACGCTGGCCGGCCTGCGGGCGGCGAACCCGGGCGCGCGGATCTGGGGCGTCTTCGAGCCCCGGTCCGCCTCGTCGTGCCGGCGGATCTTCCAGGACGAGTTCGCGCGCGCCTTCGGCGATGCCGACGAGGTGCTCATCGCGCCCGTGTTCCGTTCCAGGCTGCCGGAAGAGGAACGGTTGTCGGTCCCGCAGCTCGTCCGCGATCTGCGCGCCGCCGGGCGGTCGGCGCGCGAGGCGGAGTCGATCGACGACATCGTCCAGACGATCGCGCGCGAGCAGCGGCCCGGGGATCTCGTGGTGCTGATGTCGAACGGCGGGTTCGGCGGGATCCACGGGAAACTCCTGCGCGCGCTCGCCAAGTGAAGATGTTGCGCCTGCTCGCATTCCTCGACGGGGACTGGGAGCTCCGAGGCGGGCATCGGCGTGAGTTCGCGGCGGGGCGGGGCCCCGCCGCAGAGTAGGAAATGACCGACGCCTTCTTCCGCATCGTCACTGCCGGCGATTCCGTGCTCATCGTCGAGTTCGAGGAGCGGATCGATCCGGCGGTGAACGCGCGGGCGATTGCCCTGGCCGAATCCGTGCAGGCCGCCGCGATCCGCGGCGTGCGCGACGTCGTGCCGACGTATCGATCCGTTGCCGTGTACTTCGACCCGCTCCGCACCGACTACGACGCCCTGGTGCGGCGCCTCGAGCGGGAGGTCGCCGCGGCCGGATCCGGAATCGTGCACGAGCGGCCTCCGATCGACATCCCCGTGTGCTACGGCGGTGAATTCGGGCCCGACCTGGCGGCCGTCGCGGCGTTCGCGCACCTCGGCGAGTCGGAGGTCGTTGCGCTGCATGCCGGCGCGACGTACCGCGTCTTCATGCTCGGATTCGTCCCGGGGTTCGCCTACATGGGCGTCGTGGACGACCGGATCGCGATCCCACGGCATTCCACGCCGCGCGTGCGAGTGCCGGCCCTGTCGGTCGGCATCGCCGGCGTGCAGACCGGGATCTACCCGGCGGAGACGCCCGGCGGCTGGCAGCTTGTCGGCCGCACGCCGCTCGCGCCGTTCGACGCTGGGCGCCCGGAGCCGTTCCTGCTGAAAGCCGGCGACGCCGTGCGGTTCCGTCCCATCGATCGCGGCGAGTACGATCGCCTCGCGAAACGGCCGGGGGGCAGATGAGTTCGATCCGCATCCTCAAGCCGGGGATGCTGACAAGCGTCCAGGACCTGGGCCGCTGGGGATTCCAGGCCCGCGGGGTGCCCGTCGCGGGGCCGATGGACCCCTGCTCGCACCGGCTCGCCAACGCGCTGGCCGGCAACCCGCGCGACGCGGCCGCCCTCGAAGTGACGCTCCTCGGGCCGGAGATCGAGTTCAGCGACGAGCGCACCCTCGCCGTCGCCGGCGCGGATTTCGAGCTGTCGATCGACGGTCGCCGCGCGCCGATGCACGGCGCCGTGAGGATTCGAGGGGGCGAGCGGCTTCGCTTCGGGGCCCGGCGCAGCGGCGCGCGGGCGTACCTGGCCGTATCCGGCGGGATCGACGTGCCGATGGTGCTCGGCAGCCGCGCGACGCATCTCATCAGCGCCATGGGTGGCGTCGACGGGCGACCCCTGAGAACCGGCGATCGTCTGCCGCTCGGCCCCGCCGCGCGGCCGGCTCCGGAGCGGCCGCCGTCGAGTCCGCCGTGGATGATTCCCTCCGGGCACGCGCAGGTCCGCGTGCTGCCCGGTCCCCAGCCGGAGTACTTTGCGGCGGATGCGCTGGACGTGCTGCAGTCCGCGCGCTACGGTGTCTCTGCCAGGTCCGACCGGATGGGATTCAGGCTCGAAGGTCCGCGGCTGACGCACGATCCGGCGCGCGGCGCCGACATCATCTCCGACGCGACGCCGCTCGGCGTCCTCCAGGTGCCGGCCTCGGGATTGCCGATTCTGCTCATGGCCGATCGCCAGACGTCGGGAGGGTATCCGAAGCTGGCGACCGTGATCACCGCCGACATCAGCGTCGCAGGACAGCTCGGCCCGGGCGACACTTTGCAGTTCGTCGTCTGCACGCCGCGTCAGGCGATGGCGGCCCTCATCGCGCAGGAGCGCGCGCTCATGGCGCTCGAGGCGGCGGTCTGAGCGCCTTCAGCGACGCACTCGTCGGGGCGTTTGGCGCCGGGCGCGTCCGCGCCGGCGCGCCGCTCGCGCCCTTGACGACGTTCAAGGTCGGCGGGCCCGCAGAGTGGCTCTTCGAGCCGCGCGGCGGCGAGGAGATCGTCGAGGCGCTCCGGATCGCGCACCGCTTCGGCGTGCCCGTGACGGCCCTCGGCGGCGGCTCGAACGTCCTGGTGTCCGATCGCGGCGTTCGCGGCCTCGTGCTCCGGCCGCGCGGCGGCGAGGTCCGGCGCGACGGTGATGACCGCGTGCGCGCGGATGCGGCCGTCACGATCAACGGGCTCGTGCGCTGGACCATCAACCACGGATGCGCCGGCCTCGAGGCGTGGGCCGGAACGCCGGGCACGGTCGGCGGCGCGGTCTTCGGCAACGCGCACTTCGGCGGACGGCTCATCGGCGATCTGATTGTCGAGTCGCGGCTGGCCGCGCGCGACGGCACGACGTTCGAGGTCCCGCGCGCCGCGATGGCATTCGGCTACGATCGAAGCCGGCTGCAGGCGAGCGGCGAAATCCTGCTGTCGGCCGTCTTCGCGGTGACGCCGGGGGAACCAGCTGCACTCCGGGCCGTCGCGCGCCGGTCGCTCGCGTTCCGCAAACGCACGCAGCCGCTCGACACGCCGAGCGCCGGCTGCATCTTCCAGAATCCGAATCCGGCCGTGGACCGCATTCCCGGCGGCATTCCGGCGTCGGCCGGCGCCCTCGTCGACCGCGCGGGTCTCAAGGGGCTGCGGATCGGCGGCGCCAGGGTGTCGCCGGCGCACGCCAACTTCATCGTCAACGAGGGCGCGGCGACGGCGCTCGACATCCGCCGGCTCGTCGACCGATGCCGCGCCGCCGTGCGCGAGCGTTTCGGCGTGGAGCTGCGCGAAGAGATCGTGTATCTGGGCGATTTCGACCATGTCCACACTGCTGATTGAGGGCGGCCATCGACTTTCCGGCGCCGTCGAGGTCGAAGGGAACAAGAACGCGGCGCTGCCGCTGCTCGCCGCCTGCCTGCTGACGTCCGAGCCGTGCGTGCTGACCAACGTGCCGCGCATCAGCGACGTCGAAGTCATGGCGCGCCTGCTGCTCGACCTCGGCGCCGAAGTCGAGGGCATCGGGAGCACGACGCTGCGCGTGCGCTGTCCGGAGATCGTCAAGGACGAGCCCGATCCCGCCCTGGTCGGCCGCCTGCGCGGATCGGTGCTGCTCATCGGGCCGCTGCTGGCGCGGCGCGGCCGCGCGCGGCTCGCGGCGCCGGGCGGCGACTTCCCGGCGCGCCGCACGATCGCCACCCATCTCGAGGCGGTGTCGGCGATGGGCGCGCGCGTGATCGCAGGGACGGAGCACGACATCGAGGTGTCCGACGGCCTCAAGCCTGCATCGATCTATCTCTACGAAGCCTCCGTGACCGGCACCGAGACGGCGATCCTCGCGGCCGCCGCTGCGCCGGGCGTCTCCGAGATCCGCCACGCCGCGTGCGAGCCGCACGTCGTCGAAGTCTGCGAGTTCCTGCGGCAGCTCGGCGTCGGCATTACCGGCGCGGGCACGAGCACGATCCGGATCGAGGGCGGGGCGAACCTGCGTGGCGCCGAACACCGGTTGTGGGGCGACTACATCGAAGCCGGGAGCTGGGGGGTGGTCGCTGCCGTGACCGGCGGCGAGGTCGAGGTGCGCGGCGCGCGTCCCGGGGACATGGAGGTCATCGCCGCCGTGCTCGAGCGCATGCGGGTGCGTTGCGTGATCGATGGCGAGCTGTTCCGGGTGGAGCAGTCGCGGCCGTCGGCTGCGGGACGGATCACGACCGGGCTGTGGCCCGGCTTTCCGAGCGACATGATCAGCCTCGTCACCGTGCTCGCCACCCAGGCCGAAGGCCGGACGCTCGTGCACGACTGGATGTACGAGCTGCGCCTCTTCGCGCTGGAGCAGATGAGCGGGATGGGCGCGGACCTGTTCCTGTGCGATCCGCACCGGCTGATCGCAACCGGCCCGCGGCGGCTCAAAGGCAGGATCCTCGACAGCCGCGACCTACGTTCCGGCATGTCGCTCATCGCCGCCGGCCTGGCCGCCGACGGACAGAGCCGGATCACGCCGCTCGAGACCGTGGAGCGCGGGTACGGACGCCTGGTCGATCGCCTGCAGGGATTGGGAGCGAAGGTGGGGCGGGTGGAGTGACAGGTCGGTAAGAGCTCATTCGCCACCACCCCCGCCCGGCTTTTTCGGCGGATCCGGCGGCTTCGGCGGCTGGATCGGCGGCAGGTCGCCAATCGGCGCCAGCGAATCGCGTCCGACGCGGAACGCGCGGAGATCGGCTGCCGTCAGGTCGAGCACGCGGATGATGTGCGGCGTCAACGTGAGGATGATGTCGGTCTGCTCACGCGTCTTCGTGTTGTGCGCGAAGAGCCGGCCGATGATCGGCAGGTCGCTCAATCCCGGCACACCCTCGAGAGAATCGCGCTCGTCGTCGCGGATCAGGCCCGCGAGCATGTTCGTCTCGCCGTCCTTCAGCCGGATGACGGTGTTGATCTCGCGGTTGCCGAAGGTCGGCAGCCCGCCGAATCCGGTCCCCGAGATGCTGCTCACCGACACCTTCAGGGCCAGCGTCACGTCGTCGTCGTGGTGCGTGCGCGGCGTGATGTCGATGTTCACGCCGATGTTCTCGTAGTTGAACGAGGTGATCGGCTGCTGCGGCGTGCCGCCGGTCGCAATCGGCGCGAAGGTCGTCACCGGGATCGGCACGCGCTCGCCGAAGCGCGCCGTCGCCGCGATGCCCTCCGACGTGCGGAGCTCCGGATTCGCCAGCGTGCGCGTGTGCGTGTCGGTTTTGAGCAGCCGGTAGTAGAGCGACGGGAGGTTCGCCAGCAGGATGTCGGACTGCGTCAGGTTGCGGAGCGACCGCAGCGAGATCGTCGAGTTCGAGCCCTGGTCGACGCCGACCGATCCGTTGATGCCGGGCGAGTTCGGCGACCCGGGCGGCGACGCGAGCTGCAGCCCGTACTCCTGCAGCCTCGACCGGTCCACTTCCAGCAGCTCGACGTCGATGATCACCTCCGGGCGCGCCTTGTCGATCGCGGAGATGACGCGCGCGGCCGCGGCGACCCGCTCGGGCGTGTCCTTGATCGTGATCGCATTGGTCGCCGTGATCGGCGCGATCCGGCGCGCATCGATCACGAGCCGCAGCAGATCCATCGTCTCCTTGAGGTCGGCGTTGCTCAGATAGAACGTGCGGACGACGTCTTCGTCGTACTCGCGGTGCTTCGCCGGCGTGTCGGGGACAATGGCGATGGTCCGCGGGGCGGTGACGCGGAAGAATGTCCGGGTGGCCTCGGTCACGGTGTCGAGCGCGTCGGCGAGGGTCGCGTTCCGCAGGTCGACGGTGACCGGCAGCGGCTGAAACGCCGGATCGAAAATGATGCTGAGGTCCGCGAACCGTGCGATTGCGGTGAACACGTCCCGGCTGCTGGCGTCGGAGAAGAGGAGCGATGCCGGCATCTTGACGTGATCCGGGAGGTCCAGGCCGGGCGGCGGCGTATCGTTGGCGCGCTCGACGAGCGTCTGCAACTCGGTCTTGCCTTCGCGCGCCACCGCAATCTTCGCGCGCAGCTTGTTGCGCGTGGCGCGCAGCTGCGCGTCCACGTCTCCGTCGGTCGGATTCAGCTCGGCGGCCAGCTCGTACTCGACGAGCGCCTGATCGTACTTGCCGACGGCGGCCAGCCGCCGGCCGCGCTGGAAATGTTCCTGAGAGGCGCGAAGCTTGGCCCGATCGAGCGCCAGACGCGTATCGGTATCGTTCGGATGGAGGCGCAGCGCCTTCGTGTACTCGATGACCGCGAGGTCGTAGTCCTGGCGCTGTTCGGCCTCGCGGCCGTGCCTGAACGCCGTGGCCGCGGCGCAGCCCGAGGCGGCGAGGCACAGGAGGAGCAGGGCGGCGCGCGCGGCGCGGAACCCTCTGTCAGCGACGGGCGGGTTGGGTGACAACATCGACCCCGCGCGGAATCTTGAACGCGAACTCCTTATCGGACAGATGCACGTTTTCCTTCATGTTCCGGAAGGAAAACGTCGATTGGCCCCCCTCTGCGTCGACCGTCACCAGTCCCCGGAGCGTCAGCGTGCCCGGCTCGACCGCCAGGACGAGCCAATCGTACTCCGGCTGACGTGTCTTGGGGACGAGTTTCAGCGCCAGCGTGCCGGGCGGCATCCCGGGCGGCGGCTCGACCAGCGAGGGCGCGAAATCGCGGGTCAGATCGCCCTTGCCGGCGAGAAACAGCACCGGCGTCGTCGCTTCGTCCTCCCTCGGCACCGACGTGACGATGACCTGCTTGTCGGCCGGAATGTACGAGTAGAGCTTGACGCCGTCGGAGACGAACAGTTTGTGATCGGGCTCGGTGTATTCCCAGCGCATCATGCCGGGCTTCTTGACGAGCACCTGCCCTCGCTCGGTCAGCTGCTTCCGCAGCACGCCGCCCTCGTAGCTGTGCACGAAATCGGCGGAGAAGTCCCTGATGGTCGCGTACTTCTTCTGCAGCCGGGCCGCGAGGCTCTGAGCGGATGAGGTCGCCGGAACCGCCTGAGGGCCGTCCCCGACCGGCGATAAGCCGGTGCGAAGGCCGGCCCCTGCCGACGCGGACGCCGCGACCGTGAGGCAGGCAGCGGCCGCTGCCGCAGCCATCATTCGTGCGAGCGCATCCATGAAGCAACAATAGCACGCGCTATGAGGTAGCGCGGCTGCCGCGCGAAGATGCCCGCCTCGTAGCCCGACCGCATCGGCCGTCCCTCCGCATCAACCGCGACGAAGCTCACGCCGCGTTCGGCGATGAGCGCGTGCCGGCGCGCGGCGACCACCTGGGCGAAGCCCATCCGGCGAATCGTATCCATCGAGAGCCACGACTCCATCCGGATATCCACGGGCAGGCCTTCAAGCGCGAGCCGCGCCCGGAACGGACGCGACGAGCCCCGCACGAGCGACGGCATCCGGCCGGTCACACCCGCGACGGCGACGTAGTCTTCGGCCGGCAGTGCCACGGGGGATCCTGCCAGCCGCCGGAGCGCGGATTCGACATCGGCCCGATCGAGACGGAACTCCCGCGTCGGCTTCAGGACGCAGAGCACGTATCGGGTGCCGGCAGAAAGACCGGACACGAGCCGGTCGGCCGTCGGCGCCTGCACCCGCGGATCCGGCTCGGTCGGGAGCAAGGGCCCGTACGCGGCCGCGAGCGCTTCCCGGGCGCGCGGCGAGACGACGACGTCGCGGCCGGCGCGCAGGTTGTCGCGGACGAGAGCCGGCGCGTAGAGAAGAACGTCCGGCAGCCGCGCGTAGACCAGTTCCGGGTGCACCTCCTTGCCGAAGTACGAGAGGCCGTTCTGCAGCTGCCAGTTCAGATCCTCGAGGAGCACGTCGTGGATCGGATCGAGTCCGGCGGTCAGACGCGACAACACCTCCGTCGGACGCGTGTCCCGGCTGCGATCGAGCGCGGGATAGTCGTCGTACATGCGGAAGCCGGCGTACGCGGCGAGGACGGCGGCAGCCGTGACGGCCATCCGGCGGTCGCGGGCCCGCACGGCGGCTGCGTCACCGATCCAGGCAATGCCCGGTGCGCACAGCAGCGCCACGACGGCATGCGACGGCAGGTAGAAGACGTGGGTATCGCCGACGTTGTAGCCGAACGCGAACGCGAAGTTCACCACGTACATCAAGGCCAGCAGGAGCGCACGCCGCCAGTCGGTCGTCCAGAGACGCACGAGGCCAACCGGCGCGAGCAACCACCCCCAGCCGAACTGCTGCCGGAGGTCGAACCAGTACATCGCCGCGCGATCGCCGAGCATGCTCGCCGGCACGTGAAGTACCGTCGTCGCGCGCCAGTCGGTCTTGGTGACGTCGAACCAGAACGTCTCGAGCGCGTCGACGATTCCGTGCGGCTGGTTCGGCCAGAGCCACAGTTCGCGCAGGTTCCAGAGGTACTGCATCGCGCCGAGCGTGGCCAGCGCGACAGCTAGTGCGACGACGCGCGGCGCGAACATCGACCGCCAGCCGCGCGGCGCGGAAACGAGCAGGAAGGCCGTGCAGGCCGGCGCGAGCAGGATCATCGACAGGTGATTGCCGAAGCCGAGCGCGTACGCGGCGAAGAACCAGGCGAGGCGTCCCATCGTCGGCCGCCGCTGCCACGCGAGCAGCAGGAGCAGCGTCAACGACAGCAGGAGGATGTGGAGCGAGTAGACCTCGGCGATGATCGACTGGCTCCAGAACGTGTACGAGCCCGCGAAGAGCAGCGCCGCGGCGGCTCCCGCGGCGGCCGAACCCGACAGCGCCGCGCCTGCGAGCGCGAGCAGGCCGCAGGCCAGCGCCCCCTCCACGGCCGACGCCAGGTTCAGCGCGTGCGCGTGATCGCCGCCAAGGGTCCAGACGAACACGTCGCCGAGTGCGAAGTACAGCGGATAGCCGTCACGCGGCGTGATCGTCGGTTCGCCGGCCGCGGTCTGAAACGATCCGGTGTCGCCGAAGTCGAAGCCGGGCAGGAGCGTCGCGCGGTAGAGCGGGAAGGCCACGGCCACGACTGCGAGCGCCGCGAGCGATCGGCGGAGGCGCATGGCGCGTCAACGCGACGCCGCGCGCTTCCGCGCCACGAAGGCCGTGACGTCGGCGAGCGGCCGGGTGTTCAACACGTGGCGCGGCTCCGTCCAGCCTCGGCGCGCCGTGGTGACGCCGAGCTGCATCTGGTGCTCGAGCAGATCCGCACGGTGGCAGTCACTGTTGACGGCGAGGGTGACACCTGCGGCGATCGCGCGTCGGATGAGGGCGCCTTCGAGATCGAGGTGGACGGGCGCGCCGTCCACCTCCAGCAGCGTTCCGGTCTCGACTGCGAGCGCGAAGAGCCGATCGAAATCCAGGTCGTATCCCTTCCGACCCGGCACGAGCCGGTTCGCCGGATGCGTGATCAGCGCGACGAGCGGGTGGCGCATGGCGCTTTCGTAGCGGCGCATCAGCTGGTCGCCTGACTGGCCGGCGCGTTCGTGCAGCGAGGCGAGGACGAGATCGAAGCGCTCGAGGATCCGGTCGGCGAAATCGAGGCGGCCGTCCGGCAGGATGTCCACTTCGCAGCCGTGCAGGATCGCGATGTCCGCGAAGCGTTCGCGCAGCCGCGCGATCTCCTCCGCCTGTCGCTCGACGCCCTCGACGGTGAGATTGCGCGCCGCGGCCGAATGCGGCGAATGATCCGTGATCGCCAGGTACTCGTAGCCGAGTTCGTGGCAGGCCGCGACCATCGCGTCGATCGAGTCCCGGCCGTCGCTCCACGTGGAATGCATGTGGAGGTCGCCGCGGATGTCCGCGTGCGACACGAGCGCCGGGAGACGTCCCTCGCGCGCCGCCTCGATCTCCCCGTCGCCGTTCCGGATCTCCGGAGGAATGCACGGCAGGTCGAGCGCGGCGTAGATGGCCTCTTCGCTGTCCGCGACGGTTGCGTGGCCGGTCCGGAGGCCGTCGGCTTCCAGCCGCCAGCCCCGCTCCCGCGCCACGGCGGCCACGCCGTCGAGATGCGACGGTGAACCGGTGAGCGTCAGGAGCGCGGCGCCAGCCTGCGCCGGCGGCGGCAGGCGCACGCCGACCTGGACGCGCTCGACCAGCACGTACACCCGACGCGTGCCGCGGTGCAGCACGCGCATGACCTCGGGCAGGGTCACCAGCGACTCAATCGCCGCGGCCGGATCGACCGACGACGCCACGATCTCGATGTCTCCGACCGTCTCGTGGCCCCGCCGCAGCGACCCGACCGACACCGCGCGCTCGATCCCCGGCAGCTGCTCGAGCGCCGCGAGGATCGGTGCCGCGATCGCCACCGCGCGGCCGAGCGGGATGCGCGGAATGGCGGCCCGCAGGTCGAACAGCGCGGCCGCGACGGCATATTCCACGGCGGCATCGAGGCCGGGAACCGCCCGAACCGCCTGCCGGCGCACCGCCTCGGAGAGGTCGGCCGCCGATGTTGCGCCGAGCGTGCGATGCAGCGCAGCGAGCTGCTCGATGCTGACTGCGCCCGACTCGAACAGCCATCGCAGGTCGGCCGGGATGTCGGCGATCGCCGATTCGAGCGTCACCCAGACGCCGGTCTCGTACACCCGGCGCAGCCGGGCCAGCAGCTCGCGATCGGGCGCGGAGCCGGACGGCGCCGCCAGCAGCGGTGCAAGGCCCGTGTCAGATTCGATGTGGTGCCGCCGCACGAGCGCCGCGGCGGCAGCGAAGAAACCGGCGTCCGACGCGTCGCCGCGAATCGCCGCGAGCGCGGAGAGCTGATCGAGCGTGCGGGAGAGCGGAACCGGCCCGGTCCCGCCCGGATCTGGGCGAATCGAGCCTAGCCTTTCAAGGCGCCAGGTTCGGGCGGAGCCTGACGGCGCGCTTCTTTCGTTTCGGTAGGCAGATTGGCCGAAAGCCATTCCCCGATACCGCCCTTGAGCGCCATCGCGCGATGTCCCTGCCGGATCAGCTCGGCGGCCACACGCGAGCTCGCGAGCTCGTTCGGGTCCGAATCGTAGACGACGATGTCGCGGTCGCGCGGGAGCGTGGACCCGCCGTTCTGCCCGAGCCGGATGGCGCCGGGGAGCTTGACCGTGCTGTGCTCGAATGGATATTTCAGGCGCGCGTCCACGAGCACCGGCGGGCTGTCGGTGTCGAGACGCAGCTTCAGATCTTCCTTGGAGATGCGCGGAACCGCCACGGGTCCGTATTGTCGTCGCGCGGCGGCGGCAGTGTCAACGGCGGCGTCTAGCGGGCGGCAGCGCGGTCGAACGGCAGCACTCGCGTCGGGCCCGGCCGGCTGCTCGCGATCGGAGCCGGCGTCACCGGCCTGGGCGCTTTCATGCGCGGCGCCGTCGCCTGCGCCTTCTGGCTGACCGCCCATCCCGACGATCGCTTCCCGCAGTGCACGCACCGAAGGAAGATTGCGCCGGGTTCGCACCAGACGCCGTATTCATGCCGTCCCGAGAGATAACAGTTGAACCAGTTCCACATGCTCGACTCCGCGTTCTGTCGTCGTGAACGCCGTTCGGGTGCTCACCCCAAGGCAAGGCGGATGCCATTATTCGGATCGAGTGGCGCGTGGCCGCCGGGCTCGAAAACAACTTTCAGTTTTTCGAACAATTATTCGTGAAATCGCGAGTCCGCCTGCGCACGGAGCTGTTGCGATTCGGAGCAGAAGCACGCGCGTGACTCACAAAATTGTAAGATTATCCACACTGCGGTCGCGATCATGGCACGTGAATTGTCGCTCGGCGGGCGGCGGTACTGGATTCTGTCGGAGCCCTGCGAAGGCGGGTGGCGCGCGTCGGTCGTGGAAGTCGCGGAGGACGGCGAGACGGCGGACGTCGGCATCGTGGCGACCGACGTGACGCGTGGCGCCGCCGACGCCGGAGCCGAGCGCAAGCTCCGGCGTCTGTTGCGGACGACGTCTAGCGATCCTTCAACGCCCTCCAGCGCCTGAGTAGCCGATCGAGCTGCTGCTGATACAGCGCCGACATCTCCCGGAACTGCACGGTCGGCGCTCCGTCGCCGAAGTCGACCTCGTCTTCCAGGTACGCGATGCGCGCGTTGAGGCGCATCGGGTAGTTGAGCAGGTCGATGTTCGCTTTCGCCTGCGATTCGTACAGCTGATCCAGGATCGCGGCCGCCTCGCGCTGTCCCGCCGCATCGAGGGCCGGCATCTTCGCTCGAATATCCCGCACGGTGGCGTGAAGGTCGCCGAGCATCTGCATCAGGTGGGAGGCGAGCGTGAACTCGGCGATCATCGCCGGCTGGGTCGCGAGAGACCGCGGGTCGTTCCTGACCGTCAGCGTCGTCGTCTGCGTGTGATCGTCTGCCGTCAGCGTGATCTTGTACGTGCCCGGGACGGCCAGCACGCCGCGGGGCGAGCGCTCGTCGTACGCCGTGCCGGGGATGAGCGGCGGCAGCGGGTACCGCAGATCCCAGACGAGGCGGTGCATGCCCGGATCGGTCGACAGGTGCTCACCGCCCGAGGCCTGGTCGAACGGCAGCTCGGGCGCTTCGGTCGCCTGTGGCCGTTCGCTCGACAGCGAGAACGCCAGCCGGCCCTGCGCATCGTGGATCTCGATTGCCACGCGTCCGGTCCGCGCTCCGATGTAGTAGTCGATGATGGCGCCGTTCGGCGGGTTGGCTCCGGCCGAACCCGCGGGGATCGAGTAGCTGCCCGCCTCGTGGATCCGGAGCGCGGTCCGGGGCGTGAACAGGTGCGCCGGCGCTGCCGCCAGCGCCGCGTCCGCCTGCCGGAGCGCTCCGATGCCGTCGAGCACCCAGAACGACCGGCCGTGCGTGGCGACAATCAGGTCGTCGTCGTGGACGGCGATGTCGCGCACGGAGGTGGTCGGGAGGTTCAGCTGCAGCGATTGCCAGTGATCGCCCGCGTCGAAGGACACGTAGATGCCCGTTTCGGTGCCGGCGTAGAGCAGCCCCCGGCGTTTCGGATCCTCCCGCACCGCGTAGACGAAGGCCGGCGCGGAGATGCCGTTGACGATGGTCGTCCACGTCCTGCCGCCGTCGCGGGTGCGATAGATGTGCGGCGCGAAATCGTCCATCTTGTGACCGTCGACGGCGACGTACGCGGTCTGCGGGTCGAAGTGCGAGGCTTCGATGATCGAGACCTTCTCCCACTCCGGCAAATCCGGCGGCGTCACCTTCTTCCAGCCCGCGCCGTCGTCCGTCGTCAGCTGCACCAGCCCGTCGTCGGTGCCGACCCAGATGCGGCCCGGCTGGAGCGGCGACGGTGCGATGGCGAAGATGACGTCGTAGTATTCGACCGATGCGTTGTCCTTCGTGATCGGGCCGCCGGAGAGCCCCTGCTTGCTCTTGTCGTTCCGCGTCAGGTCGGGGCTGATGACTTTCCAGCTGGTGCCGCCGTTGCGGCTCTCCATCAGGTACTGCGAACCCATGTAGAGGACGTGGGGGCTGGTCGGCGAGAAGGCGACCGGCGACGTCCACGTGAAGCGGTATTTGAGCTCGCTCGCCGGGTAGCCCCCGTTGGCGTTCGACCAGGGCGCGATGTCGCGAAGCTGGTGGCTGCGCTTGTCGAAGACGGTGAGCGCGCCGCCGTACCCGCCGGCGATCACGTACCGGGAGTTCAGAGGATCGGGCCAGACGTATCCGCACTCGCCATCGTCGCCGCCGATGTTGAACCAGTCGCGATCGGTGATGCCGCCCCAGCCGCGGCTCGCGATGGTCAGCGCGCCCATGTCCTGCTGCGCGCCGTAGATGTTGTACGGGAACTCGCGATCCGTCGAGACGTGATAGAACTGCCCGATCGGGAGGTTGTTGCGCTTGTCCCAGGTCTGGCCCGCGTTCACCGTCAGCACGACGCCCTGATCGTTGGCTTCGATCATCCGCTCGGGCGCCCGCGGATTGATCCACAAATCATGGTTGTCGCCGCCCGGCAGCGTCACGCGCTTGAACGTCGCGCCGGCGTCGGTCGACTTCCAGAACGAGTTGCCGGCGATGAAGAGCGTGTCGGGATCGCTCGGGTGCACCCAGACCTTGGTGAAATACCACGCGCGCGACCACAGGACGTGCTCGGCGTTCACCAGCCGCCATGTTGCGCCGCCGTCGTCGGATCGGTAGAGGCCGCCGTGATCGGCTTCGATGAGCGCGTACACGTGCTGACCGTTCGTGCCGGGCACGACCGCGAGTCCAATCTTGCCGAGCACGCTCCCGGGCAGGCCGCCTCCCGTCAGGCCAGTCCAGGTTGCGCCGCCATCGGTCGACTTGTAGATTCCACTTCCCGGGCCGCCGCTCGAGAGGTTCCACGGCGTGCGACGCAGCTGCCACAGAGCCGCGTAGACGGTCCGCGGCGCGTCGGCCGACGACGCGAGGTCGATGGCGCCGGTCTGATCGTCCTTGTAGAGGACCTTCTGCCACGTCGCACCGCCGTCGGTCGAGCGGAACACCCCGCGCTCGGCATTCGGGCCGTAGACGTGCCCGAGCGCGGCCACGAGCACGACGTCCGGATTCGACGGATCGACGAGGACCTTCGCGATGTGGCGGCTGTCGGGCAGGCCGAGGTGGGTCCACGTCTTGCCCGCGTCGGTCGACTTGTACACGCCGTTGCCGAAGGAGATGTCCTCGCGAGGGGCCGACTCACCGGTACCGACGTACACGATGTTCGGATCCGACGGCGCGACGGCGATTGCGCCGATCGAGGACACCGCCTCGTGCTGGAAGAGCGGCGTCCAGGCGTGGCCGCCGTCGGTGGTCTTCCAGACGCCGCCGACGACCGCGCCCAGATAGTACGTGTCGATCTGACCGGGGACTCCGGTGACTGCCTCTACGCGGCCGCCGCGGAACGGCCCGATTTCGCGCCACCGGAGACCCGCATACAGCGCGGAGGGCACCGTGCCTCCGCCCTGTGCCTGCGTGGCCGCCTGTGGCGCGTACGCCGCGGCGGCTGCAGCGAGCGCGAACAGGACGGCATGTTGGCCGAATCGCATTGCGTGCTCCCTGAGAGATGGTCTGAGAGCACCAATCTTATCAGTTGGGCTCCTGTTTCTCTCCGGCGCCCAGGCGCTTCGGCAAGGTTGCCTCAGCGCCCGTGCCACGCGGCGACTCTGTGATCGACTCTGAGCTGAGCGATCGCTCGCGCCGCGAGCGGGGCGGGAGT
Source organism: Betaproteobacteria bacterium (assembly GCA_050257855.1). Taxonomy (GTDB): domain Bacteria; phylum Acidobacteriota; class Vicinamibacteria; order Vicinamibacterales; family CAVVIG01; genus JBLMXQ01. The sequence goes on along the minus strand of JBLMXQ010000094.1, from coordinate 35,364 downwards.
CACTGCGGGCTGCCGGCGATCCGGGCCGGCTGGCAGCAGGCCGCCCGCGCGGTGGAGCGCAACGAAGGCGTCCACGAGTTCCGGATCGCATCCGCCCTCGGATGCGTGCTCCACGAGCATCCGGTACGCCGTCGCGACCGGCAGCGCCGGCCGGTAGGGCCGATCGGTCGTGAGCGCGTCGAAGATGTCGACGACCGATACGATCCGCGCGACGAGCGGGACGTCCGCGCCCCTGAGCCCGTCGGGATATCCGCGGCCGTCGATCCGCTCGTGATGGTGGCGGACGATCGGCCGCACGTGCTCGAGCGATCGGATCGTGCGGCACAGCTCCTCGCCGATGACCGGATGACGTTTCATCACGTCGAATTGCCTGCGCGTCAACCGGCCGCGCTTCAGCAGCACGCGATCCGGAATGCCGATCTTGCCGATGTCGTGCAGGAACGCCCCCCGGTAGAGCGCGTCGAGATCGTCCTTGCCGAGGCCCAGCTTGTCGCCGAGGGCGATGGCGTAGTGCGCCAGCCGTTCGCAGTGTCCGTTCGTGCACGGATCGCGCAGTTCGATCACCCGGCCGAGCGACAGGAACACCGCTTCGGCCGATTCGAGGTCGTCAGTGAGCCGCTTGATTCTGAGCAGTGCCCGCACGCGTGTGTACAACTCGCCCGTGTCGATCGGCTTGTCCAGGAAGTCGTCGGCGCCCGCTTCGAGGCCGGCGAGCCTCGTCCCGCGCTCCGTCGATGCGCTGATGAGGATCACCGGCGTCAGCGCGCTGGCGGGATTGCTCTTGATCTTGGCGCAGATCTCGACCCCGGAGAGGCCGCCGGGCAGGACGACGTCGAGCAGGATGCAGTCGGGCCGATCGTCGGCGACGATCCGGAGGGCATCGAGGCCGTTGGTCGCGAGCGAAACCTGGTATCCGGCGGCCGTCAGCAGCTCACCCAGCCCGCGCAGGTTCGGCTCGTAGTCGTCGACAATGAGGATGCTGCACGCCGCCACCATCGATCCTCCTGACGTCCGCTCGCGAACAGACCCCGTACGCAAACGATGGGCCTTGAACGAACGGCGGGGCGCCGGGCCGACAAGCCGTTCGACCGGCGTCTCTTCCGGGGGCCGGTTCGTGGAACGGGGCAACAATACCTCGCACCTTCCCGTTCGGAAACCGTTCCGTCAACGCGAGAAGCGTTATAGGCAAAACGCCGTGCAAATCCGGGAAGGCGCGCGATCCTTATCGGTTCCTCACGGTTCGCGTCTACTCTCTGGCCTCGTCAGCGCGCGGCGCGACGACAGCGAAGCACAGGGCAGGGTCGGCGGGACCGGCGGGACGGCCTGAAGGCCGTCCCCTACCGAATGCGTCGCCGTCTCCTGCCGAATGCGTCGCGAACCGTGAGACGGGGCGCGGACGGAATCGTCGTGAGAGCGGAAAGTCGGTGGAGCAGTGCGAAGGAGTCGAGAGGCGGCGGAACCAGGTAGTGAGACGGGTCGCGGACGGAATCGTCGTGAGAGCGGAAAGTCGGTGGAGCAGCGCGAGGGAGCCGGGAGGCGACCGAGCACAGGTCGTGGGGGTGGGGCCCCACGACAAAGTGAGTGATGGTGGACGGCAGGAGGCTCGAACTCCCGACCTCCGCGTTGCGAACGCGGCGCTCTCCCAACTGAGCTAGCCGCCCACTCGACGAATCCCGATTGTACCACGCCCGTTTTGCGCGCCGCAATCGCCGCGCGTCGTTTGCTATAGTCGTTCGGATGGCCTCCATCCAGCGCCTCGGCATCCTGACGGGCGGCGGCGACGCGCCCGGCCTCAACGCCGTCATCCGCGCCGTCGTCAAGTCGGCCACCAACGCCGGCATCGAGTGCGTCGGCCTCGAAGACAGCTTCGACGGCCTCATCGAAGCCAACCGCTCACGCGTGCTGACACCGCGCGATGTCACCGGCATCCTGCGACTCGGCGGCACCATCCTCGGCACCCGCAACACCGGCAACCCGTTCGCGTACCCGGTCGCGACCTCGGAAGGCGTGCGCGACTACTCCGAGCGCGTGATCGAGATGTTCCACAAGATGGGTCTCGATGCGCTCGTCGTCATCGGCGGCGACGGCACGCTCGCGATCGCCCACCGGTTCTGCCAGCGCGGGCTCCCGATCGTCGGCGTGCCGAAGACGATCGACAACGACATCGTCGGAACCACCGACTGTTTCGGGTTCGACTCCGCCGTGACGTTTGCCACCGAGGCGATCGATCGCCTGCACACGACCGCCGAGGCGCACAAGCGCATCATGGTCGTGGAGGTGATGGGCCGTTATGCCGGCTGGATCGCGCTGTACGCCGGCGTCGCCGGAGGCGCCGACGCCATCCTGATTCCGGAAATTCCGTTCAGTCTCGATTTGGTCGCCGAACGCCTGCGCGAGCGTGACCGCTGGGGCGCCCGCTTCAGCATCGTGGTCGTCGCGGAGGGCGCATTCCCGAAGGGCGGCCGGTTGTCGCTGATCGAGGCAGCGAGCGCGGTGCACGTCGAGCGCCTCGGCGGCATCGGGTCAAGAGTCGCTGACGCCCTTGCGACGCTCACGGGCAAGGAAACGCGCTCGGTGGTCCTCGGCCACCTTCAGCGCGGCGGTGCGCCGACCAGCTTCGACCGTGTCCTCGCCACGCGCTTCGGCGGCAAGGCGGTGGAGCTCGTGCGTCGAGGAGCGTTCGGCATGATGGTGGCGTACGATCCGCCGCACATCGTCGGCCGTCGGCTGGAGGACATCGTGGGGAAGACCAGGACGGTCCCGATGGATCTCGATCTGCTGCAGACCGCGAGGGCGGTGGGGGTGACGTTTGGGGACTAGGCGGTGCCCGCCCATTTCACGCGCACCAGGCACCGACGCACCCGTCGCAGAGCGCCCGTTCAGCAGATGACGTCCAGGTACTTCAGCGCGCCGCCCGTGTTGAAGAGCACCACGGTGTCGCTCGACTTGATCGAGCCGTCGGCGACGAGCCGCTCGATGGCGACCAGGGCGGCGCCTCCCTCCGGCGCGGCGCTGATGCCCTGGTACTTGCCGATGTCGAGCATGCCCCGTACGAGATCTTCGTCGCTGGCCGCGATCGCGGTGCCGCCGCTCTCGCGAATCGCGCGAAGAATCAGGAAGTCGCCGATCGCGCGGGGCACCCGCAGGCCGTCCGCCACGGTGACGGCGTTCTCCCACGGCTGCGCTCGTTCGGTTCCCTGCTGGAAGGCGCGGACGATCGGCGCGCAGCCCTCCGCCTGAACGGTCACCATGCGGGGGCGCCGCTGGCGCGGCATCCAGCCGATGCGCTCCATCTCCTCGAACGCCTTCCACATGCCGACCATGCCCGTGCCGCCTCCCGTCGGATAGACGATCCAGTCGGGATACCGCCAGTCCATCTGCTCGGCCACCTCGTAGCCCATCGTCTTCTTGCCCTCGACGCGGTACGGCTCCTTGAGCGTCGACACGTCGTACCAGCCGAGCGGACCGCCTTTCTCGGCGGCCATGCGTCCCGCATCCGTGATGAGGCCGTCGACGAGCGTGACGTTCGCGCCGTAGAGACGGCACTCGTCGACGAACGGCCGCTTGGCGTCCTTCGGGATGAAGACCTCGCATCGCAGGCCGGCGGCGGCGGAATACGCGGCGGCGGCGTCGCCCGCGTTGCCGGCGGTCGGCAGGGCGATGGTCGTCGCACCGAGGTATTTCGCGCGCGTGACCGCCGCCGACTGTCCTCGCGCCTTGAACGAATTGGTCGGATTGAGCGACTCGTCCTTGATGTACAGCCGATCGAGCCCGAGGCGCGCGCCGAGGGCGCGCGCGTGGGCGAGCGGCGTGAACCCCTCGCCGAGCGTCACCGGGACCTCGCCGTCGAAGAGCGGCATCAGCTCGCGATAGCGCCACATGTCCGGGGCGCGTCCCCTCAGGGAGTCCCGCGACCACCCGCGCGCCCGCTCGAGATCGTAGCGGGCGAGGAGCGGCGCGCCGCACGAGCAGAGGTGGTGGCGTCCGCGCGGATCGAGCGGCGGCGCTCCGCACGGAACCGAGCATTCGAGATGTGTGAACAATGACATCGGCGATCTCGCGATCGGACGGTCGGCGCGGGATGGGCGAGCGCGGCGGCCCGGGGGGGCGACCGGCCGTCCCTATCTTCCGAGGAGTTCCGCGTCCTTCTTCTTCTGCAGCTCGTCGATCTGCGTGATGAACCTGTCGGTGAGCTTCTGGACCTCGTCGAGCCCCTTCTTCTCGTCGTCCTCGGAGATGGTGTGGTCCTTCAGGAGCTTCTTGAGGCGCTCGTTCGCGTCGCGGCGGACCTGCCGCACGGCGTTGCGCCCTTCCTCGGTCAGCTTGTGAACGTGGCGCGACAGCTCCTTCCGGCGCTCCTCGGTGAGAGGAGGAATCGGGATCCGCACGACCTTGCCGTCGTTGGACGGGTTGAGCCCGAGATCCGACGCGCGAATCGCCTTCTCGATGGCGCCGAGCTGCGAGGGATCGAACGGCTGGGCGACGATGAGCGTCGGCTCGGGGACCGAGAGGCCGGCGAGCTGGTTCAGCGGCATGCGGGATCCGTATGCGTCGACGTGCACGCCGTCCAGAATCGTGACCGACGCGCGTCCGCTCCGTACTCCGCCGAGCTCGTGGCGCACGTGGTCGATGGCCGCGGTCATGCGCTTGCCGACCTCGGCGAACAGACCTTTCAGATCGTTGACGTCCATGTCCTCACATCCTCAACTCGCCGGATTCTCGATTTCTCACGACGTCTACGCGGTCACCACCGACCCGACCGGCTCGCCGGCAATCGCGCGCCTGATGTTGCCCGGCGTGCGCAGGTTGAACACGACGATCGGGAGGCGGTTGTCCATGCAGAGCGAGATGGCAGTGGCGTCCATCACCTTGAGTCCCTGCTCGAGCACCTGCAGGTACGAGATGCGGTCGAAGCGGCTCGCGGCCGGGTTCAGCATCGGATCGGCGTCGTAGATGCCGTCGACCTTGGTCGCTTTCAGGATCACGTCGGCCTTGATTTCCATCGCCCGGAGCGCGGCCGCCGTGTCGGTGCTGAAGTACGGGTTGCCGGTTCCCGCGCCGAACACGACGACCCGGCCCTTCTCGAGATGGCGGATCGCGCGTCGCCGGATGAACGGTTCGGCGACCGCGCGCATCTCGATCGCCGTCACCACGCGCGTCACGACGCCGGCCTGCTCGAGGGCGTCCTGGAGCGCGAGCGCGTTGATCACGGTCGCGAGCATGCCCATGTAGTCGGCCGTCGCCCGGTCCATGCCGCGCGCGCTGGCGGCCACGCCGCGAAAGATGTTGCCGCCGCCGATCACGATGGCCGTCTCCACGCCCATCGACTGGATCTCGGCGATGTCGCGCGCGATCTGCGTCGCCACGGCCGGGTCGATGCCGTAGCTCTGCTCGCCCATCAGCGCTTCGCCGGACAGCTTCAGGAGGACGCGTTTGTAGGCGGGGTCGGAGGCGGGCATTGGGAAGTGATTATAGATAGGGCTCAGGGCTCAGGGCAAAGGGCTCGGGGATGGTCCCGTTAGCCCTGAGCCCTGGCCTCTGTCCGTCAATGGCGGCTCAGGCGGCCTCGCCGACCTTCAGCCGGGCGAAGCGCGTGACCGTCACCGGAGCGCCGAGCGTCCGGCCCGCGGCGGCGATGACGTCGGCGACCGTCGTCTTCGGATCGCGAATCGACGGCTGGTCCACGAGCACGACCTGGGAGTAGTAGCTCCCGAGCTTCCCTTCGACGATCTTCTCGACGACGTTCGCCGGCTTGCCGGAGCCCTCCAGCTGGGCGCGGTAGATCGCCTTTTCCTTCTCGAGGACGTCGGCCGGAACCGCGGCACGCGCGACGTAGCCCGGGCTCGCCGCCGCGATCTGCATCGCGACCTCTTTCACCAGCGTCGCGAGCTCCTCGCGATCGCGGATGGCCGGCGTCACGCCGCCGAACTCCACCTGGACGCCGATCTTGCCGCCCATGTGGATGTACTGACCGACGTAGCCCCGCCCGGCGTAGCGGACGAAGCGCGGAACCGCCATGTTCTCGCCGAGCTTGGCGATCGCCGCCGCGACACGCCGCCGCACCGGCCCGTCCGGGTCCTGCAGCCAGGCGTCGGACGCGCGGTCGCCGGTCGTCTCGATCTCGGCGAGCACGTCATCGACGAGCTGCTGGAAGTCGTCGGTCCGCGCGACGAAATCCGACTCGCAATTGACTTCGACCAGGATGCCGGTCGAGCGATCGGCCGACACGCGGTGGCCGATGAGCCCTTCGCTCGTCGCGCGGCCGGCCTTCTTCGCCGCGCTGGCGAGCCCCTTCTTCCGGAGCAGCGTCGTCGCCTCGTCGAAGTTGCCCCGCGCCTCTTCGAGCGCCACCTTGCAATCCATCATGCCCGCGCCGGTCTGATCGCGGAGCTTCTTGACCTCTGCCGCTGAAATCGCCATGAGTGCCACCTCTCTGAAACGAAGAATCAGGAATCAAGAATCAAGCCTGTGCGATCGGCACGTCGTGCTGGGAATGGACCTGGACGCCGTGTGGTCGAGCAGTCCCGATTCCTGATTCCCACTTCCTGATTCTCGATTCTCTGGTCTGTACGCGACAACGCCGGCTCCGTCCGAGAGGAAGCCGGCGTCTCGAAGCGGGAAGCGTGGGGCGGCCTAGGCAGATGCCGGCTGCGCTTCCGGACGCGGCCTGCGCGCGGGACGTCCCTGGCGCCGGGCCTGCTCGTCGCCGGATTCCTCGGACCCTTCGCGGCCGCTCTCGGCCTCGGCCGATTCGCGGACGCCGCGTCCGGCGAGCACCGCATCCGCGACGCGGGACGCGAAGAGCCGGATCGCGCGGAGCGCGTCGTCGTTGCCGGGTATGACGAAGTCGACTTCGTCCGGGTCGCAGTTCGTGTCCACGATCCCGATCACGGGAATCTTGAGTTTCCGGGCCTCGTCGACCGCGATCTTCTCTTTCCTCGTGTCGACGACGAAGACGGCGTCGGGCAGCCGCGACATGCCGCGGATGCCGTCGAGGTTGCGGGCCAGCTTGCGGCGCTCCTTGTCGTTGCGCGCGATCTCCTTCTTCGAGAGCGTGTCGTAACGGCCGTCGGTCGTCATCGCCTCGAGATCGCGGAGCCGTCCGAGGCTGCGCTGAATCGTCGCGAAGTTGGTCAGCAGGCCTCCGAGCCAGCGCTCGTTGACGAAGAACATCCCGCAGCGCTGGGCCTCCTCGGCGATCACGTCCTGGGCCTGGCGCTTGGTCCCGACGAAGAGCATCGTCCGCCCCTCGGCAGCAAGGCTGGTGACGAACTCCTCGGCCTCACGGAACAGCTTCACGGTCTTGCCCAGGTCGATGATGTAGATGCCGTTCCGTTCGCCGAAGATGAATTCCTTCATCTTCGGGTTCCAGCGCTTCGTCTGGTGGCCGAAGTGAACCCCCGCCTCCAGCAGATCCTTCATCGCGATCGCGGCCAAGCTTTTCTCCTTGCGCTCCGGCGGTCCGGTCTGAGCCGGACCCGTGTTGACTAACGTTTACTGAACTGGAAGCGCTTGCGCGCTCCGGCCATTCCGTACTTCTTCCGCTCCTTGGCGCGCGCGTCGCGCGTCAGCAGCCCCCCGCTCTTGAGCTGCTTGCGCAGCTCGGCGTTGTACTCGACCAGCGCGCGCGCGATGCCCAGCCGGACCGCGCCGGCCTGCCCGGACACGCCGCCGCCGGCTACGGTCGCCAGGATGTCGAACTTATCGGCGGTTTCGGTGATGACCAGCGGCTGCCGAATCTGGGTGCGGAGCGCCTCGGTGGGGAAGAACGCCTCGAACGTCCGGTGATTCACGCTGATGGCCCCGCTCCCGGGACGAAGGAAGACGCGGGCGGTGGACGTCTTGCGGCGTCCGGTTCCGTAATACTGCACTGCTGCCACGTTACGCGACCTCGCGTTTCACAGGTTTTTGCGCCGCGTGCGGGTGATCCGGACCGGCGTAGACTTTCAGCTTCCGATACATCGCCTCGCCCAGCTTGGTCTTGGGCAGCATGCCGCGCACCGCTTCTTCGACCAGGCGCTCCGGCCGCTTCTGCCGCACGATGCGCGCGCGCTCCTCGCGGAGCCCGCCCTCGTAGCCGCTGTGCTGGCGGTAAACCTTCTGGTCTTCCTTCCGGCCCGTCAGCTTGACCTTGGCCGCGTTCACCACGACGACGTGATCGCCCGTGTCGAGGAAGGGCGTGTACGTGGCCTTGTGCTTTCCTTGCAGCAGCCGCGCCGCTTCGGTCGCAATCCGACCGAGTACCCGGCCCTCCGCGTCGATGACGTGCCAGCTCGTGTTCTGCGCGACCTGACCCGCGCTGGCCATGAACGTAGACATCCCTGCAAACGCCTTTTACGTGAGCGCGGGCACCAACCCGCCGCAGTTGGGATTGCCGCCGCACGGCCGGACCGGGCCGAACAACGGTAAACCCAAATGATACGTGCGCTTCTGGGGACTGTCAAGGGCTCGGCCGGTCGGTCCGATAAGGACACCGACGTGGCCTGGCGAAGGAATCGGGGCGGACCGACCCGGATTGCGGTCGAGCTTTGTAATCGGCCGACGAAACTGTAAGAGGGCGGCAGCATTCGGCCACGAGGGCGATCGCATTTTTCGCGTACGCCTTCGGGATTTCGCGCGCGGGACTGCAGTTCCGGTTTGGTATCAGCTTTGCGGGGCGAGCCCCCGTTCATCAGAACAGGACGACAACTGTGTTTGGGCTGGGCAAATCAAAACCTGTCGTGGGCCTCGATATCGGCTCGAGCGCCGTCAAGGCGGTGGAGCTCAAGGCGTCGGGCAAGACGTACCGCGTCGTCGCGTTCGCGAGCGAGCCGGTTCCACCCGACAGCATCGTCGACGGCGCCATCATCGACGGAACCGCGGTCGCCGAGACGATCCGGCGGCTGTTCGAGCATCAGTCGTTCAAGACGAAGGACGTCGCCGCCTCGCTCTCCGGCAACGCCGTCATCGTCAAGAAGATCAGCCTGCCGGTGATGACGGAGGCCGAGCTCGGCGAGTCGATCTACTGGGAGGCGGAGCAGTACATCCCGTTCGACATCCAGGACGTCAACCTCGACTACCAGATCCTCAATCCGGGCACCGGCGCCGACGCCAACGGCACCATGGACGTGCTGCTCGTGGCGGCGAAGAAGGAAAAGATCGCCGACTACACGGGCGTGATCGCGCAGGCGGGGCGCGTGCCGGTCATCGTCGACGTCGATGCGTTCGCGCTGCAGAACGCGTACGAGATGAACTACGGTCTCGACCCGCACGCGGTCGTCGTGCTGCTCAACGCGGGCGCGAGCGCCATCAATATCAATGTCCTGAACGGCGACCAGTCGGTGTTCACGCGCGACATCTCGACCGGCGGCAACGCCTATACCGAGGCGGTGCAGAAGGAGCTGGGCCTCCCGTTCGACAGCGCCGAGCAGCTGAAGCGGGGGCACCCGGTCGACGGCGCGGCCTTCGAGGACGTGAAGCCCGTGCTGCACGCGATGACCGAGAACGTGCTGCTCGAGATCCAGAAGACATTCGACTTCTTCAAGGCGACCGCCTCGTCCGATCGCATCGATCGCATCGTGCTGAGCGGCGGCGCCTCGCGCGTCGACGGCTTCGCGCAGGCGGTGGAGGAGCGGTTCGGCGCGCCGGTCGAGGCCTTCAATCCGTTCGCGCGGCTCGACTTCGACCCGGCGAAGCTCGGCGTCGGCGACCCCGAGGCCATCCTGCCGACGGCAGCCGTCGCCGTCGGCCTGGCGCTGCGCAAGGGGGGCGATCGGTGATTCGCATCAACCTTCTTGCCGTCGAGCGCGAACGCGCCAAGCGGCGCGTCACGACGTTCCAGGCCGGCCAGAAGATCACGGTCGGATGCGGCCTGATCCTGCTGATCGCCGTGCTCTTCGTGGGGTGGCGCTACTGGACGCTGACACGCCAGTCGAACGCGCTCGACGCGGAGATCGCGGCCGCGCAGCGCGAGACGTCGCGGCTGCATTCGATCATCCAGCAGGTGCAGCAGTTCGAGCAGCGCCGGGCGCAGCTCCAGCAGCGGGTCGCGCTGATCGAGCAGCTGCGCAAGGAGCAGACCGGTCCCGTGCACATGCTCGACGAGGTCAGCCGGTCGCTGCCGCCGATGCTCTGGCTGACCGAGTTGAAGCAGAGCGCCAGCAGCCCCGAAGTCACCATCGAAGGGCGCTCGACGACGATCACTGGCGTGTCCGACTTCGTCGCGAACCTCGAGGCGTCCGGCTATTTCAAGCGCTCGATCGAGATCGTCAGCAGCACGACGGAGCCGATCCAGCAGCCGCCGGGCGAGCTGGTGCACTTCACGCTGAAGGCGGAGTTCCAGCAGCCGGGGGCACCGGCGCGTGCGCCGGCCGGGACGACCAGGTCGGGCGGGTAGAGGGGGCGTGCAGGTGCGCGCAGACGACGTAAAGCCGCGGGGCCGACGCCCCGATAGGCCTGAGTGACGCAGTCCGATGGACATCAGTCTTACGAAGCTGCCGTGGTACGGTCAGGTGGGAGCGTTCCTCGTGCTCGCCCTCACCGGCGTCGGCGTCTTCTTCTACTACTACGAGATGCCGGCGAGGGCCGAGATGCAGGCGCGCGAGAGGCAGCTCCAGTCGCTGCGCGCCGACATCACCAAGGGCCTGACGACCGCCAAGAAGCTGCCCGAGTTCCGCGCGCAGGTGACCGATCTCCAGCAGCGCCTGGACAGTTTGAAGGCCGTGCTGCCCGACGAGAAGGACGCGGCGGACCTGCTGCGGCGCATGCAGACGGTCGCGACCCAGTCGAACCTGACCATCAAGAGCTTCAAGCCGGAGAAGATCGTCACCGAGCAGCTGCACGCCGCGTGGCCGATCTCCCTGGAGCTCGAAGGGACGTACCACAACCTGGCGATCTTCTTCGATCGTGTCGGCAAGTTCACGCGCATCGTCAACATCGGCGCCGTGGACATCAAGGGCCAGGACAAGCCGACGCCGAACTTCACCATCACCGCCACCTGCACGGCGACGACGTTCGTGCTGCTGGACAAGCCCGCGGCGCCCAAGCCGGGCGCGCGTCCGGCCGCGCGTCCGGGAGTGGCCAAGAGCTGACCATGCGCTCCCTGGCCTGCACGCTGCTCCTCGTCTCGCTCTCGCCGGCGGCGGCGTTCGCCCGCCAGGCGCCGGCCCCGGCGAAGCCCGCGCCCCAGGCGAATGCGCCTGCGGCCGCCGCGAAGCCGGCGCCCGCGCCGCCGCCGACCGAAACCTATTCGTATCAACCCGAAGGCCGGCGCGATCCGTTCCTGAATCTGCTCGGCGCCGCCAGCGAGGGCCAGCTCACGTCGAAGAAGGGCGAGGGGCCGGCCGGGCTGACCACGGCGGAGATTTCGGTGCGCGGGATCATGGAGAGCCGTGGCGTGCTGATCGCCATGGTGCAGGGGCCGGACAACAAGACCTACATCGTGCGCCAGGGCGACAAGCTGCTCGACGGCACGATCAAGAGCGTGACGCCGCAGGGACTCATCATCGTCCAGGAAGTCAACGACCCGCTGTCGCTCGTCAAGCAGCGGGAGATCCGGAAGCTGCTGCGGTCACTCGAGGACGGTAAGGGATGACTTTGGTAAAGGGCCTCGCCTTCGTGCTCTGTGTGAGCCTGGCCGGCGCGCTCGCCGACGCGGCGGGACCTGCCGGTGCCGGCATCGTGCCGGTGCGGCTGACGGGCATCACCGCGCGTACTGACGGGAGCGGCACCTCCCTCGTAATCGAGACCGACGCCCCGGCGCCGTACGTCGCGACGCACCCGGACCCGCTCACGGTGCTCGTGGACTTCCGCAACGTGGATCCCGGCAGCGTCGGAAACGTGGCTGCCGTCGCGGCACGGGCGGCGAAGGGCCCGATTGCCGGCGTGGCCGTCGAGCCGAGCGACTCGCTTGGCGAGCCGTCCTCCCGCGTCCGGATCACGCTCGCCCAGCCGGTCGCGCACCACGTCCGCGCCGACCGGAACACCGTGATCGTCGCCTTCGACAGGCCGTCGTCGAGTGCGCGTCCGTCCGTCGCGCCGGCGCGGCCAGCCTCCGGGGCGCCGGATCCGATGGCCGCGCTCGACGCGCCCGGCCCCGACCCGATTACGGCGCTCGGCCTCGACCGCGACCATCGCACCGCCGCGCGCACCGTACCGGCTTCGCTCCTGACGCGGCAGACGGCCGCCGACCGGCCCGCGGCGCAGGCGCCCGCCGCGCAGCAGCCGCCGGCACAGCCACCCGCCGTGCAGCAGCCGCCCGCGCCGCCGGCCGCACCGGAAACGACGCTCCAGCAGGCGCCGGGCACCCGCAAGTTCACGGGCCATCCGGTGAGCCTCGATTTCCAGGGCGCCGACCTCCGCGCCGTGCTGCGCACCTTCGCCGAGATCAGCGGCCTCAACATCGTCATCGATCCGGCCGTGCAGGGGTCGGTCGACGTGGCGCTGCGCGACGTGCCGTGGGACCAGGCGCTCGACATCATCCTGCGGGCGAACAAGCTGGGATACAGCGTGGACGGCACGATCGTCCGCATCGCCCCGCTGTCCGTGCTGGCAGACGAGGAAGCGCAGCGGCGCAAGCTGGCCGACGAGCAGGCGCTGGCCGGACAGCTTCAGGTGCTGACCCGGACGCTGAGCTATGCGAAGGCGGCCGACATCCAGGCCCTCATCACCCGGAGCGCGCTGTCGCAGCGCGGCACGGTGCAGGTCGATACGCGGACGAACACGCTCATCATCACCGACCTGCCGGACCACATCCAGACGGCCACCAACCTGATCAACACGCTGGACAAGCCGCAGCCGCAGGTCGAAATCGAGGCGCGCATCGTCCAGACGAACAAGAACTACGCCCGGGCGCTCGGCGTCCAGTGGGGCTTCAACGGGCTGGTGAGCCCGACGCTGGGCAACACGACCAACCTCGCGTTCCCCAACAGCGGCAGCCTCGGCGGACGGACCGGCGTCACCCAGGGCGGAGGCGCCGCGGGATCCGCGCAGCCGACCGGCGTGAACCTGCCCGTCACCGGCGCGACCAGCGCCGTGGGCCTCCAGCTCGGATCGGTGAACGGCGCCTTCAACCTGGACGTGGCGCTGTCGGCGCTCGAGAGCTCCGGCAATGCGCGGCTCCTCTCGACGCCGCGCGTCTCCACCCAGAACAACGTCGAGGCGGAGATCCAGCAGGGCATCCAGATCCCGATTCAGGTGGTCGCGAACAACACCGTCACCGTGTCCTTCAAGGACGCGGCGCTGACGCTGAAGGTCACGCCGCAGATCACCTCGGCCAACACCGTCATCATGAACATCGCGGTCGAGAACGCCTCGCCCGACTTCAACCGGGCGGTCAACGGCATCCCGCCGATCAACACGCAGCGCGCCAACACGAGCGTGCTCGTGAGCGACGGCCAGACGACGGTCATCGGCGGCATCTACACGAGCAACTCGTCGACGGCCGAAGACCGCACGCCGGGGCTGAGCCGGATCCCGCTGCTCGGCTGGCTGTTCAAGCGCGACACGGTCACCGACCAGAATTCGGAGCTGCTCATCTTCATCACGCCCCGAATCATCAGGAGCTGAGGGCAGGACAACGCGTATGCGCAGGATCTCTCGACTCATGCTCGTGGCCGCCGTCGCGGCGGCCGGCGCCTCGTGCGGCAACGTCGTGCGCCAGGGGCGGGCGCCCGTGTATCTGGTGATCGACAAGCTCGAGGCAGCCCCGGGAGCCTCGCCCGATCAGTTTGGCGGTCTGCTGCAGTCGGACGTCCTGACGGTAGTGACGCAGGGCGGCTCCTGCTCGAAGACCAATCCCTGTCCGACCATCTTCAACGACGTCGGCCGGGCGACGCTTCGCGCCTCGCTCAAGGACATCGGAACGACCGCCAATCCGGCGACGCCGACGAGCAACAACGACGTCACGATCGATCGCTACCACGTCGATTACGTGCGCGCGGACGGCCGGAACACGCCCGGGGTCGACGTGCCGTACCCGTGGGATGGTGCCGCCACCGGAACGATTCCCGCCGGAGGGACGCTGCAGATCGGCTTCGAGCTGGTGCGCCACACGGCGAAAGGGGAGCCGCCCCTCGTTCAGCTCGTCACGAGCAGCACCGTCATCACGACGATTGCACAGGTGACCTTCTACGGCCACGATGCCGTCGGGAACGCGGTGAGCGTCACCGGCAACATCCAGGTCGACTTCGGTAACTTCGGCGATGCGCAGTAGAGAAGGATTGCGGACTCCCATGGACAAGGTTCTTCGCGCTGCGCCCGCGCTCGCCGCCGCCGTGCTGGCCGCGGCCTGCACTGTCCACCAGACCGACACGCCGGCCCTGACCGGGCCGTCCGAGTTCGGGCTGTCGCTCGGCGTGACGGCGACCCCGGACGTCATCACGGCCGACGGCCTGTCGAAGTCGACCATCGTGGTCAAGGCCCGCGATCCGAACGGCAGCCCAAAAGGCGGCGTCACGGTGCATCTCGACCTCACCGGGGGCGGGACGCTGTCGGCGAGCGACCTCACGAGCGGATCCGACGGCTCGGCGTCGACCGTCTACACGGCCCCGATCGGCTCGTCGGTGTGCACCGTCGACCCCGGCGTGCAGGTCACCATTCTCGCCACGACCGTCCAGTCGAATTTCCAGACGGCGCAGACGCAGTCCGCGTCGATTCGCCTGCTGGCGCCGCCTGCGCCGCCCTTCAACCCGAACGTGCTGACGGCAGGGTTCCGCATCAGCCCGTGCTCGCCGACCGTCGGTGCGGAGGTCCAGTTCGACGGTCAGAGCTACTCGCACGCCGCGCCGGGGCACTCGATCGTCACCTACGACTGGGACATGGGCGACGGCGACCACAAGAGCGGTCCCGTCGTCCAGCACGACTTCGTCGCGCCGGGGTCGTATACTGTCACCCTGAGCGTGATCGACGACGCGGGCCGGGTTGCGTCCTACGAGGGCGTCGTCGTCGTTACCCAGTGATCGCGCACGGCGCGATTCGACCGCCATGGCTGACAATCCGCGCCTCGACGACCTCCGGCGCCGCGTCGGCAAGGATCCGGGCTCGATCGCCTTCGCGCAGCTCGCCGAGGAGTACCGGCGCGCCGGCGAGATCGACGAGGCCATCCGCGTGTGTCGCGCCGGCCTCGCGACCCATCCGACCTATCTGTCAGCCCGCGTGACGCTCGGCCGGGCGCTCCTCGAGGCCAACCAGCTCGACGAGGCGCAGCAGGAGCTGGAGACCGTCCTCAGGAGCGCGCCGGAGAACCTCGCGGCCATCCGGGGCCTCGCGGAGATCCACCACCGTCGGGGCGACCTCCAGCAGGCGCTGGCCCAGTACCGGCTGGCTCTCGGTCTGGCCCGCAACGATCCCGATCTCGAGCAGACGGTCAACCAGCTGCAGCACGAGCTGACGCCGAAGCGTCAGGCGCCGCTGGCGCGTCCGGCTCCACCGCCGGAGCACGCCCGCGCCGATCGCACCATCGCGGCGCTCGAACGGTTCCTCGCCGCCGTCCATGTCGCCCGCGCCCGCGCCCGCGCTTGATCTGCGCCACGCGCGCGTCCGGAGCGCGTGCTCGGCCCTCGGTCTCGATGCCCTCGTCGTCACCTCCCTGCCGAACATCGCGTACCTGGCGAACTTCACCGGGAGCGCCGCCATTGCCGTCCTCCTGCGCGACCGGCTCGTCCTGATCACCGACTTCCGCTACCTGACCGCCATCGAGGAGATGCGCGGTACCGGTTTCGAGTGTGCGGGGCTCGACCTGGTCAGGGTCGAGAGCTCTTACGACCAGACGCTGGTTGGGGTCCTGACGTCGCTCGGGCCCGTGCGGATCGGGTTCGAGGCGGCGCACCTGACTGTCAGCCGGTTCCGCTGGATTGAAGAACGGCTGGAAGGCGGGGCCGGCATCCTCGTGGCCAGCGAGGGCGTGGTCGAGCAGGCGCGCATCGTGAAGGACGCGTGGGAGGTGGCCACCCTGCGCGAGGCGGCGCGGCGGCTCTCGGAGGCCGCGCGCGAAGTCGTCTACGAGGCGCGGCCCGGCCGGACCGAACGGGAGGTCGCCTCGCGCATCGACGCCCGGCTCCGCGACGGCGGGTTCCAGCGCAACGCCTTTGATACCATTGTCGCCAGCGGGCCGAACGCCGCCCTGCCGCACGCGCGGCCGGGAGAGCGAACATTGACCGAAGGCGACCTCGTGGTGCTGGACTTCGGCGGCGTCTACGACTCATACTGCGTGGACCTCACGCGCACCGTTGCGGTCGGCGCGGCCGGCGCCCGGGCCCGCGACGTGTACGCGGCGGTCCTGGACGCGCACGACCGGGCCATTGCCGCCGTCAGCCCGGGACGATTGCGGTTCGACGTCGACGAGGCCGCTCGCAGCACGCTGGCCGGCCGCGGGCTGGGAGACGCATTCGGCCACGGGACAGGGCACGGTCTGGGGCTGGAAGTGCACGAAGAGCCCCGGATCGCCCGTCGCCGCGAGGGCGAGGTGTCCGGCGCCGCGGATCGACTGGTGCCCGGCATGGTGTTCACGATCGAGCCGGGCGCGTACCTCCCCGGGTGGGGCGGTGTCCGGATAGAAGATGATGTGGTGGTGACGGCAGAGGGCGTCGAGGTCCTCACCGACGTGCCGACCGGGCTCATCGAACTCTGAGACGACCGGCGCCGCCTCCCGCGAGCACACGAATGGACCTGGAGCAGCTGAAGCATATCCTCGAGCTCGTCCGCGAGCACGAGCTCTCGGAGTTCGAGATCGAGCACGACGGGCTGCGCCTGAAGATCCGCAAGGAGGTCGCCGGCGCGATGCTGGTGACGCCGGGTGCCGGCGCGGCGGCGCCGCTGCTCGTCCCGGTGCAGGGAGCGCCGGCGGCCGCTCCCGTGCCGCCCGCGGGGCCGGCAGAATCCGGCGTCGGCGAGCCCGCGGACACGGAGGTCGAGCTCGCCGTCGTGAAATCGCCGATCGTCGGGACGTTCTACCGTTCGTCCGAGCCGGGCGCCCCCGCCTTCGCCGAGATCGGGGCGACCGTCAAGAAGGGGCAGGTCCTCTGCATCATCGAGGCGATGAAGCTGATGAACGAGATCGACTCCGAGTACGACGGCGAGGTGGTGAACGTCTACGTCGAGAACGGCCAGCCGGTGCAGTACGGCGAGCGGCTGTTCGCGATCCGGACCCGATGAGCCCGACATGTTCAAGAAGATCCTGATCGCGAACCGCGGCGAAATCGCGATGCGCGTCATCTTCGCGTGCCGCGAGCTCGGGATCAAGACCGTCGCCGTCTACTCCGAGGCCGACGAGAACTCGCTGCACGTCCGCTTTGCCGACGAGGACGTCTGCATCGGCCCGGCGCGCAGCGCCGACAGCTACCTGAACGTGCCGGCGGTCATCAGCGCGGCCGAGATCACCGGCGCCGACGCGATTCATCCCGGCTACGGCTTCCTGTCCGAGAGCGCGTACCTCGCCGAGGTGTGCGAGGCGTGCCACATCAAGTTCATCGGGCCGGACCCGCAGGTCATCCGGCTGATGGGCGACAAGGCGCGCGCCCGCCGGGTGATGAAGAAGGCCGGCGTGCCCATTCTGCCCGGCAGCGACGGACCGGTCGAGACCGAGGAGAAGGCGCTGAAGACGGCCAAGGACATCGGCTATCCGGTCATCATCAAGGCGACGGCCGGGGGCGGCGGCCGCGGGATGCGCGTGGTCCGCGCCGCGGGCGAGCTGTCGCACGCCTTCAAGACCGCGCAGCGCGAGGCCGAGGCGGCGTTCGGCGTCGCCGACGTGTACATCGAGAAATACATCGAGGCGCCGCGCCACATCGAGTTCCAGGTCCTCGGCGACCAGCACGGCACGGTCGTGCATCTCGGCGAGCGCGAGTGCTCCATCCAGCGGCGGCACCAGAAGCTCGTCGAGGAATCGCCGTCGCCGGCCCTCACCGACAAGATGCGCCGCAAGATGGGCAACATCGTGATCGACGCGGCGCGCGCGGTGCAGTACACCAACGCCGGCACGTTCGAGTTCCTGATGGACGCGGAGGGGCGCTTCTATTTCATGGAAGCGAACACGCGCCTGCAGGTCGAGCACCCGGTCACCGAGATGGTGACCGGCATCGACATCGTCAAGGAGCAGATCCGGATTGCCGCCGGCGAGCGCCTGTCGTTCAAGCAGAGCGAGGTGACGTTCACCGGCCACTCGATCGAGTGCCGCGTCAACGCCGAGGACCCCGACACGTTCGTGCCCTCGCCCGGACTCATTCACGTCTTCAGCGTCCCGGGCGGCCCGGGCGTGCGCGTGGAGACGTTCGCGCACTCCGACTGCACCATCCCGCCGTACTACGACTCGATGATCGCCAAGATCATCGTGCACGGCCGCGACCGGCAGGAAGCGGTCGCGCGGATGAAGCGGGCGCTCGAGATGACCGTCGTCGAGGGGATCAAGACGACGATCCCGCTGCACCTGCGGATTCTGAACGACAGCGAGTTCGTCGCCGGGCGCCTGAGCACGTCGTTCATGGAGCGGCTGCTGGCCCAGCCGAGGCCAGACGGCCGCCTCGCGGAGACCGCCTGAACCCGCTCTACGCCGTCGTGGACGTCGACGTCGCCGCGCGCGCCGGCCGCACGGCGCTCGATCTCGCGGCCGCCTGCCTCGAGGGCGGTGCGCGCCTCCTGCAGCTCCGTTCGAAGTTGCTCGCCGGCGGGACGTTCCTGGAGATCGCAGCCGCGGTCGTCGCGCGCGCGCGCGGTGCCGGCGCCACCGTCGTGATCAACGATCGCGCCGACGTGGCGCGGCTGGCGCACGCCGACGGCGTGCACGTCGGTCAGGACGATCTCGGTCCGGCGGCCGTGCGCCGCGTGCTCGGCGCCGACGCGATCGTGGGACGGTCGACGCATACCTCCGAGCAGATGGCGCGCGCGCTCGGCGAGCCGATCTCGTACCTGGCGATTGGCCCCGTGTTCGCGACCGCGACGAAGGCGACGGGGTACGCGCCCGTCGGTCTGGAGGGCGTGGCCCGGGCCGCGGCCGCGGCCCGGGCGCGCGGCGTGCCCGTCGTGGCCATCGGAGGGATTACGCTCGATCGGGCGCCGGAGGTGCTGGCCGCCGGCGCGGCGTCGGTCGCCGTCATCACCGATCTCCTGACGGGAGGCGACCCGTCGGCGCGGGTTCGAGCGTACCTTGATCGCCTGAGCGCGCCCAAGACTGTATAATCCCGTCGCCGCGCCCGTTCACCGCCTGCGCTGACCGGACGGCCGGAGGATCCGATAGATGTCGATGTTCGCCACGAAGTCGATTGAACAGTTGAAGGCCGAAGCCGCCGATACCGGTGAGCACTCGCTGAGGCGCGTCCTCGGACCCATCAATCTGGTGACGCTGGGCATCGGCGCGATCATCGGCACCGGCATCTTCGTGCTGACCGGGCAGGCCGCCGCACAGTACACCGGACCGGCCATCGTGCTGTCGATGGTCCTCGCCGGCATCGCGTCGGGTCTGGCCGGGCTGTGCTACTCGGAATTCGCTTCCACCGTTCCGATCGCGGGATCGGCGTACACCTACGGGTATGCCACGCTCGGCGAGTTCATCGCGTGGGTGATCGGCTGGGATCTCATCCTCGAGTACGCGCTCGGCGCGGCAACGGTGGCGGTCGGCTGGTCGGGCCACCTCACGAGCTTTCTCCACGACTTCGTCGGCGTCAATTTCCCGGCCTCGCTCAACGCGGCGCCGTGCACGGTCATCAACGTCGCCGGGTGCAGCCCCGAGGCCATCATCAACCTGCCGGCCGTTCTCATCACGATCGCGGTGACCATCCTGATCGTCGTCGGCATCAAGGAGTCCGCCAACGTCAACACGGCGATTGTGATCGTCAAAGTGGCGGTCGTGATCATCGTGATTCTCGGCGGCGCCGCCTTCGTCAACTCGGGGAACTGGCACCCGTTCATCCCGCCCAACGGCGGATCGTTCGGCGATTACGGCTGGAGCGGCGTGCTGCGCGGCGCGGGTGTCATCTTCTTCGCGTACATCGGCTTCGACGCGGTGTCGGTGGCCGCTCAGGAAGCGCGCAATCCGCAGAAGGACATGCCGGTCGGCATCCTCGGCTCGCTCGTGGTCTGCACGATCCTCTACATCCTCGTGTCGGGCGTGATGGTCGGGCTGGTCCCGTACAAACAGATGCTCGGCTCGGCGGCGCCCATGGTGGTCGCCATCCGCGCGGCCGAAGTGGCCTCGGGTGGAAGCGTGCTCCTGAAGATTCTCACGATGCTCGTCGAGGTCGGCGCGATCGCCGGTCTGACCTCGGTGATGGTCGTCATGATGATGGCGCAGCCGCGCATCTTCTACTCGATGGCCAACGACGGCCTGCTGCCGCCCTTTGCCAAGAAGATTCACCCGCGCTTCCGCACGCCGCACATCACCAGCATCATCACCGGCGTCGTGGTCGCCGTGGCGTCCGGCTTCACGCCGATCGGCGCGCTCGGGGAGCTCGTGAGCATCGGCACGCTCCTGGCGTTCGTGATCGTGTCGGTTGGCGTCATCTTCCTCCGGTACCAGCGGCCGGACCTCGAGCGACCGTTCCGGACGCCGTGGGTGCCGTTCATTCCGGCCCTGTCGGCGCTGGTCAGCCTGGGCCTGATGGCGGGCCTGCCGTGGGAGACATGGGTGCGGCTCATCGTCTGGATGGCGATCGGCTTCGTCATCTACTTCTCCTACGGCTACCGGCACAGCGAGGTGCGAAAGCGCGACGAGCTGCTCGCGGCGGCCGGCGGCACGCGCCGCCGCTGACGGCCGGCGCCCGGCGCGCTCGCACACGCCGAATCGATGGCACCGACGCCAACGGCCCGCATTCTCGACGGCGCTGCCGTCGCACAGCAGATCCGGGCGGAGGTCCGTCCCTCGATCGAGGCGTTCACCGCGCGCACCGGGCGGCCGCCCGGGCTCGATATCGTGCTCGTCGGTGAGAACCCCGCCTCCGAGCTCTACGTGCGAACGAAGCTCAAGTCGGCGGGGGACGCCGGCCTCCGCGCCGATCTGACGCGGCTCTCCGCGGCGGCGTCTCTCGACGAGCTGCTCGTGGTCGTCGACCGACTCAACCGGCACGACGCCACCGACGGCATCCTGGTGCAGTCGCCGCTGCCGGACGCGATGGGCGCCGACGCGGAACGCCGCGTCTTCGACGCGATCCGGCCCGACAAGGACGTCGACGGATTCCATCCGGTCAACGTCGGTCGCCTGGTGCAGAACCGCGCGACGCTCGTCGCCTGCACGCCCTCGGGCGTGATCGAGCTGCTCGAACGCAGCGGCATCCGCGTCGCGGGCTCGCGAGCCGTCGTCATCGGCCGCAGCGACATCGTCGGCAAGCCGCTGGCGCTGCTGCTGCTGCACCGGCACGCCACGGTCACCATCTGCCATTCGAGGACGCCGGACCTGCCGGCCGTGGCGCGCGAAGCCGACATCCTCGTGGCGGCGATCGGCCGGCCGGCGTTCGTGACGCCGGAGTTCGTCAAGCCGGGCGCGACCGTCGTCGACGTGGGCACGACGCCGGTGACCGACCGTGTGCTCGTCGAGCGGCTGTTCGCGCCGGGGTCGAAGCGGCGGGACGCGTTCGAGCGGCGCGGCTCGCTCGTGCTCGGCGACGTGCATCCTTCGGTCGCCTCGGTCGCCGGCGCCTTGAGCCCGGTTCCCGGTGGCGTGGGACCGCTCACGATCGCGCTGCTGCTCCGTAACACCCTGACGGCCGCAGTCGAGAGGGCAGGCGAGCCCGGAAGGTCGGGTGGGCGGGCAGCGCTGGTCAAGTGAGATGAGCAGCCGCCGCGCCGATAGCGCGAGCGCGAGAGTCTACGGGAGCGCGAGAGTCTACGCTCGAGCGCGAGAACGGTGAAGGCCGCGCATGACCGGCCAGGTGGGGCCCTCGCGGTCACCCGAGCGCGAGAGTCTACGCTCGAGCGCGAGGGACGGGAAAGCAGCGTGACAGGCGAGCGGGGGTGGGGCCCCGCGAGCAGTAAGTAAGACCGCATGCTTCGAGTTGCCCTGACCGGCGGCATCGCCACAGGCAAGAGCTACGTTCTCGACCAGTTCCGGCGGCGCGGCGTGCCGTGCCTCGACGCCGACGAGCTCGCGCACGGGACGATGGTGGCCGGGACGGAGGCGACGGCGGCCATCGCCGCGCGCTTCGGCCAGGGCGTGCTGGCGGCTGACGGCTCGGTCGATCGGGCGAAGCTCGGGCCGATCGTCTTCGCCGATCCGGCTGCCCGGCTCGATCTCGAAGCGATCGTCCATCCGGCCGTGTTCCGTGCGATCGCCGCCGGTATCCGCGGCCTGGAACGCACGACCGGCGCGGCGCTCGTCGTGGTGGATATCCCGCTGCTGTACGAGACCGGGCATGCGTCGGACTTCGATCGAGTCATCGTGGCGTCGTGCCCGCCGGAAATGCAGGTGGCGCGGCTCGTGCGGCGCGGACTCACCGAGCGCGACGCACGCCTGCGCCTCGCCTCGCAGTTGCCGACCGAGGGGAAGGCCGCCCGCGCCGATTTCGTCATCCGCACCGACGGCACGTTCGACGAGACCGACGCGCAGGTCGAGCAGGTGCTGGCGCACCTGAGATCTGATTCCTGAAGCAGCCACTCGGATTCGGCCCGAAGCTGCGACGCGTTCAGGATTCCCGGACTCGCAGGATCCCGGACAATCAGGCTTCGACTTCCTCGGGATCCTGCGCCGGCGCGATCCGTTCCTCCACGAACGTGTTCCAGTCGTGGCAGTGCGGGCATTGCCAGAGCAGTTCCGTGCTGCGGTACCGGCAGCGCAGGCAGACGTGCGGATCGAGATAGAAGACCGCGTGGCGCGTGAGATCGCTGTAGCGTTCGACGAGCGCCGGCTCGTGGCCGAGCTGACCGAGTGCGCGCCAGATGGCCTGGTGGATGCTGAGCGCGTGGGGATTCTGCACGAGCGCGGCGAAGAGCAGGTCGAGCGCGTCGCGCGGCCGGCCGCTCGCGGCCAGGTGGCGCGACAGCGCGAGCCGCGCCCGCCAGTCCTGCAGGTTGTCGTCGATGAGCTTCCGGCAGAGGCGGGTGAACCGATCGGGCTGGCCGATCCGGCGCGCCAGCGCTTCGAGACGATCGAACGCCAGGTACGCGCGATCAGGTGCGAGGTCGGTGAGCTGCTCCCAGATTTCGGCCGCTTCCTCGTCGCGGCCCTGCGCGACGCGGACGTCGCCCAGGTTGAGGTACGCGGGCACGGCGCGGCCGTCGAGATCGATGGCGCCCCGGAAGCGCCGCGCCGCCTCCGCCCAATCCTTCCGCCGCATCGCTTCGAGCCCGATCTCGTTCTCGAGAAACGCGAGAATGGCCTGGCTCTGGGGTCGGTCGTCGATGCTGGTCAGCTTCGTCAGGCGCTGGCGCGTGTCGTACGCCGCGAGCCACTGGTGCTGTTCCTCGTGCAGCTTCTGGATGTTGACGAGGGCGTACTCGTTCTTCGGGTCGAGGCGCAGCACCTCGTTGAATGCTTCGAGCGCGCGGTCGACGAAGCCGCCGCGCTTGTAGTCGAGGCCGAGGCAGAGCAGGACGTAGGCGTGCTCGACCCGGTTGAGGCGCGGCCGTTGCAGCAGCCCCTGATGGATCGTGATCGCCTTGCCGACCTGCCCCTTCTCCCGGTACAGGTTGCCGAGAATCATGTGGACCTCGAGCGCGTCGGCGTCGAGGCTGGCCGCCTTGCTCAGCTCTTCGATCGCGAGGTCGATCTGGTTCGAGACGAGGAAATTCAGCCCGAGGATGTAGTGCGGCGACTCGCGCGCCCGGCGGCGGTCCACCCATCGGCCGTCGCGCAGCTTGTACCGCTCCCAGGCCTTGCCGATCGCGAGCCCGAGGAGGAGCCCGATGAGCGCGGCGAGCAGCGGCGCGTACGCGCTCATGCCGGCTCCGTGGCGTAGGACGCCAGGAGCGGCGTCCACAGATCCTGCGCGCGCAGCACCAGCTCGACCAGCTCCCGCGCCGCGCCGTCGCCGCCGCGCGCGCGGCTCACGTACGCGACCCGGGACCGCACCTCGCCGGCGGCATCGGCCGGCGCCGCCGCCAGCGCGACCCGGCCGAGCACCGGCAGATCCAGCACGTCGTCGCCCATGTAGGCGACGTCTTCGTCTCCGAGGCCGTGCTCGCGCAGGATCTGTCCGTATGCCTCGAGTTTGTTCGCCACCCCCTGATGCACGATCGCGACGTTGAGCTGCGCCGCGCGCTGGGCGGTCGCCGCCGAGGTGCGCGCCGACAGGAAGCCGACGAGCAGGCCCGACCGCTGCGCCCAGACGATGGCCGTGCCGTCCTTGATATCGAACTGTTTGCTCTCGCTGCCGTCGGGGTGCAGGAGGACCTTGCCGTCCGTGAGCACGCCGTCCACGTCGAACAGCAGGAGGCGGATGCGCCGGGCGATCTCGTTCACGTCTGCCAACGGTTCCTCGTCAGACCATCTCCGTCCGCCACAGATCGTGCAGGTGCACGACGCCGGCCACATGAGTGTCGCCGTCGACGACCACAATCGACGTGATCTTGCGCTGCTCCATGATGTGCAGCGCCTCGACTGCGAGCGTGGAGGGCGGGATCGCGACCGGTCCCTGCGTCATGACGTCGCCGGCCGCGAGCTCCAGGATCCCGGGCGCGCGGTCCATGTGCCGGCGCAGGTCGCCGTCGGTGATGATGCCGACGAGCCGGTCGCCGCCATCCGCGACGCACGTCATGCCGAGTCCCTTGCTCGACATCTCGTAGATGACGTCCCGCATCGGCGTGTCGACGCGCACCACGGGACACTGCCTGCCGGCGTGCATCAGGCTCTCCACCCGCATCAGGCGCTTCCCGAGCTTGCCGCCGGGGTGGAGGCTGGCGAAGTCCTCCTGGCGGAATCCCTTCTCGACGAGGAGCGTCATCGCGAGCGCGTCGCCGATCGCGAGCGCCGCCGTCGTGCTCGCCGTCGGCACGAGGTTCATCGGGCACGCCTCCTCGGTCACGCTGCAGTCGATCGCCACGTCGGCCGCCTGCGCGAGCGTGGAGGCGGGCGCCCCCGTGATGGCGATGAGGCGCGCGCCGAGCCGGCGGATCGTCTCGAGCAGCCGCAGGATCTCGTCGGTCTCGCCGCTGTACGACAGCGCCACGACGACGTCGTCGCACTGGATGACGCCGAGGTCGCCGTGAATGGCGTCGGCCGGGTGCAGGAAGATCGCCGCCGTGCCGGTGCTCGTCAGCGTCGCCGCGATCTTGCGGCAGATGATCCCCGACTTGCCCATGCCGGTCAGGATGACGCGGCCGCGGCAGCCCCGCAGCAGCTGCACCGCCCGGTCGAACTGGCCGTCGAGGCGTTCGACGAGCGCCAGGATCGCGGCCGCCTCCGTTTCGAGCACCTTCCGCGCGAGCGTGCGATCAGCCATGAATCGGGGCCTCGGCGGTCTTGACGATGGCGTCGATGGCCGTCAGGCGGTGGAGGAGCGGCTCGAGGGCGTCGAGCCGGAGGGCGTTCTGCGCGTCGCTCCGCGCGCGCGCCGGCTCGTCGTGGACTTCGAGGAACACGCCGTCCACCCCGGCGGCGACGCCCGCCGACGCGAGCGGCTCGATGTACTGGGCGAGGCCGGCGGTCTCGCCGTCGCCGCCGCCGGGCAGCTGCAGGCTGTGGGTCACGTCGAAGACGACCGGCACGCCGAACGCGCGCATGATCGGGAACGCCCGCATGTCGACGACCAGGTTGTGATAGCCGAAGCTCGTGCCGCGCTCGGTCACGATGACGCGATCGTTGCCCGCGTCGCGGACCTTCGCGATCGCGTGGCGCACGTCCTCGGGCGCGAGGAACTGCCCCTTCTTGATGTTGACTGCGCGGCCGGTCCGCGCCGCCGCGACCAGCAGATCCGTCTGCCGTGACAGAAACGCCGGGATCTGGAGAACGTCGGCGACCTCGGCGGCTGGCGCGGCCTGCGCCGGCTCGTGAATGTCGGTGAGGATCGGCACGCCGAGGCGATCCTTGATCGCGCCGAGCACGCGCAGGCCCTCGACGAGGCCCGGTCCGCGAAACGATCGTCCGGACGTCCGGTTCGCCTTGTCGTACGACGCCTTGAAGACGAACGGCACGCCGGCGCGCGCGGCGATCGCCGCCAGGTGCGACGCCATCTCGGACGCGTGGCGCTCGCTTTCGATGACGCAGGGACCGGCGACGAGGGCGAACGGGCTTCCGCCGCCGAAGGCGATGCCGCCAATCCTGACCGGGGTCACGGGCGCAATTGTATCAGGCCACCGATTCGGCGGCAGCCGTCTGGCCGGCGCCGTGCGCGGTCTTGTGCGCGTAGCTGGCGGCCACGAACGCCGCGAAGAGCGGGTGCGGCCGGAGCGGCTTCGACTTGAACTCCGGATGGAACTGGACGGCGACGTACCAGGGATGCGCCGGGAGTTCGGCGATCTCGACGAACTTGCCGTCCGGCGAGCGGCCCGAGATGCGCAGCCCGCGGTCGGTGAGCGCCTTCTCGTACAGGCAGTTGAACTCGTACCGGTGGCGATGGCGCTCGTGCACCAGGTTCGTGCCGTAGACCTGCTGCGCGAGCGATCCCGGCGCGAGCTCGCAGGCGTAGCTTCCCAGCCGCATGGTGCCGCCCAGGTCGTCGATGCCCAGCAGATCCCGGAGCTTGTAGATCACCTTGGTCGGGGTGTCGGGCGCGCACTCGGTGGAGTCGGCGTCGGCGAGCCCCGCCACGTTCCGTGCGAACTCGACCGTCGCCCACTGGAAGCCGTAGCAGATGCCGAAGTAGGGAATCTGGCGCTCGCGTGCGACCTGCGCCGCCTTCATCATGCCGCGCGTGCCCCGGTCGCCGAATCCGCCGGGCACGAGGATGCCGTCGGCGTCGTCGAGCAGCGACTCGGCGTTCGGCTCCTCGAGCGCCTCGGCCTCGATCCACTTGATGTTGACCTTGAGGCGGTGCGGGAACCCGCCGTGGTACAGCGCCTCGTTCAGACTCTTGTAGGAGTCCTCGTACCCCACGTACTTGCCGACGACGTGGATCGTGATCTCGTCGACCGGATTCTTGATGCGCTCGACGAGCTCCTCCCACGGCTGCATGCGCCGTTCGGTCTGCGGCAGGTGCAGGTATTTCAGGACGATCCGATCGAGCCCTTCGGCCCCGAGCACGAGCGGAACTTCGTAGATCGAGGAGACGTCCTTGGCCGTGATCACGGCTTCCTCGTCGACGTCGCAGAACAGGGCGATCTTCCGCTTGATGTCCGGGGGCAGGAACCGGTCGGTGCGGCAGAGCAGGATGTCCGGCTGAATGCCGATCGACCGCAGGTCGCGCACGCTGTGCTGCGTCGGCTTGGTCTTGAGCTCGCCGGCGGCGCCGATGAACGGCACGAGGGTCAGATGAACGTAGATCGAGTTGTCGCGGCCGACATCCTGGCGGAACTGCCGGATCGCCTCGAGGAACGGCAGGCTCTCGATGTCGCCGACGGTGCCGCCGATCTCGACGAGGACGATGTCCGCGTCGTTCGCGCCCGAGCGAATCGCATCCTTGATCTCGTTCGTGATGTGCGGGATGACCTGCACGGTGCGTCCGAGATAATCGCCGCGGCGCTCCTTCTGGATGACGCTCAGGTAGATCTTGCCGGTCGTCCAGTTCGAGTGCCGCGTCGTCGTCGTGTTCGTGAAGCGCTCGTAGTGGCCGAGGTCCAGATCCGTTTCCGCCCCGTCGTCGGTGACGTAGACCTCGCCGTGCTGGTACGGGCTCATCGTGCCCGGGTCCACGTTGATGTACGGATCGAACTTCTGCAGCGTGACCCGATACCCGTGCCCTTCGAGCAGCGCGCCGATCGAGGCAGCCGCCAGGCCCTTGCCGAGCGACGAAACGACGCCGCCGGTCACGAAGATGTACTTGGTGGTCCGTCCCTGGGTGTTGGTCATAGGCTTCGTCCGGGGTTCATGACGTGGGTGCGGCAATCAGCCGGCGTACGGTTTCGAGGTCCTCGGGCGTGTCGACGCTGATCGAGTCGTGCGGCGTCTCCACCGCCTTGATCCGGATCCCGTGCTCGAGCGCTCGGAGCTGTTCGAGCGCCTCGGCGCGTTCGAGCGGCGTCGGCTCGAGCGACGCCAGAACGAGCAGGGCGTTGCGGCGGTAGGCGTACAGACCGATATGCTTGTACAGGGGCGGCCAGCCCCCGCGGGGATCGCGCATGTGGGGAATGGGCGCCCGGGAGAAGTACAGCGCGTATCCCGCACGGTCGAGCACCACCTTGACGACGTTCGGGTCCGCCAGATCACCGGGATTGTCGATGCGTCGGTACAGCGTGGCCATCGACAGCGACGGCTCCGACGCGAACGGCGCCACCAGCCGGTCGATCGAGCGCGGATCGATGAGCGGCTCGTCGCCCTGCACGTTGACGACGACGTCGCAGTCGAGCCCCGAGGCGACCTCGGCGAGTCGATCCGTGCCGCTCACGTGATCGCCGCGCGTCAGGCGCGCCTCGCCGCCGAAGCGCCGCACGGTCTCGACGATTCGCAGGTCGTCGGTCGCGACGATGACGCGGCGCACGCTGGCGGCCGCGGACGCGCGGCGGTAGACATGCTCGATCATCGTTCGGCCGTCGATGTCCGCGAGCGGCTTGCCGGGGAGTCTGGTGGAGGCGAATCGGGCGGGGATGACGGCGACGATCTGCAGCGGTAAGGGCGTATCGACCGCAGGGCCAGTCGATCCAGGGTGCACGACGAATAATAGCACACTCGAGCAAGGCACATGCTACGATCGCCGCTGAGATCGATGAGCCCGAAGCGGACCGTGCTGCTCGTTGTCGGGAGCGCCGCGCTCGCTGCCTGGATTTCGGCGGCGGCCACGTCCGATTCGCACCAGCCGTTGCGCCAGGCGCCGCCCGCCGCGCCGCCCGACACACGCAGCCAGCAGCTCGCAGCCGATGTCGCGCGTCTCCACGCGCGTCTCCATCCGCAGGCCGCACCGCGCCAGCCGGGCCGCAACCTCTTCGAGTTCGAGCGCCCGCGCACCGCTCGCGCGGCTTCTTCCGTCCACTCCGCTCCGCCGGTCGACGTTGCCACACCGCCCGCGCCCGATTTCACGCTCGATGGCATCGCGGAGGATCCCGGTCCTGACGGCCCGGTGCGGACCGCGATCATCGCCGGCCTGGGACAGTTGTTTCTGGCCAAGGAAGGCGACGCGGTGACGCCGCGCTTCAAAGTCGTCCGGATCGGCGCCGATGTGGTGGAACTGCTCGACGCCGACGGCGGAACGACGGTGCGTCTCGCGCTCAGGTAGGGCCGGCCGGCCAGCGTCGTGGCGGTCACCATCATCATCAATCCCGTCTCTGGTGGTGGAAATGCGGGGGTCGGACGTCAGCGCGCCGAGATGGCCGCGGCCGTCGCGGCGGCGCACGGTGAGCCCGCCGAGGTCTTCGTCACCGAGCGTGCAGGTCACGCGCGGGATCTCGCCCGAAGGGCCGTCCGGCGCCGCTCCCGGATCATCGTCGCGTGGGGCGGCGACGGCACGATCAACGAGGTGGCGTCGGCACTCGCCTTCGAGGACGTGCCGCTGGGGATCGTGCCGGCCGGCTCGGGCAACGGCCTCGCGCGCGAGCTGAAACTCGACCGCCGTCCGGCGCGTGCGCTGGCGGCTGCGCTCGCGGCCGGGCGCCGGCCGATGGACGTCGGCGAGATGGGCGATCGGCTCTTCGTAAACGTCGCGGGCGTGGGCCTCGATGCCTGCGTGGCGGACGCCTTCAACGCCGCGTCGAACCGTCGCCGCGGATTCGCGAGGTACGCCGCCATCACGGTTCGCACCCTCATCCGGTACCGACCCGGCCGCTACACGATCACGACGCCGGAGGGCGAGACGTCGATCCGGGCCGTGTTCGTCACCGTCGCCAACTCTCCCCAGTTCGGCAACGGCGTCTGCGTGGCGCCCGGCGCCGTCGTCGACGACGGGTGGCTGGACCTGGCCACGTTCGAAGAGCGCTCGCGCACGGCGACGATCGCCCAGATCCCGCGCCTCTTCAATCGCACGTTGACGCGCGCGCCGGGCTTCGCGCTCCGGCGGATCCGGCAGGCGACCATCGAGTGCGAGAAGCCGATGGTCTTCCACGTGGACGGCGAGCCGGTGCGCGGCGGCACCCGGCTGCAGGTCCGTGTGCATCCGGGCGCGTTGCAGATTGCCGTGTAGTCTACGGGTGATTCTCCAGCCGCACGACGTGTGCGTCGCGGACGGCAGGAATGCGCCGGATCTCGGCGACGGCGGCATCGATCGATCCCGCGCGGCTGGCGTCTTCGTCAAGGTTGACGACGCCGATCGCGCCGGTCGCGCCGCGGCCGAGCGCAAAAGTCGCGATGTTGACCCGATGACGGCCGAGAATCGTGCCGACCTCGCCGATCACTCCCGGCTGATCGTCGTTGGCGATCACGAGGAGCGTGCCGGCGAGCGGCGCCTCCACCTCGACGCCGCCGATCGACACGAGCCGCGGACTGTTCGGCTCGAACACGGTCCCTTCCACCCACCGCTCTCCCGAGTCCGTGTCCAGGCGGAGCGAGATCAGGCTTGCGAAGTCGCGCGGCCGCGAGCTTCGCGACTCCACCACGTCGAGGCCGCGCTCGGCTGCGACCGCGCGCGCGTTGACGATCGAGACGCCGCCCGAGAGGATGGGACGAAGGACGCCGCCGGCCGCCGCCGCGGCGAGCACGCCGACGCCGTGGCTGTCCGCCAGCGCGCCGTAGCAGCGCACGGCCAGCGTGTGCGCGCGCGCGGCGCCGAGCTGCGACAGCAGCGCGCCGAGTCGATCGGCGAGCCGGATCCACGGCTGGAGCCGCTGCATGTCCTCGGCGGCGATCCCGGGGAAATTGACGGCGTTTCTCACCAGCCCATCGCGCAGGAAATCGCGGACGGCTCCGGCCGTTTCGACTCCGACCAGTTCCTGGGCTTCCTCGGTGGACGCGGCGATGTGCGGCGTCGCCACCACCTGCGGACGGTCGACCAGCACCCGGTCGCGCGGCGGCTCGGACTCGAACACGTCGAGCCCGGCGCCGGCGACGATGCCCGCGTCGATGGCGCGAACGAGCGCCGCCTCGTCGATCAGCTCGCCGCGCGCGGTGTTCACGATCCGCACGCCCGGCTTGCACTGCGCGAAGCGCGCGTCATCGAACAGATGCCGGGTGTCGGGCGTCGCGGGCAGATGCAGCGTAATCAGGTCGGCGGCGGCGCAGACCTCGTCCAGCGGAAGCAGCGCGATGCCCCGCGCGGCCGCGATCTCGGCGGCGATGAACGGATCGTGCGCGATGACGCGGACGCCGAAGGCGCGCGCCCGCTCGGCGACCTCGCGGCCAATCCGGCCGAGGCCGACGATTCCGAGCGTCTTGCCTCGCAGCTCGGTTCCCAGGAACCGGCGCTTCTCCCACCGGCCGTCCTTCATCGCCCGATCCGCGGCCGGCACCGCCCGGGCCAGCGCCAGCAGCAGGGCCCACGTGTGCTCGGCGACGCTGATGCTGTTCGCACCCGGGGCGTTGACGACGAGGATGCCGCGGGCGCTGGCTGCCGCGACGTCCACGTTGTCGACTCCCGTGCCGGCACGCGCGACGATTCGGAGGCGCGGCGCAGCGGTGAGCAGGGCTGCGTCCACCTTCGTCGCGCTGCGCACGAGCAGCGCGTCAGCGTCGTGGAGATCGGCAGCCAGTTCGGCCGGCGGGCGGCCGGTCCGGAAGTCGACGATCCATCCAGGCTCGGCGCGGAGCAGATCCAGCGCAGACGCCGGGAGGTCGTCAGCGACGACGATCTTCATATGGCGGCGGGGCCCCACCTCCGCCACCCCAACGCGGCTGCCGCGTTGGGGGCCCCGGCCCGCCGCACACTGACGCCGATGCGTCGGCTCGGAGCCGCATGTCCTCGCCGCCGCATGGCCGCAGGCGCGGGCATTTCCTCACTGGCGGCGGGGCCCCACCTCCGCCACCCCACTGCCGCGTTGGGGGCCCCGGCCCGCCGCGCACTGACGCCGATGCGTCGGCTCGGAGCCGCACGTCCTCGCCGCCGCATGGCCGCAGGCGCGGGCATCTTTACTGTTGCGGATGTGGCCCGATCGATCGGAGGTAGTTGACCAGGTTCCAGATTTCGTCGGTGGTGAGCTTCGACCCGAAGCCTTTCATGCCGGTGCCCTTCACGCCGCTGCGGATGACCGTGAAGATTTCGCCGTCGCTCGGACCGTGCTTCCACGTGGCGTCGGTCAGGTTGGCCGGCGGCGGATCCATACCCAGCCCGTCCTCGCCGTCACCCACGCCCGTCGCGCCGTGGCAGTGAGCGCACCGCGCGACGTAGGTCTTCTTGCCTGCCTCGATCGACGCGGCGTCGGCGGACACCGGGTTCTTCAGCCGCGCGGCATCCGGATGCCGGTGAACGCCGGCGCCGTGCTGGGGTGACGCGAGGGAGACGGCAGGCGCAGCGACGAACAGCGCGAATGCGAGGACGACCACGGCGGCGGAATTGCGCATCGATCCACTCTCCATTTGGCTAAAGTATAATCCGATGATTTTGCTGGCGATCGATGTGCGCGCCGTGTGGCTGCCCTGCCGTGGTGCAAAACGCTAAAACACTCCGGTTGCGCCATCACAACGACGTAAACATCGGTCTTTTTCCACAGAGTTTTCCACAGAAGCTGTGAGAAACAGCGTCATCGTTCGGGGGACCTGACCTAAAGAACAGCTCTCGGCTGTCGGCTATCGGCTATCGGCTTGGCTCTCGGCCGGAAGCTGACGGCCGACAGCGACGCCGCGCCGGCGGCCCAGCGAGCGACAGCGACCCCGAGCCGACGGCACGACAACCGACCGCCGACAGCGAGCCGACAGCCGAAAGCCGACACCCGAGAGCTTCAGGATCATCTCCTCTATGCCGAACTTCTCATCACTCAAACCGCCGACGAGCGGCACGCCGATCTCGCGGCGCAACGGGCAGCTGGTCGTTCCCGACGACCCCATCATTCCTTTCATCGAAGGCGACGGCACGGGACCCGACATCTGGCGGGCGAGCGTCCGCGTCTTCGATGCCGCCGTCCAGAAGGCGTTCGGCGGCAGGCGGCGCATCGCGTGGTTCGAGGTGCTCGCCGGCGAGAAGGCGAAGAACGCCACGGGCGAGTGGCTGCCCTCCGACACGCTCGAGGCGGTCAAGGCGTACAGGGTCGCCATCAAGGGACCGCTGACGACGCCGGTCGGCGGCGGCATTCGCAGTCTCAACGTCACGCTCCGGCAGGTGCTGGACCTGTACGCCTGCATCCGGCCGGTGCGCTACTTTCAGGGTACGCCGGCGCCGGTCACGCACCCGGAGCGGATGAACGTCATCATCTTCCGCGAGAACACCGAGGACGTCTACGCCGGCATCGAGTGGGCCAGGGGCACGCCGCAGGCCGAGCGGCTGATCGAATTCCTGGCGAAGGAGATGGGCAAGCGGATCGCTCCCGATTCGGGCATCGGCATCAAGCCGATCTCGGAAACCGGAACCAAGCGTCTGGTCCGGATGGCGATCCAGTACGCCCTCGCAAACGACCGCAAGGTCCTGACCCTGGTGCACAAGGGCAATATCATGAAGTTCACCGAGGGGGCGTTCCGGGACTGGGGCTACGAGCTCGCCAGGGCCGAGTTTCGCGACCGCATCGTCACCGAGGACGAGGTGACGCAGGGCGCCTCGCGCGAGGGAAAACTCCTCATCAACGACCGGATCGCCGACAGCGTGTTCCAGCAGATCCTGACGCGCACGGCGGAGTACGACGTGTTCGCGACGCCGAATCTGAACGGCGACTACCTGTCGGACGCCTGCGCGGCGCAGGTCGGCGGGCTCGGGATGGCGCCGGGCGCGAACGTCGGCGACGAGACTGCATTCTTCGAGGCGACGCACGGCACCGCGCCGAAGTACGCGGGCAAGGATGTCATCAACCCCGGGTCGCTCATCCTGTCAGGCGTCATGATGCTGAACTACCTCGGGTGGAACGAGGCCGGCGCCCTGATCGAGCGCGGGATCGAGAAGACGATCGCGCAGAAGAAAGTGACGTACGACCTCGCGCGCCAGATGGATGGCGCGACCGAGCTCAAGACGTCCCAGTTCGCGGACGCGATTATCGGGAACATGTAGAACAGCCATCGGCTGCCGGCTGTCGGCTGTCAGCCCGCCGGCAGCGGACAGCTCATAGCCGACGGCGATCGAAGGGAGTCATAAGAATGAATCGCAAAGTGACCGTCGTGGGAGGCGCGGGCAACGTCGGGGCGACCGTGGCGCGCTCGGTGGCCGAGAAGGAGCTCGCCGACGTCGTGATCGTGGACATCGCCGATCAGAAGGCGGCCGGCATCGCGCTCGACATCTACGAGTCGTGTCCGATCACGGGGTCGGACAGCCGCGTCATCGGCGGCGCGGACTACGCGGCCAGCGCCAACTCGGATGTCGTCGTCATCACGTCGGGCGTGCCGCGGAAGCCGGGCATGAGCCGCGACGACCTGCTGAACGTCAACTTCAACATCATGAAGGCGGTGACGGAGCAGGTCGCAAAGTACTCGCCGAACTGCATCATCGTGCCGGTCGCGAACCCGCTCGACGCGATGTGCCAGGCGGTCTTCAAGCTGAGCGGGTTTCCGCGCGAGCGTGTGGTCGGCATGGCGGGCGTTCTCGATTCGTCGCGCATGCGCACCTTCATCGCCATGGAAACGGGTGTCTCGGTGGAGAACGTCCACGCATTCGTGCTCGGTGGACACGGCGATACGATGGTGCCGCTGCCTCGCTATTCCACCATCGCCGGCATCCCGATGCCGGAGTTCCCGTACTTCAAGAAGCACCCCGAGCGGATCGAAGCGATCTGCAAGCGGACGGCGGAGGGCGGCGCCGAGATCACGAAGCTGGTCGGCACGAGCGCCTGGTATGCGCCGGGAGCGGCGGCGGCGGAGATGGTGGAGGCGATCCTCAAGGACAAGAAGAAGATCCTGCCGTGCTCGGTCTACCTGCAGGGGGAGTACGGCGTGCGCGACCAGTATCTCGGCGTGCCAGTGAAGCTCGGGGCGCGGGGGCTCGAGGAAGTGATCGAGATCGAGCTGAGCGAGCAGGAGCGCGCGGCCCTCATGAATTCCGCGGCAGCCGTCAAGGAACTGGTGAACGTGATCAAGGTGTAGAGATGGCACTGCGGGGCTTCGTCGTCCTGGCGCTGGCGGGCGTGCTGCTGCAGCCGGCCGCGGCAGGCCAGGCGCAACCCGCGCCCCGCGCGCGGCTCGTCATGCTCGGGACCGGGACGCCGCTCCCGGATCCCGATCGGGCCGGGCCGGCCGCCGCCGTCGTGGTGGACGGGACCGCCTACCTCGTCGACGCGGGCACGGGCATCGTCCGGCGCGCCGCCGCGGCGCGGAACCGCGGGATCGCGGCGCTCGAGCCGAAGAACCTCCGGATCGCCTTTCTCACCCATCTCCACTCGGAT
>JBLMXQ010000093.1:0-80705 GCA_050257855.1 Betaproteobacteria bacterium | reverse complement strand
CGAACTGCGGTTTTACGAGCGCCACGACGTCGGCGCCGTCCGTGAGCACCTTCGGTACTTCGGGAAGAATGTGTTTCAAGGAGATGAACGACACATCGATCGTGACGATGTCGACCGGGTGCGGAACGTCTGCATCAGTCAGTGCTCGGGCGTTCACACCTTCACGGACGATGACGCGCGGGTCGCTCCGGAGCTTCCAGTCGAGCTGATTGTGGCCGACGTCCAGGGCGATGACGTCCCGCGCGCCGCGCTGCAGCAGCACGTCGGTGAACCCGCCGGTCGAGGCGCCGACGTCGAGCGCCGTGCGCCCGCGCGGGTCGATGGCGAACACGTCGAGCGCGTGCGCCAGCTTGACGCCGCCCCGGCCGACCCACGGATGATCGGCCTCGACGAGCTCGATGACGGCGTCGTCGGCGACGGCCGTGCCGGCCTTCGACTCGACGCGTCCGGCGACCTTCACGCGCCTGGCGAGAATGAGCGCGCGCGCCCGCTCGCGCGACGACACGAGGCCGCGCTCCACGAGGAGGACGTCGAGCCGCGGTTTTCTGGCCACCCCGCGTCAATTCCGCCGTGTCACGACCCAGTCGGCAATCGCATGGAGCAGCTCGGCCGCGAGGCCGGCGCCGTCGAGCGCCGCGTGGGCGGAGGCGGCGGCCTCGGCGGCGAGCGCGCGCGAGCGGTCGAGGCCGAAGAGGGCCGGATACGTCGGCTTGCCGCCGGCGGCGTCCTTGCCGGCGCTCTTCCCGAGTTCCTGGGTCTTGCCTTCGACGTCGAGGATGTCGTCGACGATCTGGAACGCCAGGCCGAGATGCGAGGCGAATCGATCGACGGCGGCGACGACCGGCTCGCCGTGGCCGGCCATGATCGCGCCGGCGACGCCCGATGCCCGGATGAGCGCGCCCGTCTTGCGCGCGTGCATGGCGCGGAGGCCGTCGGCATCGAGCGCGATGCGCTCCCCGCGCGCGCGCCCGGCGGCCTGCAGATCGATCGCTTGGCCGCCGACCATGCCGGCGGGGCCGGCGGCGTCCGCGACGAGGCGGAGCACGCGGAGCTTGCGGCCCGCGAGCGCGGGGTCGTCGCCCGCGGGCTCGCGCGCGAGCAAGCCGAACGCTTCCGCGTGCAGTCCGTCGCCGGCCAGCACGGCGATGCCGTCGCCGTAGACGACGTGCAGCGTCGGCCGTCCGCGGCGGAGCGTGTCGTCGTCCATGGCCGGCAGGTCGTCGTGGATCAGGGAGTACGTGTGGATCATCTCGATCGCGCACGCGGCCGGGAGCGCCGCCATCATGGCGGGCGTCAGCGCCGGGCCGTCCGGCCCGGCTCCGGTCGTCGCCCGACCGACGGCCGCTCCCGCGGCGGCGAGCGTCAGGATCGGGCGCAGGCGCTTTCCGCCCGCGAACACGCTGTATCGCATCGCCTCGCTGACGAGAGGTGGACAGGACGGCGGACGGGGCAGGAAGGCGTCGAGCGCGGCGTCCACGCGCGCCCGGGCCGCGCCGAGAAACGACGCGAGCAGCTCGGATCGCGTCACGGCGTCACCCGCGATGGGGCTCGTCGGCCGCCAGCGGCGCCGGCGCCGGCTTGAGCTCGCCGCGCTCGTTGAGGATCTCGATGCGCCGCTCGGCCTCTTCGAGGCGCGCGTGGCAGAAGCGCGACAGCTGCACGCCGCGCTCGTACAGCTGGAGCGACTGCTCGAGCGCGAGGTCGCCCTCTTCGAGGGTCTTGACGATCGACTCGAGCTCGGCGATGGCGGCCTCGAAGTCTTTGATGGACGGGTCGGACATGGTCAGGACTCCTTCGAGCGCACCTCGCACTGCAGCTCGCCTCTTGCCAGCGTGACGCGCACGCGATCGCCGGGCGCGGCCTGCGCGGCGTCGCGGAGCGCACGGGTCCGGTCGGCGTTCCAGCAGACGGCGTAACCGCGGCCGAGAACGGCCAGCGGGCTCAGGGTGTCGAGGCGCGCGGCGCAGCCTTGCAGCTGCGCCGCGAACCGGTGCTGCCGGCGCGCGGCGGCGCCGCGGAGACGGACGTCCGCCGCGGCCTCCCGCGTACGGAATCCTTCGAGACGCCGGCGGAGGTCGCACGATTCGAGCAGCCGTTCGAGCTGCAGCAGGCGGCGCTCCCGCGCCGCGATCCGCACGCGAACGGCGTGCGCGAGCTGATGCGTCAGCTCCGCCGCATGCCGGCCGCGCATCGCGACGCGGCCGGGAAAGGCGGCGAACGCGCCGCGTCCGCCGAGCACGTGGGTGCGGCGGCCGAGCGCCTGCACGCGCGCCTGCGCCGCCGCGCGCAGCCGATCGTGCAGGCGGTCGATGCGGCTGCAGAACTCGTCCTTGCGCGCGACGACCAGCTCGGCGGCCGCCGACGGCGTCGGCGCACGGAGGTCGGCGACGAAATCGGCGATCGTGACGTCGCTCTCGTGGCCGACCGCGGAGATGACCGGGACCGGCGAGGCCGCAATGGCGCGCGCGACGGCTTCCTCGTTGAATGCCCACAGGTCCTCGATGGAGCCGCCGCCGCGTCCGACGATGACCACGTCCACGCCGCTGACGCGCGCGACGTCCCGCAGGCCGCGCGCGATCTCCGGCGCCGCGCCCT
The DNA here is from genome assembly GCA_050257855.1 of Betaproteobacteria bacterium. Taxonomy (GTDB): domain Bacteria; phylum Acidobacteriota; class Vicinamibacteria; order Vicinamibacterales; family CAVVIG01; genus JBLMXQ01. Next base: position 78,110 of record JBLMXQ010000093.1, on the reverse strand, counting down.
CGCCCTGCACGCGCGCCGGACGCACGACGAGGTGGGCGTTCGCATACCGTCGACGCAGTACCTTGATGATGTCCCGGATCGCGGCGCCGTCGAGCGACGTGACGATCCCGATCTTGCGCGGCAGCACCGGCAGCGGACGCTTGCGCGACGAGTCGAACAGTCCCTCGGCCTGCAGCCGCTTCTTCAGCTGATCGAAGGCGAGCTGCAGCGCGCCCAGCCCCTGGGGCTCGATGTGCTCGCAGACCAGCTGGTACTCGCCTTTCGGTTCGTACACGGACAGCCGGCCGCGCGCCACGATGCCGAGACCGTCGACCGGCTTGAACTTGAGGTAGCGCAGCGCCGTCCGGAACATCACTCCCCGGATCTGCGACGAGGAGTCCTTCAGCGTGAAGTACAGATGTCCGGTGTTCCAGTACCGGCAGTTCGACAGCTCGCCTTCGACCCAGATCTCGGTGAACTCGGACTCGATGAGATCCCGCACGCGAATCGTCAGCTCGCTGACGGTCAGCAGGCGGCGCGCCGCGACCGGCGTCGCTGCGGGCTCGGGCGTCGGCTCGGCCGGCTCGTCGTTTTCGAACGGCAGGTCGAAGAGGTCGGACATTCTCAAGCTATCAGCTATCAGCTATCGGCTGTCGGCTATCGATTCCTGGCAGTCGAGACGCTGACCGGTGCGCCCAGATCCGTCAAGTCCTGCACGCCGAGGCTCAGGCGCTCGACGTCGAGCGCGCGCCCGGTCCGCTCGTCGGCATCCACGAGCACGGCGTGAAGGCGCGGGTTGCCGGTCGCGGTCTCGAGCCGGGCCGGGAGCGCCGTGAGAAAGCGCCCGAGCACCGCCTGGACCTCCGATCCGATGATCGAGTCGTGCGGCCCCGTCATGCCGACGTCCGTCAGGCAGGCGGTGCCCCCGGGCAGAATGCGCTCGTCGGCCGTCTGCACGTGAGTGTGCGTGCCGACGACGGCGGTCACCTTTCCGTCGAGATGCCACGCCATCGCCTGCTTCTCCGATGTTGCCTCGGCGTGCATGTCGACGATGATGATGCGCGCGCGCTCGCGCAGCTTCTCGATCTCGCTCAGCACGACGGTGAACGGGTCGTCGATGTTCGCCATGAACACCCGCCCCATCACGTTGACGACGCCGACGGCCTGTCCGCTGCGGGCCCGTCCGACATAGCTGCCGCGCCCAGGGGCACCGGCCGGATAGTTCGCGGGACGGAGCAGCCGCGGTTCGGCGCCGACGTAGTCGAGCGCTTCTTTCCTGTCCCAGATGTGGTTCCCCGACGTCATCACGTCGACGCCCCACTCGAGGATCTGATCGCCGAGCTCGCGCGTGATGCCGAAGCCGGCGGCCGCATTCTCCGCATTGGCGATGACGAAATCGACGTGGTAGTGCTCGACCAGCGTGGCCACCCCGTCCCGGACCAGGTCACGGCCCGGCCGCCCGACGATGTCGCCGATGAAGAGGACGCGCGTCATTCCCGGGTAACCCGAATCTGCAGGCTTGCGCCCCGCCGCTCCGGTATCTTGGGCACCGAAATCCGCAGTTCGCCGCCCGCAAGCGTGGCCGTGGCCCTGCCCGTGTCGCAGGCCCGGCCGAGCCGCACGATGCGGGCGAAGCGGCCGAAGCCACGCTCCAGCAGGTGAAACGTGGATTCGCCGTTGCCGCGCTTCGCCAGCTTCTCTCCGGCGATGAGCAACGCGTCGCCCCTGGCCACCACCCGCACGGCTGAGGCATCGACGCCGGGGAGGTCCATCGCCACCTCCACCGCATCGTCAGTTTCGAACACGTCGAGCGGCGGCGCGCATTCGCCCGTCAGGGTTTCCGGGCCGAAGGTGCGCCCGAGCTCGAGGAATATCCGCCGGATGTCGTCGCCAAACTCGCCGAGCTCGGGGGGCACGACGACAGCGTGGACGCGGCTTCGCATCTCGCGATGATCTCACAGCGGCGCCCGACCTGACCACTCGAGAAGGGGCTCGCTGGCCTGCGGACGGGGAGGCGGCCCGCGCGACGCCTAATATATGAGTTCAGTATACTCAAATAACATGCTTGACATTGACTAAATACTGCGGCTATACTGGGGCAACTATTAGCGAATCGAGGCACAGTCACATGGCAGGCAAAGTCATCGGCATCGATCTCGGCACGACCAACTCGGTCGTCGCTGTCATGGAAGGCGGCCAGCCGACCGTCATCGTCAACCAGGAAGGCGCCCGCCTGACGCCCTCCGTGGTGGCGATCAGCAAGGACGGTGAGCGGCTGGTCGGGCAGGTCGCGAAGCGGCAGGCGGTCACCAACCCGGAGAACACCATCTTTTCGATCAAGCGGTTCATGGGGCGGAAGTTCGACGAGGTGTCGAGCGAATCTGCCCGCGTGCCGTACGTGGTGACGCGCGCGGGCAACGGCGATGCCCGCGTCGAGGCGCGCGGGAAGGTCTATTCGCCGCCGGAGATCTCGGCGATGGTGCTGCAGAAGCTGAAGCAGGCGGCCGAGGACTACCTCGGCGAGAAGGTCTCGGACGCGGTCATCACCGTTCCGGCCTACTTCAACGACTCCCAGCGGCAGGCGACCAAGGACGCGGGGACCATCGCGGGTCTGAACGTACTGCGCATCATCAACGAGCCGACGGCGGCGGCGCTTGCCTACGGCCTCGACAAGAAGAAGGACGAGACCATCGCCGTGTACGACTTCGGCGGCGGCACCTTCGACATCTCGGTCCTCGAGGTGGGCGAAGGGGTCGTCGAGGTGAAGGCGACCAACGGCGACACGCACCTCGGCGGCGACGATCTCGACGATCGCGTCATCGACTGGCTCGTCAGCGAGTTCAGGAAGTCGGACGGCATCGACCTGTCGAAGGACCGGATGGCGCTCCAGCGGCTCAAGGAAGCGGCGGAGAAGGCGAAGATCGAGCTCTCGACCGCGATGGAAACGGAGATCAACCTGCCGTTCGTCACGGCGGACCAGACCGGTCCGAGGCATCTGCAGACGAAGCTGACCCGCGCGAAGCTGGAGCAGCTCGTCGACGGGCTGCTGCAGCGGACCATGGCGCCGGTGCGGCAGGCGCTGGCAGACGCGGGCGTCGATCCGAAGAAGATCGACGAGGTGGTGCTCGTGGGCGGCTCGACGCGCATGCCCAGGGTGCAGCAGCTCGTGCGCGACTTCTTCGGCAGGGAGCCGCACAAGGGCGTGAACCCCGACGAGGTCGTGGCGGTCGGCGCCGCGGTCCAGGGCGGCGTCCTCACGGGCGACGTCAAGGACGTTCTGCTGCTCGACGTGACGCCGCTCTCGCTCGGCATCGAGACGCTCGGCGGCGTGATGACGACGCTCATTCCGCGCAACGCGACGATCCCGACGCGCAAGAGCGAGGTCTTCTCGACGGCGACCGACAGCCAGACGAGCGTCGAGGTGCACGTGCTCCAGGGCGAACGGCCGCTGGCGCGCGACAACCGCACCCTCGGGCGCTTCCACCTGGTCGGACTGCCGCCGGCGCCGCGCGGCGTGCCGCAGATCGAAGTCGCCTTCGACATCGACGCCAACGGCATCGTCAACGTGGCGGCCAGGGACATGGCGACGGGCGCGGAGCAGAAGATCACGATCAGCGGCTCGAGCGGGCTCGGCAAGGGCGAGGTCGAGCGGCTGGTCGCCGAGGCGCAGAGCCATGCCGCCGAGGACCAGGCACGCCGCGACCTCATCGACGCGCGCAACCAGGCCGACTCGCTCGCCTACCAGGTCGAGAAGACGATCGCGGAGAACCGAGGGACGATTCCGGCCGACGCGGCGTCGGCAGCCGAATCGGCGATCGCCGACGTGCGGCGGGAGGCGCAGGGCGAGGACGTCGGGGCCATCCGCAGCGCGACCGACGCGCTGGAGCGGGCATCGCACAAGATCGCGGAGGAAATGTACAGGCGTTCACAGGGTTCACAGGGTTCACAGGGTTCCCAGGGTTCGACCGTGAAGGACGCGGAAGTGGTCGATGCGGAATACGCGGAAACCAATTGACGACAGAGGAGGAATTGTCATGGCCATGGTTCGTTGGAACGACCCGTTCAGGGAGTTCTCTCAGCTGCAGGATCGGATCAACCGGATCTTCTCGGATGCCTACACTCGCGGCGGGGATGAGGGGCTGCTGACTTCGGGCAACTGGGCGCCGCCGGTCGACATCTACCAGAACGGCGACCACGAGCTGGTGCTCAAGGCCGAACTGCCCGACATGACGCGGGAGGACATCGAGATCACCGTGGACAACGGCACGCTGACGATCCGCGGCGAGAAGAAGCTCTCCGACGAGGTCAAGGAGGAGCAGTACCACCGGATCGAGCGCCGGTACGGCACGTTCAGCCGGTCGTTCTCGCTGCCCCAGACCGTCGATCCGAACAAGGTCTCGGCTGACTACAGGCAGGGCGTGCTGACCGTTCGCCTGCCGCTGCGCGAGGAAGCCAAGCCGCGGCAGATCAAGGTCGACGTGGCGGCGTAACACCGGGACGAACGCGGCAGGCGCGGGCGATGGGACGGCCCGCCCTGCCGCCGCCGCTCTTCCAGCCCGTCCCACCCACGTGCTACGCTCTATGGCCGAGATGGAAGACAGCAGCCTCGCGAGCGACACCAGCAACGACGCCACGCCGGCGGAGCCGGCGCCTCGCATCGAGAGCCGGTTCCTGTTCGTCGACGTTGCGGCGCTGCGTGCCAAGCAGCTTCGGCGCGGCGCGCGGCCGCGCCTCGACGGCTCTCCCGAGCCAACCGCGCCGCACAAACCCGAACGCGTCGCGATGGAGGAAGTGCGGCGCGGGCTCGTCTATTACGAAGTGCCCGAACCGAAGTCGCCCGCGACCGGGGAGGAAGCATGACCGGCGACCTCGCGCAGATCGTCATCGGCGTCATCCAGGGGCTGGCCTCCAGCACCGTCTTCCTCCTGGCGCTGTTCATCGGCTTCTGCGTGATCGTCGGCTTCACGAAGCTGAGAAAGACCTTCGGCGACACGCCGGTCGTCAAGAACCTCGACGAGGCCGTCACGCACCATTCGGCCGAGTACCTCTCGCCGACCGCCCCGCGCGGTCCGGCGGACCAGCTCCGGGCGCCGGAACTCCTCGAAGCTGCCGCTCGTAAGTAAAGATGACAGGACCACCAGGGACGGCCTGGAGGCCGTCTCCTGCCGGGGTCCCTACCGGAGCCGCCGATGTTCTGCCTATTGACGCTTCCGATTCGGATGGCCTTCTGGCTCGTTTTCGGGATTTTCCTGCTCCCGTTTCTGCTCCTGCGCTTCTTCCTGAAGCTCACCATCGGTCTGCTGCTGCTGCCGTTCGTCCTGATCGCCCTCCTGTTCGTCGCCGCGATTGGCGGCCTGGCGCTCACGGTGGCGCTGGCGCCGATTCTGCTCGGGGTCGCCCTGATCTGGCTGGTCGTGCGCCTGGCGCAGTCGCCGCACCGCGCGACCGTCTGACTTCGCGTCACGCGACGCTTTCCGGCTGCCAGCGCAGACCGAGGTTGATGATGCGCTGCAGCACGGTCTCGTAGCTCAGCCCCGCCATTTCCGCCGACGCCGCGAAGTCCTCGCCGCGGGCGATCTGCGGGTTCGGGTTCGCTTCGAGCACCCAGGGACGCCCGCTCTGATCCAGGCGGAGGTCGATCCGCGCGTAGCCGCTCAATTCCAGGCCGCGATACGCCCGCTTGCACAGGTGGACGATCGTGTCGGAGAGCTCCTGGGGCAGCTCTTTGGCGGGCCCGCTGTCGATCCCGTATTTCTTCTGGTACTTCACGCTCCACTTCACGCGATCGGTGGCAATGCGCTTCGCCTCGGGCGGCATGTTCGTGAAGAACAGCTCCCAGATCGGCAGCGCCTGCAGGTGCTGGTTGCCGATGAGCCCCACGTACAGCTCACGGCCCTCGACGTATTGCTCGACGATCGCTGCGGTGCCGATGCTCTCGTGGATGAACGTCACGCGCTCCTTCAGCTTGTCGTCGCTCTCCACGACCGAGGCCTGCGAGATGCCGATCGAGGCTTCCTGCGTCAGCGACTTGACGATCAGCGGGAATGCCAGCCGCCTGGGGCGCCGGATCGGCCGGCCGATGCGGAATACCTCGAACTCCGGCACGGCGATCCGATGGTAGGCGAGGAGCTTCTTCGAGAGCGACTTGTCGCGGGCCAGCAGCAGCCCGCGCGGATTGCACCCCGTGTACGACAGCTTCAGCAGCTCCAGGTGGCTGACGACGTTCTGATCGAAGATGGTGATGTCGTCGAAGCCCTCGAGCAGGTTGAAGGCGATGTGCGGCTTCCACTCGGTCGCGGCGCGCCGGATGTCGCCCAGGTCGTCGTGAACCCCGAGCACCTGCACCTCGTGCCCCATCGCCCGGAGCGTGGTGACGACGTCGTATTCCGTCCGCCAGGGCGCGGACACGAGGTCGACGCCCTCGCCGATCGTCTCGGGCGGGATGAGATGGCGATGGACGAGCGCCAGCACTCGCAGGCGGGTCGTCGTCACAGCGCCACCCGGTGCCGCCCGCTGTGCAGGTAGTTCATCGTCTGCACGGTGAGGAAGACGAGGAAGTCCGTTCGGGTCGCCGCCTCCGAGTCGGTGAGCCTCAGGTTCAGTTCGCGGCAGCGCTCCATGATCTTGGCGATGAGCTGGTCGATCGTGTACTGATACGTGTCGGTGAAGCTGGCCACCGTGGCGCGGGCCTCCTTCCGTATGCGCCGCACGAAGCTCGCGGCGGTCGGGTTCCTGGCGTACTCGGGCGAGTCCGAGAACATGTTGCGCAAGTCGCTGTCGTAGAAGTCGGGGTGGTCGAGCCCGTAGTGCTCGCGCTTCTTCCGGTAGTGTTCGGCGAGCGTCCTGCGCAGCCTCGACAGCGGGTCGACCTGGCGTTTCGTCGTGATCGCGGGCCGCAGTCCGGCGAGTCCCCGCATCAGCCGATCGAGGTATTCCAGCTTGCGCTGCGCCGGCCAGCCGGCGTACCGCGTCGCCCACATCGACTGCGGATCGAGCCAGACGGCGAAGGTCTCGGCGAAGTCCTCGTCGGGGTGGCTCTGTGCGTACCAGTGATCGAGGTGCTGCACGAAGCTCTTGCTGTACGGCTTCGGCGTGTAGTACTCGGGGTATTCCGTGTTCGGATTGCCGAACAGCCGGCGCCGCGTCGGGCGCCGGCGCAGCCGGTACGCGTTGTCGATGGCATGGCCGGCCTCGTGGCGCAGGATGCGCATGAAGGTCTCCGGCGTGCCTCCCTCCACCTCGAGCATCTGCGCGAGCTCGAGCCTCGCGAGCCGGGGGTGCGCCAGGTAGAAGGGAATCGCAATCCCGGGGACGCCGTCCGGCGTGAACCACTCGTCCGACAGCCAGAAGTGCGGCCGGAAGATCAGGCCGCGGCTCTCGAGCGCGGCCGTCAGCTCCGCGAGGCGCGGCTCGATCTCGGTGCCTTCGATGGCGAGGCCGAGATCGCAGAGGCGCAGCTCGAGCAGCTGTTCGTCGCTCCAGGCCGCCCAGTCGGCCGGCGTCAGCGTCGGGCGTGGGGCGGTTGCCTCGTCCACCATCGGGTGTCGCGCTCGTACGCGTCGGCGACGCGCAGCAGTGCCGCTTCGTCGAACCGGCGCCCGGTCAGTTGCAGCCCGATCGGCAGGCCGCCGGCCGTGAAGCCGCACGGCACGCTGAGGGCCGGGAGGCCGGCGAGGTTCGCGCTGACCGTGAACACGTCCGCCAGGTACATCTGCAGCGGGTCGTCCGCGCGTTCGCCGATCCGGAATGCGGGCGTCGGGGACGTCGGCATGGCGACGACATCCACGGCTTCCCACGCGCGGTCGTAGTCGCGGAGAATCAGCGTCCGCACCTGCTGGGCCTTCAGATAGTAGGCGTCGTAGTACCCGGCGCTCAACACGTAGGTGCCGAGCATGATCCGCCGCTTCACTTCGGGTCCGAAGCCGCGCTCCCGGGTCCGCGCGTACATGGTCTTCAGATCGAAGGGTTCCGCGTCGTTCGCCGGCCGCGCACGGAACCCGTAGCGGACGCCGTCGTACCGCGCCAGGTTCGAGCTGGCCTCCGCGGTCGCCACCAGATAGTAGACGGCAATGGCGTGGCGCGCGTGCGGCAGATCGATGTCGACGAGCGCCGCGCCGCGGCCCCTCAGCACGTCGAGCGCCGAACGGAATGCGCCGGCCACCTCGGAATCGACGCCGCTCTCGAGCAGCCGCTTCGGCACGCCGATGCGCGTGCCGCGCACGTCGCCCGTGAGCGCGGCGGCATAATCGGGCACCGGCTCGTCGGCGGAGGTCGAGTCGGCCGGATCGGCGCCGGCCAGCGCCGACAGCGCGACCGCCGCGTCGGCGACGGTCAACGTCAGCGGTCCAATCTGATCGAGGGAAGAGGCGAACGCCAGCAGGCCGTACCGCGAGACCCGGCCGTAGGTCGGCTTCAGCCCGACGATCCCGCACAGCGCCGCGGGCTGACGGATCGAGCCGCCCGTGTCCGAGCCGAGCGCGAGCGGCGCCAAGCCGGCCGCCACGGCCGCCGCCGACCCGCCGCTCGATCCGCCCGTGATGCGATCGAGATCCCAGGGATTGCGGGCGGGGCCGAACGCCGAGTTCTCGTTCGACGACCCCATCGCGAACTCGTCGCAGTTGGTCTTGCCGACGATGACCGCGCCGGCCTGTTCCAGCCGGACGACGGCCGTGGCGTCGTACGGAGGGACGTAGTGCTCGAGCACGCGCGACGAGGCGGTCGTCCGCACGCCGCGTGTCGACAGGTTGTCCTTGAGCGCGACCGGCACACCGGCGAGCGGCGCGTCGCGCCAGCGGTCCAGGTCCGCGTCGATGGCCGCCGCGCGCGCGAGCGCCCGTTCCGCCACGATGGTGTTGAACGCGTGCAGCGAGGGGTCGGATGCCTCGATCGCATCGAGCGCGCCGCGGCAGATCTCGACCGCCGAGCGCTCGCCGGATCGGACGGCGTCGCGAACGCGATGCAGCGGCCAGCGGTTCATCCGATGACCCGCGGCACGCGGAAGCAGCCGGCGCGTGCAGCGGCGTCGGGAGCGTTCGCCAGCGCCTCGTCCCGACCCAGCGAGGCGCGGACGATATCCGGCCGATCGACGCTGCGCTGCGGCAGCACGCTCGCGGTCGGTGGCACGCCGGCCGTGTCGATCTGCTGGACTTCCTCCGCGTACGCGAGGACCTCCCCGAGCTGCCGCGTGAACAGCTCCACCTCGGCGGGGTCGAGCTCCAGGCTGGCGAGCGCGGCGATCGCCGCGACGTCCTCGCGAGTGAATCCGCCGGGCATGCCAAATGCTAGCATCAATGAGGCGCCCGGGCGCCTTGCACGGCCGGGGGGTGGCCTGGTGCTCGCGGTGCCGGGTGCTTGTGAACCCGATAGCCGAAAGCTGTTGCCTCCGACCCATCGACGGGGAACGCAGATGATTCGCCGCGCTGCCGTGGCCGGGCGCTGGTATCCGGGAACCGCCGACGTCCTGCGGTCGGAAGTGGACCGGCATCTGGGAGGGGCCACGCGCGAAGTCGCGGGCGATCTCGTCGCCCTCGTCGCGCCCCATGCGGGGCTCATGTACTCGGGGCCGGTCGCCGCCCACGCTTACACGCTCCTTCGCGGCCGGCCGTTCGACCTGGTCGTGCTCGTCGGGCCGTCGCACTTCGTCGGCTTCGACGGCGTCGCGGTCTTTCCCGGAGAAGGATTCGCTTCGCCGCTCGGCATCGCGCCCGTCGACGAGGACGCGGCCGCTGCGCTCGTGCGGACCGCGCCGGTGGTCCACGCCGACGCGGCGCCGCACGGGCGCGAGCACTCGCTCGAAATGCAGCTCCCCTTCGTCCAGCGCCTCGCGCCGGACACTCCGATCCTGCCGCTGCTCATGGGATATCAGACCGGCGAGACCGCGCGGGCGCTCGCCGACGGACTGACCCGCGTCCTGCAGGGGCGCCGTACGCTGCTCGTCGCCAGCTCCGACCTGTCGCACTATCACGATGCCCGCACCGCTGCGGCGCTCGACGCCATCGTCATCGAACACGTCCGTCGGTTCGACCCCGACGGCCTCCAGCGCGCGCTCGACGTGCGTCCGGAGCACGCCTGCGGCGGCGGCCCGATGGTCGCGGTGATGCGCGCCGCGCGTGCGCTGGGCGCGTGCGACGCGCTGGCGCTGCACTACGCGGACTCGGGTGACGTCTCGGGCGACAAGGGCGCCGTCGTGGGGTATCTCGCCGCTGCTTTCGGCAACTTCCGCGAGCGAGGCCATTCCCTGGGGAAAGACGATGACCAGCATTGACGACCGCCGCCTCCTTCTCGCGATCGCGCGCGACGCGATTGCCGCCCACGTGCGCCGCAGCGCGATGACGCCGCCGGCGCTGACCGGCGCCGCCGCACAGCCTGGCGGTGCCTTCGTCAGCCTTCACCTCGGCGACGACCTGCGCGGCTGCATCGGTCACATCGAACCCGACGATCTCGTCGGCTACATCGTCGCGCGCTGCGCGGTCGCGGCCGCCAGCACCGATCCGCGGTTCCCGCCCGTCGAGGAACCGGAGCTCGTCGGCCTCGCGATCGAGCTCTCGCTGCTCGGGCCGCTCGAGCCGATCGAGGGGCCGGACGAGATAACGATCGGGCGGCACGGCCTCCTCGTCGAGCGCGGCTGGCGTCGCGGCCTGCTGCTTCCGCAGGTGGCGACCGAATGGGATTGGACCGCCGAGGTGTTTCTGACGCACACGTGCCGCAAGGCGGGGCTCCCGCAGGACGCCTGGCGGAGCGGCGCCCGATTGTGGCGATTCGAAGCGGAAGTGTTCGGAGAGGCCGCGCAGGGCGGGGCGGGCAGGCAGGGCAGGTAGGACGAGCGCCGCTACCGGGCGATCAGACGCCGCAGCGTGCGCAGGTTCCGCAGGTCCAGCGGATCGGCGACGATGGGCCCGGTCGCCCTGCCTTCGCCCTTGGGGGTCTCGAGCAGCATCGGCAACCCGCGGAAGCGCCGATCGTTGACGAGACGGCGGAACGGGTCGAGGCCGAGATGGCCGCGGCCGATGTGCTCGTGGCGATCGACGCGGCTGCCGAGCGGGTATTTCGAGTCGTTCAGGTGGAACACCGCGAGGCGATCGAATCCCACCAGCCGGCCGAAGTCGCGGAACGTGCGCGCGTACCCCTCGGGCGAGACCAGGTCGTAGCCGGACGCGAGAAGATGACACGTGTCGAGGCAGACGCCGACTCGCGGATCGCCGTTCACCCTGTCGATGATGAAGGCGAGGTGCTCGAAGGTGCAGCCGAGTGCCGTGCCCTGGCCGGCCGTGTGCTCCAGAAGGATCTTCGTCCGTCCCCCGCGCCGCTCGTCGAGCAGACCGCCGAGCGCGTCCGCAATCGCCGCGAGTCCTGCCGCTTCGGAGCCGGACGTATGGCAGCCGGGATGCAGCACGACGCCGAGGAGGCCGAGCGCTTCGGCGCGATCGATCTCGTCGGCCATCGCCGAAATCGACTGCCGGCGCAGCGCCGGATTCGCAGTCGCCAGGTTGATCAGATAGCTTGCGTGCGAGACGACCGGAGGCGCGCCGACGGCCGCCACCCGCGCGCGGAACTCGCCGACTTCCTCCGGCGGCACGAGCCGCCCGCGCCACTGGTTGGCGTTCTTGGCGAAGATCTGGAACGCGTCGCAGCGATGCGCGCGCGCCCGCTCGACCGCCCTTGGCAGTCCGCCCGCCACCGACATGTGCGCGCCAAGCCTCGGCATCAGGCTTTCATCGTCCCAGGCGCTGCTCGACCACCTGTCCGTCAGCCGCGATCCTGACGGTGACCGTGAAGGGGTCCGGGCGCCGGGGCGCGCTCAGCGTGAAGATGCCGCCCGCGAAGCGCATGTCGTTCCAGTGCACGACGGTCTCGCCCGACGGCGCGACGAAGCTGCGCGCGGCGGGGAAGCGCGAGAAGCCGAGGAAGACGTGCCCGACGTCGGTGGCCGCCGCGCGTTCGACGGACGGAGTCCAGAGATTCGGATACCGGATCGACATGCGCCAGAACACCTCATGACCGGTGTCCGGCCCGTGCAGGCGGGCGTCCAGCAGGTCGACGTCGTGCAGCTCGTAGCCGTTCGACATCTGCGCGACGATGCGCCAGCGGAACGGCGAGAGGAAGCCGGGCATCGCGGCGATCTGCACCAGGCAGGGACGTCCGCTCCGCGAAGACGGGGGACGCCGCGGCCACGACGTGAACGACGGCTCGAGCACCGGGGCCGTCGGTTCGCAGGCAGCCGGCAGCAGCGGGCCGAACAGGCGAGGGGCGGCGGCGAGCGCCTCGTGATGCGCCGCCGCGCGCAGTCCGTAGTTGCCGGCCATCAGCGCGAGCGCCAGAGTCGCGGCGCTCCGGCGTCGCGCCGGCGCGAGCCAGCCGCTGATCAGGCCGGCACCGAGGATCACGAGCAGGTAGATGTCGATGATCGGCAGCCAGTCTGCCGCGTACCAGGTCCAGCCGAACGGGCTCAGCACACGGGTGCCGTATGCCGTCGGCACATCCATGAGGATGTGAAACGCGACGGCGATCATCGATACGGCGCACAGCATCGCGAACGAAGCGTTTCGTCCGGGAGAAGGGTTCCGTCCGGCTGAACCCTCGGGCTCCTTTCGACGGACGAGCCGCTGGCCGGCCCACACGACCCCTGCCGTGGCGACTCCGAGGACGACGATGCCGAGCAGGCCGTGCGTCGGCCCGCGATGCCAGCGCAGGTACGACGTGCTGCCGTTGGTCGCGGTCACGATGTCGATATCGGGCGCGTTCGAGGCGAGGAGGAGCGCCGCCGTGGTGCCGCGGCCCGCGCGCCCGAGCGGAGTGCGGGCCAGCGTCGCCCCGAACAGCGTATGGGTGAGGTTGTCCAATGAACTTAATATAGCAGCATGCGAAACGCGCCTTTCGTCGCCGTCCTGTGCGTTGCCGCGTCGCTCGCGCCTCGGCCCGCGTTCGCGTGGGGCGCCGCGGCGCACCGGTTCATCATGGCGAAGGCCATCACGATCCTGCCGCCCGGGATCAAGCCGTTCTTCGATCGCCACCGCGACGAGATCGTGCTGCGCGTCAACGATCCGGACCTCTGGCGCGACGTGCCGTGGGACGACGACGCGTACCATTTCGTCAACTTCGGAGCGCCCGAGCTCGGTCCATTTCCCTTCGTGGCCTTTCCGCGCGAGCTGGGCGCGGCGCTCGAGAAGTTCGGCGCCGTCGAGCTCAGGCATCTCGGCATGCTGCCGTGGCGCGAGCAGGAGGAGTCCGGCAACCTCCGGCGCGCATTCGAAGGCTTCGCCAGACAGACGCCGTACGCCGAGAGCGACGCCGTGCTGTTCAGCGCCGTCGCGTCGCATTACATCCAGGATGCGTATCAGCCGTTCCACGCCTCGAACAACTACGACGGGCAGCTCACGAACCAGTTCGGGATCCATTCCCGCTTCGAGACCGCGCTCTTCGAGCGCTTCGGGTCGCAGCTGACCATCACGCCCGCCCCTCCGGTGCCGATGACCGATGCGCGCGGCGCGGCGTTCACCGCGCTCCTCGAGAGCCATCAGCTCGTGCAGCGGGTCCTCGACGCCGACAAGGCAGCGGTCGCCGGCCGGACGGTGTACGACGACAGTTACTTCGAACAGTTCTTCGCGAAGGTCAAGCCGATTCTGGAGGAGCAGTTGTCACAGGCGGTCTCGGCTACCGCCGGGTTGATCGTCGGCGCGTGGGACGCCGCCGGTAAGCCGGCGCTCCGGACGGAACGCCGGCCGCCGCAGAAGGTGCGGTCGCCAGGCTAGGCGCGCTTCGCTGGCACATGGCTTGCGACCGCCCCAGAGAATCTTGTCGATGACCGCCTATCTGGTCCCAGTCGGCCGCGGGCGCCTGGAGCTCTATTCCGAAGCGCCGGAGGACCCCGACTCCCCGCCCGAGTCGAACGGGTGGATCCGGCGTCTGGCGTGGAAGATGCGCGACCGCTGGCAGGAGACGGTGCGCACCGCCCGCCGCGACGATCCGCGGGGAGGCTTTGCGCGCTGGCGTGCCGGCATCATCTGCCATCTGGCCGAGACGATTGCCGAGCAACGGACGCTCTGGGCGCTTCGGGACGCGCGCGACGCGACCATCGTCTATCCGGCGGACGTCGAGGAGATTGCCGCCCGCACGGCGCTCGCGGCGATCTTCGACCACGCCCGCCGGTCGCATCGCGTCTGGCTCATCGTCGACACGGCCACCTTCGTCGCGTCGGGCCTGCTCATGCTCGTGCCCGGTCCGAATCTCATCGCGTACTACTTCGCGTTCCGGCTGATCGGCCACTACCTTTCGTGGCGCGGCGCTACCCAGGCGCAGGATCGTGTGCGATGGGCCGCGCAGGCGGACGCGCGGCTGGCCGAGCTCGGCGCGCTGGCCGAGCTGCCCCGCTCCGCTCGGGCGACGCAGGTGGAGGCGATCGCCCGGAGTCTGCAGCTGCCGCGCTTGTCGGCGTTCTTCGACCGCGCCGCCGCGCCCGCCGCTTGAAATTCGCGTGTTATACTCGAATTTCTTCATTTGAAACTCCACGAGATTGCCGAACAACTGGGCTGCCGTCTCGAGGGCGACGGGAGCATCGAGATCCTGCGCGTCGCCGGCGTCGAGCAGGCCGGCCCGGGTGATCTCACGTTCGTCGCCAATTCGAAATACGCGCCGCTCGTGGCGACCACGCAGGCATCGGCGGTGATCCTCACCGAGGGGGTGTCCGCGCCCTGTGCGGTGCTGCGCAGCGAGGAGCCGTACCTGACGTTCGCCCGCGCGCTCGGTCTGTTCGCGCAGCCGACGCCGCCCGCACGAGGCGTCGACCCGCTGACGGCCGTCGCCGCCGACGCGACGATCGGTCCGGACGTTTCGATAGGCCCGTTCGTGACCGTCGGCGCCGGCGCCGCCATCGGCGCGCGCACCATCGTGTACCCGAACGTCGTCGTTGGCGCGGGCGCGCGCGTGGGCGACGACTGCATCCTGTATTCGCACGTGTCGGTTCGCGAGCGCGTGGTCGTCGGCAACCGGGTGATCCTTCACGACGGCGCCGTCGTCGGCAGCGACGGATTCGGATTCGCCCGGCAGCCGGACGGCACGCATCTCAAGATCCCGCAGCACGGCGCCGTCGTCATCGAGGACGACGTGGAGCTCGGCGCCAATACGACGGTGGACCGGCCGTCGGTCGGCGAGACGCGCGTGGGGGCCGGCTCCAAGATCGACAACCTGGTGCAGGTCGCGCACGGCGTGAGCGTCGGCCGCCGGGTGCTGTTCGCGGCGCAGGTGGGGATCGCCGGCAGCAGCACCGTCGAGGACGACGTGGTGCTGGCCGGACAGGTCGGCGTGGCCGGCCACCTGCGGATCGGCAAGGGCACCATGGCCACGGCGCAGACCGGCATCCCCGGCTCGCTGCCGGCCGGATCGTTCGTCTCGGGAACGCCCGCGGTCCCGCACGACGAGTGGCTCAAGACCTCGGCTGTGGCCCGGCGTCTGCCGCAGCTCAGGAAGCGCATGGCGGAGCTGGAACAGCGCATCGCCGAACTCGAGGAGAAGCTCGCTCAATGCCGGACACCACCGGATCGTTGAAACGGCACGCGGCCGCGGCCGCGTGCCTTGTGATGCTGAGCGCCGGCGCGGCGGCCGGCCAGACCGCGCCGCCTCCGGCGCCGGCTCCGGACGCTCCCACGTTCATGTCGCGATACGATGTCGATCTGGCGGCGGCGGCCCTGTCGATAGACGATCAGCGGTTCTCGTGGGACACGCACTTCGGCGGGAACATCGACGTGGTGGACTACGTGAGCGGCCGCGTCAACGTGCTCGCCGACTACGAGGCGATGCTCGGCAGCGAGTACCGGCCGTTCGACCCGAACCAGGGCAACTACACGCTCGAAGGCTCGGCGTCGGGGCGGGTCGGATCGGTCGAGATCGCCGGCGTGTTCCACCATCTGTCGCGGCACCTGAGCGATCGCCCCAAGCGGTTCGCCGTCGCCTACAACGCGGTCGGCGCGCGCGTGCTGGACCGCGTCGACGTCCGCGGCACCCTCATCGACGTGAGGGCGACCGTCGCCAAGGTGATCCAGCATTCGTACCTGGACTACGGGTGGACCGCCGACCTCGATTTGAAGGCGTTGCGTCCCGTAAACACGGCGGTGGCCGTATACGGCCGCGGGACGGGCAGGTTGTACGGTATCGATCAGAACGTCTCCCAGCGCGATCGGCAGCAGGGCGGGCGCATCGAGGCCGGCGTGAGGCTGCAGGGACGGGCCGGCGCCGTCGAGCTGTTCGCCGGCTTCGAGCAGCGCGTGGACGCCTATCAGATCGACCTGGTGCCGCTGCGCTGGGGATTCGCGGGTTTCCGGTTCGTGAAGTAGCGCGGGCCCCGTGGGACCCGCGGGAGCAGGGCGGGCCCTTTCGGAGCCGCCGGGGAAGGCAGGAGAGCAGGTGAGGTTGAGGCGCTCGGTTCCACTTCTCGGCGCCGCGACGCTCGTCGCGACGATCAGCGCCATCGCGGCGGCGGCGGTCCGGCCGCCGAAGCTTCAGTACCAGATCACGAAGCTGCCGAACGGCCTGACAGTGGTCCTCGAGGAAGACCACTCGACGCCGATCGTCCACCTCCAGCTCTGGTATCACGTCGGTTCGCGAGACGAGAAGCCGGGGCGGACCGGTTTCGCCCATCTCTTCGAACACCTGATGTTCAAGGGGTCGAAGAACGTGGAGCCCGAGGCGCACACGTCCTTCATCTCGTCGGTCGGCGGCCAGAGCAATGCCTACACGACCGAGGACACCACCGTTTTCTGGGAGACCGTGCCGCAGCAGTACCTGCCGATGATCCTCTGGCTCGAGGCCGATCGCATGGCGACGCTGCGCGTCGACAAGGACACGTTCACGACCGAGCGGCAGGTGGTCGAGGAAGAGCGCCGGATGCGGATCGACAACCAGCCGTACGGCCGCCTGAACGAGATCATCTACGACCAGGCGTTCACGACCCATCCCTACAAGCACCCGACGATCGGCAGCATGAAGGACCTCGAGGCCGCCTCGATCGACGACGTGCGCGACTTCTATCACACGTACTACGTGCCCTCGAACGCCACGCTGGTGCTCGTCGGCGACTTCGATTCGAACGAGGCGCTCCAGCTCGTCACGAAGTATCTGGGCCGCGTGCCGGCCGCGACCAGGCCGGTGCCGCGGGACATCCCGAAGGAGCCGCCGCAGACGAAGGAGAAGCGCGTCACGCTCGAGGAGCCGTGGCCGCTGCCGGCCGTGGTGGTCGCGTACCACATCACCTACGACGGCAATCCCGACTCGTACCCGCTGCACATCGCGGCGAAGATCCTGTCGGACGGCGAGAGCTCGAGGATCTACAAGAAGCTCGTATACGAGAAGCAGCTCGCCGTCGCCGCGTTCGGCGAGGCCAATCTCATCGAGGATCCGAATCTGTTCTATGCCGTCGGGATCGTCGCGCCGGGCCACCGGCCCGAGGAGGTCGCCGACGCGCTCATCGGCGAGATCGAGCGGCTGAAGGACGAGCCGGTCAGCGACCACGAGCTGCAGCGCGCGAAGAACCAGTTCGCGCGCGACTACATCCTCGGACGCGAGTCGGCCAAGGACAAGGCGACGCAGCTCGCGCACGCGGTGGTCATCCACAACGACATCACGACGGCCGACGGCGAGTTCGACATCTTCCAGAACGTCAGCAAGGCGGACGTGCAGCGCGTCGCGCAGACCTATTTCAACCAGAGCAACCGGCTCGTCCTGACCCTGTTGCCATCCGGCGCGGCCGGCAGCGGAGGGCGGCGATGAGGCGCCTCGCACTCGTCCTCGCGCTCTCGCTGTGCGGCGCCGCGGCCTCGGCGCAGACCTCGTCCTGGCCGTCCGAGGGGCCGCCCGGCCCGCTGCCGACCCACGACGTCAAGTTTCCGCCGTACGAGATTCGCAAGCTGCCGAACGGCCTGCAGGTCGTCGTCGTGCTGCAGCACGAAGAGCCGGCCGTCAGCATGCGGCTGCTGATTCGGGCCGGCAGCGCGTCGGATCCGAAAGCGAAACTCGGCGTCGCCCACCTCGCGGCGTCGCTGCTCGATCAGGGCACGACGACGAAGTCGGCGCAGGCGATCGCCGACACGATCGATTTCATCGGCGGCGCCGAGGAGACCGGCGCGGGGACCGACCTCAGCTTTCTGAACATGATCGTGATGAAGGACAGCTTCGACCTGGGGATGCGGATGCTGTCCGACATGACGCGCCACCCGGCGTTCGCGCCGGCCGAGATCGACCGGCAGCGCGCGCAGATGCTGTCGGGCATGGAAGTGAGCGACCAGGATCCGAGCTGGGTGGCCAACGCGGTGTTCGATCGGCTGGTCTACGGATTTCATCCCTACGGCCTGCCGGACACCGGCACCCGCGAGACGATCGCGGCGATTGCCCGCGACGACCTCGTGGCGTTTCACGACGCGTATTTCGCGCCGAACAACGCGATCCTCGCGATCGTGGGCGACGTCACCGCGCAGGAAGCCTTCGACGAGGCGACCGCGGTGTTCGGCGACTGGGCGGCGCACCCGATTCCGAAGCAGACCTACATCGCGCCGCCCGACCCGACGCGCCGCGTGATCGTGGTCGACAAGCCCGACGCGGTGCAGACCGAGGTGCGCGTGGGCAATCTGGGCGTGCCGCGCAACAGCCCCGACTACATGGCGCTGAACCTGGCGATCCGGATCCTCGGCGGGGAGGGCGCGAACCGGCTGCACCAGGTGCTGCGCACCGAGCGTGGCCTGACGTACGGCGCCGAAGCCGACATGGACACGCTCAAGGAGAGCGGCGACTTCGAGGCACAGACCAACACGCGATCGGCGGCCACCGCGGAGGTGCTTCGACTCATCGTCAACGAGTTCTGGCGCCTGCAGCGCGAGCGCGTCAGCAATCGGGAACTCGAAGACGCCAAGGCGTACATGACCGGCAGCTTCCCGCTGACCATCGAGACGCCCGATCAGATCGCCCTCCAGGTGCTCAACGTCGTCTTCTACGATCTGCCGGTCCAGGAACTCCAGACCTTCCGCGACCGTGTGAACGTCGTCACGCCGGACGACATCGAGCGGGTCGCCCGCGTCTACCTGAAACCGGATCGGCTGTCCGTGGTGCTGGTCGGCAACGCCGCCGCATTCGAGCCCGACCTGAAGGGCGCCGGCTTCGGCCGGTTCGAGACCGTGGAGCTGAAGGATCTCGACCTCACCTCCGCCGACTTCCGGGTGCCGAAGGTGGCGCACGGTGCGGGCGGGGCCGCCTCGGCGAGCCTGAGACTTCTCATGGATCGGACGGCGGCCTACCAGCACGCGTCGCAGCAGTCGACCGGCACGCCGGTCGCGCCGCGGGAAGGCGGGGACGCGACGGCGCTGCTCGATCGGGCGATCGCCGCAAAAGGCGGCCTGGCGACCCTGCGCGGCATCCGCGGCATCAAGGCGGTCACGACCGGCACGATGACGACGCCGACCGGCGGGAGCGTGGAGGCGCAGGTGACCACCTGGCTCCAGTACCCGGACCACGTGCGCGTCGAGACGAAGCTGCCGTCGACGACCATCGTGCAGGGATACGACGGCGAGCACGCCTGGGTCAAGGATCCGATGGGGCTGCACGACGTCCCGCAGTCCGCGACCGGCGAAATCAGGGCGACGTTCCAGCGCGATACGATCGCCGCGCTGCTCGCGGCGCACGACGGCACGCTCAAGGCGCGCGCGCTGCCGGACGTCAAGGATCCGTCCGGTGCGCTGTATCACGCGCTCGAGCTCTCCGGTCCGACCTTCGATCCGATGGTCATGTACATCGACCCGGCGACCGGATACGTCGTCCGGCAGACCTACGTCGCGGCCGGCCCCGGCAGGCCGCTCATCGAAGAGCACTTCGGCGATTACCGTCCGGTGGACGGGGTCGAGGTGGCGTTCACCGCATCGGTCCAGGTCGGCGGACGCCAGATCCTGGAGCGCAAGGTGACCGACATCCAGGTCAATCCGCCGATCGCCGCCTCGCTGTTCAAACGTCCCGCGTCTTGAGCGCGCGCCTCCTGCTCTCGTGCGGCGAACCGTCCGGCGACCTCTACGCGGCCGCCCTCACGCGCGAACTGCGGGCGCTCGACCCGTACATCACGGTGGCGGGACTCGGGGGCCCGCGCTTTGCCGCGGCCGGCGGCCGGCTGATTGCCGACTATCGCGGCCTGTCGGTCACCGGCCTGACCGAGGCGATCGCGAAAATCCCGCAGTCGTTCGCCACCATCCGGCAGGTGACGGCCGCGGCCCGCGCCGAGCGTCCCGATGCGCTCGTCGTCATCGACTTCCCGGATTTCAACTTCCCGCTCGCGCGGCGCGTCAAGCGCCTCGGCATTCCGGTCGTCTACTACATCAGCCCCCAGATCTGGGCGTGGCGCCGCGGCCGGCTGAACACGATCCGCGAAGTCGCCGACCGCGTGCTCGTGATCTTCCCGTTCGAGGAGGCGATCTACCGCGAGGCGGGGATCCCGGTGCAGTTCGTGGGCCACCCGCTGGTCGATCTTGCGCGTGCCGCGGAGCCGCGCGCCGCCTTCCTCGGGCGATTGGGGCTCGATCCGGCGGCGCCGACCGTGGCGGTGCTCCCCGGCAGCCGGGCGAACGAGGTGTCGCGCATCCTGCCGGACCTCGCCGCAGCATGCCTTCGAATCCGCGGGCACGCCACGGCCGCGCAGTTCGTCGTCGCGCGCGCGCCGCACCTCGACGATCGTCTGTTCGACCCGATTCGCGCGGTGAAAGGGGCGCCGATCGCCGTTGTCGAGGGCGATGCGGATACGGTGCTCGCGTCGGCCGACGTCGCGCTCACCGCCTCGGGCACGGCGACGGTGCAGGCGGCGCTGCACGACACGCCGATGGTGATTGTGTATAGACTCTCACCGCTGACCTATCGGCTCGGGCGGCCGCTCGTCACGGTCGACACGTTCGGGATGGTGAACCTGATCGCAGGGGAGAAGATCGTGCCCGAGCTGATTCAGGACGCATTCACCCCGGGGGCGGTCGCGGCCGAGGCGGTGTCGATGCTGACGGATCGGAGCCGCATCGCGCACATCCGCGAGGGGTACGCCCGCGTCCGCGAGCGGCTCGGAGGGCCGGGCGGCAGCCGCCGCGCGGCGGAGGCGATCCTGCAGGTCATCGGATCCGCTCGGGACGGAGTCATACCCCACGCGGACAGTCGTCCCGAATCACCGCGGCGAGCGTGAGCGGGCCGCGATATTCGCGCGGGGGTGGGGCCCCGCGCGCAGAGCAAAGGATGACGGCCAGATGCGTCGAATGGTGCTTGCGAGCGCACTGCTGTTGCTCGGTGCCGGCCCCGGCCGGGCGACGGTCCTCATTCCAGCCACTCTGGGCGACATCGCGCGCGATGCGCGCACCATCGCAGTGGGCCGTGTCATCGACGTCCGGCCGCGATGGACGCCGGGCCGCCATACGATCGAGACGCTCGTCACGCTCGAAGTCCGCGAATACCTGAAGGGGCCCCTCGGCGACACGGTGGAGTTCCTCGTGCCGGGCGGCGAGATGGGCCGCTATCGCAGCATCTTCGTCGGCGCGCCGACCTTCGCACCCGACGAGCGCGTCATCGTGTTTCTCGGCGCCCGGGGCCCGGGCATTCCGTACGTGCTCGGGCTCGGCCAGGGCGTCTTCCGGCTGATTCCGGCACCAGACGGATCCGGGTGGCTCGTCAGCCCCCCGGCGGTGCTGCGATCGGTCGGGCTGGCGACCGGAATCGTGCGCGGGGATCCGGAGCGGCGTCCGATGCCGCTCGGAGCGTTCGAGCGCCGCGTCCGCGTGCTCGCGGGGGCGCGGCCGTGAGGTGCGCGGCCGTCGGTCTCGCCGTGCTGCTCGTGGCGGGCGCCGCGAAGCCGGCCTTCGCGTACCTGAAGTTCGGGTTCGAGTTCAACGGGCGCCTGGTCGCGCTGAAGTGGGCGGCGACGCCGGTCCACTACTGGATCAACGACGCCGGCGGGCCGGGCGTCACGTCCTCGGATTTCGCCGCCGCCGTCCAGCGCGCGTTCGCCACCTGGCAGGACGTGCCGACGGCGTCCATCGGCTACCAGTTCGACGGATTCACCGCCGCGCAGCCGCTCGACGACGACGGACGATCGACGCTCGGCTTCCTCGATCGGCCGGAGCTCGATCGCGTGCTGGCATCCACGGATTTTCTCGTGGACTCGGAGACCGGCGAGATCGTCGAGTCGGATATCTTCTTCAACGCGGCGTACCCGTGGTCGACCGCGGCCGCCGGCGAAGCCGGCAAGTACGACGTTCAGACGATCGCCACGCACGAGATCGGCCACCTGAGCGGCCTCGGCCACTCCGCGCTCGGCGAGACGGAGCTGCGGCCGGACGGCGGGAGGCGCGTGATTGCCGACGAGGCGGTCATGTTCCCGATCGCGTTTCCGGCCGGAAACATCTCCAATCGCACGCTGCGCCCGGACGACGTGGCCGGCATTTCCGATCTGTATCCCGACGGCGGGTTCAACCAGCAGACCGGCAGCGTTTCCGGCCGCGTGACGAAGGATGGCGCCGGCGTGTTCGGCGCGCACATCGTCGCGTTCGATCCGGCCACCGGAGCCCTCGTCGCCAACTTCAGCCTGGACCAGCAAGGGCGGTTCTCGATCGCGGGGCTTTCGCCCGGCCCTCACGTGCTGCGCGTCGAGCCGCTCGACGACGCCGATGTCGACAGCTTCTTCGATCCGAACGGGCCGCCGCCGGACCTGGACTTCCGCGTGACGTTCTACGACAGGCTGGTGGTCGTGCCCCGCGGGGGCGACAGCGGCACGGTCGAGATCGCGGTGGCGGGGAAGTGAGCCGCGGGTCGTGGCTCGCCGCCGCGATCGCGGTGTGTGCGTTGAACGCGGCGCCTGCGCGCGCACAGGCGCTCGATCCCGTTCCGGGCCGGATCGAGATCGCCGGCGGCGCGACCTGGTACGGAGGAGCGGGCTTCGGAAGGGCTGACGCCACCGAGACGACGAACACCGGCGCCCCGTACACGCTGTTCACGACTTCGTCGACGCTCGGATCCGCGGTCGGCCCGGAGGCGCGCGTCGGTGTCCGTTTGTCGCGGGTCTTCGAAGTGGAAGCCGAGGCGTCGTACGTGAAGGCGCAGCTGCAGACGTCCATCACCGCGGACGCCGAGCAGGCGGCGCCGGTGACGGCCACCGAGCCGATCACGCAGATCGCGGTCGGCGGCGCCGTCGTGGCGGATCTCCCGCGGTGGCGCCTGGGCGCTCGTGGCGTGCCGTTCCTTGCGGCCGGCGCCGGGTATCTCCGGCAGCTGCACGAGGGTCAGACGCTCGTCGCGACCGGACGGACGTACTCGGCGGGCGGCGGCGTCCGTTTTCTGCTGCGCGCCCGTCCCGGCGCGCGACTGAAGGCGATCGGCCTGCGCGCCGACGTGCGTGCCGTCGCGCGAACCAAGGGCATCGCGCTCGACGGCCGCACGCATCTCTCGCCGGTCGCCGGCATCTCGCTCTTCGCGCGATTCTGAGAGCCCGTGAACCCCGTGAACCTTCTGACCTCGTGAGATGCCCGGCGCTTTCATCGCATTCCGGTCGGTGAGCTTCGCGCGTCCGGGCGGCCCGCGAGTGCTCGACCGGATGGATCTGACGGTCGAGCCGGGGGAGGTCCTCGCCCTCGTCGGCCGCAGCGGCGCGGGCAAGAGCACGGCGCTGAAGCTCGTCAACCGGCTGCTGGTACCCGACGAAGGGTGCGTGCTCGTCGAGGGACGCGACACACGCGCGTGGGACCCGATTGCGCTGCGACGCCGGGTCGGCTACGTCCTCCAGGAAGTCGGGCTCTTCCCGCACATGACCGTGGCCGACAACATCGCGGTCGTCCCGCGCCTGGAGCGCTGGCCGGACGAGCGGACGCGGGCGCGCGTTCGCGACCTGCTCGAGCTCATCGGCCTCGAACCAGAGGTGTACGGACGGCGCTGGCCGGACGAGCTCTCGGGTGGCGAGCGCCAGCGGGCGGGCGTGGCGCGGGCGCTCGCGGCGGATCCGCCGATCCTGCTCATGGACGAGCCGTTCGGCGCGCTCGATCCGGTCACGCGCGCCGAGCTGCACGGCGAGTTCCGTCGCATTCAAGGGCGCCTGCGCAAGACCGTCATCATCGTCACGCACGACATGGGCGAGGCGTTCGCTCTCGCAACTCGCATCGGGGTCATCGAGCAGGGACAGCTCGTCGCGTGCGACGCGCCCGAACGGATTGCCGGGTCCGCCGATCGACGAGTCCGGCGGCTGCTCGACGCGGTGCCGCGGGTGCCGACACGTGTCTAGCCTCCTCGCCTTCTGGTCGTCGCATCGTACCGAGCTGGCGACGCTCTTCGGCCAGCACGTGCTGCTCGTCGCGGCATCCACGCTCGTGGCGATTGCGGCCGGCGTGCCGCTCGGCATCTTCGCCGCGCGCCGGCCGCGGCTCAGCGCACCGCTCGTCGGCGCGGCCAACATCGTGCAGACCATCCCGAGCCTCGCGATGTTCGGCTTCCTGCTGCCGGTCCCGCTCGTCGGCGGTGTCGGCGCGCGCGCGGCGCTCGTCGTGTTGATCCTGTACGGCCTGCTGCCGATCATCCGGACCACGATCGCCGGCCTGACCGGGATCGATCCCGCGGTCCTCGAAGCCGGCATCGCGATGGGCATGACGCCGTGGCAGCTGTTGCGCCGCGTCGAGCTGCCGCTGGCCGTCCCGTCGATCGTCGCCGGCATCCGCGTGGCCGCGGTCGTCGGTGTGGGATCGGCGACGATCGCCGCCGCGATCGGCGCGGGCGGACTCGGCGAGTACATCTACCGCGGCCTGTCGATGGTCGACAGCACCGTCATCCTGGCCGGCGCGATCCCGGCCGCGCTGCTCGCGCTCGCGGTCGATGTCTTCCTGCTGTGGACCGAGCGGCAGCTCTCTGCCCGCCGGCGCGCTCGGAGCCGGCGGGGAGCCGTCGTCGTCGCGATGCTGGTCGCGGCGGCCATGGTCGTCTCCGCCGGCGTCGCCGCGCGCGGGTCACGCGCGGCGATTGTGGTGGGCTCGAAGAACTTCACGGAGCAGCTCGTGCTCGGCGAGCTCGTCGCGCAGACGATCGAGCGCGAAACCGGATTGACGGTCGAGCGCCGGCTGAACCTGGGCGGCACGCTGATCTGCGACCGCGCGCTGCTGACGGGCGACGTCGATGTCTACGTCGAGTACACGGGCACCGCGCTGTCGGCGGTCTTCGATCGGCCCATCCCGTCCGACCCGGGCACCGTCCTCCCGACGCTGCGCGGCCTCTACGCCCGGACCGGCCGCACGCTGCTCCCGCCGCTCGGGTTCGACGACACGTTCGCGATTCTCGTGCGCTCGGACGACGCGCGGCGACTCGGCCTGCGGACCATCGAGGATCTGGCGCGAGTCGCGCCCGGATGGCGGGCCGGGTTCGGCTACGAGTTCCTGCAGCGGCCTGACGGCTACCCGGGCCTGGCAAACGCGTACGGGCTCCGCTTCGCGGCGCCGCCGCGGGCGATGGACCTCATGCTCACCTACCGGGCGCTCGCCGACCGGCAGGTGGACGTGATCGCCGGCGACGCGACCGCCGGCCTGATCAAGGCGCTGGATCTGGCCAGGCTGCAGGACAACCGGCATTTCTTTCCGCCCTACGACGCCGTGCCGATCGCGCGGTCCGAGACGCTGCTCGAATACCCTCAAGTCAAGCGCGCGATCCAATCGCTCGCCGGGCGCGTCAGCGCCGGCGACATGCAGGCGATGAACTACGCGGTCGACGGCCGGCACCAGGACATCCGTCTCGTCGTGCGGGCGTTCCTGGACGAGCGAATGCCCGCGCGGCCCTGACCGCGTCCGCCGGCAGACGCCGGTCGGGCCGAGTGCCGTTCAGCCGCGGAAGCCGCCGACCGCCGCGGACTCGGCGGCGCCCGGGTAGATGGGCGTTCCCGTGGAGCGCACGAGGCGCCTGAACGCGTCGATAATCCGCAGCGTCGCCGGCCCGGGGCGGCCGGTGCCGACCGGACGCCGGTCGATCGTGACGACCGGCACGATCTCGGCGGCGGTGCCGCAGAGGAAGGCCTCGTCGGCGTTCCAGGCGTCCACGAGCGTGAAGGACCGCTCCTCGCACCGGATGACCAGCGAGGAGGCGATCTCGAGCACCGCGGCGCGCGTGATCCCGTCCAGGTTCGTCGAGGTCGGCGGCGTCAGGAGCCCGCGCTTCGTCACGATGAAGAAGTTCTCCACGGTCGCTTCGGCCACGTAGCCCTGCGCGTCGAGCAGCAGCGCCTCGTCGGCTCCACGGTCGTTGGCGTCGATCCGTGCCAGCACGTTGTTGAGATAGTTGAGCGACTTGATCGACGGCGACGTCGCGTCGGGCGCGTTGCGGCGGAACGGCGACGTGACGACGTGCAGCCCCCTGTCGGCGTCGCGGTGGACCGTCATCGATGCGAGCGTGATCACAATCACGCGCGGGTTCCGGCACGACCGCGGGTCCACGCTCAGATCGCCCGCGCCGCGCGTGACGACCAGGCGGATGTAGCCGTCCACGATGTCGTTGTGGCGGCAGGCCGCGACGACCGCCGCGGCGATCTCGTCCGGCGTGCCCGGAATCTCCAGCCGGATCGCGCGCGCCGAGGCGAAGAGCCGCTCGATGTGCTGATCGAGCCTGAACACCCGTCCGCTGTAGGCGCGAATCCCCTCGAACACGCCGTCGCCGTAGAGCAGCCCGTGATCGCACACGCTGACCGCGGCCTCGGCCGCCGGCACCATCCGCCCGTCGACGTAGATCGTCTCGTCCATCGCCCCTCCTAGTAGAATCAAGGATCATGGAAAGGCGCCTTTTGAAACCGAGCCAATCGACGATTGGTTTGTTTCGCGCGATCGGTGTGGAGCCGGCGGCGGTGCCGCGCACGCGGCCGATGTACCGGCGGCTGGTCGAGACGCTGGAGCACGCCATCGCCCGCGGCAGCCTGGCGCAGGGCTTCCGCCTCCCGCCCGAGCGCGAGCTGGCGGCGGCGCTCGCCGTCGGCCGCGCCACGGTCGTCCGCGCGTTTCGCGAGCTCGAGGCGCGGGGGCTCGTGCGCGGCTACGTGGGCCGCGGCACCTTCGTGTCGGCGCGCCCGGATGCCGCCGCCGCGCCGTTCGCGTGGCGCGGGAAGATGTCGGCTGCGGCGCTCGGGTCGGTCGATTCGACCGTGCGCGACCTCGTGCGGCACGCGGCCGATCCCCGCCTCGTCTCGCTCGCGGCCGGCGAGCCCGCGCTGGACCACTTTCCGACCGACGCGTTCCGCGACGCCGTCACCCGCGTCCTGGCGCGCCAGGCGCGCGCGGCCTGGGGCCACGGTCCGACCGAAGGCCTCGGCCGGTTCCGCGAGGCCATCGCCGACCGCTTCGGCGCCGCGCCGGTCAACGTGATGGCCATTGCCGGCGCGCAGCAGGGGCTCGATCTGCTCGCCCGCTGCCTGATCGATCGCGGCGACGCGGTGATCGTCGACCGCCCGGGCTACCTCGGCGCCATCCAGACCTTCCGGACCGCCGGCGCCCGCCTGGTCGGCTGGGATGTCGCCGTCGCCGACCTCGACGAGCTGGAAGAGTCGCTGCTTCGCTACCGTCCGAAATTGATCTACACGAACCCGACGTTCCAGAATCCGACGGGCGGGACGCTGCCCATCCGCCTGAGGCGCGAGCTGCTCGAGCTCGCCGAACGCTACCGGGTCCCCATCGTCGAGGACGACACATATCGCGAGCTGACGCTCGGCGCGGACCCGCCGCCGTCGCTGTACGAGCTGGACGGGGACGGATCGCTCGTGATCCGCGTGAACAGCTTCTCGAAGATGCTCGCGCCGGGACTCCGCCTCGGCTGGATCTCGGCGGCCCGTCCCATCGTCGATCAGCTCGCGCTGATCAAGCAGCAGGTCGATCCGCACACGCAGAACCTGTCGCAGCTCGTCGTCGCCGAGCTGATCGAGGAGGGCGTGCTGGACCGTCACCTCGTGGCGCTGCGGGCGGAGCACCGGCGGCGGCGCGATGCCATGGTGAAGGCGCTCCATCGGCACGTCGCGAGCGAGTCGATGCGCTTCGCGATCCCGCCCGGCGGACTCTACCTGTGGTGCCGGCTGGGCGGCGGGGCGCGCGCCGGCGTCGTGCAGCGTCAGGCGCTGGCCGACTCGGTGCTGGTGCTGACGGGCGAGCCGTTCTATGTCGACGGAGGCGGCGCGCAGGAGCTCCGGATCTGCTTCACCACGCAGCCGCCCGAGCGCGCCGACGCCGCTGCCCGCGTCCTCGGGCGGGCGGTCGCCGGCGCCGGACGCACCGCGACGGACGGCGAAACGCTCGTCCGCGTCGTGTGAGCCGCTACGCCGTCTTCGCGAGCGGATATGCAGCCGCCGCGGCTTCCTCCATCACCTCGCCGTGCTGGCTCAGATCGAGGCCGAGCTCCTCCTGCTCTTCGGACACGCGCAGCGGAATCACGAAGTCAGTCACCTTGTAGAGCACCCACGAGCCGGCGAAGGAGAAGACCGCGACGAACACGAGCGCGCCGCAGTGCACGAGGAACGTGTACGCGTGCCCGGAGAGCAGCCCGACGTCCTTCGCGAACACGCCGGTCAGGAGCATCCCGACCATGCCGCCGACGCCGTGGCACGGGAAGACGTCGAGCGTGTCGTCGAGCGTCGACTTCGACTTCCAGTGCACCATCAAATTCGAGACGATGCTCGCCACGGTGCCGATGAAGATGCTGTCGCCGACCGTCACGTAGCCGGCCGCCGGGGTGATGGCGACCAGGCCGACGACGGCGCCGACGCAGGCACCCATAGCCGACGGCTTCCGCCCGCGCCAGCCGTCGAAGAACATCCACGCCAGCGCGGCGGCGGCTGACGCCGTGTTCGTCGTGGCGAAGGCCATCGCGGCCGTGCCCGACGCCGCCAGCGCCGATCCGGCGTTGAAGCCGAACCAGCCGAACCAGAGCATCCCGGTGCCGAGGATCACGAAAGGTATGTTCGCCGGCGTGTGCGTCTCGCTGGCCACGTGGATCCTGCGCCGGCCGAGCGTCAGCGCGCCGGCGAGCGCCGCCAGTCCCGCTGACATGTGCACGACCGTTCCTCCGGCGAAGTCCAGCACGCCGAGCCGGTGCAGGAAGCCGTCGGGATGCCACGTCCAGTGCGCCAAGGGGCAGTAGATGAACACGCTGAACAGGCACATGAACAGCAGGTAGCTCGTGAACCGCACGCGCTCGGCAAACGACCCGGTGATGAGCGCAGGCGTGATGATCGCGAACTTCAGCTGGAACAGCGCGAACAGGATGAGCGGGATGGTCGGCGCCAGACGGCTGGTCGTGACGCCGACGTGCGTGAACATGAAGTAGGTCGCCGGGTTGCCGATGAGCCCGTGCACGCTGTCGCCGAAGGCGAGGCTGAATCCGACCACCACCCAGAGGATGCTGATCACCGCCATCGCCACGAAGCTCTGCAGCATCGTCGAGACAACGTTCTTCGACCGGACCATGCCACCGTAGAAGAACGAGAGGCCCGGGGTCATCAACAGGACGAGCGCCGTGGCGGTGAGCATCCAGGCGACATCGCCCCGGTCGATCGGACCGCCGCCAGCCGGGAGCGGCGCCGGGTGCACGGCCACGGCCGCCAGGCTGACGGCGCCCAGCAGGAGCAGCGGCAGTGCGGAAAACGTGCGGATGCGGCGGGTCGTCAGGCGGACGGTGGCCAGCGTCATGGGGCATGATGATACACGAATTGTGCAAAGCGTGCACAAGCTGTCGTTCACTAGTTCATGTTTTGGCCAACAGCCCGCTCAATGGCACAATAATAGTGCCAACTATGCACGGAATATGAGCCACGAGCAGGCTTGGTTGCCCCCGTGTCGTCCCGGCGAGTACGATGGTCGACGGTCGGTATTTCCGGTCCTTCGAGGAACTCATTCGATGACGACTTCTTCCGACACCTTCGGTACGCGATCGGCCATCTCCGTCGGCGGCCGCGACGTCCACTTGTTCAGCCTCGCGAAACTCGAGGCCCGGGGTTTCGGCGGGATTGCGCGCCTGCCGTACTCCTTGAAGATCCTGCTGGAGAACCTGCTGCGCCACGAGGACGGCCGGTTCGTCACGGCGGCGGACATCGAGGTGCTCGCGCGCTGGGACCTCCGGAGCGGCGCGCAGAAGGAGATCGCCTTCGCGCCGGCGCGCGTGCTGCTGCAGGATTTCACCGGCGTTCCCGCGGTCGTCGACCTCGCCGCGATGCGTGACGGCATCGTGCGGCTCGGCGGCGATCCGAACAGGGTCAACCCGCTCCAGCCGGTGGAACTCGTCATCGACCATTCGGTCCAGGTCGACTACTTCAACCGCGCCGATGCCTTCCAGCTCAACGCCGAGCTCGAGTTCTCGCGCAACAGAGAGCGCTACGCCTTCCTGCGCTGGGGTCAGAACGCGTTCCGCAACTTCCGCGTCGTGCCGCCGGACACCGGCATCGTCCACCAGGTGAACCTCGAGTACCTGGCGCGCGTGGTCGTTTCCGACGACACGCCGGACGGCGTGCTGGCGTACCCGGACAC
Organism: Betaproteobacteria bacterium; assembly: GCA_050257855.1. Taxonomy (GTDB): domain Bacteria; phylum Acidobacteriota; class Vicinamibacteria; order Vicinamibacterales; family CAVVIG01; genus JBLMXQ01. The sequence goes on along the minus strand of JBLMXQ010000093.1, from coordinate 47,622 downwards.
GCTCGTCGGCACCGACTCGCACACGACGATGGTGAACGGCCTCGGCGTGGTGGGATGGGGCGTCGGCGGCATCGAGGCCGAGGCGGCGATGCTGGGCCAGCCGATCTCCATGCTCATTCCGCAGGTGCTCGGCTTCCGCCTGACGGGCCGGCTCCTCGAGGGCGTGACGGCCACCGATCTCGTGCTGACCATCACCGAGCGCCTCCGCAAGGTCGGCGTCGTCGGCAAGTTCGTGGAGTTCTACGGCCCCGGCCTCGAGCACCTGACGATTGCCGACCGGGCGACGCTCGGCAACATGTGCCCCGAGTACGGCGCGACGATCGCGATCTTCCCGATCGACGCGATGACGCTCGACTACCTGCGGCTGACGAGCCGCGACGCCGCGCGGATTCAGCTCGTCGAGGCGTACGCGAAGGCGCAGGGGCTGTTCCGTTCCGCCGCCTCGCCGGAGCCCGCCTACTCGGAGACGATCGAGCTCGATCTCTCGGCCGTGGAGCCGAGCCTCGCGGGGCCGCGCCGGCCGCAGGACCGCGTCGCCCTGAAGGACGCCAGCCGCGGCTTTCAGCAGGCGCTCGCGGGGCTGCAGGCGGCCTCGTCGAAGAAGGGCGCGGAAGCCGGCGGGTCAGCGCGCGCGTCGGCGAGCCGGGGCGGCGCCGCGGCCGCAGTCGCCGAGCCGGCCGTGGCGCAGATCGATCATGGCGCCGTCGTGATCGCGGCGATTACGAGCTGCACCAACACGTCGAATCCCAGCGTGATGATCGGGGCCGGCCTGCTGGCGAAGAAGGCGGTCGAGCTCGGGCTGCGCCGGCAGCCGTGGGTGAAGACCAGTCTCGCCCCCGGCTCCAAAGTGGTCACGGAGTATTTGCGCAAGTCGGGGCTCCAGCCGTATCTCGACGAACTCGGCTTCAGCCTGGTCGGCTACGGCTGCACCACGTGCATCGGCAACAGCGGCCCGCTGCCGGATGACGTCTCGGCCGAGATCGAATCGCGGGATCTCGTCGTCGCGTCCGTGCTGAGCGGGAACCGCAACTTCGAGGGGCGTATCCAGCAGCAGGTGCGCGCCAACTACCTGGCGTCGCCGCCGCTCGTCGTGGCCTACGCCATTGCCGGCCGGATGACGCTGGACCTGACCGGGGAGCCGCTCGGCGTCTCGCGCGGCGGCCAGCCGGTCTACCTGCGCGACATCTGGCCGACCGGGCGCGAGATTCAGGACACGTTGCTGCACGCCGTCAGCGCCGACATGTTCCGCGAGCAGTACGCCGACGTCTTCCGCGGGGACGAGCGCTGGCAGTCGCTGCCGGTTCCGACCGGCGACCGGTTCGACTGGGATGCCAGCTCGACGTACATCCGGAACCCGCCGTTCTTCGAAGGAGTGAGCCTCGAGCCGCGGCCGCTGGCCGACATCACCGGGGCGCGCGTCCTCGCGCTGCTCGGCGACAGCATTACCACCGACCACATCTCGCCGGCCGGGTCCATCAAGAAGGACAGCCCGGCCGGGAAGTACCTGATCGGGCAGGGCGTCGAGCCGCGCGACTTCAACTCGTACGGGGCGCGCCGCGGCAACCACGAGGTGATGGTGCGCGGCACGTTTGCGAACGTGCGGCTGCGCAACCAGATGGCGCCCGGCACCGAGGGCGGCTGGACCACGTACCAGCCGGGCGGCGAGGTGATGACCATCTACGACGCCGCGATGAAGTACAGGGACGCCGGCGTCCCGCTGCTGGTCGTCGCCGGCAAGGAGTACGGCTCCGGCTCGTCGCGCGACTGGGCGGCGAAAGGGACGCTGCTGCTCGGCGTGCGCGCGGTCGTCGCGGAGAGTTTCGAGCGCATCCACCGGAGCAATCTGGTGAACATGGGGGTCCTGCCGCTGCAGTTCGAGGGCGGAGCGACGGCAGCGTCGCTCGGACTGACCGGACGCGAGCGCTACGACCTCGTGGGAATTGCGGCCGGACTGACGCCGCGTGCGCGGGTGACGGTGCGCGCGCAGGGCGAGACCGCGCCGATTGTGTTCCAGGCGGTCGCGCGCATCGACACGCCGGAGGAGCTCGAGGCGTTCCGCCACGGCGGCATCCTGCCGTACGTGCTGCGCCAGCTCGTCGCGCGTCACTAGCGGTGCCGGAGCGCGAGGCGTCACCCGATCGGAGCGGGGTAACTGGGGTCGTGAGCGTCAGTGCGGCAGACGTGAAGGCAAGGGCGCGCGAGCTCGGCTTCGACGCGTGCGGCATCGCGCCGGCCGGCGATCTGCCGGAGCTCGGTGCGTTCGCGCAGTGGCTCGCGCGCGGGTACGCCGGCGAGATGGCGTATTTGACTCGATCGGCGGATCGCCGGGCCGACGTGCGCGCCGTCCTGCCGTCGGCGCGGTCGGTCATCGTGACGGGCACCGTGTACAACGTCGCGCGCCCGTACTCGATCGAGTGCGCCGATCCGGCGCGCGCGCGGATCTCGCGGTACGCGTGGGGAGACGACTACCACGACGTGATCGGCGCGCGCCTCGATGCGCTGCTCGACTGGCTGCGGACGCGCGTCGAGCAGCCGTTCGACGCGCGGGCGTACGTCGACACCGGTCCGGTGCAGGAGCGCGTGTACGCGCAGCACGCCGGCATCGGCTGGATCGGCAGGAACACGTGCGTCATCCACCCGACGCTCGGGTCCTGGCTCTTTCTCGGCGAGATCATCACCAGCCTGCCGCTCGCGCCCGACGAGCCGGCCTTCGACCAGTGCGGCACGTGCACGCTCTGCATCGACGCGTGCCCGACGCGGGCGATCGTGGCGCCCGGCGAGCTCGACGCACGCCGCTGCATCTCGTATCTCACGATCGAGCAGCGCGGTCCGATTCCCGACGAATGGCGCGCAGCCGTCGGATCGCACGTCTACGGCTGTGACATCTGCCAGGAGGTCTGCCCCTGGAACCAGCATGCGGCGCGCTCGGACGATCCCGCCTGGCAGCCGCGTCCGGCGTGGGACGGAGTGACCATCGACGATCTCGCGGGTCGTTCGGACGAGGCGCTCGCCGAGGGATTGCGCGGCACGGCCATGCGGCGCGCGAAGGTCGGCGGGATGCGGCGCAACATCGAGGTGGCGCGTACGAACGCCGCGGCTGCGGATGCGCGGTCGACGTGACGAAGATGCGCGCGCCGCAGCGTTCGGCGGCCGACCTCGTGCCCGCCACGGTCCACCCGTCCGCGCTGCTGCGCGCGCCGGACGAGGAGACGCGCCATCGGGAGACGGCCCGATTCATCGAAGACTTGCGCAGGGTCGCGCGCCGGCTTCATGCTTATACCGTGAGCCGAGAGCCGATAGCTGACAGCCATCAGCGGTAGCGCCATCAAGATGCCTTCCCTCGCCCCGTCGCTCCTCCTGTCGATGCCGCAACTCATCGATCCCAACTTCAACCGCACGGTCGTGCTGCTCTGCAAGCACAACGAAGAAGGCGCGTTCGGTCTGGTCGTGAATCGGCCGCTCGTGACCACCGGCCGCGTCGTCGTCCACATGGATCCGCCGGTCAGCACCGACCGCGAGCTGCGCGTGTGGATTGGCGGGCCGGTCGAGCCCGAGCGAACCTGGATCCTCGTGGGCGAGGAACCTCACGAGGCCGGGGACCTCCTCGGCGTGCGAATCGCCGACAACCTGTCGCTGTCGACCTCGCCGGACCTCCTCCGGCGACTGCTGGAAACACCCGAGCCGCCGAACGCGCGGCTCGTCGTCGGGTACTCCGGGTGGGGCGCCGGCCAGCTCGAGGCCGAACTGGAGGCGTCGGCGTGGCTGATCAGCGACGTCGACCGTGACTTGATCTTCGACACACCGCCGGAGCAGATGTGGGAGCGAGCCATCCGGCGCCTGGGCGCGGATCCCTCGGCCCTGCAGATGAGCAGAGGGGTTCATTGAGAGCATCACCCGTCATGATCATCAGATCCACCTTCGCCGCAGGTCTTTCCATCCTCGCGATCGCGCTCTCCACGCCGATTCGCGCCCAAGAAAAGCCGATGCCCGATACTGCCACGCTGCAGCGAATGGCGGCGCGATTCGCGCCGACTGCCATCGGCGCCGACCTGTCGCATCTGTCGGCCGCCGACCGGATCGTCCTGACCAGGCTCGTCGAGGCGTCGAAAATCATCGACGCGCTGTTCCTCCGCCAGGCATGGGCCGGCAACGACTCGCTGCTGCTGGATCTCGCACGCGACGAGACGCCGGAGGGCCGCGCGCGCCTGCACTATTTCCGTATCAACAAGGGACCCTGGTCGAGGCTCGATCACAACCAGCCGTTCATTCCCGGCGCGCCCGCCAGGCCGGCCGGCGCGAACTTCTATCCCGTGGAGGCGTCGAAGGCGCAGCTCGAGGCGTGGTTTGAGTCGCTGCCGCCGGCCGAGCGCGAGAAGGCGACGGGCTTCTTCACCGTCGTCCGCCGGAGCGCAGACGGCCGGGGCTTCACGCTCGTGCCCTACAACCTCGAATACCAGGGCGAGCTCGAACGGGCGGCCGCGCTGCTGCGCGAGGCAGCGGCCGCGGCGACCGAGCCGACGCTCAAGGCGTTCCTGAGCGAGCGCGCCGACGCGTTCCTGACGAACGACTACTACGCGAGCGACGTCGCCTGGATGGAGCTCACGGGCGCCGTCGAGCCGACCATCGGGCCGTACGAGGTCTACGAGGACGGCCTGTTCAACTACAAGGCAGGGTTCGAGTCGTACGTCACCGTCACCGACGAAGCCGAGAGCGCGAAGCTGCAGAAGTTCGGCGGCGAGCTGCAGGACATCGAGAACCATCTGCCGATCGACCCGAAGTACCGCAATCCGAAGCTCGGCGGGATGGCGCCGATCGTCGTCGTCAACGAGATCTTCGCGTCCGGCGACGGCAACCGCGCCGTGCAGACGACGGCGTTCAACCTGCCGAACGACGACCGCGTCATCCGCGAGAAGGGCTCCAAACGCGTCATGCTCAGGAACGTGCAGGAGGCGAAGTTCGCGAAGACGCTGGTGCCGATCTCGAAGGTCGTTCTGCGTCCGGAGGATCAGGGCGCGGTGTCGTTCGACCCGTTCTTCACGCATACCGTCGTGCACGAGCTGATGCACGGTCTCGGCCCGCACAACATCACCGTCAACGGCCGGACGACGACAGTGCGGCAGGCGCTGAAGGAGACGTACAGCGCGCTCGAGGAAGCGAAGGCGGACATCTCCGCCCTGTTCGCGCTGCAGTACCTGATCGACAAGGGCGCCGAGCCGAAATCGCTCGAGCGCCCGCTGTACACGACGTACCTGGCGTCGGCGTTCCGGGCCATCCGGTTCGGCATCAGCGAGGCGCACGGGCGCGGCATCGCGATCCAGCTCAATTACCTGCTCGATCACGGCGGCTTCGTCGCGCAGCCCGACGGCCGGTTCGCCGTCGACTTCGCGAAGATCGAGACGGCCGTGGCCGGCCTGACCCACGACATCATGACCATCCAGGCCGAGGGCGACTACGCGAAGGCGAAGGCGCTCGAGGCGACCGGCGTGGTGCGGCCCGAGGTCCAGCGTGCGCTCGACAAGCTGACGGACGTGCCGGTGGACATCGAGCCGATCTTCACGACGGCGGAGCAGCTGACCAGGGGCAGGTAGGGCGGGAGTTCAGACAGTCTGCGCCGCGAATTGTTTCGTGACGTCGATGAGCTTCTGATCCAGCGTGACGAGGTCCGCCCCGAGCGAGCCGGCGAGCCACACGTAGCTGGCGTCGTACGCGGAGATGTCCAGCCCGCGAGCGATGACTGCCGCGTCGACGTGATCGACGTCACGCCAGGTGATGCCCCAGTCGCCGTTCAGCGTCGTCTCGAGGCGCCCGAGAATCGCATCGGCGTCGCCGGGGCTCTTCCGGATCTTCTTCCACGCGGTGTTCGCCAGCTCGAACTTCAGCAGCGTCGGCGCGAACAGGACGGTTCCCTCGAGGCGATCACGCACCGTGTCGGCTTCCGGCTCGCCGAACGCGAGCGCCGCGAGCGCCGACGCGTCGACCACGACGAATCTCACCGGCTGTCCCGCGTCTCGCGAATCATCCGCGCCGACTCGGACGGCGTCGACAGCTTCTGCTTTGCCAGGTGCTCCATCAGCGCCCGGGCCCGGAACGCCCTGGGCCGCACGGCCTCTTCGAGGATGTGCAGCAGTTCGCCCTGCATCGACCGGTGATTGGCGCGGGCGCGCTCGCGCAACGCGTCCGCCACATCGGCGGGGACCTCTTTGATCGATAGGCTGAGCGTCATGGCTCCATTATGGCGCCATTTTGGAACCGTGGCAAGATGCTGCGCCGGCTTGACCCCGTACTTGACTATAAGGTTTATGCTGATCGCATGTGGATCAGCGAAGCGGCCCGCGAGTCGGGCGTCAACGTGCAGACCCTGCGGTACTACGAGCGGCGCGGCCTGCTGCCTCGAACTCCCCGCCGCGGCTCCGGATACCGTGAATTCCCGGCCGAGTCCGTTCAGGTGGTCCGTTTCATCAAGCGTGCGCAGGAGCTCGGCTTCTCGCTCGACGAAGTCGAGGAGCTGATTCGTCTGCGCGGCGTCAGGCGGGCCGAGCGACACCGGGTCCGAGCCATCGCCGAGCGGAAGATCGTCGACATCGACCGCAAGATCCAGCAGCTCGAGGCCATGCGCGTGGCGCTCGCCGTTCTGGTCGAGTCGTGTCATCACGGCGGAGCCGCGGCCTGTCCGATCATCGAGGCGCTGAACCATGACTGACCTGGCCATCGATCCGGTCTGCGGAATGACCGTCGACCCCGCGAAAGGGAAGCCGACGGTCGACTACAACGGCACGACGTATCACTTCTGCTGCCAGGGCTGCGCCACGAAGTTCCAGGCCGATCCCGAGGGATATCTCTCCGGCGCGAGGCCCAAGGACATGCAGGCAACGCCCATGGCCGTGCCGGTCACGCTCGGCACGATGAAATCGATGCCGAAGCCCGGCGCGGAGCACGCGGCACCCCGGCATTCGACCACCCACCACCCAGGCATTGAGCACCCGGGCACCGGGCATCCGAGCCCCGAGCCCCGGGCCCCGAGCGCGATCGACCCCGTGTGTGGAATGACCGTCGACCCCGCGAAAGGGAAGCCGACGGTCGATTACAACGGCACGACGTACCACTTCTGCTGCCAGGGCTGCGCCACGAAGTTCCAGGCCGATCCCGAGGGATATCTTTCCGGCGCGAGGCCGAAGGGCATGCAGACAACGCCCATGGCCGCGCCGGTCACGCCCGGCACGATGAAACCGATGCCGAAGCCTGGCGCGGAGCACGCAGCACCCCGGCACTCGACCACCCAGCACCCGGGTACCGGGCATGCGAGCCCCGAGCCCCCGGCCCGGAGCCTCTGGATCTGCCCGATGGATCCCGAGGTCGAGAGCGTGACGGCTGGAGCCTGTCCCAAGTGCGGCATGGCGCTCGAGCCCGCAATCACACCGGCCCCCGTGGCGACCGTCGAGTACACGTGCCCCATGCACCCGGAGGTCGTAAGCGACCGGCCGGGCGCGTGCCCCAAGTGCGGGATGGCTCTCGAGCCACGAGTCATCACGCTCGAAGAGGCGCCGAATCCCGAGCTCGTGGACATGACGCGCCGTTTCTGGACCGGCCTGGCGCTCGCCCTGCCGGTCTTCGTCCTGGCGATGGGCGACATGCTCACCGGCGGCGCCCTCGGCCACCGCATCGGCACGACGACCGTGAACTGGATCGAGCTCGTCCTGGCGACGCCGGTCGTGTTCTGGTGCGGCTGGCCGTTCTTTGCCCGGATGTGGGCGTCGTTCGCAAACGCCAGCCCGAACATGTTCACGCTCATCGGCATCGGCGTCGGCTCGGCCTACGTCTACAGCGCCGTGGCCACGATGGCGCCGGGCATCTTCCCGGCCGGCTTCCGGATGCACGGCGCGGTGGACACCTACTTCGACACGACGGTCGTCATCACGGTGCTCGTGCTGCTCGGCCAGGTGCTGGAGTTGCGCGCGCGCTACCGGACGGGCGGCGCGATCCGGCAGCTGCTCGGCCTCGCCCCGAAGACCGCCCGCATCGTCAGAGACGGCCGCGAAGAAGACGTGCCGCTGCCGGTCGTGCAGGTGGGCGACGTCCTGCGCGTCCGGCCCGGTGAGAAGGTGCCGGTGGACGGCGTCGTGCTGGACGGCGGCGCCGCCGTGGACGAGTCGATGGTCACCGGTGAGTCGATGCCCGTCGACAAGCGCGCCGGCGATCGCGTCATCGGCGCCTCGCTCGTCTCGAGCGGCACGTTCACGATGCGTGCCGATCGGGTCGGCGGCGAGACGATGCTGGCGCAGATCGTGCGGATGGTGGCGGAGGCACAGCGGACGCGCGCGCCGATTCAGCGCCTGGCGGACCGCGTCGCCGCCGTGTTCGTGCCGGCCGTCGTGCTCGCGGCCGCCGTCGCCTTCGTCGCCTGGAGTCTGTGGGGGCCGGAGCCGCGCTTCGCCATCGCGCTCGTGAACGCGGTGGCCGTGCTCATCATCGCCTGTCCGTGCGCGCTCGGCCTGGCGACGCCGATGGCGATTATGGTGGGAACCGGTGAGGGTGCCCGCGCGGGGGTGCTGATCAAGAACGCTGACGCGCTGGAGCTGCTCGGACGCGTGGACACGCTGGTGGTCGACAAGACCGGCACGCTCACCGAGGGCCGCCCGGATGTGACCGCTGTCGAGACCGGTGCGGCAATCGCGGATGCGGAACTGCTGCGTCTGGCGGCCGCCGTCGAGCGCGGGAGCGAGCATCCGCTCGCCGCGGCGATCGTGAAGGCGGCGGAGGCGCGTGCGCTCGCGATTCCCGCCGTCATCGACTTTACCGCCGTCCCCGGAAAGGGCGTGAGCGGCCGCGTCGACGGGCACGCGCTGGTGCTCGGCACGGTGGAGATGATGCGCGCGCACGGCATCGAGGCCGGCGCCTTCGGATCGCGTGCGGACGAACTGCGCCGGGAGGGACAGACCGTGCTCCTCGTCGCGATCGATGGCCGCGTTGCGGGCCTGATCGCTGTTGCCGATCGCATCCGGCCGTCCACGCCCGAGGCGGTCAGAAGTCTGCGGGCCGACGGCGTGCGCGTCGTCATGTTGACGGGCGACAACCGCGCGACCGCTGCTGCCATCGCCCGTCAGCTCGGCATCGACGACGTGCGCGCCGAAGTGCTGCCGGGCGACAAGCGGGCGATTGTCGAGGACCTGCAGCGGGGCGGCCGGCTCGTGGCGATGGCGGGCGACGGCGTGAACGACGCGCCGGCGCTGGCGCAGGCGTCGGTCGGAATTGCCGTCGGGACCGGCACCGACGTGGCAATGGAGAGCGCCGGGATCACGCTCGTCAAAGGCGATCTGCGGGGCATCGTCCGCGCCCGCCGGCTCAGCCGCGCGACCCTGCGGAACATCCGCCAGAATCTGTTTCTCGCTTTCGTCTACAACACCGTCGGCGTGCCGGTCGCGGCGGGGGTGCTGTATCCGGTCGTCGGCGTGCTCATCAGCCCGATCTGGGCGAGCGCGGCGATGACGATGAGCTCGCTGTCGGTCATCGCGAACGCTCTGCGGCTGCGGCGCGTCCGCCTGTAGGTCCGGCCCGCGCGTGCGTCGGCGGGAGACCGAATGAGGACCGGACTCCTGCGGTTTGAGACAGCGGTTTGAGACAATCGGTTACAACGAAACGGTCCCGGTGCCCGCGTCGTATTCTCCACCGCCGCCATCCGAAGGTTTCGCACTACAATCCATGATTCGCGCGGTTGGTTCGTCGCGGCGGGCGGTTCTGCCGGGGCGGTTCGTCGACGAGGCTCGTTCCAGATGCCAGGGAATCTGTTCGCTGTTCGGCGATGGACTGCGGCGGTGCTCGGATGCGCGGCGCTCGGATCCGCGGCATGCTCGAGAAGCGAGACCGCTCAGGCGCGCGGGCGGGAAGAAGCCAGGCCGGTGGCTGTCGAGCAGGTGCGGCAGGAAACGGTCCGCCGCGCCGTCGAAGTGGTCGGAACGCTGGCTGCCGAAGACGAGGTGACGATCTCGTCGGAAGCCGAGGGGACGGTCAGCCGCATCCTCGCCGACCTCGGCGATCGCGTGAAGGCAGGCCAGGTGCTCGTCGAGCTCGATCGCGAGAAGCAGCAGTACAACGAGGATCAGCAGCACGCGGCGCTCGAGCGCGCGCTGGCGAAGTACGGCGCCGCGGATCCTGAACACCTGCCGCCGAGCGAGCAGACGCCCGACGTCCAGAAGGCGAAGGCGGAGCTCGTGCAGGCGCAGCAGGCGTTCGACCGCGCCAGCGAACTGCACACGCGGCAGCTCGTCCCCAGACAGACGCTCGACGATGCGCAGGCCACGCTGCAGGCGAAGAAGGCCGACTACGAGTCGTCTCTTCAGAACGCGAAGAACCTGCGCGCCGACATCCTGGCGTCCGAGGCGGCGTCGAAGCTCGCGAATCGCCAGCTGCGCGACACCTACATCCGCGCGCCGTTCGACGGTTATGTCGAGAAGCGCCTCGTCAACCTCGGCGAGCTCGTCAAGGCGCAGATGCCGGTCATGGCGGTCGTGCGCGTGGATCCGCTGAAGGTGACCGCGGAGATTCCCGAAAAGATGGCGCCGTGGATCAAGGTCGGCCAGGACGTGCAGCTGCACGTGGACGCCTATCCCGACCGGACGCTCACCGGGCGCATTTCGCGGATCAGCCCGTCGGTCGACACGACGACGCGGGCATTCCCGTTCGAGGCGAAGGTGCCCAATCCCGACGCGCTGCTCAAGCCGGGAACGTTCGCGCGCGTCCACATCGAGACGGCGAAGGTCGATCAGGTGCTCACGCTGTCGTACGGCGCCATGCAGTACCGCTACGGCGTCAATCGCGTCTTCGTCGTTCAGGGCGATCGCCTCGTCGCGCGCGAGCTGAAGACCGGCGAGCGGCTCGGCGACCGGATCGAGATCCTGAGCGGCGTGAAGGCCGGCGAGCCGGTGGCGGTGACCGACGTCGAGAAGCTGACGGACGGCGCCAAGGTGTCGATCGCGAAGAACAGCGAGTAGGGACGGACCGTCCCGGCAGGGGACGGCCTTCCGGCAGTCCCGAGAGGTTTCATGCTCTCCGAACTCTGCGTCCGCCGGCCGGTGTTCGCCACGATGCTCGTGATGCTGCTCGTGGTGCTCGGCATCTTCTCGTTCATGGGCCTCGGCGTCGACCTCTTCCCGCGCGCCGACCCGGCGACCGTCAACGTGTCGCTCGCGCTCCCCGGCGCGAGCCCTGACGAGATGGCCACGTCGGTCGTCGAGCCGATGGAGGAGACGCTCAGCAGCATCTCGGGCATCGACGAGATGTCGTCGATGCGGATCTCGGAGGGCCGGGCGCAGATCACCCTCAAGTTCGTCCTCGAGCGCGACATCAACGACGCCGCGAACGACGTGCGCGAGAAGGTGTCCGCGGCGATGAAGAACGTCCCGCCGCAGATGCTGCCGCCGATCATCACCAAGGTCGATCCCGACTCCGATCCGATCATGTCGGTCGTCCTGTCGTCGCGGGACATGAGCCTGCGGACGCTCACCGAGGTCGCGGACAAGCAGGTCAAGCGCGCCATCGAGACGGCCAACGGCGTCGGAGAAGTGGATCTCGGCGGCGGACGCGCGCGCGAGATCCACGTGGTCGTCGACATCGACAAACTGAACGCCTACGGCCTGTCGATGACCGACGTGCGCGACGCCGTAGTGAACGAGAACGTGGAGATCCCCGGCGGCACGGTCGAGCAGGGCAAGTCCGAGCTGCTGCTCCGGACGCTGGGCCGCATCGACGCGACCGATCAGTTCAACAACATCGTCATCGCGACCAAGAACGGCACGCCGATCCGCGTCGCCGACATCGGCTACGCCGAGGACGCCAGCGAGCGGCCGACCCAGGCGGTCTGGCTGAACGGCGAGCCGGCGGTCAGCCTCGACGTCAAGCGGGCGACGGGGGAGAACACGATCGCGGTGATCGAAGGCGTCAAGCGGAAGCTGGACAGCGTGCGCCGCTCGCTCCCGAGGGCGGTGAAGCTGACGATCACGCGCGACGACTCGAAGTTCATCTACGCCTCGGTCGCCTCGCTCGAGGAACACCTGATCTTCGGCAGCCTCTTCGCCGCGATCGTCGTGCTGATCTTCATCCGGAACATCCGGGCCGTCATCATCTCGGCGCTGGCCATCCCGGCTTCCATCATCTCCAGCTTCACGCTGATGCGCGCCATGGGCTTCACGCTCAACAACATGACGCTGCTCGGCATCACGCTCGCCGTCGGCATCGTCATCGACGACGCCATCGTCGTGCTGGAGAACATCTTCCGGTACATCGAGGAGAAGAACTGCACGCCGTTCGAGGCGGCCATCCAGGGCACGCGCGAAGTGACGCTCGCCGTCATGGCGACGACGCTGTCGCTGGTGGTCATCTTCCTGCCGATCGCGTTCATGACCGGCTACGCCCGCCGGTACATCAACCCGTTCGGCTGGACCATGGCGTTCTCGATCCTCGTGTCGATGCTCGTCAGCTTCACGCTGACGCCGATGCTCAGCTCGCGCTTCCTCAAGGTGTCGGACGCGGCCGCCGACCACAAGACGAAGGAGCACGGGTTCTTCCACTGGCTCGACAATTGGTACACCGCGCGCGTGAACTGGGCGCTCGATCACCCGGGCGTGATCATCGCCGTGTCGGTCGGCGTGTTCCTGACGATGTTCCCGCTGAACCGCATGGTCGGCCGCACGTTCGTGCCGACCGAGGACATGGGCGAGTGGACGATCCACGTCGACACGCCCGAGGGCACGTCGCTCGAAGGCAGCACCGAAATCGCGAACAACCTCGTGGCGGAGCTGAGCGGCATCGAGGGCGTCCGCGACCTGCAGCCGACGATCACCGAGCGGCCGACGCACATCCACCTGCTCGGCTTCGCGACGCCGTACGAGGACCGGAAGGTCAGCCAGGACTCCATCATCACCGAGCTGCGGCGCCGCCTCGCGAAGCACCCTTCGTACAAGCCGAGCATCACGATCCGCAACCCGCTCGGCGGCGGCGAGGCGGGCGGGTTCCCGATCTCCGCGAACCTCCTCGGGCCGGACATGAACCAGCTGGCCGACTACGCCATGCAGGCCCTCGCCCGGGCGCAGAAGATGCCGAGCCTCGTCGATCCGAAGCTGTCGTTGAACGTGTCGAACCCGGAGATTCACGTCGCCGTGGACCGCCGGCGGGCGGCGGATCTGGGCGTCCGCATGTCGACCATCGGCAACACGCTCCGGCTCGCCGTCGCCGGCGACGACGAGATCTCCAGCTATCGCGAGGGCTCCGAGCAGTATCCGGTCAAGATCCGCGTGCTGGAGGGCCAGCGGCGCGACATCGAGGCGATCGGGAAGCTGACCGTCCCGTCGGCGCACGGGCCGGTCCGCATCGACAACATCGCCCGGCTGGAGCGGGGCCTCGGCCCGAGCACGCTGCAGCGGTACAACCGGCAGTTCTCCGTCGGCCTGTACTCGGACATCGCCCCGGGCCACGCGCTCGACGAGGCCTCGGCCGAAGTGCGCCGGATGCTCGCGGATCTGCATATGCCGCCCGACATGTCGTTCAGGCTGGCCGGGCAGACGAAGATCCTCGACGAGACGACGCAGAACCTGATCATGGCGATCAGCCTCGCCCTGATCTTCGTGTACATGGTCCTCGCGGCGCAGTTCGAGAGCTTCGTCCAGCCGATCGTCATCATGCTCGTGCTGCCGGTGACGATCCCGTTCGCGCTCCTGACGCTCTGGATCACCGGGCGGCTCCTCAGCCTCTGGAGCGCGCTCGGCGTGCTCCTGCTCATCGGCATCGTCAAGAAGAACTCCATCCTGCAGGTCGACTACGCGAACGTGCTGCGCGCGCGCGGGGTGCCGCTGCGCGAGGCGATCGTCGAGGCGTGCCGCACGCGGCTGCGCCCGATCCTGATGACCACCTCCGCGATCATCGCCGGACTGATTCCGACCTCGCTCGGCATCGGCATCGGCGGGCAGGGGCGCGCGGCGATCGCGATCACGATCATCGGCGGCCAGTCGCTGTGCCTGTTCCTCACGCTGCTGCTCGTGCCCGTGGCGTACGTCAAGTTCGACGCGCTCGAACAGGCCGTCGCGAGCAGGCGATGGAAGGAATGGATCGGGCGGGTCAAGGCCGGCCTGCTCAAGCCGGCGCCCGCCGAAGGAAGGGCTCAGGGCTGAGGGCATGATGAAGAAGGCGCTCGCGTTGGCTCTGGTTCTCGGTGTCGGCGCCGCGGTCGCGGCCCAGCCGGCGGCCGATCCGATGCTCGCGACGATCCGCGCCGAAGGGCTGCAGCACTCGCAGGCGGCGCCGGTGTTCGAGATGCTCACCGTCGACATCGGACCTCGGCTGACGAACTCGCCGGCGTTCCGGCGTGCCGTCGCCTTCGTGCGGGATCGGCTGGCGTCCTACGGCCTCGCGAACGTCCACGAGGAGCCCTGGCACTTCGGCCGCGGCTGGACGCTCGAGAAGCTGACCGTGGAGATGGTCGAGCCCCGATACATGCCGCTCATCGGGTACGCCGAGGCCTGGTCTCCCTCGACGAGCGGCGACATCGTCGCGGCGCCCGTCTTCGTCGGCGACAAGACTCCCGAGGCGGTCAGCGCGATGCGCGACCAGTTGCAGGGCGCCATCGTCATGACGCAGCCGCTCATGACGCGCTTCGTCCGGCGCGATCGGCCGCAGCCGACCGACCCGGACGCCGCGCCCTCGGAGCCGAACGCGTCGGCCGGGTCCCGGCCGCCGGCCGCGGCGCAGAAGATCGCGCAGGCAGTCCGCGAGGCGGGCGCCGCCGTGCAGCTTCGGCCGAGCATCGGCGAGCACGGCACGGTGTTCGTCACCGGCCGCGACGGCGGGCCCGGCGCGGTGCCGTCCGTCGTGCTGAGCGCCGAGCACTACAACATGATCGTGCGCATGCTCGAGCGCCACGTGCCCGTGAAGCTCCGGATCGGCGTCCAGACCAGGTACTACGACCAGCAGGACGCGGCCAACGTGATTGCCGAGATCCCGGGCGTCGATCCGGCGCTCCGGGACGAGGTGGTGATGTTCGGCGCGCACCTCGATTCCTGGCACACGGGCGTCGGCGCCACGGACAACGCCGACGGGGCCACGACCGTGATCGAAGCGATGCGCATCCTGAAGGCGGCCGGCGTCAGGCCACGACGCACGATCCGGGTCGCGCTCTGGGGTGGAGAGGAGCAGGGGCTGCTGGGGTCGCGCGCCTGGGTCGCGCAGCACCTTGCCGGCGACGCGAACCGCGCCGCGCGCCAGCAGTTCGATGTCTACTTCAACATCGACAACGGCTACGGTCCGATCTACGGCTTCTACTGCGAGAACAACGCGGCCGTCAAACCGCTGTTCGACACCTGGCTGGCGCCGTTCACGGACATCGGGGCGCGGAAGAACGTCATCGAGGGGATCGGCGCCACCGATCACGTTACCTTCGACCGTGCCGGCGTGCCCGCGTTCAATCCGATCCAGAGCTATCGCAACTACGACGTTCGTACCCACCACACCAACATGGACACGGTGGACCGTGTGAACGAGGACGATCTCAGGCAGGCGGCCGTCGTGATGGCGTCCTTCGTCTACCACGCGGCCATGGCGGACGCGCGCATCCCGCGACGGCCCTAGGCGGCCGATCGGATTTCTGCCGGGAAACCGTCACGTTTTGCGCCGGGCCGGCGGCATTCCGTCTAAAAGCGACCCAACTTCCCTTGAAAGCCTGCGGATTTCCGGTTTTCGCCGGGCTGGTCCGGCGCTTGCTTCGGGGCAACGAGGAGCGCGTCAGTCACGGTTCGCTCCGCTTGTGACTGCTTTCATTCAGGACGACAAACCATGCAGGTAACCCGAGCCGCCGACTACGCCGTGCGCGTCACCGTGCATCTCGCCACGCTGCCCTCAGGCGCTCGCGCCAGCCGCGCTGCGCTGGCCCGCGCCGCGGATGCCCCCCAGACGTTCGTCGCCAAGATTCTTCAGCAACTCGTGGACGCCCGGATTGTCCGGTCGCATGCCGGCCGCGCCGGCGGATTCGAGCTCGCGCGTCCGGCCGACGGCGTGTCCGTGCTCGACGTCGTCACCGCCGTGGAGGGGCCGCTCTGCCTCAACCGATGCGTATCGGGGAACGGGGACGGGTGCCATCTCGCAGCGACCTGCGCCGCCCAGCGCGTCTGGGCGAGCGCGCAGGCGGCGCTCACCAACGTTCTCTCGTCTGCGTCGCTCGCTCAGCTCGCCGGCTTCAGGGCGACGGCGGCGTAGGACCGGGGTTCACGGGGTTCGCAGGGTTCACAGGGTTCCCATGACGGTGAACCCTGTGAATCGTGTGATCAGTTCATCGAGCAGGCGCCCGGCCCGCGCGGGTCGCCGCACATCCCGCACGGCGCAGGCGCGAAGGCGGCCGGCTTGTCGGACCCGCCCGCAGCAACCGCGAACACCGACAGCTGCTTCTCGAGATCGGTACCGGAGCAGGAGGGGCACGAAGGTGCCTGCCCTTCGCGCGTGAGGTACTCGAACCGGTTTCCGCACTGGCGGCATGCGTATTCAAAGAGCGGCATGAAACCATTCTAGCAAGCGGAGCTCGACGAGCTGCCAGGAACAGGCGCGACGACTATTGACGGGAATCCGGCAGCAGCTGCGACCCGCCCTCCCCGAAGACCAGCCAAGCCCGCGTCATTCAACGAGTTACGCTCCTGACGCGATCCGGTATCGCTATTGATGCCTCTCTCGCGGAGGTTATCTATGCGCCACGTGCTGCGGCTCGCTCTCGCGGCCGCGATGGTCTGGATGGTGGCTCCGGGAACCGCTGCCGCCCGGCAGGCGAAGACGGATGACTATGCGTGGGCAGCGGCGTGCAAGGAATGTCACGCGGCGGAGTACGCCGCCTGGGACCGCACGAAGCACGCGCACGCGATCAACCGGCTGTCGGGATCCGAGAAGGATGCCGACGGCAAATGCATCAGCTGCCACGTGACCGGGGCCCCGAGCCTGCTCGCAGACGACGTCAACGCCAACATCCAGTGCGAAGCCTGCCACGGCGCGGGGAAAGCGCATATCGCGGCCGCGGCCGGCGGCGCCGCCAAACCAGGGGCGATCGTCGCCGTGCCTGCGGAGAGCGTGTGCGTGCAGTGCCACAGCGAGAAGAGCCCCCACTTCAAGTTCTTCTCGTACGCCGCGATGGCCGGGCTCGTGCACCAGGTGCCGAAATAGCCGGGCGCCGGTCAGCCCGGTCGCTTCACCTTCACAATCTGCCGCCTGCGGTCGGCTGCGAGACCTGCAGCGAGCTCTGCGGGGACGTGGCATCCAAGGACGTACGGCGTCCTTGGGTATACTGAAGGGATGCCCTTGTCAGAGGAAACGCAGCCGTCGGGGCGGGCCGGGACGATCGCGAACCCGCTCCGCCGGAACGTCGCCATCATTGCTCACGTCGACCACGGCAAGACCACGCTGGTCGACGCGCTGCTGTATCAGAGCGGCACGTTCCGCGCGAACGAGCGCGTCGTCGAGCGGGCGCTCGACAACACCGACCTCGAGCGCGAGCGCGGCATCACCATTCTCGCCAAGAACACCGCCGTCCACTACGGCGACATCCTGATCAACATCGTCGACACGCCCGGTCACGCGGACTTCGGCGGGGAAGTCGAGCGCACGCTGTCGATGGTCGACGGCGTGATGCTGCTCGTGGACGCGTCGGAGGGGCCGCTGCCCCAGACGCGGTTCGTGCTGCGCAAGGCGCTCGAGCGGGGGCTGCCGCCGATCGTGGTCGTGAACAAGATCGACCGGGCGGATGCGCGCCCGCAGGAAGTGCTGAACGAGATCTACGACCTGTTCATCGACCTCGATGCCACCGAGGAACAGCTCGGGTTCCCGGTGCTCTACACGAATGCGAAAGCGGGAACGGCGAGCACCGGCCCGCACGCCCCCGGCACGGACCTGCGGCCGCTCTTCGACGCCATCGTCGCGCACGTTCCGCCGCCCGAGGGCGATCCCGACGCGCCGCTGCAGCTGCTGGTCGCGAACCTCGATTCGAGCGACTACGTCGGGCGGATCGCCATCGGGCGCATCTTCAACGGCCGCGTGAAGATCGGCGACCCGGTCGCCGTGTGCAAGCTGGACGCCGCCGTGCACGAGACGCGCGTCACGAAGCTGTACGCGTTCGACGGCCTCAAGCGCGTCGACATCGTGGAGGCCGCCGCCGGCGACATCGTCTGTCTCGCCGGCATCGAGGACATCACGATCGGCGAGACGATCACGGACGTCGAGCACCGCATCGCGATTCCGCCGGTCGCGATCGACGAGCCGACGGTGTCGATGATCTTCGGCGTGAACACCTCGCCGATGGCGGGACGCGACGGGACGTTCGTCACGTCGCGCCAGATCCGCGATCGGCTGGATCGCGAGGTGCTGGGCAACGTGTCGATCCGCCTCGAGCCGACCGACTCGCCCGAGCAGGTGAAGGTGGTCGGCCGCGGCGAGCTGCAGCTGTCGATTCTGATCGAGATGATGCGGCGCGAAGGCTACGAGCTGCAGGTGTCTCGTCCCGAAATCGTCACCAAGGAGGTCGTGGAGCGCGGGCCCTCCGGCGAGCGACGCGTGATCGTCGAGCCGGTCGAAGAGCTCGTCATCGACGTGCCGGAGGAGCACCAGGGCGTCGTCATCGCGCAGGTCGGCGAGCGGCGGGGCACGATGACCAGAATGGTGAACAACGGCAGCGGCCGCGTCCGGCTGGAGTTCCGGATTCCCGCCCGCGGGTTGATCGGGTTCCGGTCGCAGTTCATGACCGACACCAAGGGAACCGGCATCATGAACCATCTCTTCGCGACGTGGGAGCCGTGGCACGGCGCCATTCCGGCACGGACGACCGGTGCGCTCGTCGCCGACCGCTCCGGGGCGGCAACGGCCTATGCCATCTACAACCTGCAGGAGCGCGGCGAGATCTTCATCGAGCCGGGCACGGCCGTCTACGAGGGGATGATCGTCGGCGAGAACGCGCGGCCGAACGACATGGACGTCAACGTGACCAAGGAAAAGAAGCAGACGAACATGCGGGCGTCGACGGCGGACGAAGCCATCCGGCTGATTCCGCCGCGCCAGCTCGGCCTCGAGCAGGCGCTCGAATTCATCAGCGACGACGAGCTGGTCGAGGTGACGCCGGCGCACATCCGGCTCCGCAAACGGATCCTGGCCGCGAACTTGCGGCCGAAGCGCACGGCCGTCCTCGAGCGCGCCTGATGGCGGCCGCGTCGCACGGGCACCCACGCAGATGATGCGGGTCGACGGCTACGCTCCGATTCGTGACTACGCGCTCATCGGCGACGGCCGCACCACGGCGCTGGTCGCGACCGACGGCGGGATCGACTGGCTCTGCCTGCCCAACATCGACTCGCCGAGCGTCTTCGCCGCCCTCCTCGACAAGGACGGCGGCGGCACGCTGACACTGCAGCCCTCCATTCCCTTTGCCGCCACGCGGCGGTACCTCCCCGACACCAATGTCGTCGAGACGACGTTCACGACCGACTGCGGAGCGGTGCGCGTGGTGGACGCGCTGACGATTCCCGACGGAGAGCTCGGCCCGATGCGCGAGCTCGCGCGATCGATCGAGGGGCTCGGCGGGCGTGTGCCCATGTGGTGGCGCTTCGCGCCGCGGTTCGACTACGGCCGCAGCGGGCCGCGGCCCGAATGGCGCGACGGCGTGCCGGTGGCGACGTGGGCCTCCGAGGCGCTGGCCGTGCGGGTGTGGGGCGCGGGGTCACCGGTGTGGGACGGCGACGTCGCCCGCGCCGACTTCGAGATCGCCGAGGGCGCACGCGCGCTTCTGGTCCTCGCTTCGGCTCACTCGGAACCGCTGGTGCTGCCGGCGCGGCAGGCCGTCGAGGCGCGGCTGCGCAAGACGATCGAGTTCTGGAGCCGGTGGGCCGGCGGGCGGGCGTACGCCGGGCCGTGGCAGGACATGGTGCGCCGCAGCGCCCTGGTCCTGAAGCTGCTGATCTTCGCGCCGTCGGGCGCGGCCGCCGCCGCGCCGACCACGTCCCTGCCCGAGGAAATGGGCGGCGAGCGGAACTGGGACTATCGCTTCTGCTGGATTCGCGATTCGGCATTCCTGATCGACGCGCTCCTCGAGCTCGGGTGCCGCGACGAAGCGCGCGCCCTCTTCTGGTGGTTCATGCAGGCGACCGCCCTGACGGAGCCGAAGCTGCAGGTCCTGTATCGCCTCGACGGCGGCCCGCACGCGCCGGAGTTCGATCTGCCGCTCGCCGGCTATCGCGGGTCCCGGCCCGTGCGGGTCGGCAACAAAGCGGCCGGGCAGGAGCAGCTCGACATCTACGGCGACCTGCTGCAGACCGCCTGGCTGTACGGGCGCGGCGGCCACGCGCTCTCCCGCGATACGGGCCGCGTGCTCGAACGCATCGCCGATCTGGTGTGCGACATCTGGCGCCGGCCCGATTCCGGCATCTGGGAGGTGCGCAGCGCGCCGCAGCACTTCACGCACTCCAAGGCCATGTGCTGGGTCGCGCTCGACCGCGCCTGCCGGCTGGCGAAGGCCGGCGAGCTCCCTTCACGGCACGTCGACCGCTGGCGGCGCGAAGCGAACGCCATCGAGGGCTACATCGAGTCCGCCTGCTGGTCGGAGCGTCTCCGCAGCTACACACGGTCGGCCGGGAGCGACGCGGTCGACGCGGCGCTGCTGATGCTGCCGCTCGTCGGGTACGGGGACCCGTGCGGAGAGCGAATGACCGGCACGATCGACGCCATCTGCCGGACGCTCCGCGAAGGCTGCTTCGTCTACCGCTACCGGGGAGAGGACGGCCTGCCGGGCACGGAAGGCTGCTTCCTCAACTGCTCGTTCTGGCTGGCCGGGGCGATGGCGCGCGCCGGCCGGATCGACGAAGCGGCGAGCCTGATGCAGCAGCTCGTCGACCGCGCGAACGACGTCGGCCTCTACTCGGAAGAGGTCGACCCGCACACCGGCGAGTTCCTCGGCAATTTCCCGCAGGCGCTGGTGCACCTCGCGCTCGTGGACGCCGCCGTCGCCATCGCGGACGCGGCGGACGCCCGGCCAGGCGGGCGGGCCAGGCAGGCGGCGGCCGCAGGCGCCGCAAGGCGAGAATGACATGGCGCCAATCGGGACCGACCTGACCGCCGGCTTCGTCGGCACCCTGGTTCTCACGACCACCGTGCGCGCGGCGGCGCAGCTCGGGTTCACGCGCATGGACCTGTCGTTTCTGCTCGGAACGATCGTCACCGAGAACCGGACGCGTGCGAAAGCCTGGGGCTACACCTTTCACTTCCTGATCGGCGTCGCCTTCGCGCTCGGCTACGGCGTGTTCTTCCGCGCCGTCGGGTTCAGCAGCTGGTGGCTCGGGGCACTGCTCGGGATCGTGCACGCGCTGTTCACGTCCACGGTGCTCGTGAGCGTGCTGCTGCCGGTCGTGCACCCGCGGATGGCGACGCCGGAGACGGCGGCAGACGAGACCGCCCTCCTCGAGCCGCCGGGCTTCCTGATGCTCAACTACGGTCCCAGGACCTTCCTCGTCGCCCTTGCCGCGCACATTCTTTACGGCGCGATCGTGGGCTGGATCATTCACATACGTTGACCGGGTGGCTCCCGGTTGTCGGCTACCGGCCCCGCTGATAGCCGATAGCCGATAGCTGTTGGTATGATGTTGACCGTGTTCGGACGAAAACAGACCGGCTCCGTCGTGTGCCCGTCGTGCGGATCGCTCGTAGGCGTTCGCGACGAGCGCTGTTACTCCTGCGGCCGCGCCAATCCCGGCCTCTGGGGCTTCGCCCCGGCGCTGCGTCGGCTCGGCGCGGATCTCGGCTTCGTGCCGCTGGTGATCGGGGCCTCCAGCGTGCTCTACGTGCTGACGCTGCTCGTTTCGGGGAACCAGATCGAGCTGTTCGGCGGCGGCGGGTTCTCGATCCTCGCGCCGAGCCTGAGCGCGCTGTTCCTGTTCGGCGCGAGCGGCACGGTGCCGGTGTTCGAGGCCGGCCGCTGGTGGACGGTGCTGAGCGCGACGTGGCTGCACGGCGGCCTGCTCCATATCTTCTTCAACATGTACTGGGTCCGGATGCTGGGCCCGGCGACCGTCGACATCATCGGGCCCGCCCGCACGATCATCGTCTACGTGATCGCGGGGGTGTGCGGGTTCCTTCTCAGCTCGGTGATGGGCGCCGTGGGTCTGCCGATCCCGTTCCTGCACGGCGCCTCGTTCACCATCGGCGCGTCGGCGTCGATCTTCGGCCTGCTCGGCGCGATGGTGCAGTACGGGCGGCTCGGCAGTCCGGCCATCCGCCGCGAGGCGATCAGCTACGCCGCGATTCTGTTCGTCTTCGGTCTCATCATGCCGGGCGTGGACAACTTCGCCCACGCCGGGGGGTTCGTCGGCGGTTACGCGACGACGGCGTTCCTCAACCCGACGTCGCGCGAGCGGGGCGACCACCTGATCGTCGCCATCGCCCTCCTTGCCGCCACGTTCCTCGCCATCATCGTCTCGGTGGTGCAGGGGCTCGCGCTCATCGGCTAGCGGACGCAGCCGGCCGCCGGGAGCGCGTCAGCGTCCGCGTTTCAGCTGCAGCTCCTCGTCGATGACGCGCTTGAACGCCTCGAACGGCTGCGCGCCGTTGATCATGCGGCCGTTGATGAAGAAGGCGGGCGTGCCGTTCACGCCGGCAGCGTTGCCGTCGCGGATGTCGGCGTCGATCCGATCCTTGAACTTGTGAGAGCCGAGACACGCGTCGAACCGGGGCCGGTCGAGACCCAGGTCGGTCGCCGCCTGCTTGAGGTCCGCGTCCGAGAGCTTTCCGCTGTTGGCGAAAAGCCGGTCGTGGTAGGGCCAGAACTTGCCCTGCTCGTTCGCGCACTGGGCGGCTTCCGCCGCCGGGAGCGCGTCGGGATGGGACGGCAGCGGAAAGTTCCGGTAGACGAAGCGAATGCGGTCGCCGTAGGTGGCGAGCACCTGCTGGACGGTCGGATTCGCGCGCAGGCAGAACGGGCACTCGAAGTCGGAGAACTCGATCATCTCGATCGGCGCCCCGGCCGGCCCGCGGGCGGGGCTGTCCGCCTCGGCCACCTTCTCGCGCGGCGGCTCGAGGAAGATGTGCACCGGCGTCTTCGCCTCGAGTTGGGCGACGTACGCCTCGCGCGCCTGTGCCGTCCGCTGCCGCGTCAACAGCTGGCGAATCGGCGCGCGGACCTGCTCCAGCGCCGCCCCCCTGAGCCGCGCCTCATTCGCACGATACCAGGCTTCGACCTCCTCGTCGGTCGGCGGCTTCGTCTTCGCGACGATTTCCTGCTGCACGAGCGCGTCGCGGCCGAGGCCGCGCGCCTTCGCTTCCCGGTCGAGCAGCGCATTGGCGATGAGCGCGTCGAGCGTGCTGCGTCTCGCGTCGTAGAGCGCCTGCGAGAGCCGCGACGCGCCGAAGTTGCTCACCGGCTGCTGCAGCGCGTCCTTGTCGACTTCGGCGAGCGTAATCGACGCGTCTCCGACCGTTGCCGCGACTTCGGCGCCTCCGCCGGCCGCCGACTGGGGACCGGCGACCGTTGTCGAGCACGCAATCGCGAAAACCGCCACGCCGAAGCCCAGGTCTCGGAGGCCCAGTCCCATCCTGCCGCTCATTGCCCTAGTCTACCGCGTCGCAGCTCGTCACGTGACCGGCAGTGCAGCCCGGCCGACGGGTCTCGTCCGCGGATTGCCCTGCGAGCATCAGCGCCGCTGAGGCAGGGCACTCACCAGATCGCGCCGGCGATCCCCCGGTGAATCTGATCGCCGCCGCCGACGGGCCCCGGCCGATGACGATCGGGCGCGCCTGTATAATGGCGCGCCTATGCGTCTCGTTTTCCGGCTCTGTGCGGTCGCGTGTGTCTGCGCGATCGCTCCCGTCCTCCGCGCGCAGTCGTTCGACGAGTCGCTCCTCGCGCATTTCGCGTGGCGCTCCGTCGGTCCGGCGGGCGCCGGCGGCCGCGTCACCGACGTGGCGGTCGCGGGCACCGGCCCGCAGCGCATCTATGTCGCGTTCGCGACCGGCGGCGTCTGGAAGAGCAGCAGCGAAGGGACCGCCTGGGAGCCGATCTTCGATCACGAAGGGGTCAGCTCGATCGGCGACCTCGCCGTCGACCCGGCCAATCCCGACACCGTCTGGGTCGGCACCGGCGAGGTGAATCCGCGGAACAGCGTCTCGTGGGGCGACGGCGTCTACAAGACCACCGACGCCGGACGCACCTGGACGAACCTCGGCCTCGCGAACACCCGGCACATTGGCCGCGTCCTCGTCGACCCGCGCAACCCGGACGTCGTCTACGTCGCGGCGCTCGGCCACATCTGGGGGCCGGGCAGGGACCGCGGCGTGTACAAGACGACCGACGGCGGCCGGACCTGGACGTCGAGCCTCTTCGTCAACGACGACACGGGCGTCGTCGATCTGGCGATGGATCCGGGCGACAGCAACACGTTGTACGCGGCCGCGTACGAAGTCCGGCGCGACCGCTTCGCCGGCGGCGACCCCGAGAAAGGCTGGGGCCCGGGAAGCGGCCTCTACAAGACGACCGACGCCGGCCGCACGTGGCGCAGGCTGACCAGGGGCCTGCCGGAAGGGCTGCTCGGCCGCATCGGCGTCGATGTGTCGGCCAGCGATCCGTCGGTCGTGTACGCCATCGTGCAGACACCGACGACCGTACCGCGGGAGTCCGAGGCCGGCCCCGTACGCACCGCGCCCGAAGGACGCCGGACCATGAAGGACGGCGGCGTGTTCCGATCGGAGGACCGCGGCGAGACGTGGACCTGGGTGAATGCGATCGACCCGCGGCCGTTCTACCACAGCCAGATCCGCGTCGATCCCGCCGACGCGAACCACGTCTACGTGCTCGGCAGCCCGATCGCGGAATCGCTCGACGGCGGCCGCACGTTCCACAACCAGCCCTGGAACATCCACGTCGATCACCACGCGCTCTGGATCGACCCGCGCAACCCGCGGCACATGATCAACGGCAACGACGGCGGCGTCTACATGACGTGGGACGGCGGCAGGTCCTGGGACTTCCAGAATCAGATGGCCGTCAGCCAGCTCTACTCGGTGGACGTCGACATGCGCCAGCCGTACTACATCTACGGCGGCGTGCAGGACTACTGCTCGTGGGGCGGCCCGAGCGCCACGCGCAAGAGCGTCGGCATTCAGGTGTCCGACTGGTACAAGGTGCAGACGGGCGACGGCTTCCAGGTGCGGGTCGACCCGACCGACTACACGATCGTCTACGCCGAATCGCAGAACGGCGGCCTCGTGCGGCACGATCTGAAGAGCGGCCGCAACACGTCCATCAAGCCGGTGGCGCCTTACGACAAGCCGCCGTACCGCTTCAACTGGGAGACGCCGATCCTCATCTCGTCTCACGATCCCCGGACGTTGTACGTCGGCGGCAACTACGTCTTCAGATCGGGCGATCGCGGCGACTCGTGGACGATCATCAGCCCCGAGCTGCCCACGGCGAAGCAGGGCACGATCACGGTCCTTTCGGAGTCGCCGAAGGACGCGTCGGTCCTGTATGCCGGCACCGACGACGGCAACGTGTTCGCGACGCGGGACGGCGGGGCGAAATGGACGAACCTCCCCGCGAGGTTTCCCGGGATGCCCGGCCGCCGCTGGGTGAGCCGCGTCGTCGCGTCGCGGTACGACGCCGGAACCGCATACGTCGCATTCGATGGTCACCGAGACGACGATTTCGCCGTGCATCTGTTCAAGACGACCGACTACGGCGCGACCTGGACGTCGATCGCCGGCGACCTGCCGGCGGGGGCGCCGGTCCGGGTGATCCGCGAGGACGTCAGGAACCCGCACCTGTGGTTCGCCGGGACGGAGACCGCTGCATACGCATCGCTCGACGCGGGCGCGCACTGGATCAGGCTGATGAACGGGATGCCGACCGTGCCCGTGGCCGACCTCATCGTGCACCCTCGAGACGACGACCTCGTCGCGGCGACGCACGGGCGCAGCTTCTACGTGATGGACATCTCGCCGCTCCAGGAACTGACGCCGCAGGTGCTGGCGAGTGACGCGCACCTGTTCACCGTCAAGCCGGGGATCGCGTTCGATTATCGCGTGTTCACCACCGACGAGTTCCTGGCCCAGAAGCGGTTCATCGCCGACAACCCGCCGGCGGGCGTGACGATCAGCTATTACCTGAAGAGCGCGCCGGACGGCGACGTGAAGCTGGCGGTCCTGGACGCGAACGGATCGATGGTCCGCGAGCTCACGGCGACGAAGGAGAAAGGCATCAACCGCGTCCAGTGGGACCTGCGCGGGAAGGCGCCCGCTCAGACGCCCAGGCCGGGCGCCGCGGCGGGTGGTGCCGCCGCAGCGGCCGCCGGACCGTTCGGGCGCGCGCCGCAGGGGGATCTCGTCGATCCGGGTGCGTTCACCGCGCGGTTGACGGTCGGCGGTCGCGAGTTGACGACTCCGATCACCGTCGAGCCGGACCCGGACGTTGCGATGACCGTGGAACAGCGGACCGATCGGCGAAAGGTCGTCGACGACGTGCTCGGACTGCAGGCGAAGACCGAGCCGCTCTCGGCGCGCGCGGAGTCGGCGAGCGACCAGCTTCACGCGCTCGCGAAATCGGTGGCGGCGGTGCCGAAGGTGCCGGCCGACGCGACGCGCGCGCTCGATGCGGCGGTCAAGGCCGCCGACGACGTCAAGACGGCCGCGGCGAAGCTCAATCGGACCACGCTGCAGCTGTTCAGCCAGATCAGCGGATCGCCGTTTCAGCCGACCGCCACCGAGCGCGCGGAGCTCGCCGATCTGCTGAAGGAGTACGACAAGCAGAGCGCCGCGTTCGATACGCTGACGAAGACGACGATTCCCGGGATCGAGAAGCAGCTGAACGATGCCGGCGTGCCCAGGATTGTGATCAAGGAGAGCTAGGGCTCAGGGCCGAGGGCCGAACGCCGACAGCTGTCGTTGTCAGAGCGCCGTGCTCGTCCGCGCGACCGGCGCCGCGGCTTCCGGCTCCGGCGTGAAATCCTCGCCAGGGTTGATGAACCGATCCTTTTCGAAGTTGTACTGCTTGTCGTAGAGCTGACGGTACCGGCCGTTCTGCGCGATCAGCTCCTCGTGCGTCCCGCGCTCGACGATCTCGCCCGCTTCGAGCACCAGAATCTGGTCCGCGCTGCGAATCGTCGACAGGCGGTGCGCGATCACGAACGTCGTCCGCCCCCGACGCAGCGAGCGCAGCCCGTCCTGGATCAAGGCCTCGCTCTCGCTGTCGAGGCTCGACGTGGCCTCGTCGAGGATGAGGATCCGCGGGTCGGCGAGGATCGCGCGCGCGATGGCGACGCGCTGACGCTGGCCGCCCGACAGCCGCACGCCGCGCTCCCCGACGATGGTGTCGTACTGCTGCTCGAACGACTCGATGAACTCGTCGCAGTGCGCGATGCGGCTGACCGCCTTGATGGCTTCGAGCGACGCGTGCGGCCTGGCGTACGCGATGTTCTGCGCGATGGTGCCGTCGAAGAGGAAGTTGTCCTGGAGCACGACGCCCAGGTTGCCCCGGTAGTCGCGCAGCTTCACCTGCGCCAGGTCCTGGCCGTCGACCAGCACGCGGCCCGACAGCGGACGGTTGAACGCCATCACCAGGCTGATCAGCGTGCTCTTGCCGGAGCCGCTGGAGCCGACCAGCGCGGTCGTCGACCCCGCGGGCGCACGGAACGACACGCGCCGCAGCACCGGCACGCCCGGGTTGTACTCGAACGTGACGTCGTCGAACTCGACCTCGCCGCGCACGTCCGGGAGCGCGATGCGCGAGACGTCCTCGTCGTCCTCGGTGGCCATGCGCCGGATTTCGCGGATCCGATCGAGACCGGCGAACGCCTCGCTCAGCTGCGTGCCGATCGACGCGAGCTGGATCACCGGCATCGTCATCATGGCGGTGAACGACAGGTACATGACGAGGTCGCCGACCGTCATCGAGCCGTTGCGGATCGAGTTGCCCCCGATGAGCATCATCGCGATGCCGGTCGCGCCGACCACGAGGGAGGAGAACGCGCTGACGGCCGAGACGCCGGTGAGCGACCTGGCGACGTTCCGGAAGAGGCGGTGCGCCCCCTTCGCGAACACCAGCTCTTCGCGTTTCTCCGCGGTGTAGGACTTCACGATCCGCACGCCGCCGAGCGTCTCGGCGAGCCGGCCGGTCACCTCGGCGTTGATCTGGCCGCGCTCCCGGAAGAGCGGCCGGAGCCGCTTGAACGCCGTCGCCATCCCGACGCCGAACACGGAGAGGATGATGATCGTCACCGTCGTCAGGCGCCAGTTCAGGTAGAGGAGCACGCAGAGAGCGAGGCCGGCCGTCAGGATGGAGCCGGTCAGCTGGACCAGGCCCGTGCCGACCAGGTTCCGGATACCCTCGGCGTCGGTCATGATGCGCGAGATGAGGATGCCGCTCTTCGTCGAATCGAAGTAGCGGATCGGGAGGCGCATGACATGCGCCTCCACGTTCTTGCGCATCTCGGTGATGGCGCGCTGCGCGGCGACACCGAGCACCTGCGAGTTGAGGAACGTGGTCGCCGCGCTCACGAGGGAGGCCGCGCCGGCCGCGAGCGCCAGCCTGGGCAGCAACTCCCAGTGTCCCTTGCTGATGACGTCGTCCATCAGGTACTTGGTCGTCGTCGGCAGGACCAGGTCCGAGAGGCGGCTGACCACCATCAGGGCCAGCCCGACCGAGAGGCGCCTGCGGTGCTTCCAGACCAGCGCGCGCGCCTCTTCGAGCGCGCCGGCGGTCAAGGCTTTCTTCTTCTTGAGTTCCGGAGCCACGGTCCCGATCATAGCGTGTCGGGCGCGTGGGCCCGCCCCACAAATGGGGAGGGCGAACTTATCCGGCGCCCCCGGCGTCTAACACACCGCGAGGCTTCGGCCGATTGGGCGTTCTATGTCTACCTTTCTGCAGGATCTGCGGTACGGCGTTCGGATGCTGGTCAAGTCGCCCGGCTTCACTCTGGTGGCCGCCCTCTCGCTGGCTCTCGGGATCGGCGCGAACACGACCATCTTCACGCTGATCAACGCCGTGCTGCTGAATCCGCTGCCCGTCAAGGACCCTTCGGCGCTGATGGCGGTGTACACAACCGATTCGCGGAACCGCGGCGGCTTCGCCAACTTCCTCCAGACGTCCCCGCTCAACTACCACGATTACCGCGACCGGAACGAGGTCTTCTCGGGGCTGACGGCGCACCAGTTCCTGGCCGTCAACATCTCCGGCGGCAAGGGCGAGCCCCAGCAGGTGTTCGGCGAGATCGTGAGCGGCAACTACTTCGACGTCCTGGGCGCCAAGCCGCTCATCGGGCGCGGATTCCTGCCCGATGAGGACCGCACGCCGGGGGCGGCCCTGGTGACCGTGCTCGGGTACGGCGAATGGCAGAAACGGTTCGGCGGCGACCCGTCCATCGTCGGGAAGACCATCACGGTCGACGGCAACGCCTTCACGGTCATCGGGGTGATGCCGAAAGGCTTCAAGGGGACGAACGCGATCGGCGCGCCCGCGCTGTGGGTTCCCTACATGACCTACCCGGTCACGACGAGCGGATTCATGCGGGAGGCGGTCGATTCCCGGCGCGCGCTGGTGTTCGACCTGACCGGCCGCCTCAAGCCTGGCGTGTCGCTGGCGCAGGCGGACGCGAATCTCAGGACGATTGCCTCGCAGCTCGAGCGCGCGTACCCGGACGACAATCGCGGGCGGAGCATCACCCTGATGCCGCTGTCGCAGGCGACGGTCAACCCCGGGTTCCGCAGCAACATCGTCATGGCCGGCGGCCTGCTCATGACGATCGTCGGCCTCGTGCTGTTGATCGCCTGTGCGAACGTCGCCAACCTGTTGCTGGCGCGGGCGGCGGCGCGGCAGAAGGAGATTGCCGTCCGGCTGTCCCTCGGCGCGAGCCGCGGCCGTCTCGTCCGCCAGCTGCTGACCGAAGGTACGCTGCTCGCGCTCATCGGCGGAGCGTTCGGCCTGCTGCTCGCGTATTGGGCGCAGGGCCTGCTCTGGTCGTTCCGTCCGCCGTTCCTGCCGGCCGACGCGCTCGACCTGCACCCCGATGTGCGCGTGCTCGCCTTCACGATTGCCGTGTCGGTGGCGACGGGCATCCTGTTCGCCCTCGTGCCCGCGATCCAGGCGTCGCGTCCGGATCTGGTCGTCGAGTTGAAGGACCGCACGAGCGTGCCGACCGGCTCGGGCCGCATCTTCAGCCTGCGCAACCTGCTGGTCACGGCGCAGGTCACGCTCTCGCTCGTCGCGCTCGTCGGCGCCGGCCTGTTTCTCAGGAGCCTCCAGAACGCGCAGCGGATCGATCCCGGCTTCGACTCGACGCACCTCGCGGTGCTGACGGTCGATCTCGGCGCGCAGGGCTACAGCGAAGAACGCGGGCGTCAGTTCGAGCGCGACATGGTCGCGCGCGCGGCGGCGACGCCCGGCGTCCAGGCGGCCACGGTCGCCGGCGGCATCCCGCTGTTCAACGGCGGATTCGGCCGCACGGTGTTCCTCGAGGGACAGGATGCCTCGGACCCGCGGGCGGGACGGCTCGTCCAGGTGGACATCGTCGGCGACCGCTACCTGCAGACGGTGGGTATCCCGCTGATGCGCGGCCGCGATTTCGCCGAGTCCGACCAGCCCGGCACGCCGGCCGTCTGCATCGTCAACCAGGCGATGGCGAAGCAGTTCTGGCCCGATCAGGACCCCATCGGCAAGCGGTTCAAGTTTTTCGGGCAGGACTACTTCACCGAGGTGATCGGCATCGCGCGGGACAGCAAGTACAACTTCATCGGCGAGGGGCCGACGCCGTACGTGTATCAGCCGCTGACCCAGGTCTACCAGCCGCAGATCTCGCTCTTCGTCAAGAGCACGAACCCGGTCGCGGTGCTCGGAACGGTGCGCAGCGAAGTGCAGCAGGCGGATCGCAACCTGCCGATCACCAACGTGTTCACGCTGACCGACATCTTCGATCAGTCGCTGTGGGCGCCGAAGATGGGCGCGACGCTGCTGGCGATCTTCGCCGGGCTGTCGCTCGTGCTCGCGATCGTGGGCATCTACGGCGTGATGGCGTACTCGGTCAGCCAGCGGCGGCGCGAACTCGGCATCCGCATGGCGCTCGGCGCCAGCCGCGGGGACGTCCTTTGGCTGGTGGTCGGACAGGGGTTTCGTTTGACGGTGATCGGTGTCGCCGTCGGCCTCCTGCTCTCGGCCGCGGCCGCGCGCGTCATCACGACCCTGCTCTACGGAGTGAGCGCGACCGACGTCGTCACGTTCGTCGCCGTGCCCACGCTCCTCACGCTGGCGGCCGTCGGCGCCAGCTACATCCCGGCACGCCGCGCGACGCACATCGATCCAATGGTCGCGCTCAGATACGAATAGAGTCAGGCGGGGCGGCATCTCCGCCGGTCGGACAACGCAGCCGATCTGGAGTTGGAGCATGGTCGACATCCGATGGATAGGCGCGACGACCAGCGTGATCCTGATGGCAGCGGCCGTCGCGCTGCCGGCCGCCCAGTCCTCCGAGCGCGAGGCGGCCCGCGCTGCGATCGTCGCCGCCGACACGGCATTCAGCCAGGCTTCGAGCGATCGCGACCTGGCGCGGTTCCTGACGTTCGTCGACGAGCGCGCGGTCTTCGCAGGCGGGATGGAGGGAGAGCAGCACGGACCCGAACAGGTCGCGAAGGCCTGGTCGCCCTTCTTCGCACCCGACGGACCGTCGCTGACCTGGAAGCCCGATCATGCAGAGGTGCTCGTCAGCGGCGACGTGGGCTACACGGTCGGGACCTGGGAGCGTCGCGTCCGCGGCGCGGACGCCCGTGAGAAAGTCGCGCACGGAGAGTACCTCACGGTCTGGCGGAAAGGCGCGGACGGCCGATGGAGAGCGATCTACGACACGGGCGGAGAGCGCCCACGGCCTCCCGCACGCCGATAGCCGGGCACGAAAGAGCCGACAGCTAATTCGTCAGTACGAAACGGACGATCGCGGCCGCGAGCCCGCCTTCATCGTTCGTTCCGGTGACGTGCGCCGTTGCCAGCTGCTCGCGCACGGCGGCGCTGGCGTTGCCCATCACCACCGCGGTGCCGGCGAGGGCGAGCATCTCCACGTCGTTCAGGTTGTCGCCGGCCGCCAGCACCTCGTCGCGCGTCAGGCCGCGCGCAGCGATCCAGCGGGCGAGCGTGGCGCCCTTCGAGCAGCCGGCGCCGTTGACGTCGACCATCGCGAAGTCGCGCGCCTCGTACTCGGTGACCGACACCGAGAACCGTTCCGTCTGCGGATGCGCGCGCAGCGAGGCCGTCAGCGCGCGCATCGGGGCCAGGTGGCCGTTGAACATCACCTGCACCGGGTCCTCGGTCAGCGCGGCGGCGAGCGACGGCGCGGCCGACGCGTGCGCCTTGTTCTTCTCGTAGTACGCGCGCCGCTTCGGGTGCGTCCAGTCCATCCGCTCGAACACGACGTGACGCTCGTCGGGCCGGTCGAACACGACGGCCACGCTGTCCTCGTACGCCCGCGTGTGCTCCAGGACGTCCCTCGCCACCTCGCGCGGCAGAAGATGTCGATCGAGCGTCGTGCCCTCGCGGTCCTTCACGAGCGCGCCGTTGTTGACGACGAGCGTCACCGGGATCGCGAGCGCATCGGCGATCGGGCGCGAGAACAGGAAGGAGCGGCCCGTCACGAGCAGGACGTCGACGCCCAGCGCCGACGCGCGGGCGAGCGCGTCGCGGTGCGCGTCGGGCACATGGCCGCGGCTGTCGAGCAGGGTGCCATCGATGTCGATGGCGAGGAGGCGGATGCTCACAGTGGGCGGGTGGAGCGCGTGCGGCAGGCGGACCAGGCGGGGCGAGCCGTGCGCGTGAACCCCGCGAACTGAGTGAACCTCTCGAGCATGCGTCTCCGCTCCCCTCACTGGTACTGCGCGCGCGCGTCTTCGATCTGCCGGGCGATGTCGCGCGCCAGCCGTTCTGGCGCGACGACGCGGACGAAGGGGCCGAAGCTGAGGATCCAGCTCTGGAGCGCCCGGTCCAGGCAGACGTCGAGCGTCATCGTCAGGCGGCCGCCTTCGGTCTCGCGCACCTGCTGTGACGGGTGCCACCGTCGCGCGGCGACGTAGTCGGCGACCGTCGGCTGGAATTCCAGCTCGACGCGTTCGGGCGGCCCCGAATGGACGCCGAGCGAATGAGGAAACGCCGCGTCGGGCAGTTCCTCGATCGGCGCGAACCGCTCCTCGAGCAGCGAGATCTCCTGAACGCGATCGATCGCGAACGTGCGGACCTCGTGGTACTCGGGGACGTACGCGAGCAGGTACAGCGCGCCCTGCGCCCAGGCGAGGCGGTACGGGTGCACGAGATAGCTCTTGGTCCGCTCGCTGGACTTCGAGTGATACGTGAGAGCTGCCTGCCGCAGGCTGAGGGTCGCCTCGAGGGCACGGGCGACGATCTGCTGCCGACGCGGATCTTCCCGGCCGGCCGCCGGATCCGCCTTCGTGGCAATCACGCGCGGGAGCTGGTCGAGGAACTGCCGCATGTGCGGCGTGAGCGCGGAGGCGAGCTTTTCGAACGCGCGCTCGACATCGTCTCGAAACGGCGTGCCCGAGAGCGACTCGAGCAGCGTGCGGCTGAAGTACAGCGCGCACAGCTCCGACAGCGTCAGCCCCGCCGCCAGTCCCTTGAAGGCCTGCCCGTTGATCAGCCAGCGCGTCCGGCCGTCGTCGCGCGAGCGATCGTCGTAGAGCGGGAATCCGGCCGCCTCGAGTGCCTGCAGATCGCGCCGGATCGTGCGCGTTGTCACGCCGCAGCGCTCGGCGAGATCGTCGATGGTCACGCCAGCCGCGCGGGCCTGTTCGATGTCACGGAGGATGGACCACTGGCGGATGACCTCGGCGTTGCGGGACACAAGGCAATTCTACAGGCTGAGAATTGCAGAATCTGAGAATCTCAGGAGCTGAGAGTCTGGAGAGCGGGGCGATAGCCGATCGAATCAGCCGGCGACCGATGATCGCGGCTGCCATTGACGTTCAGTCGACCGAAATCCTCCTGAGCAGATCGAAATCCGACAGCATCTGGCCGGCGCCGAGCACGACCGACGACAGCGGATCCTCGGCGAGCTGCACAGGCAGGCCGGTCTCCTCGCGGAGGTGGCGGTCCAGCCCCCTGAGGAGTGCCCCGCCTCCGGTCAGGATGATGCCGCGATCGTAGATGTCGGCCGACAGCTCCGGCGGCGTCCGTTCGAGCGCATCGTGGACCGCTTCGACGATCGCGCGGACCGGCTCGCCGAGCGCCCGGCGGATCTCCTCGTCCGTCATCTTCACGGTCACCGGCCGGCCTTCGCTCAGATGACGCCCCTTGACCTCGATCGTCTCTGGCTTGTCGAGGCAGTAGGCGGAGCCGATCTCCATCTTGATCTGCTCGGCCGTGCGCTCGCCGATGAGGAGCGAGTGCGCCTTGCGGGCGTGCAGGATGATGGCATCGTCGAACTGATGGCCGGCCACCCGAACCGATTTGCCGTAGACGACCCCGGCGAGCGAGATGACGGCGATGTCGGTCGTTCCGCCCCCGATGTCGACCACCATGTTGCCGGCCGCTTCCGTGATCGGCATCCCGGCGCCGATCGCCGCCGCCATGGCCTCCTCGACCAGGTGCACTTCGCTGACCTTCGCGCGCATGGCGCTGTCCCTGACGGCGCGGCGCTCGACCTGCGTGATCTCGGACGGCACGCCGATGATGACGCGCGGCCGCATCACCCCGCTGCGCCGGTGCGCCTTGCGGATGAAGTGCGTCAGCATTTTCTCGGCCGCGTCGAAGTCGGCGATGACGCCGTCCTTCATCGGCTTGATGGCGGTGATGTTGGCCGGCGTGCGTCCGAGCATCTCCTTCGCCTCGGTACCGACCGCTTCGATCCGGCCGCTCGCCGTGTTCAATGCGACGATGGAGGGCTCGTTGACCACCACGCCCTTCCCGCGTGCGAAGACGCAGGTGTTCGCGGTGCCGAGGTCGATGGCTAGGTCGTTCGAGAAGACGGACAACAGGCCAGAGAACACGCGGAGCCTCCTCGCGGGCGCCGGACCCGCGTCCCTGACTTTTCTCGCTGGGCGTGCAAGAACGGTTCAGGCAAGCCGACGCGAGCGCACGGGCAAGGACAATGCCGGAGATGATCCGTACGGCACGGGCGGAAACGCGCGTGAACCCGAACCTGGGCCGTATCCCCCGGCGGGCGGGCCGTTACAAATCTCGGCGCCAATTGACGAAACCGTTCCCGCATCGTCCGACCAGCCGTGCGCTCGGCACGCCGGTTGGGGCACTGGCCCCACCCGGTGCGTCACCCGCGTGCGACGCGCTGCCGGGGGGCGCTCTGCTCGACGATGCCCGCGACCGAGCCTCGGCGCGAACCGCCGTGGTACACTGGCAGCTTCGCCCGGAACCCGTTCGCCATTCCTTGAGTCATATCTCCTATGTTCTCGAAGAAGATCGCGGCCATTGCCGCGCTCGTCGCTGCGGCCGCGTGCGGTCGCGGCCAGCAGGCGGGGCCGGCCGGCGGCCAGGGTTTTCCGCCGGCCGCCGTGCAGGTGGTTGCGGCTGAGCCGAAGCCGGTCGAGGACGCGTCGGAGTACGTTGCCACGCTCAAGTCCCTGCACTCGACCGCCATCCAGCCCCAGATCGACGGACAGATCACGCAGATTTTCGTGAAGTCCGGCGATCGCGTGAAACAGGGCGCCCCGCTCGTGCAGATCGATCCGCGCCGGCAGGAGGCAGCCGTCTCCAGCCAGCAGGCCGAGCTGGCCGCCAGTCAGGCGGCGGTCGAGTACGCGCGCCAGCAGCAGCAGCGCGCGAAGGAGCTGTACGCGGCCGGCGCCGTCAGCAAGCAGGAAGCCGAGCAGGCCGACACGGCGCTGCGGACCGCGGAGGCGGATCTCTCGTCGCTGCAGGCGCAGTTGCGGCAGCAGCAGGTGCAGCTGCGCTACTACACGGTGACCGCGCCGACCTCCGGCATCGTGGGCGACGTCCCCGCGCGCGTCGGGAATCAGGTGACGTCGCAGACCGTGCTGACGACGGTCGACCAGAACGAGACGCTGGAGATCTACGTCTCCGTCCCGCTCGAACGTGCGCGTGATCTCGCGCTCGGCCTGCCGCTGCATGTCCTGAGCGGCGACGGCAGCGCCACGCTCGCCAGGACGAAGATCAGCTTCATCTCGCCTCGCGTGGACGACGCGACGCAGACCGTGCTCGTCAAGGGGCTGGTCGTCAATCCCGCGGGGACGCTGCGCGCCTCGCAGTTCGTCAGGGCGCGGATCGTGTGGAAGACGGCGCCCGAGCTCGTCATCCCGGTGACGGCGGTGCTGCGCGTCAACGGCCAGTTCTTCGCGTTCGTCGCCGAGCAGGCGAACGGCAGGCTGGTCGCCCGCCAGCGTCCGATCACGGTCGGACCGATCGTCGGCAACGACTACACGGTGACCGGCGGCATCGAGCCGGGCGATCGGGTCGTCGTCTCCGGCGTGCAGAAGCTGACCGACGGCGCTCCGATCCAGGCGCAGGGCTGATGTTCGTCGACACCTTCATCAAGCGGCCGATCCTGGCGAGCGTCTGCTCGCTCGTGATCATCCTGCTCGGCGTCATCGCCATCCCGAACCTGCCGGTCTCGCAGTTCCCCGATCTGGCGCCCCCGTCCGTGCAGGTGACCACGTTCTACAACGGCGCGAGCGCCGAGACGGTCGAGACCTCCGTGACGACGCCGCTCGAGCAGGCGATCAACGGCGTCGAGGGGATGATGTACATGACCTCGTCGAGCGGCAACGACGGGTCGGCGAACATCACCGTCACGTTCGACATCAGCCGCAACATCGACGTCGCCGCCGTGGACGTGCAGAACCGGATCAACCAGGTGCAGGGGCGGCTGCCGAACGAGGTCAAGCAGGTCGGGATCTCGGTGAACAAGGTCTCGACGAACTTCGTTTTGGGCGCGGGCATCTACGCCGACCACGGGCAGTACGACGCGCTCTTCATGAGCAACTACATCGACCGCTTCATCAAGGACGATCTGAAGCGCGTCCCCGGCGTCGGCGACGTCATCATCTTCGGCGAGCGCAAGTACGCGATGCGCCTGTGGCTCGATCCCGACAGGCTGGCCGGCCGCGGCATCACCGCCGACGACGTGGTCAACGCCCTGCGCGAGCAGAACGTGCAGGTGGCGGCCGGACAGATCGGCCAGCCGCCGGCGCGCGCCGGACAATCGTTCCAGCTGAGCGTCCGCGCGCTCGGCCGGCTCACCGAGCCGGGCGAGTTCGACGACATCATCGTCAAGCGCACCGCGGACGGGACGCTCGTGCGGCTGCGCGACGTCGGCCACACGGAGCTCGGCGCCGAGAGCTACACGAGCGACCTCCGGTACAACGGCCACCCGGCGGTCGGGTTCGGCGTGCTGCAGCTGCCGAGCGCCAACCAGCTCAGCGTGTATCGCGGCGTCGTCGAGGAGCTCGACCGGCTGAAGCAGCGCTTTCCGCCCGGCATGCGGGCCGATCTCGCGTTCGACACGACGACGGTCGTGTCCGACTCCATTCGCGAGGTCGTGAGGACGCTCGTCATCGCCATCGCCCTCGTCGTGCTCGTCATGTTCCTCTTCCTCCAGAACTGGCGGACGACGCTGATTCCGGCGATCACGATCCCGGTGTCGCTGGTCGGAACGTTCGCGTTCGTGAAGCTCTTCGGCTTCTCGATCAACACGCTGACGCTGTTCGGCATCACGCTGGCCACCGGCCTCGTCGTCGACGACGCGATCGTGGTCATCGAGAACATCGAACGGCACATCCACGAGTACCACCGGCCGGCGCAGGTGGCGGCGTCCACGGCGATGAGCGAGGTGACGAGCGCGGTGATTGCGACGGCGCTCGTGCTCACCGCGGTGTTCGTGCCCGTCGCGTTCTTTCCCGGAACGACCGGGCGGCTGTACCAGCAGTTCGCGCTCACGATCGCCGTGTCGATGCTGATCTCGGCGTTCAACGCGCTGACGCTGACGCCCGCCCTGTCGGCGCTGCTCCTCGCGAAGGTGGAGAAGCCGACCGGCCTGTTCTTCCGCACGATCAACCGCGTCATCGACGGGGGCACCAGCCTGCTCGTCTCGTCGCTGCGCGTGCTGGTGCGCGCGCGCTGGCTCGTCACGCTGGTGTTCGTCGCGCTGCTCGGCCTCACCTATTTCGTCTACACGCGCGTGCCGACCGGCTTCGTGCCCGACGAGGACCAGGGCTACATCTTCATCCTCGTGCAGGGCCCGCCCGGCGCGTCGCTCGACTACACGATGGGCGTGATCAGGCAGGCCGAGGGCGTGCTGCGCCAGACGCCCGAGGTGCAGAACATGTTCGCCGTCGGCGGCTTCAGCTTCGGCGGGTCGGCGCCGAACGCCGGCGTGATCTTCGTCATGCTCAAGGGCTTCGATCAGCGGAAGGGCGACGAGCACTCGGCAAAAGTGGTGGTCGGACGTCTGTTCGGCGCGTTCAGCCAGCTGACCGGCGCGACGGTCATTCCGTTCCTGCCGCCGTCGATCAACGGCCTCGGCCAGTTCGGCGGCTTCACCTACGAGCTGCAGGACCAGTCGGGCGGGCCCATCGAGGGGCTGGCCGCGGCGGCGCAGCAGCTGATCGGGCAGGCGTACGCGACGCCCGGGCTCACCGGGCTGTTCACGCAGTTCACCGCCAACGATCCGCAGCTCGTCGTCACGATCGATCGCGAGAAGGCCAAGAGCCTCGGCATCTCGCTCGGCGACGTCACCGACACGATGCAGGTGCTCCTCGGCTCCGTGTACGTGAACGACTTCGACTTCGCCGGCCGGTCGTACCGCGTCTACGTCCAGGCCGACCAGCAGTTCCGCTCGAAGCCGGAGGACCTCGAGCGGTATTACGTCCGGACGAACAGCGGCAGCATGATGCCCCTGAGCGACATCGTCTCGATTCACGAAGGAACCGCGCCCAAGACGATCACGCACTACGACCTGTTCCGGTCGGCGGAGATCGACGGATCGGCGGCGCCCGGCTACAGCTCGGGGCAGGCGATTCAGATCATGCAGCAGCTCTCGGCCCGGGTCCTGCCGCAGGGAATGACGTACTCCTGGTCCGGGCTGTCGCTCGAGGAGCTGAAAGCCGGCAGCCAGTCGGTGGTCATCTTCGGCCTCGGTCTGCTGCTCGTCTACCTCACCCTGGCCGGGCAGTACGAGAGCGTGACGCTCCCGTTCATCATCCTCCTGTCGGTGCCGCTCGCCGTGCTCGGCGCGCTGGTCGCCCAGTGGGGCCGCGGCCTGGTCGATGACGTCTACTGCCAGATCGGCCTCGTGATGCTCATCGGCCTGTCGGCGAAGAACGGAATCCTGATCGTGCAGTTCGCCGAGGAGCTGCGCGCGCGCGGCATGACCGTGGCGGAGGCAGCGGTCGAAGCGGCGCGCATCCGGCTCAGGCCGATTCTCATGACCTCGCTGGCGTTCATCCTCGGCGTCATGCCGCTGGTGTTCGCGACCGGCGCCGGCCGTGAGGCGCGCCACTCGGTCGGCACGGCGGTGGTCGGCGGCATGCTTGCGGCGACCTTCCTCAACCTGGCGTTCATCCCGGTCCTGTACGTCGTCGTCGAGAACCTGACAGGCGCCGGCCGCCGCGGCGGAGAGGCGGGCCATGAATAGGCGGAGACCGGGTGCCCTGGTCCCGGGCGCCCTGGTGCTGGGCGCCTGGGTGCTGGGCGCTGCAGCCGCGTCCGCGCAGCTGCCGCAGCCGGCCGAGAAGCTCACGTTCCAGGCGGCGATTGACCGGGCGGAGCGCAACAACCCGTCGGTGGCCGCCGCGGCGGCCGGCATCCTGCGCGCCGAAAGCCTGCTGCGGCAGGCGCGCGCGGCGACGCTTCTGCAGGTGAACGGCACCGTCACGACGACGACGCTCAACCGCGGTGTGTCGTTCGACGGCAACGTCGTCTCTCCGCGAAACTCGATCACGGCGAGCCTCACGGCCGACATGCCGGTGGTCGCGGCGGCGGCATGGGCCCAGCGCGCGCAGGCCGGAGACCAGCAGCACATCGCGGAGCTGAGCGTTGCCGAAGCGCGCCGGCAGATCGCGCTCGCGACCGCCGACGCGTACCTGACCGTCATCGCCTCGCACCGCGTCCTCGAGGCCAACCAGCGCGCGCGCGACGTGGCAAAGGCACACGCGGACCTCGCGGATCAGCTCGAGCAGAAGGGCAGCGGCAGCCGTCTGAACGCGCTCCGCGCTCACCAGCAGTGGTCGACCGACGAAGGGCTGCTGGAGTCCTCTCGGCTCGCGCTCTATCGCTCGCAGGAAGCGCTCGGCGTCCTCGTCGTCGCGAACGAACCCGTGGACGCGGACGGCGAGCCGTCGTTTGACGTCCCGGCCGAGCCGACCCCGGCGACCGACAGCCTGCTCCTGTCGCGCACGGACCTGAAGCTGTTCTCCGCCCGGACACAGGCCGCCGAGCGCGTCGTCCGTGACAGCCGCAAGGACTACTGGCCGTCGCTCAGCGCCATCTTCCAGCCGTCGACGACGCACCCGTCGCAGTTCTTCGTCCCGGCCAACAGCTGGCGGTTCATGCTGCAGGCGGCGGTCCCGCTGTTCGACAGCGGCCAGCGCGCAGGGCTGAAAGTCGAGCGCCAGGCGGCGCTCGAGGAGGCGCGGGCGGCGCTGTCCGGGGCCGCGACGCAGGCGGCGTCCGAAGTGCGCTCCGCGCGCGAGGCCGTCGCGAGCTCCGAGCGCAGCCTGGCGACCGCTCGCGACGCGGCCGACGCCGCGCAGCAGGTCGTGACGATCACCAATGTCAGCTTCCGCGCGGGCGCCGCCACGAACATCGAGGTCATCGACGCCGAACGCAGTGCCCGCGACGCGGATACGGCCGTCGCCGTCGCGGAGGACACGCTGCGCCGGGCGAAGCTCGAGCTGCTGACCGCGCTCGGCCGGTTCCCGCAATGATTCGGTGGCGGTGACGTCCGCAGGGGACGGTCTTCAGACCGTCCCCTCTATTGACCCCTTATATTCGCTCCGGCATCATGGCGCCGATGAAATCAATCACCCTG
This sequence comes from Betaproteobacteria bacterium, assembly GCA_050257855.1. Lineage (GTDB taxonomy): Bacteria > Acidobacteriota > Vicinamibacteria > Vicinamibacterales > CAVVIG01 > JBLMXQ01. The sequence continues at coordinate 6,601 of JBLMXQ010000093.1, read as the reverse complement.
TTGGTGTTCGCCGCGTCGATCTCGCTCGCCCTGCCCGCACGCGCCCAGGCGCCTGCTGCGGACGCGCGGTACGTCGGGTCCGCGGCGTGCAAGACGTGCCACGAGTCGATCTATCTCCGATGGTCGCGGACGCGCATGGCGAACGTGGTGCGCGATCCGAAGGTGCATCCCGACGCCATCATCCCGGATCTCTCCAAGCCGAATCCGCTGGTGACGTTCACGAAGGACGACATCGCGTTCGTGTACGGCAGCCGGTGGAAGCAACGGTACTTCACGAAGGTCGGCGACGACTACTTTCCGCTCGGTGCGCAATGGGACGTCGCGCACGGCAAGTGGCTGAAGTACTTCGTCCCCCCCGGCGCGGACTGGTGGCAGCCATACTATCCACCGGACAACATGAAGCGGCCGACCGGGCCGACCTGCGACGGGTGCCACTCGGTCAACTACGACGTGCGCACGAAGCAGGTCAGCGAGTGGAACGTCGGCTGCGAGCGGTGCCACGGTCCGGGCAGCGCGCACGTGACGCATCCGACGCCCCAGAACATCTTCAACCCCGTGCGGGCCGACGTCGTGCGCGCCAATGACACCTGCATCCAGTGCCATTCGCAGGGGCAGCCGCTGACGAATCCGATCGAAGGTCGCTATTTCGACTGGCCGGTCGGCTTCCGCGTCGGCGCGAAGCTGAGCGACTTCTGGAAGCTCGATCGCCCGCACCTCGGCAAGACCGACTTCCTCTACTTCGCCGACGGGACCGCCCACAAGAACCGGATGCAGGGGAACGACTTCGTCACGAGCGTCATGTACCAGCGCGGCGTCACCTGCTTCGCCTGCCACGACGTGCACGGTACGCAGTACCAAGCGGACCTGCGCCGGCCGGCCGGCACGCTGTGCCTGCAGTGCCACGGTCCCGCGTCTCCGAACGGGCCGCATACGTCCACGATCGAACAGCACACTCACCACAAGGCCGGCTCGCCAGGCAGCGAGTGCATCGCCTGCCACATGCCGGAGATCGAGCAGACGCTCGGCGATCAGATGGTGCGCAGCCACACGTTCCGGTTCATCACCCCGGCGACGACCGACGACCTGAAGGTGCCGAATCCGTGCACGTCGTGCCACACCGACAAGACGACCGCCTGGGCGACCGCGGCCCTCAAGAGCTGGCCGGAGTTCTCGCCGTGGCGCATGGGCAGGTGACGTAATCAGAGTGCGAGCGCAGCAGCTGACCCGTCGCGGCGCAGGCGCGCTCGAGCTGATCGAGTGCGACGTGCCCGAGCCCGGCGCGGGCCAGGTCCTCGTCCGCGTGCGCGCGTGCGGCGTCTGCCGGACCGACCTCCATGTCGTCGACGGCGAGCTCCCGGCCGGGAAGATTCCCATCGTTCCCGGCCATGAAATCGTCGGATCGGTGGAGCAGATCGGCGCCGGCGTCGCCGATGTCGCGGTCGGCGACAACGTGGGCGTGCCGTGGCTGGGCTGGTCGTGCGGCGTCTGCGAGTACTGCCGCAGGGGCCGGGAGAACCTGTGTCCGCGGGCGCGGTTCACGGGTTACGACGTCGATGGCGGGTACGCCGAGTTCGCCGTTGCCGACGCGCGGTATGCGTTCGCGCTGCCGCGCGGGTACGACCCCGCGAGCGCGGCGCCGCTCCTGTGCGCCGGCCTGATCGGCTATCGTTCGTACAGGATGGCAGGCGAGGGCCGCCGTCTCGGCATCTACGGCTTCGGGGCCGCCGCCCACATCGTCGCGCAGGTTGCAGTGCACGACGGCCGCGAGGTCTACGCGTTCACCTCGCCGGGCGATCTCGACGCGCAGCGATTCGCGCGCGATCTCGGCGCCTCGTGGGCGGGCGGGTCCACCGAGGCGCCACCCGAGCCGCTGGATGCCGCGATCATCTTCGCGCCGGTCGGACGCCTGGTGCCCGAGGCGTTGGCGCGAGTGAGCGCCGGAGGAACGGTCGTGTGCGCCGGCATTCACATGAGCGACATCCCGTCGTTCCCGTACCGGATCCTGTGGGAGGAGCGGGTCGTGCGCTCCGTGGCGAACCTGACGCGTCAGGACGCGCGCGAGTTCCTCGAACTCGCGCCGCGCGTGCCCGTGCGCACGCACGTGCGCACCTATGAGCTGCGCGACGCCAACCATGCGCTCGGTGACCTGCGCGCCGGCCGCCTGCAGGGAGCCGCCGTTCTCGTGCCTTGATTCTGGGGGAAGCTCGCGTCAGTGCGCGGCGGGGGTGGGGCCCCGCCGCCGAGAGCAAAGCGTGCGCCTGCGGCCATGCGGGCCCGAGGACAAATGAATCCGAGGGCGCGCATCGGCGTCAGTTCGCGGTGGGGTGGGCCCCGCCGCCAGTAGATAATGACCTCGCCTCTCGAACAGCCAGTCGTCGCGAAGCTCGCCGAGCTGGGCGTTCCTTTCGAGCGCTTCGAGCATCCCCCTGTCTTCACGGTGGAAGAAGCGTCCGAGCACTGGCGCGGGATCGAGGCCGCGCACTGCAAGAACCTGTTCCTGCGCAACCAGAAGGGGACGCGGCACTACCTCGTCATCGTGATGCACTCGAAGAAGGCCGACCTGCGTGCGCTGGCGGATCAGATTGGCGACGGCAAGCTCAGTTTCGGCTCGCCCGAGCGCCTGATGACCCATCTCGGTCTGACACCCGGATCCGTGTCGCCCTTCGGCCTCATCAACAATCACGATCACGCCGTCCGCGTCGTCATCGACCGCGATTTGCGCCAAGCTGCCCGCGTGTCGTTCCACCCAAACATCAACACGGCCACGTTCGTGATCTCGTTCGCCGACTTCGAGCGGTTCCTCGCCGCCTGCGGGAATCCGGTTCAATACGTGACGGTCTAGGCAGAGCTATCGGCCATCAGCCTTCGGGTTATCGGCTCGCATTCAGCTGACCGCTGACAGCTGACAGCCGAGAGCCAGGCCGACCGCCGACAGCCGTGAGCCGAGAGCCGCGCCCCTTCATCCCAGAGTGCCCTCTCCGGCTTCGGGTGTCGGCTCGCGTTCAGCTGACCGCTGACAGCCGACAGCCGATAGCCAGGCCGACCGCCGACAGCCGTGAGCCGAGAGCCGCGTCCCTTCATCCCAGAGTGACCTCCCCTGTCACACCCCTCGGCTACAGTCATCTCGTATGCAGGACAGATCTTCGCAAGTTACTGACGGCGACTGGATTAGCTTTCCCGGCGGCGAACTGCAGGGGCGGCGTCCGAGGGCGCTTTGTCCCGCCTGTCGCGAGGCGCTGCGGGTCCAGGTGCTGGGCCGGGGCCGCGTGGCACCCGGTCCCGGCCGGCGAGGCACGCTTTGTTTCCAGTGTTACCGCGCGGAGCTCGATCGCGAGCGGGCGCTGCGCGCGGCCGCGGATCTGAATACCGCGTCGGAGGAGCGCTTCCAGACCGCGCTGCCGTTCGAGTCGATCGATCGGTCCCGTCTCGAGCGCCTCCGCACCGAGCGTGCGAAGGTGCGTGCGATGGCGCAGCAGGGCGCCGGCCAGTACGTGGACAAACGTCGCCGCGCGCAGATTGTCGCTCGTCATGCGCTTCAGGCGATTGCCGCCGGACTGCGTGCCCGCCAGACTCCATGGCAGCGCGATCAGGAACTGGCCGCCGCCGTTCACGCCGCCGAGCTGCAGCTGCCGGAAGCGTGGCTGCCGTTCGTGATCGGAAGATAGGGTGCTCTCGACCGGCGCCAGGCACCCGGCACCCGAACTGGTTCGTGCGATACTGTGACCACTTCAATGGAATCCATCGGCATCCTGCTGGCCGGCCTGGCGCTTGGCGCGCTCGTCGGCTGGCTCGTGGCGCGCCCGCGGGAGGCCCGCCTTCTGGCGGATCTCGAAAAGGAACGCGCCATTCACGCCGAGCGCCTGCAGACCTATCAGCAGGCCGAGGTGCGGTTTCGAGACATGTTCCAGGCGCTCAGCGCCGAGGCGCTCAAGTCGAACAACGAGAACTTCCTGCAGCTGGCTGAAAGCCGCTTGCGCGAGGCTCGCTCCGAAGCGACGACCGACATCGACGCCCGCAGGAAGGCCATCGAGGATCTCCTCGGTCCGATGAAGACCGCGCTCGATCAGGTCGATCGCGAAATCAAGGACGCCGAGCGGCGCCGCATCCAGAGCGGCGCCGAGCTCGCGCAGAGGATCGCGTCGCTCGACGCCGTCGGCCGGGAGCTGCAGGGGGAGACGCGCCGCCTGGTCGACGCGCTCAAGCGGCCGGGTGTGCGTGGCCGCTGGGGCGAGCTCCAGCTCAAGCGGGTCGTCGAGCTGGCCGGCATGGTGGAGCATTGCCATTTCAGCGAGCAGCAGACGCTCGACGGCGATCAGGGCCGGATTCGCCCCGACGTCATCGTCCATCTGCCCGGCGGCAAGAACATCGTCATCGATTCGAAGGTACCGCTCGACGCGTACCTCAAGGCGCTCGACGCGCCTGACGATGCGGCGCGCCAGGCGCTGCTCGCCGATCACGCGCGACAGGTGCGGACGCATCTCTCGCAGCTGTCTGCCAAGGGCTACGCCGCTCAGGTCCAGCCGAGCCCTGACTTCGTGGTCATGTTCCTGCCGGGCGAGATGTTCTTCAGCGCGGCGCTCGAGCAGGATCCGACGCTCATCGAGTACGGCGTGGACCGCCGCGTCATCCCCGCGAGTCCCACGACGCTGATCGCGCTGTTGCGCGCGGTGGCATACGGCTGGCAGCAGGACGCGGTGGCCGAGAACGCGCAGAAGATCAGCGAGCTCGGACGCCATCTCTACGACGCGATTCGCGTGCTGGCCGGCCACTTCGGCGATCTCGGCGCCAAGCTGAAGGGGAGCCTGGACGCCTACAACAAGGCCGTGGGATCGCTCGAGGGCAACGTCCTCGTCAAGGCGCGCAAGTTCAAGGACCTGCAGGCCGCCGGCGGCGAGGACATCGACGCGCTCGAGCCAGTCGATCGCGTTCCCCGGATGCTGCAGTCGGGGGAGCTGACCGGCGGGTTACCATTTGCCGATGGCGAAGTCGTCGCGGACGAGGAGGCCGCGGAAGAAGTCGAGTCTGCCTGACGCCGCCCCGGATCCGGGCGAGCCAGGCGGACATCATTCGGTGTACGTCGTGTACTTGCGGAATCCGCTCGGCGACGGACGCGCCGGCTACTACGTCGGCATGACCGGCCTCACGCCGGAGGAGCGGTTCGAGAACCACAAGAGCGGCATCAAGGCGGCGCGCGTCGTCCGCAGGTTCGGCGAGCGCCTCGTGCCGCGGCTGTACGCGCACCTCAATCCGATGTCGTATGAGAAAGCGCAGCGGATGGAGGCCGCGCTCGCCGATAGCCTCCGCAAGCGAGGCTATCTCGTCTTCGGAGGCCATTGAGCGAGAAGGTGAATTGGGCATGTGATGCAGTTCGAGCTGCCATTCGAGGCGTGCGCACGACTCGCCATCGCGGAGCCGCCCGCCCGGCCTGTCGTGCCTGTCCCGCCCGCATGTCCCTCCCCGCCAGCCGTTTACGTCCGTCATCCGCGCGCGCGCCGGTACATCGTGTGTGTCCGTCCCGACGGCACGGTTCGCGTCACGATCCCGCGAGGCGGCTCGAAGCGGGAGGCGCGGGCGTTTGCCGAGGAGCAGCGCGCCTGGATCGACCGCCAGCTGCGCCGGCTCGCGCGCGAGCGGGAGCGGGCGCGAGGCTTTGATCGAGCGGAGCCTTTGGAACGGATCCTCGAATGGCGCGCGCGCGCATCGCGCGAGCTGCCGATACGGCTGCTCGAGCTCGCGGCGCGCCACGGGCTCGCGGTCGCGCGCGTCAGCGTGCGGAATCAGCGCTCGCGATGGGGATCGTGCTCGCGCGGCGGACACATCTGCCTGAACTGGCGCCTCGTGCTCGCGCCGGACTGGGTGCGCGACTACGTGATGATTCACGAGCTGATGCACCTGAAGCGGATGGATCACTCCCCAAAGTTCTGGCGCCTCGTCGCTGCCGCGTGTCCGGAGTACGAGGAGGCGCGCCGCTGGCTTCGCCGCGAGCCGGCGTTCGAGGTGCACGGCAGCTGAAGGCGCTTCTGCCGTGCGCGACGCTACGGCGCGACCCAGGCTTCGTAGTGCGTCCAGACGGCGCCAAGCCGGTACCCATCGGCTTCGAGCGTCGGCTGGGCGACATCGATCATCGGGAACGGAAACAGATCGTCCTGCGAGTCGTTGATCACGACCGCGACGGCGTGGGACGCGAGGGCCTGTTCCAGCTTCGGCGTCATCCGGTTCCGGGACGCTTCGACGCTTTCCCAGAACGTTCCGCGGCGGCTCGCCTCGCCTTGAAGCGTCGCGATCCAGCCATCCTGCCGGACGTCCGCAGCCAGTTCGTCCATTTCGCCTGCCACTTCCGCGTACGGGATCAGCTCGCGCCGGTTGGCCGCGAACGCGATGATGGGGGGCGTCGCGACCGGAGCGTCGGGGTGCGAATGGGCGCGCACGAAGGCTGCGGCGGCGGCAATCTCGCTGCGGCTGCGGTACCCGAACCCATACGTGCTGCCGTCCCCCGCCTCCCAGTTCAGGTTGTCGAACGGCACCGCCGTGAAGAGCAGCGCAACGGCCGCGGCCGGGCAGTGGTGCGCGCGCGCGCGCGTCGCGGGGCGGCCGCTCGACG
>JBLMXQ010000092.1:0-11527 GCA_050257855.1 Betaproteobacteria bacterium | reverse complement strand
AGCGCGCCGGGCCGAAACGCCGTCCGGGCCGATCCCTGCGCGGCCGTGACGGCGGTCGCGACCACGGCCAGGGCGACACACGACATAACGGTGCGGATCGACATATGCCTCCTCCGTCACTGGCCCTTCTCAATCTTCTCTTTCAAGTGCTTGGCGCACGCTTCGGCAGAGCTCTGTTTCCCTCGAAGCGAACTGCGCTTGTTGACGTTGTAGCCGAACACGACGGTCCCGGTCTTGAGGTTCACCACCTTGATGCTGGCCTGTTCCGACGAGCTCGTGTTGCCCCAGAAGACAATCTTGGCCCACCCTGCCTTGTCGCTCTCGGTCACGCCGGACAACTCGAACTCCGCCCTGGACTTGTCCGTGACCACGACGATTGGCACGTGCTTCTCCTGTATCGCTGCGGTGAGATAGATATCGTACCCGCCTTCGATTGGATCGATGAAGAACCGGGCTCCTCTCGGAATTCGACCATTCGGGTCTGCCGTCAGCTGTGTTGGATTCTGCCTTGCCGGCGCGGATGCCGCGACAGCGAGCACGAGCACGCACGATGTCCAGAGGTTGCCTGACCGCATCGACCAGCCTCCTTTCCCCCGGGGATCCGGCATTCGGCTGAAGCCCCGCTCCCCCGCTCTCGATCGAACCTGCGCCCGGTGGCAGCCTCGCGCGCCGTCGACAGGCTATCGCCAGCCGACGAGCGTCACCAGATGGTAGGTTGCCACGCTGACCAGGAAGGCCGCGGGAATCGTCAGGACCCAGGCCCACACGATCTGCCCCGCGACGCCCCAGCGGACGGCCGACAGCCGGCGGGTCGAGCCGACGCCGACGATCGAGCCGGTAATCGCGTGCGTCGTGCTGACGCCGACGCCCAGGTAGGTCGCCGTGAACACGGCGATCGCGGCGCCGGTCTCCGCCGCGAAGCCGCCAACCGGCTGCAGCTTCGTGATCTTCGATCCCATGGTGTGGATGATCCGCCACCCGCCCGCCAGCGTGCCGAGCGCGATCGCGGCGTGCGCCAGCAGCACGACCCAGATCGGGATGTAGAACGAGTGGATGTAGCCGGCCGCCAGCAGCAGGCCGGCGACGATCCCCATCGTCTTCTGCGCATCGTTGGCGCCGTGGCTCAGGCTGAACGCGCCGGCCGACAGGAGCTGCAGCCGCCGGAACCAGTGGTCCACGCGGCGCGGCGGCGTGCGTCGGAAGATCCACATGATCGCCGTCATGAGCGCGAGGCCCGCGACCAGACCGATGAGCGGCGAGAGCACGATGAACACGAGCGTCACGGTCCAGCCGGACGGAATGATGACGCCCCAGCCGGCACGCGCCACCGCCGCGCCGGCGTAGCCGCCCATCAGGGCGTGCGACGAGCTGGTCGGCAGGCCGAAGTACCAGGTGATGACGTCCCAGACGATCGCGCCCGCCAGCCCGGCGAACACGACGCCGAAGGTCACCACCCTGACGTCGATCATCCCCCGGCCGATCGTCGTGGCCACCGCGGTTCCGAAGCCGAAGGCCGCGACGAAATTGAAGAACGCCGACCAGACGACCGCCGTGCCCGGCGACAGCACGCGCGTCGAGACCACGGTCGCAATGGAGTTCGCCGCGTCGTGGAAGCCGTTGAGGAAGTCGAACGTGAGGGCGACGAGGATGAGCAGAACGACGGTCAGGAGCATCGACTATCCGTGTTTGACGATGACCGCTTCGATGACGTTGGCCACGTCCTCGCAGCGGTCGGTGGCGTCCTCGAGAAAGTCGAACGTCTCCTTCCACTTCATGATGACGATCGGATTCGGCTCGTCGTCGAACAGGCGCTTGACCGCGTCCTGGTGCGCCCGGTCGGCTTCGTTTTCGAGCCGGTTGATCTCGACCGCATGAGCGGCGATGCTGCTCGCCTTCTCGAGCGCGCTGAGGGCGAGCCGGATCTCCCGCGCCGACGAGGAGATGATCTGCGCCAGCTCGCGCGCGCCGGGCCGCACGCGATCCAGCCGGTACAGCCTGATCAGCGCCGCCGAGGCGTCGATCGCATCCATCACGTCGTCGAGCGAGCGGGCCAGGCCGTGGATGTCCTCGCGGTCGATCGGCGTGACGAACGTGCGGTTCAGACGCTGGATGATCTCGTGCGTCAGGAAGTCGCACCGGTGCTCGACCTCCTTGATCTCCTCGGCCTTGTCCCAGATCGGCGTCTCCCTGGCGAGCATCTCCTCGAGCAGGCGCGAACCGGCAACGAGCTCGTCGGCCATGGCCAGGAAGTCGCTGTAGAACTTCTCTTCTCTCGGAATCAGGTTGAAGAAGGCCACGCGAGGCTCCTGGAACGGCGACGGGACGGAGTCGAGCCGAGGGATTGTAGCAGATCCGTTTACGCGGTCGTTACACGGCCGGCCGGCGTACGGCGCACCGGCCGCGCGGTGTACCATTTGCCTGCTCTTATGCCCGTGAACAACGACGTCCTGGCGCTCGTCCTCGGCGGCGGCCGGGGAACGCGCCTGTTTCCGCTCACGCACCAGCGCTCCAAGCCGGCGGTTCCCATCGGCGGCAAGTACCGGCTCGTCGACATCCCGATCAGCAACTGCATCCACGCGGACATGCGGCGGATCTTCGTGCTGACGCAGTTCAACTCGGCCTCGCTCAACCGGCACATCGCGCAGACGTACCGGATGGATCTCTTCAGCCGCGGCTTCGTCGAGATTCTCGCGGCCGAGCAGACGCCGGACAACGCGAACTGGTTCCAGGGAACCGCCGACGCGGTGCGGCAGGCCGCGCGGCACTTCGTGCGGTACGACGCGGACTACTACCTGATCCTCGCCGGCGATCACCTGTACCGGATGGACTACACCGAGCTGGTCGACTCGCACATCGATCACCGGGCCGACATCACCATCGCCGCGCAGCCGGTCGGCGCCGCCGACGCGACGGCGATGGGCATCTTCCGCTTCGACAGGGGCGGCCGGATCGTCGCGTTCGAGGAGAAGCCGGATCGCGCGCGCCTCGACGAGATCGGCCACAGCATCCCCGCCGGCTCCACGCTGGCGGGCACGAGCGGCGACAAGCCGTTCGTGGCGTCGATGGGCATCTACGTCTTCTCGCGTGACGTCCTGCTCGAGATCCTGGAGCACGAAGCGGCGACCGATTTCGGCCGCGAGATCATCCCGGCCGCGCTGGCGCGCTACCGCGTCAGCCCGTACCTGTTCCGCGGCTACTGGGTCGACGTGGGCACGGTCGACTCGTTCTACGACGCCAACATCATGCTGACGCACCCCGACGCGCCGTTCAGCTTCTACGACCCGAGCCGCCCCGTCTACACGCACCCGCGCTTCCTGCCCGGCTCGCACATCGGCGACTGCTCCATCCGGAACGCCATCGTTTCCGAGGGGTGCAATCTCGATTCGTGCGTCGTCGAGGAGACGGTCGTCGGGATCCGCACCAGCGTCCAGCCCGGCGCACGCATCCGGCGGTCGGTGCTGCTCGGCGCCGACTTCTATGAGGCCGAAGAAGACGCGCCGGCGCGCGGCGACGCGCCGCGGCTCGGCATCGGCCGCGACGCCGAGCTCGACCGTGTCATCGTCGACAAGAACGCGCGCATCGGCGACGGCGCACGCCTCGTCAACGCGGCCGGCGTCCGGCACGCGGACGGCGACGGCTGGTTCATCCGCAACGGCATCATCGTCGTTCCCAAGGACGGCGTCATCCGCGCCGGCACGGTCGTCTGACCCGCCGGCGTCCGCCGGCTCGCGACCCGCATCCGTTCGAGGTAGCATCTCTGCAACGGAGGTCTGATCATGAACGGCGCGTTCGCGCTGGTGGCCGTCCTGGCCGCCGCGGCTCCCCAATCCACCAGCACGTATCTGCCGGCCGGCGCCGCCGAACGGCTCGTGACCGTGACGCCTGCGGGGCAGGCGCAGGCCCGCATCATCGTCCTCACGCAGGCGGTGGCGATCAAGGAGACCGGGCCGAAGCCAGCCGTTCAGAAGTTCGGCGAGGTGTACGCGTTCTCCCCGACGACGCTCGTCGTCCACCGCGACGAGCCAACGCGGATCGAGTTCTGGAACCTGCAGGGCGACGACGACCACGACTTCATGCTCATGGGTCCGCACTGGGAGGTCCTCATGAAGGTGCTCCTGCCGGCGCTCCAGAAGGTGGCGTGGGTTTTCACGTTCCATCGCGAAGGGCTCTACAACTTCTCGTGCGTGATCCACCAGCCGGCGATGAACGGCCAGGTGCTCGTCGTGCCTCCGGAAGCCAGATGAGCGGCGCCGAAATCACGAGCGGCGAAATCGTCGCGTTCTACCTGTTCGACATCGCCGAGACGGTGAACCTGCAGGCGGTCCCGGGGCTCATCGGCGGTCCGGCGGTGGCGGCGCGGCTCGCGCCGAAGCCGGCGACGCCGGCGTACGTGCAGTACGACAAGCCGCCGCTCTCCTTCGAAGGCGACCGCGTCGGCATCGCCGAACTGGCCGGCTTCCGCGTCCGCGTCCGGATGTACGACTACGGCGTCATGTCGCTGGCGCTGACGAGGCCGTTCGCCGGATCGTGGGCCGATCTCGTTTCCGCGGGTCAGACGCTGATCGAGAACCCCGAGCTCGAGCAGCAGGCCGAGCAGGCATGCCGTTCGGTGATGGCGCGGCTCGCTCCGGCGCTCACGGAACCGCGGACGGATCTGCTGAGCGAGGACTATCTCGTGTTCGCGGTGTACGAGCTGAGCCTGCCGCTGCGGGCCGACGCGCTGCTGGAAGAACGGGGCGAATCGATTGCGTTGATGCTGCGCGGCGAGCGGCAGCCGCTCAGCTCGCAGGAGCAGAACAAGATCCTCGGCCAGAGCCTGTCGTACCTGGCGGACGACCTCGTGGTCCCGACGTGGAACGCCGCGTTCGTGTACGACACGGCGGCAGGCGCGCAGGCGGCGCTCGAAATCATGGAGTTCGCCAACTCCCAGCTGCTCGAGTTCCGGTACTACGACCGGCTGCTCGACGACCGGCTCGCGGCGATCTACGCCCGCCTGCAGCGGCCGCGATGGCACGAGACGTGGACCGGCGGGCGGTACGCGGCCGCTCGCCAGGTCCATTCGCTGTTCATCGACGTCAACGAACTGACGGATCGGACCGAGAATGCGCTCAAGTTCATCGGCGACATCTACGCCGCCCGCCTCTTCACATTGATTGGCGATCGTCTCGGCCTCGAGCGGTGGAAGGCGAACATCCAGGACAAGCTCGAGACGCTCGATGACATCTACCGCTTCGCCGTCGAGCAGTCGTCGATGTCGCGCGGCCAGTTTCTCGAGCTGACGATCGTCCTCATTCTGATCCTCGAGCTCGCGCTGGTGTTCATGGGCGTCATGAAGTGAGGCTTCTGGGGTTTGTCCCGCCTCCTCAGGGCATATGCATGCGCTCGAGATGGCGGGTCGCCAGCCGCGCGAGGAACGAGCAGACGAACACGATCGAGACCAGCACGAGCGCCCCCGCCCACGCCTGACGGTGCCATTCCTCGTACGGCGAGATCGCGTAGGTGAAGACCTGGACGGTCAGCGACGAGATCGGCTCCGAGAGCGACGTCGAGAAGAACCGGTTGTTGAACGACGTGAACAGCAGCGGCGCCGTCTCGCCGGCAATGCGCGCCAGCGCCAGCACGACGCCGGTGATGATGCCGGGGAGCGCCGCCGGCAGGACGACCGTGAACGTGGCGCGCGCGCGGGTGGCGCCGAGCGCCAGGGCGCCTTCGCGCATGGTCGACGGCACCAGCAGCAGGAGCTCCTCGGTCGTGCGCGCGATGATCGGGATCATCATGATCCCGAGCGCGACGCCGCCGGCCAGGGCGCTGAAGGACTTGAACGGCAGCACGACGGCGGCATAGGCGAACACCCCGATGACGATCGACGGCACGCCGTTCAGCGTGTCGGCCGCGAATCGGGTGACCGATGCGAACGTCGAGCCGGCGTACTCCGACATGTACACGCCGCTCATGATGCCGATCGGGATGGCCATCAGGGAACCGAGGCCGGTCAGGATCAGGGTGCCGACGATGGCGTTCGCCATGCCACCGCCCGGTTCGCCGATCGGCTCGGGCACGCCGGTGAAGAACGCCAGGTTCAGAGACGTCACGCCGCGCTGGACCACGTAGAACAGGACGAAGGCGAGCGGCACGAGCGCGAGCACGACCGATGCCACGCAGAAGACGACGAAAAGCGACGACAGCAGCTTGCGCCGGGTCGTGCGGTTCATATCGACGCGCTCTCCGCCACCGGGAGCCCCGCCGGCGCCGTGCCGGCGCGCGCCATGCTCCAGATGAGCACCCGCGACAGCGAGTTGATGATCAGCGTGATGACGAACAGGACGAGGCCGATCTCGACGAGCGCGTTCAAGTACAGCGCACTGGCCGCTTCGGTGAACTCGTTCGCGAGCACCGCCGCCATCGTGTACTGCGGCGCGAACAGCGACAGGCTGATCTGCGGATTGTTCCCGATCACCATCGTGACCGCCATCGTCTCGCCGAGCGCACGGCCGAAGCCGAGCATGATCGCGCCGACGATGCCGCTGCGGGCGTAGAAGAGCGCGGCGCGGATCGCCTCGAAGCGCGTGGCCCCGAGCGCGTAGGCGGCCTCGCGCTGCGCGATCGGAACCGACTTGAGCACCTCGCGGGCGACCGACGAGGTGAACGGAACGATCATGACGGCCAGGATCAGCGCGGCCGCGAGCATGCCGACCCCGAGCGGCGGGCCGCTGAAGAGCGGCGTGCTGCGGAGTAACGCGGGCGTGTGGATCTCGACCGCGCGGACCGCCGGCACGAGGACAAAGATGCCCCAGAGCCCGTAGACGATCGATGGGATGGCCGCCAGCAGCTCCGTGAGGAAGACGAGCGGCTGGCGCAGCCGCGCCGGACACAGCTCGCTGATGAAGACCGCGATGCCGATCGCGACCGGCGCGGCCAGCACGAGCGCGAGGATCGAGGAATACAGGGTGCCCCAGATGAAGGGCAGCGCCCCGAACTCGCCGGACACGGGATCCCAGTCGCGCCCGCGCCAGAATCCGAGGCCGAACTGCTGGATGGACAGCCAGGACTGGCGGGTCAGCACGTACCCGATGCCGACCACGATGAGGACGAGGGCCAGCGCGAACGCACCGGCCCCCACCTTGAGCGTCAGATCCCGCGACGTCTTCATCAGGCGATGGCTACGAGGTTGTCACAATCCGCTCCAGCGCGGCCATCTCCATCTTAACGACATTTGCGGGGAGCGGCGCATACCCGAGATCGGCGCAGTATTTCTGCCCGTCGGTCAGCGCCCACTTGAAGAATTCGACCATGATCTTCGCGTCCGCCTTGTTTTTCGGGTTCTGGTAGAAGAGCATCCACGTGAACGAGGCGATCGGGTAGGCGTTCTCGCCAGGCGCGTTCGTGATGGACACGCGGAAATCGGCCGGCATGTTGGTGGCCGCGCCGGCGGCCGCCGCGGTCACCGTCTCGAGCGAGGCGCGGACCCACTTGCCCGCCGTGTTCTGCACCGTGCCAAAGCTGATGTGGTTCTGCAGCGCGTAAATCAGCTCGACGTAGCCGATAGAGCCTGGAGTCTGGCTGACCAGCCCCGAGACACCCTCGTTCCCCTTTCCGCCGACGCCGACCGGCCACTTCACCGACGTCCCGACGCCGACCGTGCTCTTGAACTCCGGCAGGACCTTCGACAGGTAGTCGCACCAGATGTAGTTCGTGCCGGAGCCGTCCGAGCGGTGCACCACCGTGATGTCGGTGGCAGGCAGGTTCGCACCCGGATTCAGCTTCCTGATTGCCGGGTCATTCCACTTCGTGATCTTCCCGAGATAGACATCGGCGAGGACCGGACCCGTGAACCGCAGCTCGCCGGAGACGCCCGGGATGTTGTAGACCGGCACTACACCGCCGAGCACCGTCGGGAAGTGCATGAGGTGCCCGGGGGCGGCCGCGAGCTGCGCGTCGGTCATCGGCCCGTCGCTCGCGCCGAAGAAGACCGTCTGGTTGGTGATCTGCTGGATGCCGCCTCCGGATCCAATCGACTGGTAGTTGATCTGGACGCTCGGATGCAGCTTGTTGTACTCGCTGAACCACTTCGAGTAGATCGGGTAGGGAAACGTCGCACCCGCACCGTTGATCTGCGTGGCCGCTGTCAGCGACGCGCCGGCCGCAACGGCCGCCGCGCAGCCGATGGCCGTCAGGAGCTTGAGCTTCATCGTTATGACCTCCCTGCCGGGACGGCCTGAAGGCCGTCCCCTACCGGATTCAACCGAGGGCGTCCCCTACCGGGATTGACCGGACTAGAAATTGATGAGGGCGTGCACGCCGAACACCTTGTTCTCGGGCTGCGTCGTGATGTTCTCGTACTTGGCGTCGTCGTAGTCGACGAGGAACGCCGCCGACACGTTGCCCTTGTGCGGGAACCAGTACGCGACGCCGACGATCGTCCGCTTGTGGACCTGGTTGTCGAACGAGGTGTTCGGGATGTAATGGTCGTACCGAATCAGCCCCTCGAGACCGACCGTCGTCCGCGGCGTGATCCAGAACGAGTAGCCGTGGCCATGCGCGTTGATCGCGGTGACCGATTTCTGATCATGGGTGTCAAGGTAGTCGAACGCGGCGTTCACGTACTTGTGCTCGAAGCTCGTCTCGAAGAGCGCCCGCTTCTTCTCGCCGTCCTTGACGTAGTTGTCCGCGTCGTAGAAGGCGGTCACGCGCAGGCCGTGCGCGTCCGGAGCGCCCTTCGCGAAGGGCCGGAGGGTGCCGCGGATCTGGAACGAGGGCTGGTTGTTCGCCTCGGGTGCGTGGTAGCCCTCGCCGTTGTAGATGCCGACGTGGACGTCGCCGTAGTTGTTCGGGAAGTTGCCGTGGAACGAGGCGCCGATGTCCGACGACGTTAGGTAGCCCTCGCGCTCCGTGAACGTCGTGCCCTGGAACCGGTAGCGGTAGACGCCCTCCTGATAGTCGATGAGGGGCGTCTGCTGCTGGCCGAACCGCGCCCAGCTCCCTTTCGTCATCCACTGATCGAAGTTGATTTGCGCGAACGCATATTTCAGGCGGAGCTCGAGGTCGCCGTTGCTGACGCGCGCGATATCCGGGGTGATCCGGAACGACACGAGATGGGACACCTTGCCGTTGATGTTGATGTAGGACCGCGTCACGTCGAACGAGCTCGGGTGGTACAGGTTGCCGTCGGCATCCGTCTTCTGGGGCGACGAGGTGTACGTGTACTGCGAGAAAATCGTCGCCCCGACGCTGATGGACGGCGTGTCGTCGGGGGGCGGGGCCGGCGTCTGCGCCGCGGCCACCGCCGACACCAAGCCACACCCGGCCACCGCGAGAGCGCATGTCACGAACGATCGAAAGCGTCGCAAGGAGTCCTCCTCTTCCGGGCGCTCACGCCTGGAATTGTGCTGCGCTCAAGCTATCGCGTGCATGTGTCGCGTGTACCTCATGCATGTTTCGAGTCGGTTAAACCGCCGCGGCGTGCCAGAACGCCGGACCACGGCGCGCTGAACTGCTGCCTGGATCGGCGGGGGGGACTCGAGATCGCGCCAGCGGCGCGGTTGGCGGCGGTTCGTCCAAGTGGAGATGTGGCTCGTTCTTGCTGGCGGTTGAGACGCGGGATGGGTGTGGCCGCGGCAGCGTCGTGCCCCTCCGCGCCACGCGTGCGTTCGTGGATCGACGCCCGCTACCGCCCCGGCCCCACTGTGATCGAGCCGACCCGTGTCGGCCTCGCCGCCGGAGAGATGCGGCCGCTCGCCGTCGTCGACGGTCGGTGAGCGCCGGCCGGCGAAGCCGCCGCGCGCAGGAAGGTGCCCTCCGGCGTCCGCCAGAGGAACCGCTCACGCACCAGCGTCGCGAGCAGCTCGTCGCAGCTGTCCTCGTCGAGATGCCACAGTCGCCTGGCCTGCGCCGCGGTCAGCCTGAGCGCGGGCATCTCGGTGTACTCCGTCCGGATCCGATCGAGCAGTTCGCGCATGGCAGCCCCGATGACGGCCCTGACCTTCGCATCCCGGTATCACGGACGCGAGTCCGTCCGGCGGCGACCGCGTAAAATCGTGACGTCGCGGAGCGCGGCGGGGCCAAGCGCTCGGCGGCGGCGCCGAAAGGACCCGCCCTACAGGTGATCAGCGATCGTCGTCACCGTCCCGCCCGGCGGCGTGGCGGCGCACCCAGGCGCTGCGCACGATCGGCGGCATTGAGGAATCCGCCCCCTTGATCGATCGCCACAGGATCTCGTTGAGCTCCCGCTCCGGCGCCAGATCGGGCTGCGACAGATCCATCTGCAGCGACGCCCGCGCGCCGTAGCTCGTCCAGTCGTTCTTCTCGTCGAGCGGGATGCGTGCAGCCAGGTGCGTGAACGGCGTCAGTGCCGGCGTCGCCTGAAACGCGGCGTACATCGGCGTCGCGGCCGCGTCGTACTGGCTCATCGGAGGAAGACCCAGGACGAGCTCGATCGTCCGCAGGACGCCAGACGTCGTGTAGAGGGTGCTGTCGACGGCCCGCCGGCGCGCGAACGAGCTGATGGCGAGCAGCACCGAGCGGTGCGCGTCCACATGATCAGGTCCGTTCTGCGCGTCGTCCTCGACGACGAAGATGGCCGACTCCTTCCAGACTCGGCTCGACGAGATCGCCTCGACGATGCGGCCGAGCGCGAGATCGTTGTCGGCGACCATGGCGCGCGGCGTGTGCGAGCCCGGACGCGTGCCGGCCGTGTGGTCGTCGGGAAGCCGGATGACCGAGAGCGCCGGGACAGCGCCTTTGGCGTCCAGCGCGGTGAAGTCTCTGAGCCACTCGTCGGCCCGCTGCTGATCGGTGATGTCGAGGTTGAAGGGCGCATAGTCCGGATCGATGCGTCCCTCGAGGCCGGGCACCTGCGCGACGTTCTGGTGCTCCTTGTTCGGGTAGACGAACTCGCCGTAGCTGCGCACCGTCTTCCCCGCGCGGACGCACGCGTCCCAGATGTAGCCGTTCTCCGGCGCGGCAAGGTTGCCGTACGCGTTCCGCATCTGGCCGCCGCCCTCGCTCAGGTACGCGGCGCCGCGATGCGCGTAGTTGGTCGGCCAGAATTTCTCCACGACGTCGGTCGCGTAGGCGCCGGTCGAGAAGGCGTGGCCGTCGTAGCTGACCTCCGCGTCGACGTAGAAGTTGTCGAACAGGCCGAACTCGGCCGCCAGCGCGTGCGCGTTGGGCGTCACCTCCGCGCCGAAGAGCGCCAGCGCCGGGTCGCCGTTGCCGCGCGCCGCGTCGCCGAGCACCTGATCGTAGGTCCGGTTCTCGCGGATGACGTAGAAGACATGCTTGATCGGCGACGGATCGCCGACGCGCCGGGGAATCGGCGAGCCGACCGGCGCGTCGGCCGGCGCCAGACGGCTCGCGTCTGCGTACGGCGTCAGCGAGTACGCCGTCTTCGTGAGCGCCTGGAGCGCCGCCGGCGGCGGCGTCGGCAGAATCGAGACCGTGCCGGTGAGCAGCCCGCCGATGTACGTCGTGTCGCCGCCCGGCAGATCGCGAGGCTTGAACCGCGGGTTCGCCTCGGAGGTCAACCCCT
>JBLMXQ010000091.1:0-25857 GCA_050257855.1 Betaproteobacteria bacterium | reverse complement strand
CGGAGAGCCGGTCATCCACGGCATCGAGCGCGTCTCGCGCCCCGGCCGCCGCGTCTACCGCAACAAGCAGGAGATCCCGCGCGTCCTGGGCGGGCTGGGCCTGGCGATCGTGTCGACGTCCAAGGGCGTGATGGCCGGCGCCGAAGCGGTGAAGGAAGGCGTGGGCGGAGAAGTGCTCTGCCAGGTCTGGTAAGGAGACGGGAACCATGTCACGTATCGGGAAGAAGACGATCGCCGTGCCGAAGGGCGTCGAGATCAGGAAGGACGGCAACGCCGTGGTCGTGAAGGGGCCGAAGGGCTCGCTGACCACTCCGCTCGTCCAGGGGATCGACGTCAAGGTCGAGAACAACGTCGTCCAGTTCACGCGGCCGAACGAGGAGAAGCCGACGCGCGCCTACCACGGTCTGGTGAGGGCGCTCGTCGCCAACAACGTCATCGGCGTGACGACCGGATTCAAGAAAGAGCTGGACATCGTCGGCGTCGGCTACCGCGCCGAGGTCAAGGGCAAACAGATCGTGTTCGCGCTTGGCTACTCGCACCCGGTCGTGTTCGACATCCCGGCCGGGATCGACGTGGTCATCGACAAGCAGACGCACATCACGGTGACCGGCGTCGACCGCCAGCTGGTCGGGCAGGTCGCGGCGAACATCCGCCGGCTCCGGAAGCCGGACCCGTACAAGCAGAAGGGCGTGCGCTACACCGGCGAAGTGCTGAAGAAGAAGGCTGGAAAGACCGGCGCGAAGTGACGTCATGAAAATACGCACCAAAGACGATCGGCGCGAGCGGATTCACCTCCGGCAGCGCAAGCGGATCACCGGCACGAAGGAGCGGCCGCGGCTGAGCGTGTTCCGCAGCGTGTCGCATATCTACGCCCAGGTCATCGACGATCTGAACGGCAAGACGCTCGTCGCGGCCTCGAGCACCGAGCCGTCGCTCAAGGGCGGCTTCGGCAAGGGGACCGGTCCCGGCAACGTCAAGGGCGCCGAGGCGATCGGCAAGGCCATCGCCGAGCGGTCGATCGAGAAGGGCATCACGCGCGTCGTCTTCGATCGCGGCGGCTTCCTGTATCACGGCCGGATCCGCGCGGTCGCCGAGGCGGCCCGCAAGGCAGGATTGGAGTTCTGATGCGCACCCGTGAGCGGATCGATGCGTCGCAGCTCGACATCAAGGACACGGTCGTCTCGATCAACCGCGTCACGAAGGTCGTCAAGGGCGGCAAGAACCTGAGCTTCAGCGCGCTGGTCGTCGTCGGCGACGGCCACGGCGTCGTCGGCTTCGGGATCGGGAAGGCGAAGGAGGTGCCGTCGGCGATCAAGAAGGGGATCGAGGCGGCGAAGAAGAACCTGATTCGCGTGCCCCTGCAGGGGTCGACCATCCCGCATGCCATCGTCGGCCGCTTCGGCGCCGGGAGCGTGCTGCTGAAGCCGGCGCCCGACGGGACCGGCATCATCGCCGGCGGCGCGGTCCGCGCCGTCGTGGAGTCGGCCGGCATCACCAATATTCTGACGAAGTCGCTCGGGTCGGCGAACCCGCACAACGTGGTGCGGGCGACTTTCACCGGACTGGCGACGCTCACCGATCCGGTGAGCCTCGCGAGACTGCGCGGCAAGGAGATGGAGGAGATGGCGCGGGCCTCGGCGTAGCGCCACCATCGAGCCATGGCGAACGAGCGAACGGATTCGAAGGGAACCGGGACCGTCAAGGTCACCTTGATCAAGAGCCCGATCGGCTTCAACCGGAACCAGGGCAACGTCGTGCGCAGCCTCGGGCTGCGCCGCATCCGCCACACCGTGGAGCTGAAGGACACGCCGGCCGTGCGGGGCATGATTCACAAGGTGCGGCACCTGGTCGAGGTGAGCAACTGATCATGCCTCTCAACAACCTGCGCCCGCCGAAGGGCGCCAAGCACGCGAAGAAGCGGATCGGCCGCGGCCAGGGATCCGGCCAGGGCAAGACAGCCGGGCGCGGGCACAAGGGCGCCAAGTCGCGATCGGGGTTCAAGTTCAAGCGCGGCTTCGAAGGCGGCCAGATGCCGCTGCACCGGCGCGTTCCGAAGCGCGGGTTCCACAATCCCTTCCGCGTCGAGTACGACGTGGTGAACCTCGACACGCTCGACGCGGCGTTCGACCCGGGCATCGTCGTCACCCCGGAGCTGCTCCGCGAGCGCGGGCTGGTGCGCGGCGGCGGGCGGCCGGTCAAGGTGCTCGCGCGCGGCGAGGTCGGCAAGGCGCTGACCGTGCAGGCGCACAAGTTTTCGGGCAAGGCCGCCGAGAAGATTGCGGCGGCTGGAGGCACGGCGGAGGCGCTCGCCTAGCCGTCCCGGGATGGAGCCATGGAAAGCCTGAGGAACATCTTCACCGTCTCGGACCTGCGGAACCGCGTGCTCTTCACGCTGGGGCTGCTCGCCGTCTACCGCGTCGGGCACGTGATTCCGACGCCGGGGGTCAATACGGCGGCGCTGGCCGAGATGGCCAACCAGGCCCAGAACACGCTGTTCGGCCTGTATGACATGTTCTCCGGCGGGAACCTGAGGCGCGTGACGATCTTCGCGCTGGGCATCATGCCCTACATCAGCGCGTCGATCATCCTGCAGCTGCTCGCGGTCGTGTGGCCGTACCTCGACAAGCTGTCGAAGGAAGGCGAGCTCGGGCGCCGCAAGATTACGCAGTACACGCGGTACGGGACGATCCTCCTGAGCGTCGTGCAGTCGCTCGGCATCGCGGTCTTCCTGGAGCGTCAGACGCACATGGGCGGCGCCGGGCTGCCGCTGGTCTACCACCCCGGGTGGGGCTTCCGCTTCATGACGGTGCTGACGCTGACGACCGGGTCCACGTTCATCATGTGGCTCGGCGAGCAGATTACCGACCGCGGCGTCGGCAACGGCATGTCGCTGCTGATCTACGCGGGCATCGTGGTCGGCTTCCCGACCGGCGTGCTGCAGACGATCGATCAGCTGCGCACGGGCCAGATGGGCCTGATCCGGCTGCTGTTCCTGCTCATCCTGATGGCAGTGGTCGTCGCGGCGATCGTGTTCATGGAGCGCGGCCATCGCCGCATCACGGTCCAGTACGCGAAGCGCGTCGTGGGGCGGCGGATGTACGGCGGATCGAGCACGCACATCCCGCTCAAGGTGAACACGGGCGGCGTGATGCCGATCATCTTCGCCTCCTCGATCCTCGCGTTCCCCGCGACGCTCGGCGGGATGTTCTCCGGGTCGCCCTGGGTCGACTCGCTCACCCAGCAGCTCGGCTTCGGGATGCCGCTGTACAACCTGCTGTACGTGGTCGGGATCATCTTCTTCACGTACTTCTACACCGCGATCATCTTCAACCCGGATGACGTCGCGGAGAACATGCGGAAGTACGGCGGGTTCATTCCGGGGATCCGGCCCGGCAAGCGGACGGCGGAGCACATCGACACGATCCTGACGCGGATCACGCTGGCGGGCGCGATGTACCTGGCCGTGGTCGCGATCCTCCCGATGTGGATGCTGAGCGGCATCAAGGTGGCGCCGATTCCGTTCATCGGCGACTGGCTCGACACGAACCTGCCGAAGTGGCTCACCGAGGGCATGAACGTGCAGTACTACTTCGGCGGCACGTCGCTCCTGATCGTCGTCGGCGTCGCGATGGACACGGTGCAGCAGGTGGAGTCGCAGCTCATCATGCGGCACTACGACGGCTTCATGAAGAAGTCGCGCGTCCGGGGCCGCAGGGCGTAGGGCGCCATGGCGCTCAACCTGATCATGCTCGGCCCGCCGGGGGCGGGGAAAGGCACGCAGGCTGAGCGGTTCGCCCGCAGCCGCGGCATCCCGAAGATCTCCACCGGCGACATCTTGCGCGAGGCCGTGCAGACCGGCACCGAGGTCGGGCGGCGGGCCAGGGCGATCATGGATCGCGGCGAGCTGGTGAGCGACGACGTCATGATCGGAATCGTGCGGGAGCGGCTCGAGCGTCCGGACACCGCCGGCGGGTTCGTGCTCGACGGATTTCCGCGGACCGTGGCGCAGGCCGAAGCGCTCGACGGCATCATCAGCGGCCGCGATCCGCTGATCGTCATCGACATCGTCGTGCCGGAAGCCGAGCTCGTGCGGCGTCTCAGCTCGCGCATGATCTGCGAGGACTGCGGCGCCACGGCCGGACTCGAGGGCCCCGCGGCGGGTGCGGACCAGGCGGTGCTCTCCGACGAGGGGGCGGTCGGCCAGAGTCGTGCCGCACAGGCGCAGGCCGGGCCGCTCCGGTGCCGGCGCTGCGGCGGCCAGCTGGTGCAGCGCAGCGACGACGGCGCGGAGGTGGTGCGGGAGCGCCTCAAGATCTACGGCCGGGCGACGAAGCCGCTCGTGGAGTACTACCGCGCGAGGCCGACGTTCCGGTCGATCGACGGCGCGCAGTCGCCCGACCTGGTGGCGGCGGACCTGGCGGCCGCGATCGAGGCGGCCGCGGGCGCAGCCGCCGGCAAGGCCGCCGTGGGCCGGAACGGGAGCCGATCGTGATCGTCTGTCGATCGAGCGCCGAGCTCGAGCGGATGCGCGAAGCGGGCCGACTGGTGGGCGAGGTGCTGACGGAGCTCGCCTCGCGCGTCGCGCCCGGCGTGACGACCGCCGATCTGGACGCCCTGGCGGAGGAGCGGATCACGGCCGCCGGCGCCACGCCGGCGTTCAAGGGGTACCACGGGTACCCGGCGACGATTTGCGCGTCGCTGAACGACGAGGTGATCCACGGGATCCCGTCGCGCACGCGGACGCTGAAGGAAGGCGACATCGTTTCACTTGACGTCGGCGCCGAGCTCGACGGCTACTACGGCGACAGCGCGATCACGGTGCCGGTCGGCCGGGTGAGCGACGAGGCGGCGACGCTGCTGCGCGTGACCGACGAGGCGCTGTACAAGGCAATCGAGCAGGCGCGTCCCGGCCACCGCATCTCGGACATCGGGCACGCGGTCCAGGCGCACGTCGAGGCGCACGGCTTTTCGGTCGTGCGCGAGTTCGTCGGCCACGGCATCGGGCAGCGGATGCACGAGGAGCCGCAGGTGCCGAACTACGGGGAGCCGGGGCGCGGACCGCGGCTGGCCGAGGGCATGGTGCTCGCGATCGAGCCGATGGTCAATGCCGGGCGCGCCGCCGTCAAGGTGCTGGCGGACGGCTGGACGGCCGTCACGCGCGATCGCAGCCTCTCGGCGCATTTCGAGCACACCGTGGCCGTGACGGCAGGAGAGCCGTGGATTCTGACCGCTCGGGAAATCCCGGTGGCGGCGAAGAAATCGTCGGCACGGTGATTGAAATCCTGCCGAGCGCGCTGTACCGGGTGCGGCTGGACGCCGGTCCGGCCATCACGGCGCATCCGGCGGGGCGGGTGGACCGGAATTTCATCCGTGTCCTGGTCGGCGATCGGGTTCGCGTGGAGCTGTCGCCCGTGGATCGGAGCCGGGGGCGGATCGTCGGGAAGATCTGAGGATTTGTCGAGGACTCCATGAAGGTACGGGCATCGGTCAAGCGGATTTGCGACAAGTGCAAGATCGTCCGGCGCCAGGGCGTGGTGCGGGTGATCTGCCCGAATCCGAAGCACAAGCAGAGGCAGGGCTAGCGTCTCAAGAGCTCTCAGCAGCTGACAGCTGAAAGCCGAGAGCCGAGAGCGACGAGGATCAAAACATGGCACGTATCGCGGGCGTGGATCTGCCGCGCACCAAGCGCGTCGAGATCGGACTCACTTACATCTACGGGATCGGCCGCGTCCGGTCGAACGGGATTCTCAAGGACGCCGGAGTCAGCCCGGACATCCGCGTCAAGGATCTGTCCGAGGACGACGTCCGCAAGATCAGCCGCGTCATCGAGGAGCAGGGCGGGGTCGAGGGCGACCTGCGCAAGGAGATCTCGATGAACATCAAGCGGCTGATGGAAATCGGATCCTACCGCGGCATGAGGCACCGCCGCGGTCTGCCGGCGCGCGGTCAGCGCACGCGCACGAACGCGCGCACGCGGAAGGGCCCGCGCAAGGGCGCGATTGCGAAGAAGAAGACCGTGTAGGGCCGGGAGCCGAGAGCGTGCCGAAAGCCGGGAACCGAAAGCCGAGAGCTCAAAGAGATGGCCAAGACTGAAGCGGCGCCGGAAGGCGCCACACCTGAAAAGAAAGAAGGCAAGGCGGGACGGCCCAAGAAGACCTTCAAGAAGCGCGGCGAGAAGCGCATCGTCCACCACGGGCTGGCGCACATCCAGGCGTCGTTCAACAATACCGTGGTGACGATCACCGATACCGAGGGGAACGTCGTGGCGTGGTCGAGCGCCGGCGGCATCGGGTTCAAGGGGTCGCGCAAGGGGACGCCGTTCGCGGCGACCCAGGCGGCGCTGAACGCCGGCAACGCCGCCAAGGCGGTCGGCATGCGGTCGCTCGACGTCCGCGTCAAGGGCCCCGGCTCGGGCCGCGAGTCGGCGATTCGCGCGCTGCAGACGGTCGGGATCGAGGTGAAGTCGATTCGCGACGTCACCCCGATTCCGCACAACGGCTGCCGGCCGCCGAAGCGGCGGCGGGTCTGAGGCGAATGGGGAAGTCCGCTGGTTGGGTAACTTGGTGATCCGGTAGTTGGTGAAGGGGCAACGGCGTCGACACGCCGATTACCCGGTTACCACATTGCCCGATTGCCAAATTCGATGAGGCATTGATGGCTCGTTACATCGGACCGGTCTGCCGGCTGTGCCGCCGCGAGGGCATGAAGCTGTTCCTGAAAGGGGAGCGGTGCTACACGGAGAAGTGCGCCATCGAGAAGCGCAACTTCCCGCCGGGGCAGCACGGCAAGGCCCGCCGGGCGAAGCTGGCCGGGTACGGCGTGCAGCTGCGCGAAAAGCAGAAGGTGAAGCGGATCTACGGCGTGCTCGAGGATCAGTTCCGGCGGTACTTCGAGCAGGCGGAGCGGACGCGCGGCATCACCGGCGAGCTGCTCCTCCAGCTGCTGGAGCGGCGACTGGACAACGTCGTGTACCGCCTGGGTCTGGCGACCTCGCGCCCGCAGGCCCGTCAGTTCGTCCGGCACGGGCACTTCCTGGTCAACGGCCGGAAGGTGGACATCCCGTCGTACTCGGTGCGCGCCGGCGACGTCATCACGGTGCTCGGGCGCACCCAGAAGAACCCGACCATCGAGCACGCGATGGAGGAAGTAAAGGGCCGCGGCATCCCCGGGTGGCTGACGTTCGACGCGAACTCCACCACCGGCCGCGTGCTGTCGATGCCCACGCGCGAGCAGATCAACCTGCCGGTGCAGGAACAGCTGATCGTGGAGCTGTACTCGAAATAACGGCAGTTTCACGATTTCTCATCGTCGCCCGTCGGCCCGCAGCCTTTACGGACCTGCGGCGGGAGGCCGGCGGTCACTTGCAGGTCCGGAGGCCCGTCTGCGGGCCCGTTGGCGAAAGGAAGATCCCATGCTCTGGAAAGGCTTTCAGCGTCCCAAGCGGCTCGAGTTCGAGCGCGAGACCCTCACCGACCGGTTCGGGCGTTTCTACGCGCAGCCGTTCGAGCGCGGCTTCGGCACCACCATTGGCAACGCGCTGCGGCGCGTGCTCCTCTCCTCGATCGAAGGCGCCGCGATCACGGCGGTCAAGATCGACGGCGTGCTGCACGAGTTCTCGCCGATTCCCGGCGTCGTCGAGGACGCGACCGACATCATCCTGAACCTGAAGCAGGTTCCGCTGAAACTGCACGTCGACCACACGAAGACGCTGACGCTGCGCGTCGACAAGGCCGGCGAGGTGCGGGCGCGCGACATCCAGGCGGACGCCGACGTCGAGATCCTCGAGCCGGACGCCCACATCGCGACGGTGGCCGAAGGCGGCCGGCTCCACATGGAGATGCGGATGAAGCGCGGCCGCGGCTACGTGTCGGCCGACAAGAACTTCGACGAGGACCTGGGCATCGGCTGGATCCCGATCGACTCGGTCCACTCGCCGATCAAGAAGGTGAACTACCTCGTCGAGGCGGCGCGCCTCGGCCAGACGACCGACTACGACAAGCTGACCGTCGACGTCTGGACGAACGGATCGGTGAGCGCGCGCGACGCCGTGTCGCTCGCGGCCAAGCTGATTCGCGACCACCTGAACATCTTCATCAACCTCGAGGAGAGCGCCGAGCAGCAGGCCGAAGCGGCGGCGGACCAGCCGCGCGCCGGCCTCAGCAACGAGAACCTCGACAAGAGCGTCGAGGAGCTCGAGCTCTCCGTGCGCTCGTACAACTGCCTCAAGAACGCGAACATCCGGACGATTCGCGAGCTGGTGCAGAAGACCGAGGCCGAGATGCTCAAGACCAAGAACTTCGGGCGCACGAGCCTGAACGAGATCAAGGAGATCCTGCACTCGATGGGGTTGAGCCTCGGCATGCGCGTCGACCAGCCCTCGGCGGCGGCCCAGGAGTAGCCCATGCGACACCGCGTAGCACACCGGAAACTGGGGCGCGTCACCGAGCATCGCCTCGCGATGCTCCGGAACCAGGCGACCGCGCTCCTCCGCCACGAGCACCTGACGACGACGGTGCCCCGCGCGAAGGAGCTGCGTCCGTTCGTCGAGCGCCTGATCACCATCGCCAAGCGTGGCGTCGCCGGCGGCGACGGGAACGGCAGAGCGCTGAACGCACGGCGCCTCGTCCTGCAGGATCTGCAGGACCGGGAGGTCGTGTCGAAGCTGTTCGACACGCTCGCGCCACGCTTCGCCGATCGGCCGGGCGGCTACACCCGGCTGCTGCGCATCGGCTACCGCCGGGGCGACAGCGCGGAGGTCGCGCAGGTCGAGCTCCTGGGCAGCGAGTTCAACCCGCGCGCGGCGGCCGAGGCCGAGGCGGCGAAGGCCGAAGGCGAGCCGAAGAAGACGAAAGGCGTCGGCGGCCGGCTGCGCGCCGCGGCCGAGCGCCTGCGCGGCAAGAAGGAAGAAGAGGAAGCCGCGGAAGAAGGCGGCAAGACGACGCCGAAGCGTGCGGCCGGCAAGGGCAAGGCGGCGGCGAAGCCGAAGGCAAAGAAGAAGAGCAGGAAGACCGAGGAAGACTGAGCGGCACGGGGAAGCCCGTGCCGTCCTGATTTCAGCCCCGCGCGGGACCTGCCGCGCGGGGCTTTTTTGTCCCGTGCCGATTGCCCGCGACGTCGATCACCCGCGCCGGCTGACGATCACCATCAGCTCCAGCCTCAGACTTCCTCCACCTCGACGCCCGCGCGCTCGGCCTTCGCGGCCGCGATGATCTTCGTCTGCAGTTGGGACGGCACTTCGTCGTAGTGCGAGTATTCCATGTGGTACGAGCCGCGGCCGCCGGTCGCCGACGTCAGGTGCTGCTCGTACGTGAGCATCTCCGCCATCGGCACCTGCGCCTTGATGATGGTCGTGCCGCCGCGCGTGTCCATGCCGCCGATCCGCCCGCGCCGGCCGTTCAGGTCGCCCATCAGGTCGCCGGCGAAATCCGACGGCGCGTACACCTCGACGTCCATGATCGGCTCGAGGATCGTCGGCCGCGCTCGCGTCATCGCGTCCTTGAACGCCAGCGAGCCGGCGAGCTTGAACGAGAGCTCGTTCGAGTCGACGTCGTGGTACGAGCCGTCGTACACCGTCGCCTTGAAGTCGACCATCGGGTAGCCGGCGAGGAAGCCCTTCATCCGGGCGTCCTGGATCCCCTTCTCGACCGCCGGGATGAACTGGCGCGGGATCGAGCCGCCGAAGATGTCGTCCTCGAACTGGAAATCGGCGCCGCGCGGCAGCGGCTCGACGCGGATCTTGCAGTCGCCGAACTGGCCGTGGCCGCCGGTCTGCTTCTTGTGGCGGCCGTGCGCCTCGGTCGACGCCTTGATCGTCTCGCGGTACGGGATGCGCGGCGGCTTCAGGTTCACGTCGACGCCGAAGCGCCGCTTCAGCTTCGCGACCGTCACCTCGATATGGAGCTGGCCCTGGCCGGCCAGCAGCAGCTCTTTGGTCTGCGGGTCACGGGTGTAGCGGATGGTCGGGTCCTCCTCTTCGAGGCGGTGCATCGACGAGCTGATCTTGTCCTCGTCGCCGCGGCTCTTCGGCTCGATGGCGTACGAGAGGACCGGCTCGGGAAACCTGATTGCCGGGAAGGCGATCGGGTCGCTCCTGTCGCCGAGCGTGTCGCTCGTCAGCGTGTCCTTCAGCTTGGCGACCGCGGCGATGTCGCCGGCCTTGATTTCCGGGACGGCGGTCTGCGTCTTGCCCTGGAGCAGCACCAGGTGGCCGAGCCGCTCCGGCGTGTCCTTCGTCTTGTTGTGCACGGTCGTGTCCGACTTGAGGGAGCCCGAGACGACGCGGAACATGGTGATGCGGCCGGCGAAGGGGTCGGCGATGGTCTTCCACACGAAGGCGGCGGCGGGCGCGCTCTCGTCGGCGGCGCGCGTCGTCTCGGCTCCGTCCTTGTCGAGCGCCCTGAACGGGCGGTCGGCCGGCGAGGGCAGCAGGGCCAGGATCGCGTCGAGGAGCGACTGGACGCCGACGTTGACGAGCGCCGACGTGCACACGAGCGGGAACACCCTGCCGGCGGTCGTCGCCTGGCGCAGCCCGGCGACGAGCTCCTCGTCGGTGAGCGTGCCGGCCTCGAAGAACTTCTCCATCAGCTTCTCGTCGGCCTCGGCGACCATCTCGATCAGCGCTTCGCGCGCCTCGGCGACGCGGGCCGTCATGTCGGCCGGCACGGCGCCCTCGGTCATCCCGCCGCTCTCGTCGGTCTTGAACAGGAAGGCCTTGTTGGTGATCAGATCGACCACGCCGCGGAACGATTTTTCCTCGCCGATCGGCAGCTGAATCGGCACGACGGTGCGGTTGCAGGCCTCGTGCAGCGAGGCAAGCGAGCGCTCGAGGCTGGCGCGCTCCCGATCCATCCGGTTGAGGACGACCAGGCGGGGCAGCTTCAGCTCTTCGGCGACCGCCCAAACCTTTTCGGTCTGCACCATCACGCCGGCGACCGCGTCGACGACGACCAGGGCCGCGTCGCTCACGCGCAGCGCGGCGCGCGCGTCGGCCAGGAAGTTGCCGATCCCCGGGGTGTCGACGAGGTTGATCTTCTGCTTGTTCCACTCGACGTAGGCGAGGCTGGCGGAGAGCGTGTGCTTGCGGGCGATTTCTTCTTCGTCGAAATCCGTTACCGTCGTGCCGTCGTCGACCTTGCCGAACCGGTTGACCATCCCCGCGTCGGCGAGCATGGCCGACGCCAACTGGGTCTTTCCCGATCCCGTATGGCCGACCAGGGCGACGTTGCGAATTGCGGCGGCATCGTAGACCTTCATAGACGGGGTCCCCCCACGTCCGGCGTCGGCCGGACCGTCACACCATCATCATGCGCATCATATTGCCGCCCGCAGAGGCCCGCAAGCCGGGCTGACCCGACCCCCCGAAGCCTCCGCCCTACTCGTAGCGCAGCGCCTCGATCGGATCGAGCCGGGAGGCCTTGAAGGCGGGGTACATCCCGAAGAAGATGCCGACCGAGGCGGAGAAGCCGAGGCCGAGCGCGAACGACCACCACGGCAGCGACACCGGGAAGCCGGACACCAGGTGGACGACCAGGCCGATCGACGCGCCGAGCGCGACGCCGAGCACGCCGCCGATCAGCGTGAGCACGGCGGCTTCCAGAAGGAACTGGAACAGGATCTCGGCGCGGCGGGCGCCGAGCGCCTTCCGGACGCCGATCTCGCGCGTCCGCTCGGTCACCGAGATGGACATAATCGCCATCACGCCGATGCCGCCGACCATGAGTGCGATCGACGAGATGACGACGAGCGCGAAGAAGGTGCCCTGGCTGATCTGGTCCCAGAGCTTCAGCACCGCGTCCTGCGTCACGAGATCGAAATCGTCGGGCTCGTCGAGCTTCAGGTTGTGGCGAATTCTCATGATGCGCTCGACGTCGGCCATTGCCTCGCTCGTGCTCACGCCGTCGCGCGGGACGACCGCGATCTGGATCGGCACCAGCGTGCCGAAGCGCGCGATCCGGAACACGTGCAGCCCGAAAATCCGCTGGTACGCGGTGTACGGGATGACGACGAAGTCGTCCTGGCCGAGGTTGAAGCCGCCGGCGGCCGGCCGCTTGTCGAAGACACCGACCACGTCGAACCGCTGACTGCCGACCCGGACCTGCTTGCCGATCGGATCGATTCCATTCGGCGCGAACAGGAGCTGGTAGGCGGTGTTGCCGAGGACGCACACGTTCTTCCGGTACTGCACCTCGGTGCCGTTGAAGAAGCGTCCGGCGAGGATCGGGATGCGCGTGCCCTCGGCGAAGTTCTCGGTCGTGCCGAACACAACGAGCGGCTTGGTCTTCTCGTCGCGATAGAACACGCGCTCCTGGGTCGGCGGTCCGCCGCCGGCGCCGAGCTCGATGTCGACGAGCTGGATGGTGTCGGCCTGCTGCTCGATGGCGCGCGCGTCGGACACGGTCAGGGTCGGCCGCTTCAACAGGTCGCGGAACTCGGCGCCGCTCGCGAAGCTCGTGACGCCGAACCGCTGCACGAAGATCGTGTCGGGGCCGATGGAGCGGAACATGTCGCGCAGCGACTGATCGAAGCCGCGGATGAGCGACGTCATGCCGACGATCGACGTGATGCCGATGACGACGCCGAGCACGGTCAGCCCCGAGCGCATCTTGTTCGTGCGCACGGTGTCGAGCGCCATCAGCACGACTTCGCCGGCGAGGCCCAGGCGGATGCTCACATTATTCGCGCCTCAGCGCCTCGATGGGATCCAGCGCGGCGGCGCGCATGGCGGGGTACAGGCCGAAGAAGAGGCCGACGAGCCCCGTGATCCCGATGCCCAGCACCACCGACCACGGTTCGATCGCGGCCGGAATCGGCGTGAAGCCCGCGATGGTCGTCGCCACGATCGCGCCGAGCAGCGTGCCGATGATGCCGCCGAACATCGACAGCGCGATCGACTCGGTGAGCATCTGCGCCATGATGTCCGACTTGCGTGCGCCGAGCGCCTTCCGCAGGCCGATCTCGCGCGTCCGCTCGGTGACCACCATCAGCATGATGTTCATGATCACCACGCCGCCCACCACGAGCGACAGGCCGACCACGCCGATGAGCACGGCGAAGATGCCGTTGGTGGCCGAATGATAGATGTCCAGGATCGTGTCCGACGTGAACAGGCCGAAGTTGTCCGGCTGCCTGGGCTTGAGGCGCCGCTCGATCCGGAGCGCGACGGTCGCCTCGTCCATGGCCGAGGAGATCTGCGCCACGTCGCGCGGCTTCACCGTCATCGACAGCGGCCGGCGCGACCCGAAGATCATCTCGAACTGCCCGAGCGGGATCACGGCGAACTCGTCCTGCGTCTGCCCGAGCAGCGACCCGCGCTTCGAGCTCACGCCGACGACGCGGAAGTGGATGCCCTCGATCTGGACGATCTTGTCGAGCGCGTTCGCGTCGCTCCCGAACAGCCGGTCCGCCGTCTGCCACCCGAGCACCACGACCGGCCGGGCACGCTCCACCTCCGTCGGGCTCATCAGCCGGCCGCGCTCGGCATCGAAGCTCGAGAAGTTCACATACTCCGGCGTGACGCCCTGAATCCGGGTGTTGTCGATCGCCTTGTCGCGGTAGCTGACCCGGCCGCGGGCGGTCGAGTCGAGCATCACCGACACGATCTCGTCGCTGCCGTAGCGCCGGACCGCCCGCGCGTCCTGCGGCGTGATCCGGGGGTTGTTGCGGACCTTCTCGAACTCCTCGTCGCTGCGCGTGATGGGATACTGCTGGACGCTGAAGGAGTCGGCGCCGGCCTGGTCGAGGATCGCCTGCCTGACCGATGCATTGAGGCCCTGGATCAGCGACACCACGGCGATGATGGACGTCACCGCCACGATGTTGCCGAGCACCGTCATCAACGACCGGAGCTTGGCCGACCAGATCGCGTCGAGCGCGATCGCCGCCGATTCGAGGAACTTGTTCATACGCGGGCGGGCAGGGCGCCCCGGGCAGGCGCGGCGAACCTGCCTACTTCTTCGCCTCCGTCTTCACCGGGTCGCCGTCCGCCATTCCGCGGACCGAGTTGTACGGGCCGGTGATGACGCGGTCGCCCGGCTTGAGGCCGGACAGCACCTCGAAGTACCGATCGCCGGCGACGCCGACCTTGATCGGCACGAACTCGGCCCGGTTGTCGCGCACCACGAAGACGCCCTCGGTCTCCTTGCGCGTCTGCCCCGGCTTGAGCTCCGCCGCCGCGGCCGTCGGCTCGATCGAGCGCCGCCGCCTGTCGGTCGGCGGGGGCTTCACGATCTGCCCGTTCGCGTCGTAGACCAGCTCCCGCACGGCCACGGCCTGAATCGGCACGGCCACGGCGTCCTTCCGGGTGGCGGTGGTGATGTCGGCCGTGCAGGTGAACCCGGGCCGGACCTCCGGCACCGGTTCGTCGAGGATGACGTCCACCTTGAAGTTCGTTGCCTGCGTCGTCGAGGTCGCCGCAGCGGCGGTCGACTCCTGAATGGGGCTGTTGCCGATCTCGGCCACGTGTCCGCGGAAGACCTTGTCCGGGATCGCGTCGATCGTCACCTTCGCCTTCTGCCCGATCTGGACGCTTGGAATGTTCGTCTCGTCGACCTCGACCTCGGCCTGGATCACCGACATGTCGGCGAGCGTCATGAGCACGGTGCCGGCGTTGTTCATCGTGCCGATCATCACCATCTCGCCTTCCTCGATGTTCCGGCGCGTGACGATGCCGTCGATTGGCGACTCGATGCGGACCTTGCTCAGGTCGTACCGCGCGCTGTCGAGCGAGGCGCGCTCCTGCTCGACGCGGCTCGCCTGGGCGCTGGCGGTCTTCTGCCGCTCGGCCAGCGCCGACTCGGCCACCTTCACGTCGTTGGTCGCCTTGTCCAGCGCCTCCCGCGTGGCGAGCTGCTGGCTCCAGAGCTCCTGCTGGCGCTTCAGGTTCTGGCGGGCGAGCTCGAGCTGCGCCTTCGCCGTCTCGACCGCCTGCCGCAGCTGGTCGAGCGTGACCTCCGCCGCCTTGACCGACGCCGAGCCGCTCTCGACGCGGGTCCGCAGCGACTTCGGATCGATCTGGAGCAGGAACTGGCCGACGTGCACGCGGTCGCCCTCGTTCACGGCGAGATTGACGACGCGGCCGACCGTGTCGGCGCTGATGTTGACCGAGCGCTTCGGCTGGATCTTGCCCGATGCCGACACGATGGCCTCCAGGTTCCGGGTCTGGATCGCCTCGGTCGTGACCGTGACGCCCTGCTTTCTCTTGAAGTAAAGGTTCGCCGCGACGACGGCGGCGCCCACGAGAATGACGGCCAGGGTGATGAGAACGTTCCGACGAGTCATCTATGCTCCTGAGGCGACCGCCTTCACCAGCGCGATCACGATTGCGATGCCGACGTACAGCGCAATCATGGTCGTGGCGATGGGCCCGGTCCGGCGCCGGTACAGCACGCCGAAGCCGATGGCGAGGCTGACCGCCCACCAGATGACGAACAGATCGATCGAGCCCAGCATGCGAGCGGGAAACGAGTTCTCGTCGAGCATCGGCAGGAACACTGCCAGATTGGTCGGGCTCGAGAGCGACTGCCGCGCGTAGTCGAGCGGAAGGGTGAAGATCGACTGCAGCGCCAGCACGACGCCCGAATGCGCGACGATCGCGAACACCTGCCGGAAGCTTGCATCGCCGCCCAGAATCGCGTTGAACACCGCGAACGCGATGCCGGCGACGGCGAGCGCGCCGAGCGGCAGGAAGATGAGCTGCCCAGCCGCGCTGAAGTACGCGGCGTACGGCTCCATCTGCTCCAGCCGCTGGTACTGCGCGTCGGTCACCTGCCGGCCGAACGACTCCATCGAGCGCACCTGCTGGTCGATGAGCGCCTGGCGGCCGATGTCGGTCGACAGGAATATCGCCGTGGCGCCGATGACGATGGCGAGCACGAGCGCGAAGACGGCGAGCGCGCGCGGACGCGCGGCGACGGCGGCGTAGGTCGCGCGGGGCGAGGTCAGCACCCCGACCACGCGGCTCAGCAGGCCTTTTGGAGCATCGGTTCCAGGTGCGGCGGGCGCAAGCGTGTCAGCCACGGAGCCTCTCATCCCGGCGGGAGTGCAGGTTGAGCAGAAGCGGAGGTCGCGGAAGCCGGATGCGATCCATTCTACGGTATATACGCGCCGTTTTTACCGTTGGTTTCCTTGACACTGCGGGATCCTCTGTTTACCATGGCGATTCGCTCGCGGCTGTGCTGCCGGCGCTGAGGCCGGCGGGCGCGACAAGGAGCCTGACGTGGTCGGATTCGTCCCGAAGGAGATGTTCTTCACCAAGGGCGTCGGCAAGCACCGCGAAAAGCTGACCTCGTTCGAGCTCGCCCTGCGCTCGGCCGGAATCGCCGCCTGCAACCTGGTCCGCGTCTCCAGTATCTTCCCGCCCAAGTGCCGCATCCTTTCGCGCGGCGAGGGCGTCAAGCGCCTCGAGCCGGGGCAGGTGACGTTCGTCGTGATGTCGGAGGCCGCCACACGCGAGCCGCACCGGCTCATCGCCGCAACCGTCGGCGTCGCGATCCCGCGCGACAAGAACCTGTACGGCTACCTGTCGGAGCACCACAGCTTCGGCGAGAGCGAGGACATCGCCGGCGACTACGCCGAGGAGCTCGCCGCCGAAATGCTCGCCACGACCCTCGGCCTCGAGTTCGACCCCGACAAGAGCTGGGACGAGAAGAAAGAGGTCTACCGGCTCTCCAACCAGATCGTCCGCACCCAGAACGTCACGCAGACCGCGGTCGGCGACAAGAAGGGTCTCTGGACCACGGTCGTGGCTGCAGCGGTGCTGGTCGGGTAAGACCCCAGGCACACCAGGGGCACAAAGGAACACGAATACCGGACGGGGCGCGAAGCCCGGACCGGAGGGCGGCGGAACAGTGGGGTAAGTTAAGGGGCTATGCGACAAGCCCCTCCACGGTTCTCCCGTCCGCCCTACGGCTCGCGCTTCTTCGTGTCCTTCGTGGCCTTGCTGTCCTTTGCGGCGCTCGCGGTCTCGACCCGCCCCGCGAGCGCCCAGACATTTGACACCGTGGGCATTCGTGCGCAGGGGATGGCCGGCGCGTTCGTGGCCGTCGCCGACGATGCCACGGCGACGTGGTGGAACCCCGCCGGCCTGGCCGGGGGGGCCTACTTCGACGCGGTCATCGAATCCGACCGCCTGCAGGAACCCCGGACCGAGACCTGGCCCGCCGGCGAGCCGGCCGCGGCGTGGCGCACCTCCACGCGGGCCTTCGCGGCCGCATTCCCTTCCCTGGGCTTGAGCTATTACCGGTTGCGAATCAGTGAAATAGCGCCCGGGCTCCCTACAGCCACAGGCGCAGCCGTCCGAGAAGATCAAGGAACTGCGAACGTGCGCCTGCGCGCTCTTGTTCTTCAGCAATTTGGCGCGACGGTCGGCCAGTCGATAGGCGAACACCTGGTCGTGGCGACGACGCTGAAGCTCGTACACGACTCGGTGGCGTCGGACGAGGTCGCGCAGGCCGATGCCTCCCTCGACCGCGCGGAGACGCTCGGAGGCCAGGGGGAGACGCACGGCGATGCCGACGTCGGCGCGATGGCGACGTTCGGCCACGTCCGACTCGGGTTGACGGTCCGGAACCTCCGGCAACCGGGGTTCGGCGAAGGGGCAGACCGGGTCCGGCTCGATCGGCAGGCGCGGGCCGGCGTCAGCGTCAGCGGACCGGGTCGCGGCGCATTGGGCGCCCTGACGGTGGACGTCGATGCGGACCTGACGCGCAGCGCCACGGTGCTGGGCGACGAGCGGAGGCTGGCCGGCGGCGTCGAGGCGTGGCTGTTCGGGCGGCGGGTCAGCGTGCGGGGCGGAGTGAGCGGCAGCACCATCGGGGCCTCGCGGCGGACGACGAGCGGCGGGCTGAGCCTGGCCCTGCGTTCGGGCTTCTACGTGGAGGGGATGGTCGTCGGCGGGAACGATCGAGCTCGCCGGGGCTGGGGGGCGGACTTGAGGGTGACGTACTAAGCAACCAGCGGATTCTGTCATTCGATTCAGCTTTCATCGCTCATGCCCGTCCGTATTGGCGAACTCCTGCTGAAGGAGAAGCGCATCACCCCGGAGCAGTTGCAGGAGGCCTTGAACTACCAGAAGGCCAACGGGGGGAAGCTCGGCTACAACCTCGTCAAGATGGGGTTCATCAAGGACGAGGAGATCACGGCGCTGCTCAGCAAGCAGTACGGCGTGCCGTCGATCAACCTGTCGCAGTTCGAGATCGACCAGGCCGTGATCAAGCTGATACCGGCCGAGACCGCGCAGAAGTATCAGATCGTTCCGCTCAGCCGCGCCGGCGCGACGTTGACCATCGCGATGACGGATCCGACCAACGTCTTCGCGATGGACGACATCAAGTTCATGACCGGCTACAACGTGGAGCCGGTCGTCGCGTCGGAGACGGCGGTCACGGAGGCGATTCACCGGTATTACCCGTCCGGGGCGAAGGCCGCCAAGGGCGCGGCGGCTCCGACGCCGACCGTGATCTCCGGGCCGAGCGCGCTCGAGATGGCCTCGAAGGGCCTCGAGGAGCTGCAGGCGACGCTCGACGGCGACGCCAGCGACGTCGAGGTCCTCGAGGAGCTGCAGGAGATCAGCGCCGAGGCCCTGGCGCGCCAGGGCGAGGAAGCGCCGGTCGTGCGGCTGGTCAACGTCGTCCTGATGTCGGCCATCCAGAAGGGCGCCAGCGACATCCACATCGAGCCGTACGAAAAGGAGCTGCGCGTCCGGTACCGCATCGACGGGATTCTCTACAACATCATGAGCCCGCCGATGAAGTACCGCGACGCGATCACGTCGCGCGTCAAGATCATGGCGAAGCTCGACATCGCCGAGAAGCGGCTGCCCCAGGACGGCCGCATCAAGATCCGGTTCAACGAGAGCGGCGTGCCGAAGGAGATCGACTTCCGCGTGTCCTGCCTGCCGACGCTGTTCGGCGAGAAGATCGTCATGCGTCTCCTCGACAAGGAGAAGCTGATGCTCGACATGACGAAGCTCGGGTTCGAGTCCGAGTCGCTCGTCAAGTTCGAGGCGGCGATCCAGCGGCCGTGGGGGATGGTGCTCGTCACGGGGCCGACGGGCAGCGGCAAGACCAACACGCTGTACTCCTCGATCGCCAAGATCAACACGCCGGAAACGAACATCATGACGGCGGAGGATCCGGTCGAGTTCAACCTGGTCGGCGTCAACCAGGTGCAGGTGCGCGAGAACATCGGGCTGAACTTCGCGGCGGCGCTCCGCTCCTTCCTCCGCCAGGACCCGAACATCATCCTGGTCGGCGAGGTCCGCGACTTCGAGACGGCGGAGATCGCCGTCAAGGCGGCGCTCACCGGCCATCTCGTGCTCTCGACGCTGCACACCAACGACGCGCCGAGCACGATCAACCGGCTGATGAACATGGGGATCGAGCCGTTCCTCGTCGCGAGCTCGGTCCACCTGATCTGCGCGCAGCGGCTGGTGCGCCGTGTCTGCTCGCAGTGCAAGGAGCCGCACCCGATGCCGCCGCCGGCGCTCCTGCAGGCCGGCTTCACGCAGGACGAGGCCGGGCAGGTGACGCCGATGAGAGGCACCGGCTGCGATCGCTGCAACGGCACCGGCTACAAGGGACGGGTCGGCCTGTACGAGGTCATGGAAATCGGCGAGGAACTGCGCGAGCTGATTCTGGTCGGCGCGTCGGGGCTCGAGCTCCGGCGCAAGGCGATTGACGAGGGGATGATCACGCTTCGGCGCAGCGGCCTGCGCAAGGTGATGGACGGGGTGACGACGATCGAAGAAGTCGTCCGAGAAACGGTCAAATGACGATACCGGCACTTCACGAACTCCTCAAGACGACGATCGAGCTCGGTGGCTCGGACCTGCACCTGTCGGTCAACGTGCCGCCCGTGGTGCGGGTGAACGGCGACCTGCGGCGGCTGCCGGTCGAGCACCTGACGCCGGCCGACACCAAACAGCTCGCCTACA
Source organism: Betaproteobacteria bacterium (assembly GCA_050257855.1). GTDB lineage: Bacteria > Acidobacteriota > Vicinamibacteria > Vicinamibacterales > CAVVIG01 > JBLMXQ01. The sequence goes on along the minus strand of JBLMXQ010000091.1, from coordinate 5,927 downwards.
GCGTGCTGACCGACGCGCAGAAGAAGCGGTTCGAGGAGACGCTCGAGCTCGACTTCTCGTTCGGCATCCGGGGGCTCGCGCGCTTCCGCTGCAACCTCTTCAACCAGCGCGGCGCGGTCGGCGCGGTCTACCGTCTGATTCCGGAGAAGATTCGCTCGTTCGGCGAGCTGGGGCTGCCGGCCGTCCTCGCCACCCTCTCCGAGCGGCCGCGCGGGCTCGTCCTCGTGACCGGTCCGACCGGCAGCGGCAAGTCGACGACGCTGGCCGCGATGATCGACAAGATCAACACCGAGCGGCACGGCCACATTCTCACGATCGAGGACCCGATCGAGTACATCCACCAGCACAAGAACTGTCTGGTCAACCAGCGCGAGGTGCACGCCGACACGGAGAGCTTCGGCAACGCGCTCCGCGCGGCGCTGCGCGAGGACCCGGACATCGTGCTGATCGGCGAGATGCGCGATCTCGAGACGGTCGAGTCGGCGCTGCGGATCGCCGAGACCGGCCACCTCACCTTCGCGACCCTGCACACGAACTCCGCGGCGCAGACGATCAACCGCATCGTGGACATCTTCCCGGCCGGCCAGCAGGCGCAGATCCGGACGCAGCTCTCGCTGGTCCTCGAAGGCATCGTGACGCAGACGCTGCTGCCGAAGGCCGATGGCAACGGGCGTGTCGTGGCGCTCGAGATCATGGTGCCAACGCCGGCCATCCGGAACCTGATCCGCGACGACAAGATCCACCAGATCTACGGCGCCATGCAGGCCGGCCAGGAGAAGGTCGGGATGCAGACGATGAACCAGTCGCTGGCGAGCCTGTACCAGCACCGGCTCATCACCCTCGACACGGCGATGGGCGCCTCGTCGAACCGCGACGAGCTCCAGGACATGATTCACCGCGGCGTCGGCGTGGTGCCGGGCGCCGGGCTCGGGCGGACAGCGGGAACGACGGGGGCGGCGCGGCCGCCGGCGAGGACGTAAGAAGGGTTCAGGGAGAGCAGAGCGCCCGGCGGACCGGGACCGAGAGCCGAGAGCTGAGCGCCGAGAGAGCTGAAAGCTGAGCGCCCCAGAGCCGAAAGCTGAGCGCCGAGAGCCGAGAGCGGACTGACAGCCGAGAGCCGACAGCGGAGAGCTGGAGAAGCGGGTATGCCGACATTCGCCTATGCGGGACGGACGCGCGCCGGGCAGACGGTCAGCGGCGAGCGGGTGGCCGACACGATGGATGCCGCGGTGGCCGCGCTGCGGCGTGACCAGATCCTCGTGACGCGCATCACGCCGGCCAAGGAGAATGAGGCGGCCGTCGCGAAGAAGGAGAAGGCGGGCAAGACCGGCAAGAAGGTGGCCGCCAAGAACCTGGCGGTCTTCACGCGGCAGTTCTCCGTCATGATCGACGCCGGCCTGCCGCTCGTGCAGTGCCTCGAGATTCTCGGGTCGCAGGAGGAGGACAAGAACTTCGCCGCGGTCATCCTCCAGACGCGCGCGGACGTCGAGGCGGGCGCCTCGCTCGCCGACGCCATGCGCAAGCACCCGAAGACGTTCGATCCGCTGTTCACCAACATGATCGCCGCGGGCGAGGCCGGCGGCATTCTCGACACGATTCTCAAGCGCCTGGCGACCTACATCGAAAAGGCGGTCAAGCTGGCGGGGCAGGTGAAGTCGGCGATGATCTATCCGGTCGCCGTCATCGTCATCGCGGGCGCGGTGGTCGGCGTCATCCTGTGGAAGGTCATCCCGACGTTCGCGAACCTGTTCGCGGGCCTCGGCGCGGACCTGCCGCTGCCGACGCGGATCGTCATCTGGATGAGCGACTCGCTCGTGCGCTACTTCCCGTTCATCCTGGTGGGCGTCGGCGCGGCCGGGTGGGCGTTCAAGAACTACTACGCGACCGAGAACGGGCGCGTGACCGTCGACGCCGCGACGCTGAAGCTGCCGATTCTCGGCAACATCCTGCGGAAGATCGCCGTCGCGCGCTTCTGCCGCACGCTCTCGACGCTCATCAGCTCGGGCGTGCCGATTCTCGACGGCCTCGAGATCACGGCCAAGACCTCGGGCAACGCGATCGTCGAGCGGGCGATCCTGACGACGCGCAAGAGCATCGAGCGCGGCGAGACGATCTCGGCGCCGCTCAAGGAGACCGACGTGTTCCCGCCGATGGTCACGCAGATGATCGGCGTCGGCGAAGCCACGGGCGCGCTCGACACGATGCTGGGCAAGATCGCCGACTTCTACGAGGAGGAGGTCGACACGGCGGTCGCCGGGCTGCTGACGCTGCTCGAGCCGATCATGATCGCGTTCCTCGGCGTCATCGTCGGCGGCATCGTCATCGCGATGTACCTGCCGATCTTCGACCTGATCAGCAAGCTGACGTAGGGCCCCGCGATGTGGTGCAGGTCGGCGGGATCAGCTCGAGGGCGGACGTGCGAATCGGGATCCGGAGCGGCAGCGACGGCAAGCGCGTGGGGGTGGGGTCCCACGCGGATTGAGTAATGGCTGATTCCGAGCTTCGGCGCAAGCTGGCGCGGCTGATCGCGATCCGGGCGGTCATCGGCACGATTCTGCTCGGCACGGCGACGTTCGCCCAGATCGCGGCGCCCGGGCTGCTGCCCGTCGATCCGTTCTTCGCGCTGATCGGGCTGACCTACGCTCTGACGATCGTCTGGGCCTCGACTCTGCGCTACGTCGACCGGCACGGCTGGCTCGTCGATCTGCAGCTGGCCGGCGACGCGCTGATCGTCTCCGCCTTCATCTATTTCACCGGCGGCGTCACCAGCTATTTCTCGTCGGTGTACGTGCTGCCGATCATCGGCGGGAGCACGGTACGGTACCGGCGCGGCGGCCTTCTCGTCGCGACGTTGAGCGCCGTTCTGTACGTCGGGCTCGTGCTCGCGCAGTACCTCGCCGCCGCGGGCCTGCTGCACGACTCCTGGCTCGCCGCCGAATCGATCGGCCTCCCGTCGATCACGGCCGGCCGGTACATCGTCGCGCTGAACGTCTTCGGGTTCTTCGCCGTTGCCCTGCTGAGCGGGTCGCTCGCCGAGAGCCTGCGCTCGGCCGGGGCGCGCCTCGAGCAGGCCTCGACGGAGATCGCCGACCTGCAGGCGCTGAATCAGCACGTCATCGAGAGCCTGCCGAGCGGCCTCGTCACGACCGATCCCCGCGGGCGGATCATCACGTTCAACAACGCCGCAGAGGCAATCACCGGGCTGACGTTCCGCGCCGCCGTCGGCCGGCCGATCGTCGAGGTGCTGCAGCTTCCGCCCGGCATGCTCGAGGCGCTCGACGCGTCCGACCTCACCGGAACGCGGCGGACGGAGCTGCGCTACCGCACCGGCGACGGGCGCGGCGAGATCGACCTGGGCCTGAGCGCCACCCATTTGCGGACGCCGGGCGGCCACGTCGGGCTGCTGTTCTGGTTCCAGGACGTGACGGCGATCAAGAAGCTCGAGCGCGATGCCCGCATCCAGCAGCGGCTGGCGGCGGTCGGCGAGATGGCGGCCGGCATCGCGCACGAGATCCGGAATCCGCTCGCGTCCATGTCCGGATCGATCCAGATTCTCCGGCACGAGCTGCCGCTCAGCCCCGAGCAGGAGCAGCTCATGGACATCGTGCTGCGCGAGTCGGAGCGGTTGAACACGACCATCCGCTCCTTCCTCGCCTACGCGCGCCCACAGAAGTTCGCGATCGCGCGCTTCGATCTGCGGCGGGTACTCAACGACACGGCGCTCCTGCTGCGGAACAGCTCGGAGCTCGGCGCGGGACACGAGGTGCTCGTCGACCTGCCGCCCGGGGAGATGTGGTTCGAGGCCGACGAAGGGCAGATGAAGCAGATCGTCTGGAACCTGGCGACCAACGGCCTGCGTGCCATGCCGGACGGCGGCCGCCTGTGGCTCGCGGCCGAGTCCTCGCCCGAGGGGGTCGTGCTCAGCGTTCGCGACGAGGGGATCGGCATCCCCGCCGACGAGCTCGACGCGCTGTTCCAGCCCTTTCACGGCAGCTTCGCCAAGGGCAGCGGCCTCGGCCTCGCCATCGTGTACCGCATCGTCACCGACTACAACGGGGAGATCCACGTCAGCTCGCAGGTGGGCGCCGGCACGACCGTGTCGGTCCGGCTGCCCGCCCGGGCCGCCGTCACCACATGAGCGAGACCGATACCGTCACCGCCGTCACGCCGGCCGAAGGCCGACGCCGCCCGCGGATTCTCGTCGTCGACGACGAGCGATCGATGCGGGAACTGCTGGCGATCGTGCTGAAGCGCGAGGGGTACGACGTGCTGCTCGCCGAGAACGGCCGCACCGCCGTCGACCTGCTCGGCCGCGAGCCGGTCGACATCCTGATCTCCGACATCAAGATGCCCGATTTGAGCGGCGTCGAGGTGCTCCGCGCGGCGAAGCAGATCGACCAGGACATCCTCGGGATCATGATCACCGCGTTCGCGTCGACGGACACGGCGGTCGAGGCGATGCGTCTCGGGGCCTGCGACTACCTGAGCAAGCCGTTCGACGTCGATCTCCTCAAGATGAAGGTGCGGGAGAAGATCGAGAGCCGCCAGCTCCGGCAGGAGAACGTGCTCCTGAAGCGGACGCTCGGGCTCGCACACGAGTTCTCGAACATCATCGGGCGCAGCCAGGCGATGCTCGACGTGTTCAAGATGATCGAGACCGTCGCGCGCACCAACAGCACCATCCTGCTGACGGGCGAGTCGGGGACGGGCAAGGGACTGGTCGCGCAGGCCGTGCACTTCCACTCGCTGCGGCGCGACAAGCCGATGGTGTCGCTCAACTGCGGCGCGCTGCCCGAGGCCCTGCTCGAGTCCGAGCTGTTCGGCCACATGCGGGGCGCGTTCACGAGTGCCGAGACGAACAAGAAAGGATTGCTCGAAGCGGCCGAGAAGGGGACCGTCTTCCTGGACGAGATCGGGGAGATGACCCCGGTGATGCAGGTCAAGCTCCTGCGCGTCCTGCAGGAGCGCCGCTTCCGCCGCGTCGGCGGCCTCGAGGAGCTCTCCGCCGACATCCGCGTGATCGCGGCGACCAATCAGGATCTGACGAAGCTGGTCGCGGAGGGGCGTTTCCGCGAGGATCTTTATTACCGCATCAACGTCATTCCAATCGCGCTGCCGCCGCTGCGCGAGCGCCGCGAGGACATCCCCCTGCTGGCCGAGCACTTCCTCGCCAAGTACGCCGAGCAGATGGGCAAGAAGATCACCGGCGTCTCGCGCGAGGCGCTGGAACTGCTCGCCCGCTACGACTGGCCGGGCAACATCCGCGAGCTCGAGAACGTGCTGGAGCGCGCCGTCGCGCTCGAGGCGACGCCGACCGTCCTCGTCGAGAGCCTGCCGCCCGCAATGCGCGAGGATGGTCCGGGGCGCTCGTCAGCATCCCAGAAAGTGGACGGGCTGCCCGAAGCCGGCTTCGATCTCGAGGCACACGTCAAAGAGATCGAGCGCGAGTACATCGCGCAGGCGCTGCAGCGGGCCGGCGGCGTGCAGGTGAAGGCGGCGGAACTGCTCGGCATGAGCTTCCGGTCGTTCCGTTACTACGTGAAGAAGTACAACCTGCGGTGAGGCGCACGACGCGCCGAGCGGCCGACCAATCTGACTTTTTTTGTCGGGCCGGGCTGACACTAGTTGTCACCCGGCCCACGGACGCGAGCGGCCAACGAACGGACCCTGGCAGCGAAGTGCTATAATATCAAGTACTTCCAAGCTGATGTCGTGAGCGACGAGCCGTGGCATCCCGGTTGCTCCTGAGGCGGGCGCGCACCGCCCATGCCCACGGCCAGGACCGGGGTTGAGGGCTCGTCGTAAAGGCCTTCAGAGGAGAGACTGTAATGAAGATTCGCGAGACCAAGGGCTTCACCCTCATCGAGCTGCTGATCGTCGTGGCGATCATCGGCATCATCGCCGCCATCGCGGTCCCCGGCCTGCTG
>JBLMXQ010000090.1:0-66529 GCA_050257855.1 Betaproteobacteria bacterium | reverse complement strand
TGAAGGGGTCGGCGCATCCGACGGAGCGCGAGGCGTATCGGAAGGCGCGCCCGGCTTCAGCCGGGCGCTCTCCGTCGTGGCCGCGGGCCTCGGGGCGGCCACGTACCCCTTCCGCGCGCGCACGGTCACGCCCGGCCGGTTCACCTTGACACTGATCTTCCGGAACTTCCCGTCGGGCGCCTTGTCAGGCCGGTACCCGAGCACGTAATAGTGGCTCGCATCGTCGGCGATCCGGGCCACCGCCTGGTCGAAGATGTTCTCGTTGCGGACCACGAAGCCGCCGGTGTCGACGGCGAGGCTGTTCATGGCGTCCGAGCCTTCATCGAGCTGATTCAGCAGGCGGCTGGCCGCGTCGAGTGCGCCGGGGTCGCTTCGCGTCAGTTGATCCGCCATGTCATGGGAATCGAGGCCGCGCGCGTCGAGCGTGTAGATGGTCGCGTTGGCCCGCGCCGCCAGACCCACCGCCTGGCCGACAATCGGCCACGACTCCTCGGCCATGAATCCCTCGGTGAGCAGCAGCACCGACTTCCTGCCCTGAAACCTGCCGAGGCCGTTCATGAGGACGGCCAGCGTGCGGAGCGTGGCGTCGGTCTCCGTGTTCGCCTCGACCGTCATGCGCGCCGCCTTCTCCATGATCGATTCCGTCGGATCGACGCGGCGGCACGCATCGGGATCGTCCTGGCATGCCCGCAGGCTCACGGCCTCGAGCACCATCCGATCGGCGTTCGTCCGGATCTGGACCGCCTCCGTCAGCGTCATCCGAGGCCATTCACGCTCGTCGATCAGCCGGGACCTCGCGTGGGTGCTGGGCTTTGCGCTGCGGACCGCTTCGAGCAGTTCCTTGCGCTCGGTCGTCAGGCGGTTGTTGACCATGCGTCCGCCGGCGACGACGCCGCCGACGTCCCCCTGCTTGAAGTCCTTTTCGAACAGGCTGATTGCCGCGGCCTGCACACGCTTGAAGCCTGCCGGGCTCAGGTGGTCGTCGTCGAACACGACGACGAACAGGCGCGGCGTGTGGGGAAAGACGACCGGCGGCGTCTTAGCGGGCTGTGACGGCGTCACGGGCGGGGCCTGAGCGGGGGTGCCCGTTTCGTCGGCGCCGACGACGTAGAACAGCTCGATCTTCTGCGGCTTGCCTTCCTCGCTGACCTCGAAATCCTCTTGCTTCAGGTCCGGGACGAAACGCCCGCTCTTGTCGTGGACGACGACGTCCACCTGGACGACGTCCGTGCCGGCGCGGAACACCGGCGGCTGCTGCTGAGGGGACCGTCCGCTGGAGCGCGCGGCGGGCGCGGCGAGCACGGCGGCGAGCGCGATCCCGTAGATGCGTTTCATGAAACTCGCGGTCTCTACTTCACGGTCACGGCCGCAATCATCAGGTCGTAATGCTTCTTGTCCCGCTTCTCGAGCCACGCGAGGCGCGTGCCGTCCTCGGAGAAAGCGGGCAGGACCGCGTTCTTCGCGCCGGCGAGTTCAGTCTTGTTGCCATGGTCGTCGAGGGTCATCAACGGGCCGCCGTCCGGCTTGGCGTAGACCATGAGGCGGCGGGGCGCCGGCGCCCACCCGAAGTTGATGCCGGGCACGACCGGCTGGTTCACCCACTCGCCGATCACGTCGCCTTTCACCTTCAGCGTGTACACCTGCTCGATCTGCGCGGTGCTCGCGGCAGTCGCGGCATCGCTGACGGTTGTGCCGGCCATCGGGTCGGCGGTGCCGCCGCGCGCGAGCGCGCCACCGGTCGGCGCAGCCACGGAGCGCACGGTCCGCTGATCCTGAGCGACTGAGATTCTGAAGTCCGGTGCCGCCGGCGAGATCTGGGCCGACTTCCACGTCCAGTACTTCGAGGCCCACGCAGGCTCCTCATCGATTCCCTTGAGCGATTTCTTCGCGAGCGAGACCAGGAAGATCTTCGAGGGCCGCAAGCTGCCCGTCCTGTCGCGCTCGGCACTCATCAGGAAGAGTTCCGTACCATCGGGCGACCAGGCCAGCCGAAGCGGCTCGCCTTTGATCTTGCTGCTGTCGATCTCCATTACGCTCTGGGCCTGTCCGAGCCCAACGGCGCCGGACGCGGCAGCCTGTCCCGGCGCCATCGTCAGGGCGATGAGAAATGCTGCGATCATATGAGCCTCATCTTCACTTCGCGGCGAGGCCCCGCCCCGGCCGCCTGTCGCCGCGCGCACTCGCGTGCGGCGGCGCTTCCACCAAAGAATCCGCTAACGCTCCACCGATTGCAGCGCGGTCTGGGCCGGCGTAAACGCCGGTTCGAGGCGCAACGCTTCGCGGTACTCGGCTGCCGCGCGCTTCAAATCGCCCCGGCGCTGCGCCACCTGGCCCAGCCCGAAATGCATCCGGGACGGCCGGTACCCTATTTGGAGCAGGGCTCGGAATTGCTCGCCGGCCAGATCGAGCTGGCCCAGCTGGAGCGCCATACCGGCCACACGCGCGCGCGCTTCGGGGTTCGAGCGGTTCGCCTGAAGGGCCGTTTGGTACTCCCGGAGCGCTTCGGGCCCTCGTCCCGCCTGCTCGTAGATCATGCCACGCACGACGTGCACGTCGCTCGTTTCCGGTTCGAGCCGCTCGGCGGCTTCCACCTTCTCGCGCGCTTGGGCGGCGTCGCCGACGGCCAGATACGCGCGGGCCGCTGCCAGGAGCGGGACGGCGGCACGCGGATTCGAAAGGCTCGCCGCCGCATATTCGTCGATCGCCTCACGAGGTCGCCCGGTCTCCCTGTAGGCATCCCCCAGTGTCAGGTGCAGTTCGAACGACCGGTCGTTCTCTTTCAGCAGCTGCTCGAGAATCGGAACCGCCTGCTCGGCTCGACCGCGTCCCAGCATCTGCTGCGCGCGGGACAGCCCCTCGCCGAGCCGCTCCAGGCGTTCTATCGCGTCCTTGGGATCCTCTCCGCGACCGGGGCCGCCGGCCGACACGACGCCGACGTACCCGAGGCTTCTCAGCCGGGCCAGCGTCTCGGGATCCGGCTGCGTGACGGCGGTTGCAGTCGGTTCGGGCCCGAATGCTGCCTCGATCTTGCGGGCCTCGGCGGAGAGGCCCGCCGCGAGTTCCGGGCGCGTGCCGATCCGGCTGTCGATCTCGCCTGGGTCCTTCCGCAGGTCGTACAGCTCGGGCCTGGGCGCGTCGATGTACTTCCAGTCGCCCACACGCACGGATCGCAGTTCGCTCAGTCCGAAGTGCAGCTTCGGATAGAACGTCTCCGCGTATGACGGCGGCGGATCGCGGCGAGTCCGACCGCCGATCTCGGCTACGACGCTCCCGCCGTCGAGGCCTCGCCCGACCGGCACGCCGGCCAGTTGTTCGATTGTGGGCGTCACGTCAATCGCGCGCACCTGCGTGCCGACGACGGTTCCAGCGTGCGCCTTGCCCGGCAGCCGCAGAATCCAGGGAACGTGGAGAGTGGTGTCGTAGAGAAACACGCCGTGTTGTTGCTCGCCGTGCTCGCCGAGCGACTCGCCGTGATCGGCGATGACCGAGACGATCGTATGGTCGAGACGCCCGCTCTTTTCGAGGGACTCGATCAGCCGGCCGATGCACGCGTCGACATACGCGATCGCGCCGTCGTACGGCGCTCCCCGAAACCGGGTGCGGTACGGCGCCGGCGCCTCGTACGGCGCGTGCGCGTCGTAGAGATGCACCCACGCGAAGAACGGCCGGGCGCTCGGGGCGGCTAGCCACTTGATCGCTGCGTCCGTCACCTCGCCGCCGATACGGCGCGCCGACAACTTCATCGACGTCCTGAAGTCGGCAAACCGGTCGTCGAACTCGTCGAAGCCCTTGCCGAAGCCGTATTGGTGGTCGAGGATGAACGCGCCGACGAACCCGCCGGTCCGGTAGCCGCTCGCCTTGAACGCCTCGGCGACGGTCACCACCTCCGGGGGAACCGGAGTGGTCGCGTTGTCGCGCAGGCTGAATCGCGCAGGGTACATCCCCGTCAGGAGTGCCGCGTGCGCGGGCCCGGTGAGCGGCGCCTGCGTCGTCGCGTCGGCGAAGCGCACACCCTCGCGCGCGAGTCGATCGAGCACCGGCGTCGATCCGCTGGTGTACCCGTACGCGCCGATGTGATCGGCCCGGACCGTGTCGATCGTCACCAGGAGCACGTTCGGGGGCGGCTGCGCTCCCGCCGGCACCAGAATCGATGCTACACCGGCGACGAGACTCGCGAGGGTGAGTTTCATGATCTCCTGGCGGCGAAGTCCCACCCCCGCCGCGAACCGACTCCGACGCTCGCCGCCCCAGGCGCCTCGGTCAACGGCCCCGGATGCGAGCGAGCCGATCCAGCAACTCGGGTGACTGCGGCCGAACGGCCAGCCCGGCGCGCAGTGCCTGGACGGCGAGACCGGGCTGAGACAGCCTCAGGTACGTGTCGGCTAGGGCCAGGTGCGCGGGCACCATCGACGGATCGATATACGCCGCGCGCCGCCAGGCGCTGATCGCTTGGCGATCATCGCCGGCGCCATGGTACGCCCAGCCCAGGAAGAACGCTGCAGCCGCGTTCTGCGAATCCGCATCGAGCGCCTCATCGAAGGCCTTGATGGCGGCCGGATAGTCCGCCGCCGCCAGACGCGCCAGGCCTTCGCGGGCGTCGGTGGGCGACGGCGCGGTGCTGTCCTTCGTCCGCTCGACGTAGTCGCGCGCGAACGCGCCGTTGACGACCTCGTGCGGGTCGAAGGCCTCGGTCGTGTCGTCAGCGACGGCTGGCCTCGAGCCTTCGCGAATCTCGACCTCGCGCATCACCTCCGAGACCGTGTCGCTGCCGATCTTGACCGCCGCGTGCGCGACGTAGGTACCGGGCGCGATACCGGTCAGCGGCAGCGCGATGCGGGCTTCCCGGGAGACGCCGGAGCCCGCCGCGACGACGCTTCCCAGATCAGCGAAGCCCGAGACGATCGGCGCGTGCTCGCCGACAGGCGCCAAATCGACGATCACCCGCGCGTTCCGCAGCTGATCGGCCGTGCGGCCGTAGAGCTCCAGTACGCCGCTCAGGCCGTCGCCCGCGTAGGCGGCCGGCCGGACCGGCAGCTCGCCGCGCTCGGCGCTGAGGACGAGGTCGCCGCTCGTGACCGACGGCCCCCCGAGCGCCTGAACGGTGAACCGCCGATCGGCGCTGCCCACCAGGCCGCCCGGTTCGCGGACGACAGCGCGCATCAGGTACTCTCCCGCGGGCAGCTCGAACTGCACGTGATAGCGGCCCGTGCCGGTCGTCTCGCCGGCGATGCGCCGTTCGGGCAGCGGAATCGTGTCCGTACCGCTGGCGGCCACGCGGCCGTCAGCGACCGAGCGAACCACGAACACGACGTCGGCCGGCGCGACCAGGTGTTCCGACGCGAGCGGCAGCTCGGCGGAGAGACTGAGAATCACCCGCTGCATGCCGGGGCTGCCGCTTCGCAGCACATACGTGGTATAGCGGACCGGCAGGCCCTGCTGGGGGAACGGCGCCGCCATGGCGCGCTCGATGGCCTCTCGCCGGGGGATACTCTTTCCGGGATCCACGAGCGCGAAGCCGGTGCGCGTGCTGACGCGCGCTCCCCGCCTGGTGACTCGGACCGCGATCGGCCGGTACGTGCCGGGATCCTTGAGGGCTGACTCGAGCGGCGTGAAGCCGACGAGATAGTAGTCCTGCGACCGCGCCGCGATGTCGTCGAACACCTGATCCGCACGCGAGCCCGCGTCGGGAATCAGCGCGCCGTCCGTCTCGACGGCAAGGCTGCCGAGCGGATCGATCTTGTCGAGAACCGACGCCGCGCGGTCGCCGCCGGTTGGCAGGTCAGCGCTGGCGTCGAGCCCGCGTCGGTTGAGGTCCATGGCGTAGATGACGCTGTACGATTGTGCCGCCGCCGCCGCCACGCGCTCGATATCTCGGGCCAGGTGATCGCCGTTGAAGCCCTCGGAGATCAGGAATACCGTCTTGCGCCCCTCCACCGCGCGCATCGGCTCGAGGATGTCGGAGATCATCGACAGCACGCGCCGCGACTGTGCGTCAGCCTTGTTGACGATGGTGCGGGCATCCTCCCGGACCAGGTCGCTGAGGGGCGTCGAGCCGGAGCCTGCGGCGTTCAGGCCGACCCGGGCGCCGGCGTCCGTCCCCGCGAGCTGCTCGGCATCGCGCTGTGCGACGCGCTGCAGCACGTCGTCATCCCCGCGGACGATCTGGAAGGCCTCGTGCCTCGTCATCGTGCCGAAGACGCCTATCTCCTGCGTCTCGCCGACGCCGTGGACCTGCTCGAGTCCGGCCATGAGCAGCGACACGTTCGATGTGAAGGGGAGCTCGGGGCCGGGACCCGGCACGGCATATAGCGCAACGCGATCACCGGGGCGCAGGTGCGTTCGGACGAAACGCTGCGCGGCCAGACGCGCGCGCTGCTCGTTGCCGGGCTCGATGTTTTCCTGATCGAAGATGATGACGTAGAGGTGACCGCGGGCAGCGCCCTGATTCGTCGAGACCTCGCCGGCCACCGTGCGCGCCGCCACCTCGATGTACGGATCCGTGGGCGCCTCGATGTGCTGGAAGAAAAGGATCGGCCGAGGCCGGCCGTCTTCGAGGACCTGGATCTCGTTCCGTCTGAGGTCGCGGATCGGCCGGCCGTCCGGCCCGATGACGCCGACGTCGAGGCGAACAAGCTCGACGCCCGCCTTGAACGTCGCGGCCGGCTGAGTGGACGCAGCCTGCTGCGCCGCCCCGGCGAGAGGGAGCGAAGCGACGCACCCGACAACGAGCGCAAGCGCAGGTTTCATGTTCTTGCCATGGCCGCAGGCGCACGCGTTCTCAATTGAACGATTTTATCGTACGCCCCGGATGGCGGCGCGCGAGGCTCCATCTGGCTGGCCGGCGATTTATTTCTGCATTACCGCCGATAGCTGCCGGATCTCGGGGCCGTACAGTGCCGGCGGGGCAGTGCGGACGAACTGGTCGAGATAGGGTCGCGCAGCCTCCCTCTGGCCCTCGTCTTCGAGCGTCGTCGCGAGGTTGTAGAGCGCGTCGAAGTTCGTCGGGTCGAGCTCGACCGCCTTCCGCCACTCGGCCACGGCCTGCTGTCGATCGCCGCTCTTGACGGCGACAACGCCGAGCCCGGCATGGGCCTGGGAGGATCGGGGATCGAGTTGAACCGCGCGCGTGAAATGCTGGCGGGCCGCTGCGAGGTCGTTCTCCCCGAGGTCGAGCGCTCCGAGGTTCTCGAACGCCATCCCGCTCGCCGGACTCGCGTCCAGCATGCGCTCGAACACCTGCCGCGCCAGCTTCGGCCGGCCGCTTCGGGCGTACGCGATTCCCAGCGCGTTCAGCGCATCCAGGTCCGGCGTCTGCTCCTGCGCCACCGGCGCGAGCAGGCGCACCGCTTCCTCGGGATCGCCGGTTTCGGCGAGGTAGTTCGCAAGCTGCGCCGTGATGCCGTCGTCGCGGACGTGCGCCTGGATCGCGCGCCTCAGCACGTCGACCGCGCCGCGAACATCGCCGCTCTCCCAATGGACGAACGCGAGATGGCGGTAGGCGACCGACATGTCGGGACGCCGGCTGATGATCGCCTGATACACATGCTCGGCCTCGGGCAGACGATGCTCGCCGTACAGCTCGACGCCGCGGTGCAGGGCCGCGTCGAGATCGACGAGCCGCTTCGGATCGTCGGCCTCCGTGTAATGCGCCTTGAGGGGCGCCTCGCCGGAGATGTACCCGAGCGCCTGCAGTTCGGCGAGCGCTTTCGGGTCCTCGGTCTGCCGCTGTCCCGGGAGGGCCGCGTGGAAGCCGCGGAGGGCGGTCTGGAGGACGCGCGCGCGATCGGCGTCGCGCGAGACGAGATTCGTCTGCTCGCCTGGATCGCGCGCAAGGTTGTACAGCTCGGGGATGGGCAGGTCGATGTACTTGTCGCGGCCCGCGACGATGCCGGTCAGGGGAGCCCAGCCGCGGTTGAGCATCGCGGACATCGCCTCGAAGTACGACGGCCGAGGCGCCGCGCCGTCGCGGCGCTCGGCAGCCGGCAGCAGCGTGCGGCCCGGCAGGCCCTCCGGAGCGCGCTGGCCGACGGCGTCGAGGATGGTCGGCAGCAGGTCCACGTGGCGCACGGGCACGTCGGACACCTCGCCCCGCGTGGATTCCGGCCGCCCGCCGCCCACCTCCGCGACGATCAGCGGAATCCGCAGGGTCGATTCGTACGCGAACAGCCCGTGCGTCGCTTCTCCATGATCGCCGAGCGCTTCGCCGTGGTCGCCGGTCACGACGACGAGGGTGGGCTGCGGCGCCCGGCGGACATCGTCGAGGAGCGGCGCCAGGGCGCTGTCGGCGGCGGCCACTTCACCGTAGTAGGGGCGGTCGGCGTACTCGCGGTCGAAGGGCGGCGGCGGCTGATACGGCGCGTGCGGATCGAACACGTGGACCCACGCGAACCACGGTCTGCCGCCATCGCGCTGCCTGGCGGCAATCCACGGCCGCGCGATCGCGACCGTCGCCGTGCCGGGGCGCTCGGGCATGACGAACTCGGTCGGCGAGCGCGTCTCGCCAACGTGATCGTCGTAGACGTCGAAGCCCTGGTTCAGGCCGAAGCGGGAGTTCAACGGGAACGCGGACACGAACGCGCCGGTCGCGTAGCCGTCGGATTTCAGGATCGTGGCGAGCGTGCGGGCGCCGGGCGCCAGGCGGTATCCGCTGTTCTCGCGGACCCCGTGCTGGTACGGATACTCGCCGGTCAGGATGCTCGTGTGAGACGGCAGCGTGAGCGGGGCCTGCGCGTGCGCGAAGGTGAAGCGCACGCCCTCGGTGGCCAGCCGATCGAGCGCGGGCGTGCGGGCCGGGCCTCCGTAGCAGTCGAGCGCGTCGGCGCGCAGCGTGTCGATGGTGACGAGCAGCACGTTCTGACGCGCGATCGGATGCAGATCGACCTGCGGGGCGGTGCGGGGCCACCACCACCACGCAGCGGCGCCGAGGACGGCGAGCATCGCCCCGGCCGCGGCGAGCGCCGGCGGGCGGCGGCGCCGCTCAGCGCTGGCGGCCGGGCCGCGCGCCGGGCCGCGGGGCTTCGGCGAAGGTGCGGCGCGCTTCCGTGCGGAGGGCATTGGCTTGATCGGGATTGCCGAACATCGTCCAGAGGCGCACGCCGAGGGCGTAGGACTCCGGCGTCGGTGTGATGCGGACCATGTCGGTGATGGCGCGGCCGGCGGCGTCCGGCCGGCCGGTCGCCTGGTAGAGCATTGCCAGGCCGGCGCGCGCGCGGAAGTTCTGCGGGAAGAAGCGCAGCTCCTGCTCGAACTCGGCTTCGGCCTCCGGGTAGCGCTCGAGGCGCCCGAGCGTATCGCCGGCGTAGTAATGCAGCTCCGGCATCTGGATTGAGCCAGGCGCCTTCAGCGCTGCGATCGCCTGCTCGAACAGCGGGAGCGCGTCCTCGTACCTTCCGGCGTCGTACAGCAGGCGCGCATCGACGTACGCGGCGATGGGCAGCGAGGGTTCGGCTTTCTGCGCGAGCGCCGCTTCCTGGCGCGCCGCGTCCTCGTCGTGGCGGGCGAGCGCGATGTTCGCCAGCATCTCATGCGCGGAGGCGACCATGTGCGCGTCGTTCGCGTCGCTGGCCACCTGCGCTGCCAGCTCCGCGTGCTTCCGGGCATCTTCGAACTTCCGGAGGTGGAGCATGGCGGACGCGGCGCCGATGTACGTGTTTGCGACGGCCGGCTGGAGCTCGATTGCGTGCTTGTACGCGTCGATCGCCTGCTCGAAGCGTGCGGCGCGGATGTCGATGGTCGCCAGCTGCGTCCACACGTCCGCCATGCCCGGGTCGTCCTTCAGGATTTGCTGCAGCAGGGCGATCGCCTGCGGCCACTGGCGTGCCTGGGCCAGATCTACGGCGGCCCGGTAGCGCTCGAGGATGTCGAGCTTGTCCTTGGGGTCGGGCAGCTCGTCGCCCGGCGTGTCCGGCGGGGCTGCCTGCGATCCGACGTAGCCGAGCGCGGCCAGCCGTTCGCGCGCGTCGGCCGAGACCTCGGCCGGCGCGTCGATTTTCGTCCCGTTGGTCAGACGATCGAGCGCGCTGCGCAGGGCCATGCGCGCCTGTGGGCGGTCGCCCGCGAGATTGTCGCGTTCGTGCGGGTCGCGCTCGAGGTCATACAACTCATCGTGCGGCGCCTTGATGTAGCGGTAGCGCCCGTCGGTGAGCGCCGTCAGCTCACTCCACCCGAAGTGGTAGCGGCCGTACATCGCCTCCGAATACACCGCCTGCTCGGGCAGCTGTCCTGTGCCGTCGAGCAGCGGCGTCAGCGACCGCCCGCGCAGGTTGTCGGGAATCGGCGCCTTGACGAGATCGAGGATGGTCGGGACGATGTCGACCTGGCTCACGACGTCCGGAATGCGGCGGCCGCCGTGCTCGCCGCCGGGCATCTTCACGATGAGCGGCACGTGGATCGTCTCGTCGTAGACGAACAGGCCGTGCTCCTGTTCGCCGTGATCTCCGAGTCCCTCGCCGTGATCCGCCAGGAGCACGATCGTCGACTGATCGTACAGCTGATGCGTCTTCAGATACTTCATCAGTCGGCCGACGATTTCGTCCGCGTAGGCGATCTCGCCGTCGTAGGGCGCGTACTGCGCGTACCGCGCCGGCGGTGTGTAGGGCTTGTGCGGCTCGTAGAGATGCAGGAACAGGAAGGCGCGCGAGGTGCCGATGCGCGTCAGCCAGCGCTCGGCGATCGCCTCGGACTCGCCGCCGTCACGCTGGATCTCGCCGATCGTCACCTCCGGCGAGCTCGGTGGCATCTTGTCGTCGAAGAAATCGAAGCCGCGCGAGATGCCGGTCTCGTGCCGCAGCACGAAGGCGGACACGACGCCGCCCGTCGCGTAGCCGCGGTCGTGGAGCATCTGCGGCAGCAGGCGCACCTTCGGCGGCACGGTGAAGCCGAGATTGTCGCGCACGCCGGTGTCGAACGGCAGCCGGCCCGAGAGGAGCGCCGTGTGCGCCGGCAGCGTCTGCGGCGCGTGCGAATAGGCGTGGTCGAACACGACGCCGTCGCGCGCGAGGGCGTCGATCGCGGGCGTCCGCACCTTGGTGTATCCGTACACCGGCAGATGATCCGCGCGGAGCGTGTCGATGGAGATGAGGACGATCGGCCCGTTGACGGGCGCCGAGGCCCGCGCGTAGCGCCAGCCGCCGACCGCGGCGAGCACCGTCCCTATCGCGACCAGGCCGAGGATGATCGTGGAGCGGAGGGAGCGGGCCACAGCGTGCTTTGGTGCTTGAGTGCTCGGGTGCCTGGTACCGGGTGCCGGGTGCCGGCTGCTGGTGCGGACCACCAACCTCCGTCAGCGCCCGGCAGCCGGCACGCAGCACCGGCTCGTCTATTTCTTGAGCTGCTCGATGACCGCCTTGGCCTGCGCTGCTTCGGGCGACATCGGATCGACGTCGATGACCTTCTGGAAGAGCTTCGCCGCGCCGTCCTTGTCGCCCTTGTTCAGGGCGACAAGCGCGAGCTTGAAGACCGGCTTGCCCCAGTTCGGATCGGCGTCGGCCGCCTTCTGATACCACTTGGCCGCATCGTCGGTCTCGCCCTTGGCGAACTTCACCTCGCCGAGGTTGTAGAAGACCTCCTTGCTGGCGCCCATGCCCTGCGCGGCCTCGGACAGCGTCTGCTCCGCGGCGGTCAGATCGCCCTTCTCGAGGTTGGTCATGCCGATGCCGATCTTCGCCTTGTCGTTCGTCGGGTCGGCCTTGAGCACCTCGTTGTAGGCGGCGATTGCCGAGTCGTAGTCCTTCTTGTTGCGATAGCAGGCGGCGATCTGCAGGTTGATGACCGAGAGCGTCGGCGCCTTCGCGAGGATCGCCTTGTAAGCGGCGATTGCCTCGTCCCACTGCTTGGTGTTGTAAAGGTTGTCGGCGGCCGTGAGATCGGCCTGGAGCGCCTTGGCGTCGACGCCCTCGAGTCCCGGAACGCCACCGCCGCCCTTGCGCAGCGTGAAGGTCATCGGCGGATTCGGCGACCCGATCGTCGACACGTTCAACTTGCCCGACTCGGGAGCGAAGCCAGGGGCGGATGCCGTGAAGGTCCACGAGCCCGCCCGGAGGCCGATGATGGAGAACTGGCCCTTGTCATCGGTGGTCGCCTTGAACGAGCTCGGCGACGCGTTGGGGTTCTCGGCGGTGACGGTCGCGCCCTTGATCGGCTTCCCGGTCTCGTCCTTGACCTGGCCGCCGACACGCCCGATCTGGGCCGACGCCAGGCCGGCCCATGCCGTGACGAGGAGCGCGGCGAGCACCGCCCTCCAGAAATAAAGACGATGACGCATGGTCAGTCCCCCTGAAACACGCGGTAAAGTGTCCGTAACGTTCGCTCAGTATATATTGAATCGCCCCACGGAGCGCGAAGCCCGACGGCCGCGCGGCCCTGGAGCGCGAGGCCGCAGCCGAACGGCGTGAAACCCCCTGTGATGAAACGACCGTCCGCTCGGGGCGGCCGGGCGGCGCTCGTCACGGCCGTCGCGGCGACTGCCGTCCTCGCCTCGGCACGCGCGCAGGAAACCGCTCCGCCGGATCGCTGGGCGCCGATCGCACGGGCCGTGGACGAGGCGATCGCCCGGCACGAACTGCCGGGCGCGGTCATCGTCGTCGGACGCGGCGACAGGGTCCTCTATCATCACGCGTTCGGCCATCGGGCCGTCCAGCCCGCGCCAGAGCCGATGACCGAGGACACGATCTTCGACCTCGCGTCGCTCACGAAGGTGATCGCCACGACGCCGGCTGTCATGCAGCTCGTCGAGCAGGGGCGGATCCGGCTCGACGATCCGGTCGCGCGGTTCATCCCGGAGTTCGGCGTGGACGGCAAGGATCGCATCACCATCCTCGATCTCCTGACGCACACGTCCGGGCTGCCGCCCGACCTGCCGCTCGAGGTCGAGTTCTCCGGCGCCGACGAAGCGATCCGCCGCGCGTCGGCGCTGAGGCTCGACGCGCCCCCCGGATCCCGGTTCGTCTACAGCGACATCAATTTCTTCCTCCTCGGCGACATCGTCCGGCGCGTGAGCGGCGAGACGCTCGATCGCTACGCGCGCGCGCGCATATTCGAGCCGCTCGGGATGCACGACACGATGTTCCTGCCGCCCGCGTCCCTCCGGGCGCGGATCGCGCCGACCCAGCGGTGCCGGCCGCTCGCCTGGCCGTGCAACCAGCCGGACGCCCCGTTTCTGCGCGGCGTCGTTCACGATCCGACCGCGCGGAGGATGGGCGGCTTTGCCGGTCATGCGGGCCTGTTCAGTACCGCCGCGGATCTGTCGCGCTACTGCCGGATGCTGCTCGCCGGCGGGACGCTCGACGGCGTGCGCATCCTCGCCCCGGCGGCCGTGGCGCGGATGACGCGTCCGTCCACGCCGCGCGGCATGCGGGACGTGCGCGGGCTCGGCTGGGACATCGACTCGTCGTTCGCCGCGAACCGCGGCGAGCTGTTTCCGGTCGGGAGCACATACGGGCACACCGGCTTCACCGGCACCGGTCTGTGGCTGGATCCCGCGACGCGCAGCTACGTCATCTTCCTGTCGAATCGCGTGCATCCGGACGGCACGGGGGACGTGACGCCGCTTCGAGCGCGCGTCTCGACGATTGCGGCCTCGGCGATCTACACGCAGCAGGATGTGGAGCGAGCGCGCCGCCTGCGCGGCGACGGCCGCCAGACCGAGGCTCGGCCGGAAGCGGGAGGCGTGAGCCGGGCGGCGCCGTCGCCGCCAACCCTCGCCGGCATCGACGTCCTCGCCGCACAGAACTTCGCGCCGCTCGCCGGCAAGCGGGTCGGGCTGCTGACGAACCAGACCGGTCGGCTGCGATCCGGGGCGAGCACGATCGACGCTCTGGCGGAAGCCAGGGGCGTCCGCCTGGTCGCGCTCTTCAGCCCCGAGCACGGCATCCGCGGCGACCGGGACGAGAAGATCGAGTCGTCCCGGGACGCGAAGACCGGCCTGCCGATCTACTCGCTGTACGGCGACACGCGGAAGCCGACCGCGGCGATGCTCGACGGCCTCGACGCGCTCGTCGTCGATCTGCAGGATGCCGGCGCCCGGTTCTACACCTATCCCGCCGCCGTCGCGTACGTGATGGAAGCCGCGGCCGCGCGGAAACTGCCGGTCGTCGTGCTCGATCGGCCGAACCCGATCGACGGCATCGACGTCGAAGGGCCGATGCAGGCGCCGGGTGGCAGTCGCTACGTCGGATACCTGCCGATGCCGATCCGTCACGGCCTCACGATCGGCGAGCTGGCGCGGCTGTTCAACGTCGAAGCCGGCATCGGGGCGGATCTGACGGTCGTGCCGATGCAGCACTGGCTGCGCACCGAGTGGTTCGACGAGACCGGGCTGGAGTGGGTCAACCCGTCGCCGAACCTGCGCACGATGACCGCGGCGACGCTCTACCCCGGCCTGGGCGCGATCGAGCAGACCAACGTGTCGGTCGGCCGCGGCACCGATACGCCGTTCGAGCAGGTCGGCGCGCCCTGGATCGACGGCGTCGCGCTGGCCGCGGCCCTCGACGCCCGCGGCATCGCCGGCGTCCGCTTCTACCCTGTGAGCTTCACCCCACAGACGGGCGCGAAGCTCGGCGGCGAGCGCTGCCACGGCGTGTTCCTCATCGTCACCGACCGGCGGGCCGTCCGTCCGGTGCGCGTCGGGCTCGAGATCGCCGCCGCGCTCTCGCGCCTCTACGGCGCGACATTCGAGCTCGAAAAGGCGCTGACCCTGTTCGGATCCGCCGAGACGCTGAAGCGAATCCGTGCCGGCGACGACCCGTCGGCAATCGCCGCGTCGTGGAAGCCCGAAGAAGACGCGTGGCGGCGGGTTGCGAAGAAGTACGAGCTGTACTAGGAACTGGGACGCACGCGGCTGGGGGCTCCTGGGAGCTGGGTTGAAGGGCCCAGCGTGCGCTCAGAAGAGCCAGCCGGGCTGGTAGAGCAGGACGTAGACGAGCACGCCGGTCACCGACACGTACAACCACACCGGGAGCGTCCATCGCGCGATTCGGCGGTGCTGGGGGAAACGCGCCTTGAGTGCGCGCGACAGCGTGACGAGCGCCAGCGGCAGGACGAGCGCCGCGAGTGTCACGTGCGTGATGAGGATCGTGAAGTAGACGGGCCGCACGATTCCCTGGCGCATGAACCGGACGTTCCCGACCTTCGCGTGATACACGAGATAGCAGGCCAGGAACAGCGACGAGGTGACGAACGCCGCAATCATCACGCGGCGGTGCAGCTCGATGCGCCGCGTCCGGATCATCACGTATCCGATCACCAGCAGAATCGCCGACAGCGCGTTCAGGCTCGCGTTGACGGCGGGAAGAAGACCGAACAGGCTCAGGGGGTTCACCTGGTGCACGGGTTCGGGGTTCTGCAGGTCATGAACCCTGTGAACCCCGTGAACCTGATTCTATTGCTTGCTCGCGATCATCGCGATCCAGATGAGCGGCAGGTACGTGATGGACGCGAAGAATAAGGCGCGGGCGGCCGCGTTCGTGCGGGTGCGGGAGAATTTCACGGCCAGCCAGAGCAGGGCGGTGCCAAGCACGAGCGCCAGCCCGAAATAAATCGGGCCGCTCAGGCCGACGATCGTCGGCACGAGGCTGACCGGCAGGAGCGCCGACGCGTACGCCAGCGCCTGGCGGCCGGTCTGCCGGCCATCGGGTTCCACGACCGGCAGCAGCGGAAAGCCGGCCGAGCGGTAGTCGTCGCGATACAGCCAGGCGATCGCCATGAAATGCGGGACCTGCCACAGGAACACGATCGCAAAGAGCGTCCAGCCGCCGATTGACAGCGAGCCGCTCGCCGCCGCCCAGCCAATCAACGGCGGAAGCGCGCCGGGCACGGCGCCGACCAGCGTGGCGGACGGCGACCGCCGCTTCATCGGCGTGTAGACGACGAGATAGACGATCAGCGTGACGAGCGCGAGCAGGGCCGCCAGCAGGTTGGCGCGCGTCGCCAGCAGCGCCAGTCCGAGCCCGGAGAGCGCCAGGCCGAAGACGCGTGCGTCGCCCGGCGCCAGCCGGCGATCCGGCAGCGGGCGCATCCGGGTCCGCCGCATCAGCGCATCCGTGTCGCGCTCGTAGACCTGGTTCAGCGCGGCCGCGCCGCCGGCCACGAACGCCGTACCGGCGACCGCGGCCGCCATCTTCGCGAGGTCCGGCGTGCCTTGCGTGCCGAGGTAGTACCCGGCGGCGCTCGTCGCGACGACGAGGAAGTTGAGCCGGGGTTTGGTCAAGGCGAAATAGTCGACGACGCGGGAGGGTGCGGTGCCGGAGGCGAGCGCGACCGGCACAGTGGCTTCGGCCTGCACGGTCTTCAAGCGCGGACTCCGGACCGGGCCGGGCCGGCGGGTCGGCCCGCCAGGGGCGAGGCTGACAGGGCGGGCGAGGCGGCCCGCACGTCTACCGCGATTGCGGGCGTCGCGAACCGGAACCGCCAGCTCCGGAGCGTCACCACCAGCGACGTCGCGAACGTCAGGGCGCCGCACACGACGTGCGCGCTGTTGATCCCCACGTCGCGGCGGCTCAACACGGTCAGCGCGCCGAGCGTGATCTGCACGGCGACCAGGCCGACGAGCAGCGCGGCCGGGCGCGTCAGCTCGGTCCGGTGCCGTTCGTGATACCACGCGTGCGCCGCCGTCGCGACGATGAAGAGCGTCACCACGAGCGCGCCGACGCGGTGCGCGAAGTGCACTGCGATCTTCGGATCCCAGTGCGTCGGGATGACGTGCCCCCACGCGAGCGGGAACGTCGGGATCGCGAGCCCCGCGCCGGTGTGCCGCATCGTGGCGCCGATGAGGATCTGAACGAAGATGAGCGCGGTCGTCGCGGTCGCGACGCGCCGCAGTGCCGGATCGTCGACGCCCGCCGGCTCGCCGGCGCGGCGGCCGTAGCCCGCTATCCACCGCGGCGACGTGAAGACCGCAATCGCCACCGTCATGCAGAAGAAGATTTCGGCGAGCCCGGCGTGCGCCGTCGAGACCGGCGCGGGCAGGAAGAACAGGACGGTGAGGCCGCCGAGGATGCCCTGTGCCACCACGGCGCCGAGCGCCGCCACGCCCAGCCACCGCATCCAGCGGCGCGGCTCGGAGAACCACAGCCACGCGGCCAGGACGATCGTCAGCATTCCGACCGAGCTCGCGATCAGCCGGTGTCCGTGCTCGTAGAAGATGCCGCCGACCCATTTGGACGGCGGGAACGTAAACATGCTCCAGCCGTACGTCGTCGGCCAGTCCGGGACCGACAGGCCCGAGCCGGTGCTCGTGACGAGGCTTCCCGCGAGGACGAGGAGCACGGTGCAGGCGGCGACGAACTTGGCGAAGCGGTGAAGCATGATTCCCGGGCGGGACTTCTGTAGGGGACGGTCTTAAGACCGTCCCCTACCGATTATCGTGTTGAGACCGTCCCCTACCGATGGTCTGATCCCTACCGATTGCCTAATTCGTGGCCGAGGTGGCCCCGACCTTGAACGCGAACGAGATGTCCTTGGTTTCCTTCGGACCGATCGTGACGCTCTGCGTCATCGTGCCGAGCTTCTCGTGCCACGCCTCGATCGTGTAGGTCCCGGGCGGCAGCGTCTTCAGGTCGAACTTGCCGTCCTTGTCGGTGACGGCGAAGTACGGATTGTCCACGACGCCGACGTAGGCGTTCATCCAGCCGTGCACGTCGCACTTGAACGGGACCATCACTTCCTTCTGCGTGAAGGTGTGGGTCGTCTTCATCCCCTGGATGGGCTGGCCGTTGTTGAATTCCTGGTTCAGCTTCGGCATCGCGTGGATGTTGTGAAGCGTCGGATCGTCGTTGATGATCTCGAGCGGCTGGCCCACGCGGATCCCGAACACGTGCGGATGGTACCGGCAGTCCTTCTGGTCGATCGTCGCCGGCTGGGTCGGCGTGTCGAACACGTAGTCGCCGAGCCCGTCCTTCACGTAGACGAAGACGTTCGCGAGCGTCTTGCCGTTGTCGCCGACGATGTAGGTCTCCTGGAACTGCGGCGTCTTGTTCTCGCGCATGCAGACCGGATCGGCGTTCATCTTGATGAGCTCGTTCTTGGGCGGCGTGCCCTCGAGCGTGACGGTGCCCGTCAGCTCGCCGGCCGTTGCCGCATCGACCTTCTTGCCGGCCGGCGCGGCCGACGGCGAGGACGACTCGGCCGAAGTGCTCGATGCTTCTTTGCTGCCGCCGCCGCACGCCACCATCGTGGCCGCGAGCGTCAGGCCCAGCGCGCTGACCCAAACCTGTCGTAGACGCATTGATCTCTCCTCAGAAGTGCCGATTGCTGATCGCGCACTGCAAATTGCTGACCCGGAGCAAACGGGATCCGACGCCCGGTTGCCGGGCAAATCAGCATGCTATCAGTATCATATTCACTGCGCTGTTGGCGAGTTCACCGCGCTGTTGGCGAGACGGTCGCGCCCGCCTCGCGCAGCTTGCGCTCCACGCGATCCGCGACCCAGTGCGGGTCCCACCATTCGACCGGATTCACCATGCGCCCGTTCACGAGCATCGTGAAGTGGAGATGATCGCCGCCGGCGAGGCCGGTCATCCCGCTGCGCCCGATGGTCTGGCCGCGCCGGACGTGATCGCCCACCTTGACGTCGAATGACGACAGGTGACCGTACAGCGACGCAACGCCCATCCCGTGGTCGATGATGACGCAGTTGCCGTAGATGCCGAGCCAGCTCGCGTGCAGCACCGTTCCGTCGTTGGCGGCGACCACCGGCACGCGGCTCGTCACTGCGAGATCGAAGCCGAGGTGGACCTGCTGATCGATCTCCTTGCCCTTGTAGAAGTAGGTCCGGTGATCGGCGAAGGCCGCCTCGACCTTGGAGTTGCCGAGCTGCACGAAGGGGCCTGACCAGTAGCGTGTCGGCGCAGTCTTCGTCGACGCGATCGTGCGGATGGTCTCGGCGTTCTGCTGCCGCAGCCAGCCGTTCTCCTTGAGGAAATCGGCCACCAGTTCCTGGTCGTTGGCCGGCGGCTGCAGGCGCAGCTCCGGCGTGTGCTCGATGATTTCGGGTACGACGCGCTGGAGGAACCGATCGTCGAGCTGAATGTTGCTCTTCTTGAACGGCTTCTCGAACACATCGTCCATGAAGCTCGTCTTCGCCTCGTTGCCGGCCGCGTCGCGGGCGAAGGCGACGATCGGTGTGTTCAGGTCCTGATCGTACAGCAGGGCGAAGAAGGCCACCTTCAGCGACGGGTCGCTCGTGATGCCGGCGCCGGACGCCGCGAAGCCGGGATATTCGATGTCGCCGACGCGCACGCCCGATGCGACGTCCGGCGGCGTCACGCGGTACACGACCATCTCCGAGCCGCCGTGGTTCACGTAGTGATGCGTCGAGACGACGGCGATGCTCGGCGGCTGCAGAAGGACCTGGACGTCCCTGGTCGACCGGCTCGTCAGGGTGCGGAGTTTCAGGAACGAGGGCCGCGCCGCAGTGACGACGATCCGCGCCGTGCCGGCCGTCAGCTCCGGCACGCTCTTCTTCCCGAACGGGAGCGCGATGCGGATGCGATCGCGGTCCGGCTGCGTCAGCGTGGCCTGCTGCGCCGTGCCGAGGGAGAACAGGCGAGTGGACCTGCCGTTCTGCTCGACCGCGATCTCGAGCGCCGAGAAGCGCGCGCCCGGTGCCTCGACGGTGACCTGCAGTGTGCCGGACTGCCCGACGACGCGGACGGGCTGGTCGATGCTGATCTGCGGCGCCGCCGTGCGGCCCGCAATCAGGTACGCGCCGCCAAGAACAACGAGAGCGATGACAACGAGCGCAGCGAGCCACCGGAGCATGGCCCATCATACCTGCGGTTGACGCGGTCGACCCGTCTCAATAAGATAAGAGTTTCCTGTCGGCGAGTGGCGGTATCGTCTAGGGGTCAGGACACGTGGTTCTCAGCCACGGGACCGGGGTTCGAATCCCCGTACCGCTACCATCACTCATAGATCTCCTCTCGACAACAGCCCCGGCCTCCGCCGGGGCTTTTCGTTTTCCGGGTGGGCGCGCCGCACCCGCCGGTTCGCAGTGATCGAGGTCGCTGCAACGCGCGGGCGCCCCGCGTGTCAAACCGTCGACGCGTCGAAACACCTGGGTTCGATGGAGGCTCACGTGGCGGCACCTCTGCGAATGCTCGCTCCCGCGATTCTGATGGGCGCAATGGCAGCGGGAATCTCGCCCGTTCGCGCGACTTCGCCCGCTGGCGGCAACCGCGCCCGTCGCGATCGGTCGGACAAGCCGACTGGCCGCGCCGGCGGCCCGGCAGCGTCGGGACTGCCGCGATTCCCCCTGAGTCCGGGCACGAAGTGGGTCTATCACGAGCGCCAGGAGGTCGGTCCCGGCGTGCACTTGTCCGAGCAGGATGCCTCCCGCGCCCACGGCAACGTCGTCGAATCCACCGTGATCTCGACCGTCGGGGGACGGGACCGGATTGCGGACGCCGACTACGTCCGCATCGAATCGACCCGCGCGGGCCGTCCGTGGCTGACGGAGTGGTATCGCCTCACCGCCGGCGGCCTGATGCTCGGCAAGCGCCTCGACCTCGAGGGGGGCCAGGAGGTTCCCATGGATCCGCCCCAGCAGGTCCTGAACGCGTCGCTGCGCCCGGGCGAAGCCTGGCAGTGGCGCGCCGCCGACGGATCATGGTCGGTGCGCCGGCGTGTGATCCGTCGGGGGGTGATCACGGTCCCGGCGGGCAGTTATTCCGGGACCGAGCTGGACATGGCACTCACGGTGAATCAGGGGCCGATGCACGTCACCGGGCACGAGACGAGCTGGTTCGTGCCGGATGTCGGCTTCGTGAAGCGCGACACCGAAACGTCCGTGAACGGGCGCTTCCTTACGCACGTCACGCAGACGCTGGAGAAGTTCGAACCCGCGAAGCCCTCAGCCCCCTGAGGCGAAGGCCGCCAGGCATCCGGGCCGGACCGCCGCGCGCGAAGGGCGGCCCGAAAGGCATTATGATCGGCCACCGTGATCCTGGCGGTCGTCCTCCTGATCCTGGCGCTCGCGACGCGGGCCGCGTGCGTGAACCGGCACGTGCGCGGGCGCCTGACGGTCTCGGCCGTCGTCTTCGCGGCGACGGCCGCGGCGGCCGCGGCAGCCGCCTACGCGCCCCTCCCGTCCGAGCTGGTCGCATCCCTCCGGGGCTGGATCCCGATCGTCATCGCGCTCGCCATCGCGTTCGGGGTCATCAACGCCGGGATCGCGCTGGCGCTGAATCCCTGGCGCACCGACGGGGTGCCGGATCACTTTCCGCACATCGTCCAGGACACGATCCTGATCGTGCTGTTCGCGATTGCGGCCACGCTCATCCTCCGCGAGCGCATCCTGGCAACGACGGCCGTCGGCGCCGTGATCGTCGGCTTCGCGCTGCAGGACACGCTCGGGAACTTCTTCGCCGGCCTCGCGATTCAGGTCGAGAGGCCGTTCCGGGTCGGCCACTGGGTGACGCTCGGCGGCGTCGACGGCCGCGTCGCCGAGATCACCTGGCGCGCCACCAAGATTCGAACCAAGGCGGGCAACTTCGTCGTGGTGCCGAACAGCGTCCTGGCGCGCGACACGATCACGAACTACTCGGAGCCGACGGTCGCCACGCGGATCGACCTGCAGATCGGCGCGAGCTACGACGATGCGCCGAACGACGTGCGGGCGGCGATCTTCGAGGCGGTCCGCGACGAGCCGCTCCTCGCGCCCGATCATGCCGTCGAGGTGCTGGTCGACGACTTCGCGGATTTCTCGATCAACTACAAGGTGCGCGTCTGGATCACCGACTTCGGCGCCGACAGCCTCGTCCGCGATCGGATACGGACGCGGATCTACTACGTGTTCCGCCGCCGGGGCCTCACCATCCCGTTTCCGACGCAGGTCTACGTCCGCCGCGACGCGGCCCCGGCTGCCTCCGACCACGAAGCGATCGTCGAGACGCTGCGCGCGACGCAGCTGTTCGACGCGCTCGACGACGAGCAGCGCGGCGCGCTCGCGCGCGCGGCCAGGCGGGCGAGCTATGCCGCCGGCGAGGTCGTCGTCCGGCAGGGAGAGCCGGGCGCGTCGATGTTCGTGGTCGAGCGCGGCGCGCTCCTGGTGTCGGTGACCGGCGCGGCGGCGCCGCTCGCGCAGCTCGGCCCCGGGGACGTCTTCGGCGAGATGTCGCTTCTGACCGGCGAGCCGCGCGTCGCCACGGTTGCCACGGCGGGCCCGTGCGAGCTGCTGGAGATCGCCGCAGACGGCTTCCGCGAGTTCGTGCTGGCCAATCCGGCGGCGGTCGATCGGATCAGCGCCGCCGTCGCCAGCCGCCGCGCCGAACTCGCCGCTCACCGGACGGCCGGAGTCGAACCGACCGCCCCCGAGCCGCCCGGCTCCTTCGCTGCGAGAGTGCGCCGGTTCCTCGGACTGACAGAACGCTGAACGGCGCACCGGACCATCACCCCATCACCACATTCGCTTTCACTATTACCGCCTCTCCCTGTATCCCCTGTCGTATCCCTGCTGAAACGCCGCGCGGTACTCGCGCTGGTATTCTTCACGCGGGCCGAACTCGCGCTTGTAGCCGTGATCGCCTGATCGATAGCGCTTCGCGCCGATCGGATCGTAGCGGTCGCGGTCGTGCGCGTCGTCGCGCCCGGCTTCGTAGCCGTCGCGGTAGCCGATATCGGATGCCGGCGATCGATACGCCCCGTACGGTCCGGCCGCCGACGGCGGCGCGTACGGCGGATAGGGCGTCGCCGACGGGTAGCGCGATCCGTACGCTCCCTGCGCGACGCGGTTGTAGGCTTCGGCGTAGCCGGCCGCGAAGCCTTGACGGTAGGCCCGCTGGTAGTCGTCGCGATCGCCGTACCCGCGTCGATAACCTTCGTCGGCGTCGCGGTAGTCGTCCTGACGCTGCACGTCGAAGCGGCGGCCGTCCCGCGCGTCGCTCTCGCCGTGGCGCAGTCCCTCGCGGTAGCCGTTCTCGTACGCGCGCCGGCCGACGTCGTAGCGCGCGCCGCGGTCGTAGTCGTAGTAGCTGCCCGCACAGGCCGACGTGGAGACGAGCGCTGCGGCGAGCAGGAAGACCGGCGCGAAGCGCGATGCAGTCCGCATAACCCCTCGAAGGCGCATGGCACCCTCGACGGCTTCAAGCGGTATGCCAGCGAAATCCCGTGGAAACTGCGCCGGTACCGCCGGGACTGTCCACTTTTTTATTCAGCCGGGTTCTCACTCCGCCCAGACGAGCACCTGGGATCCGCGGCTCGTGTGCCGATCCAGGACGAGCCCGGGTCCATGTCGCTCGAGGTCGTCGAGCGTGATCCGGCCGGCGTCGCCGCTCAGATCCAGGTTGGCGATTCGGATGTGGCCGCTGGCAGACATCATGCGGACCACCCATCCCGGGACCTCTACGTTCACCAGCTTGTGATTCCTGGCGTCGTACGCCAGCACATGCAGCGCGTGGATTCCGTGGCGTGGCGCCGACGCTGGCGGGCGATTCACCTCCGGCTCGTCGTCCTGGTCGAACCCGATGAGGGGCGTCTGGCCGGCGAACCGGGCGCGCGCCCGCGCGAACTCCGAGGCGGCCGTGTCGACGGCGACGAACTGCGCCTGCACGTGGCTGTACACGACATAGGTACCGGCGCCGATCACCGCCAGTCCGAGAACGACGATGATGATGACCGCGGCGAGCGCGATGGAGATCCAGGTCTTCTTGGCGCTGGGCATCGGCCTACTTCAGGAGGCGGCGCGCTTCCTGCGCCGTCAGAGGGTCATTGTCTGCTTCGCTCAACCTGATTGCCAGCTGAAATTCGGCGCGTGCGGCGGAGCGGTTGCCGGCCGTCGCCGCGAGCTTTCCGAGCTCGAGATGGGCCCGTCCATGGACCCAGTCGCGTCCCTCCAATGAGACGGCGGCGCGGAGATCCTGTTCCGCATCGGCCGTCCGGCCGACGGCCGCCCGCGCCGCGCCGCGCTTGTAGTGCCAGAGTGCATCTTCGCCGAACATCCGCGGCCGCGTATCGGCGGCGAAGCGGGCCATGCCGTCCTCGAGCGCGCGCAGGGCGGCGACGGGGCGGCCGGCCCGGAGGTCGGTCGATCCCGTTTCGAGCCACACGAGCCGGTTGCGCGGATAGCGATCGCGAAGCACCGCCAGCTGCTTCAGCGCGTCGTCGTACCGGCGCTCGCGGTTGTAGAGGAGCACGAGCGCAAAGCGGGCGTCGGTCTGGTTGTCGCCGTCGTACGACGCGGCGTCCTCGACCAGACGCAGTCCTGCCTCCCTGCCGCCGCCGAACCCGACGACGTACGCCATCCAGCGCGCCGGGAGCGAGAGCGTCGAGACGACGTAGCGGTACGTGCCGACGACCAGCCCGGCATCTTTCCGCCGCGGATCGAGGTCGAGCACCTTCTCGTCCTCGTCGTACGCCTCGCGCGCGGCGCGGAACGCGGCGAGGACGCTGCCGTCGACGGTCGCCGCGTACGAAGCGCGCAGGCCGTTGGCGGCGGCGAGCTCGTAGTGCGCCTCGGCATCGCGCGGGTTGGCGTCGATGCGCTCGCCGGCGAGCGCGACGGCGCGGTTGACGGCGTCGCGGAACGCCGCGGCGGTGCCGGCCGGCGGCGCCGGCGCCTTCGTTGCCGGACGCGTGACCCGTCCGAGGTAGTCGTCGACCGTCATGTTGCCGCGGCGGAAGGTGATCGACAGCCACAGCGCGCTGGCGAGCCCGCGGTAGGCGGCCGGATCGCGCGGGTCGGCGGCGACCGCCTCGCGATAGGTCGCGATGGCCAGATCGCGATCGAGGTTGTAGAGCTCCTCGGCCGCGCGGGCGCGCAGCGCCGCCGACGCCGCGTTGGCGCGCGCCGGAGCGGCGCCGGGCGCGAGCAGCAGGAGCGCGCCTCCGACGACGAGCGCCGTCGCGGGCCGCGCGAACCGTCTTGCGGCCTGCGGGCGGGGGCGCGAACGAGCCATACCGGTTATCTTACGAAGCTTGCGCCGCCTCGACCTTCTGCATACAATGCCCGCACAATTCGGCGTGCCGGCGGCGGGGGGACGATTCTCGGAAGGGAGTCGGCGTTGGACAAGGTGGCCACGTTCGGGACGGTCGGGCATGGCGATCGTGCGCATGCTCACGAAGAGCCGGGGTTCTGGCGCAAGTACGTTTTTTCCGTTGACCACAAAGTCATCGGCATCCAGTACGCGATCACCGGGCTGACCTTTCTGCTCTTCGGCTTCACTCTGATGATGATCATGCGGTGGCAGCTGGCCTATCCGGGCCGGCCCATTCCGCTGATCGGAAGCTGGTTCGGGCCCGACAAGGCGCCCGGCGGCATCATGCTTCCCGAGTTCTACAACCAGCTGGGCGCGATGCACGGCACCATCATGGTGTTCCTCGGCGTCGTGCCGCTGGCGGTCGGCGGGTTCGGCAACTTCGTCATGCCGCTGCAGATCGGCGCGCCCGACATGGCGTTCCCCAAGCTCAACATGATGAGCTACTGGGTGTACTTCCTGGGCGGCGTCACGATGCTGGCGGGCTTCTTCGCCCCCGGCGGCGCCGCGCAGTCCGGCTGGACGTCCTATACGCCGCTCGCCGACATCGCCACGACGGGACAGACCATCTGGCTGTTCGGGATGGTGTTCCTCATCACCTCGTCGCTCCTCGGCTCGATCAACTTCATCACCACCATCGTGCAGCTGCGGGCGAAGGGCCTGAGCTTCATGCGCCTGCCGTTCTTCGTGTGGGCGCAGCTCGTGACCGCGTTCCTGCTGCTGCTGGCGTTTCCGCCGCTCGAGGGCGCCGCCGTCCTGCAGTTGATGGATCGGCTCGCCGGCACGAGCTTCTTCCTGCCGAGCGGCCTCGTCGTCAGCGGCAAGGTCCTGGCCGTGAGCGGCGGCGGGAGCCCGCTGCTCTGGCAGCACCTGTTCTGGTTCCTCGCGCATCCCGAAGTCTACGTGCTCATCCTGCCGGCCATGGGCATCGTCGCCGAGGTCCTCGCCAACAACACCCGCAAGCCGCTGTGGGGCTACAAGGCGATGGTCTACTCGGTGATCTTCCTGGGCTTCATGTCGTTCATCGTGTGGGCGCACCACATGTTCATGACCGGCATGGGGACGGCGATGAGCGCGTTCTTCCAGACGACGACGATGATCATCTCGATCCCGTCGGTCGTCATCCTGACGGCGCTGCTGCTGTCGCTGTGGGGCGCGTCGATCCGGTTCACGACGCCGATGCTGTTCGCGCTCGCGTTCCTGCCGATGTTCGGCATCGGCGGGCTCACGGGGCTGCCGCTCGGCCTGGCGCCGTCGGACATCCACCTGCACGACACCTACTACGTCATCGGGCACTTCCATTACGTCGTGGCGCCCGGGACGATCTTCGCGCTTTTCGCCGGCATCTACTACTGGTTCCCGAAGGCGACCGGCCGGCGGATGAACGATCTCCTCGCGAAGATTCACTTCTGGGGATCCTTCATCTGCATCAACTTCGTCTTCATGCCGATGTTCATCCAGGGGCTGGGCGGCATGAACCGCCGGATGTACGACGGCGGCATGCAGTACGCGCACAACCAGCATCTGCTGAAGTGGAACCTCGTGATCGGGTTCGCGGCCTGGGGCCTCGGTCTCTTCCAGATCCCGTTCATCGTCAACTTCTTCGCCAGCCTGAAATGGGGCAGGAAGGTGGCGGAGAACCCCTGGGAAGGGACGACGCTCGAGTGGTCGGCGCCGTCGCCGCCCGGGCACGGCAACTTCCTGACCGAGCCGATCGTGTACCGCGGTCCGTACGAGTACAGCGTGCCGGGCGCCGCGAAGGACTTCACGCCGCAGTTCGAGCCGGAGCGCGCCTAGCATGAACATCCCCTACACGGTCGAAGCGCGGCCCGACACGGGCCTGACCAACGGCAAGCTGGGCATCTGGCTGTTCCTCGCCTCCGAGGTGATGCTCTTCGGCGCGCTGTTCTCGTCGTACATCCTGCTGCGCGTCGGCGCGCCCGAGTGGCCGCACAATCAGCTGAACGTCCCGCTCGGCACGATCAACACGATCATCCTGATCACCTCGTCGGTCACGATGGTGATGGCCTGGGCCTCGCTCAAGGTGAGGAACTGGGCCCGGCACCGGATGTATCTCGGCGCGACGTTCATCCTGGCGGCCGTGTTCCTGGTCAACAAGTACTTCGAGTACAAGGAGCACTTCGAGGCGGGGCAGTGGCCGTCGCACGACACGTTCTTCGCGATCTACTTCACGCTGACCGGCCTCCACGCCCTGCACATCCTGTGCGGCATGGTGGTCATGGCGTACTTCCTCGGGCCGGGCGCGAAGCTGTGGAAGACGAACCCGGACCAGTTCACGAACAGGATCGAGACGACCGGCCTCTACTGGCACTTCGTCGACATCGTCTGGATCTTCCTGTTCCCGGTGTTGTATCTGCTGTAGAGCGGCGCAAGAGACGGTCTGAAGACCGTCCCCTGCGGGACGTGGAGAGCGGTGGAAGGGACGGTCTGAAGACCGTCCCCTACAGAAACAATCGGTAGAGGACGGCCTTCAGGCCGTCCCGTTGGCAGAAACAATCGGTAGAGGACGGCCTTCAGGCCGTCCCGTTGCAGTGACAATCGGTAGGGGACGGCCTTCAGGCCGTCCCGTTCGCTGCAGGAGACGGGAATGCATTCGGAACCGGCCGACGTCAGGAAGAGCGTCCGCAGCTACATGATCATCTTCGGGGCGCTGCTCGTCTGCACGCTGCTGACGGTGGGCGCCAGCACGCTGCACTTCGCGGTGCCGATCGCCATCGCCGTCGCCCTGATCATCGCGGGCGTGAAGGGCTCGATGGTCGCAACCGTCTTCATGCATCTCAGCCACGAAAAGCAGTGGATCTACGGCGCGCTGGTGCTGACGGTCGTCTTCTTCCTCGCCCTCATCTTCATCCCGACGCTGACGATGGCGGATCACATCGGCACGGCGATCGCGCAGGCCCGGTGACGGCATGTCGCTCCGGGCTTTTCATCTCGTGTTCATCGCGTTGTCGGTCATCCTGACCGCGTTCTTCGCGGCGTGGGCGGCCGGCCAGTACCGCGTGGATCACGCGGAGGGCTATGCCACCGTTGCCGTGGCCGCGCTCGCCGTCGGCGCCGCGCTGGCAATCTACGGCGCGGCATTCCAGCGGAAGACCAAGGGGCTGTAAAACGGGGGGACCCATGCGCAGGATCATCTGGACCGCTCTCATCCTCGCCGTGCCGCGGGCGGCGCTCGCCTGCCCGGTGTGCTTCGGCCAGAACGACTCGCCGATGGCGCACGCCGCCAACACGAGCATCCTGGTGATGCTCGTCATCACCGGCGCCGTGCTCGCCGGCTTCGGCACCTTCTTCGTGAATCTCGTGCGCAGGGCCAACGCCGCCGCGGCGGCCGCCGCACCCGAGGGAGGACGTCCGCTGGCGTCGGAGGGGACCGCTCAATGCTGAAGCTGCTGGGCCTGCCGGTCGAGGCCTCGGCGCACGCCGCCGAGATCGACCACCTCATCGTCCTGATCCACTGGCTGATGGCGATCCTGTTCGTCGGCTGGGGAACCTTTTTCGTCTACGTGCTGTTCCGGTTCCGCCGCGGCGCCAATCCGAAGGCGAGCTACGAGGGCGCCAAGGGGCACTTCTCCAGGTACGTCGAGATCGGCGTGGCGGTCATCGAGGTGCTGCTGCTCATCGGGTACGCGATTCCGGCATGGGCCAGGCGCGTGCAGGACATCCCCGCGGAAAAGGACGCCGTCGTCGTCCGCGTCGTCGGCGAACAGTTCGCGTGGAACGTCCATTACCCCGGGCCGGACGGCAAGTTCGGCCGCACGGACGTCAAGTTCGTGGCAGCCGACAACCCGCTGGGCCTCGATCGGACGGATCCGAACGGAAAGGACGACATCACGACGATCAACCAGCTCAACATGCCGGTCGACCGCCCGATCCTCATCCACCTCTCCACGAAGGATGTGATCCACAGCTTCGCCATCTACGAGATGCGCGTGAAGCAGGACGCGATTCCGGGGTTGGAGATTCCGGTCTGGTTCATCCCGACGCGGGTGGGCGACTACGAGATCACCTGCTCGCAGCTCTGCGGCCTCGGCCACTACCGCATGCGCGGCTTCGTGACCGTGCAGAGCCAGGCCGACTTCCAGAAGTGGATGGCGGACCAGGAGAAGCAGCTGACGGCGACGAATTGAAGACGCCAATTGCAGGATTGCAGGAGCTCCTTCCTGCAGTCCTGCAATCTACATCCGGAGCTTCTGCCCGATCCCCCTCTCGACGGCCCGCCGGTAGGCGAGATCGGCCGCCGTCACGTCTTCCACGGCCAGCCCCAGCGACTTGAAGATCGTGATTTCACGGTCGTCGCGGCGCCCCGGCGCGCCGTTCACCAGCTCGCCGACTTCCCCGGCGAGGTGATCGGGTCCGAACCGGCCTTCCGCGATCCCGAGCACGACGTCGCCCGACTCGACGAGCGCGGCCGTGCGGGAGTCCACGAACAGGCGCGCCCGTGCCGTGAGCGCCGGGTCGATCTCCCGCTGCGTCGGCCGGCAGGCGCCGACCGCCATCAGGTGCGCGCCGGGCTTCACCCAGGCGCTCTCGATGACCGGCGTCGGAGACGAGGTCGCCAGCACGATGAGGTCTGCGCCGACGACCGCTTCGCCCGCGTGATCCACCGCCTTGACCGGGCAGGGCGCGCGCGGCGTCATCTCGTCGGCGAACCGGCGGCGCCGATCCGCGTTCGGGCTCCACACCGTCGCCTGTCGGAGTCGATGGACGCGCGAGAGGGCCTCGAGATGGCTTCGTGCCTGCACGCCCGAGCCGATGATCGCCAGCGATGACGCCCCGCGCCGGGCGAGCAGCCGCGAGGAGACGGCGGAGACGGCGGCCGTCCGGGCCTCCGTGATGTAGCGGCCGTCCATGAGGGCGAGAAGCGCGCCGGTCCCGGGGTCGAGCAGCACGATGCTCGCCAGGTGCGAAGGCAGGCCGCGCGCCGGGTTGCCGCCGAAGACGGTCACGAGCTTCGCGCCGAGCGCCTCGGGATCGCGCGCCAGGGCGGGCATCGAGGCGAAGAACGCGCGATCCCCGTCCACCGAAATGACCGTCCGGACCGGCTGCTCGACCCGGCCGGTGGAGAACCGCTGCAGCGCCGACGCCATCGTCTCGATGAGGTCGTCCATCGAGAGCACGGACGCGACGTCTGATTCGTCGAGGAGGAGGAAATCAATCATTTCTCGGGTGCCTCGCGCCGGGCGCCTGCAGCTGCTGCTGACAGCCGACAGCCGACCGCTGACAGCCGACCGCTGACAGCTGAGAGCCGACAGCTTCCCGGACGGTATTGACATGAATCGTGACGATCGACTCCACGTCGGGCGCATAGCCGCCGCCCATCGTCACCACGGCCGGAATGCCGCGATCGCGGCACGCGGCGAAGACGCGCCGATCGCGCTCCCGCAGGCCGGCAATCGTGAGCCCGAGTCGGCCGAGGCGATCGCCCTCGAACGGATCGGCGCCGGCGAGGTAGAACACGATGTCCGGCCGGTGTTGGTCCAGGGCGAGGGGCAGATGGCGATCGACGGCATCGAGGTACTCCTCGTCGCCGGCGCCGTCCTCGAACGTCACGTCGAGATCGCTCCGCTCCTTGCGAAAAGGGTAGTTGTTCGCGCCGTGGAGCGACAGCGTGAAAACCGCCGGGTCTTCACGGAAGATCGCCGCCGTGCCGTTGCCCTGGTGGACGTCGCAGTCGGCGATCAGGGCGCGTGCGATCAGGCGGTCGCGCATCAGCACGCGTGCGGCGACCGCCACGTCGTTGAAGACGCAGTATCCTTCGCCGCGATCGCGGAACGCGTGATGGGTGCCGCCTGCCAGGTTCGCGGCAACGCTGAAGCCCGAAGCGTTCGCCTTGCCGCCGCTCGTGACCTCGCGCGCGGCGGCAAGGGTCGCGCCGACCGATCGCCGCGACCGCTCGACCATGCCGGGCGACCACGGAAAGCCGATTCGCCGCTGCATCCCGGGCGCGAGGCTGCCGGTCGCGACGGCGTCGACGTACGACGCGTCGTGCACCAGCCGCAGCTCGTCCCACCCGGCGGCGGGCGGGACCTGCAGGTCGCCGCTCGCCAGCACGCCCTCCTCGAGGAGCCGCTCGCGCAGGCGCCGGTACTTGCCCATCGGAAATCGATGCGTCTCCGGCAGCGGGAGCACGAAGATGTCCGAATAGAAGGCGAGCATCGCAAATAGCCGTCGGCTTCGGGCGGGCCAGCCCCCGAGCCCTCAGGTAGGCTACAGTTCTATCGCATGATCCGGATGAAGACAATCGACGCGCACGCCGGCGGCGAGCCGCTCCGGCTCATCGTCGACGGCTTTCCGGCGCCGCAGGGCCGGACGATGATGGCGCGCCGCGAGTGGGTGAGGAAGCACGCCGATCACCTGCGGCGGGCGCTGATGCTCGAGCCGCGCGGCCACGCCGACATGTACGGCGCGGTCCTCACCGAGCCTGTCTCTCCCGGCGCCCACGCGGGAGTGCTGTTCATGCACAACGAGGGCTACAGCACGATGTGCGGCCACGGCGTCATCGCCGTCACGACGATCGCGCTCGAGCGCGAGCTGCTCGTTCCGGGCGGCGACGGCGTGTCAGTGGTCTACGATTCGCCCGCCGGCACGATTCGCGCGCGGGCGACAGTCGACCGGTCAGGCCTTCGCGTCCGCAGCGTCTCCTTCCTCAACGTGCCCTCGTTCGTGCTGTACCCGGGAATTGCCGTGCGCGCGGCCGGTCGCGTCGTGCGCGCGGACGTGGCCTTCGGCGGCGCCTTCTATGCGATCGTCGACAGCGAGGCGGCGGGCCTGCCGATCGATGCCGCGCACCTGCCGGAGCTGCGGCGTCTCGGGACCGAGATCAGGCACGCCATCGACGCGAGCCATCAGGTCGCGCATCCGATCGATCGCGGACTCGAGGGCGTGTACGGCACGATCTTCACCGGGCCGCCGAGCGACGATCGGAGCGACCTGCGCAACGTCACCGTCTTCGCCGACGCCGCGGTCGACCGCTCGCCGTGCGGAACCGGGACCGCCGCCGTCATGGCCGTGATCGATGCGATGGGCCTGCTGTCGGAAGACAGGCCTTTCGTGCACGAAAGCCTGATCGGCACGCGATTCTCCGGGCGGATCGCGGCGCGGACGTCTGTCGGGCCCCACGAGGCGATCGTGCCCGAGATCGAGGGCTCCGCGTGGATTACCGGCGAGCACACGTTCATGGTGGACGAGGACGATCCGCTGGCCGGCGGATTTCGATTGTAGGCGGTCTCACACGGGACGGTTCTGAAGACCGTCCCCTACCGGTGCATATGCAGTTTCACACGATCATCGAGCCATTCCGGATCAAGTCGGTCGAGGCGCTGAAGTTCACGACGCGGGACGAGCGCGCGGCGGCGCTGGCGCGCGCCGAGCACAACGTGTTCAAGCTGCGCGCCGAGGACGTGCTGATCGATCTGCTCACCGATTCCGGCACCGGCGCCATGTCGTCGGCGCAATGGGGCGCGTTGATGCAGGGCGACGAGTCGTATGCCGGCAGCCGCTCGTTCTACCGCTTCGAGCGCGTCGTGCGCGACCTGACCGGCTTCGCCCACATCATCCCGACGCACCAGGGGCGCGCGGCCGAGCGAATCCTGTTCCACTCGATCCTCCGTCCGGGCGACATCGTGCCGAACAACAACCATTTCGACACGACGCGCGCGAACATCGAGGTCGAGCGGGCCGAGGCGCGCGACCTCGTCATCCCCGAAGGGCGCGAGCCCTCGCTCGTCCATCCGTTCAAGGGAAACGTCGACGTGGGCGCGCTCGAGGCGCTGCTCGATCGCGAGGGCGACCGCGTCCCGCTCGTGATGGCCACCGTGACGAACAACTCGGGCGGCGGCCAGCCGGTCTCCCTCGGGAACCTGCGCGCCATCCGGCGGCTCTGCGACCGGTTCCGCAAGCCGTTCTTCCTCGACGCCTGCCGGTTCGCCGAGAACGCGTGGTTCATCAGACAGCGCGAGCCCGGCCAGCAGGATCGCGCGCCGATCGACATCGCGCGCGAGATGTTCAGCCTGGCCGACGGATGCACGATGTCGGCCAAGAAGGACGGGCTCGCCAACATCGGCGGCTTCCTCGCGATGAACAGCAACGAGTGGGCCGAGTCCTCCCGGCGCCTGCTCATCCTCACCGAGGGGTTCCCGACCTACGGCGGACTGGCGGGATACGATCTCGAGGCAATCGCGCGCGGGCTCGAGGAGGTCGTCGAAGAGCCGTACCTCCGGTACAGAATCCGTTCGACCGCCTACCTGGCCGACAAGGTAGCGGCGGCCGGCGTGCCGATCATCCAGCCGCCGGGCGGCCATGCCGTCTACCTGGACGCGCGCGCGCTGCTGCCGCACGTGCCGCCGCTCGAATACCCGGGCATCGCCCTCCTCAACGCGCTTTACGTCGAGGCCGGCGTGCGCGGCGTCGAGATCGGAACGGTGATGTTCG
Source organism: Betaproteobacteria bacterium (assembly GCA_050257855.1). Taxonomy (GTDB): domain Bacteria; phylum Acidobacteriota; class Vicinamibacteria; order Vicinamibacterales; family CAVVIG01; genus JBLMXQ01. Next base: position 33,113 of record JBLMXQ010000090.1, on the reverse strand, counting down.
GCCGTCATCCGGACGGGACCGAGACGCCGGCCGCCCTGGATCTGGTGCGGCTCGCGATTCCCCGCCGGGTCTACACGCAGTCCCACATCGACTACGTGGCCGAAGCGGTGATTGCTGTAGCAAGTATCAGGGACCGCCTGCGCGGCTACCGGATCACCGCCGCGCCTCCCGTTCTGCGCCATTTCACGGCGGCGTTCGAGCCGCTGGCCTGAGCGCGCGCCGCGGCGGGAGCTCGAAACACGCCGGCCCAACGCTGGTCCGGGGCTGAAGCGGCCGGGGTCGGGCCGTCAGCAGCGACCGTCCGGCTCCCGGAACGCGCTCGAGGGCCCGGTCACGTTTTTTGTGGATCGGAAGCGCTCTATATTCGATAATCCCGCCCACGAGCCGGGCCCCGGGGGGCGCCAGATCAACGTCGAAGCCGGGCGCCTCGCAACGAACGAGCGGGGCCCAGGACACACGGGAGACACCATGGAAGAGCAAGCGCCAAAGGATCTGATCGGATTCCTCGACTTCTACCTGGTCAAGAAAGCGCCGTTCCAGATTCCCGACGGCGGGAAGGAAGCGATCGTCAAGTACGGACCGTGGATCGTCGTCGTGCTGCTCGTCATCAGCCTGCCGCTCGTGCTGTTCGCGCTCGGGATCGGGGCCATCCTGCTGCCGTTCGCCGCGCTGGGATCGCCGACCGCGGCGGGGGGCTTCGGGTTCGCGATGCTGGTCGTGTGTGCGGAGCTCGTGCTCGACGTCATGTCCCTCCCGGGCCTGTTCGCGCGCAAGATGTCCGGGTGGAACCTGATCTTCTATTCGCGGCTGCTCAGCATCGTGTCCTCGCTGCTGATGGGGGCGATCGTCTCGGCGATCGTGGGCGGGCTGATCGGCCTCTACATCCTGTTCCAGGTGCGTCCGCTCTACCAGGGATCGACCGCGACGGCCGGTCGCGCAACGGTCTGACAGACACGAAGGGCGGCGCGGCTGCCGGATGACAGCCGTGCCGCCCTGGAAACCCGCCCCCGCGCGCGGAGCGCCTACTTCAGCGACGCGAGCTTCTTCAGGTCGGTCTTCTCCATCAGGTCGTGCAGGACCTTGGGGTCGTCGATGCCGTGCCCCTGGATCTGCACGATGAACCGGCCGTTCACGACCGCATTCAGCTCGCCGTCCTTGTCCGAGCTGTTCCACTTCTCCCACCCGGGATACTCGCCGACCTTCACCGACTTCTCGTAGCCTTCGTCGGTTTCCTTTTCGTAGCCGGCGGTCAGGAACATCGTGAACGGCGCGACGAGCAGCTGATTGAGCGCGGAGTCCATTACCTTGTGCTCGATTCGCGCGTTGCCCTTCGTGTAGGTGACCGTCGCCTGCGAGTAGCTGACCGGGCTCGTCATCCGCTCACCGGTCGGCTTGCCCCGCTCCCAGCCGGGCAGGTCCGGCATGACCGTCTCGAGGTCCCTGAAGCTGACCGGATCGACCGGCTTCTGGTCCGGATTCCCCGTCAGGGCGCCCAGGCCCTTGGCCATGTCCTCGAGGCCCTTGGCCATGGAGTTGGCGCCTTTCTGCATCGAATCGGCGCCCTTCTGCATCGAGTCGGCGCTCTTCTCCATCTGGTCGGCGCCCTTCTGCATCGAGTCGGCGCCCTTCTGGAGCTGGTCGGCGGTCTTGTCGGCGGGCGACTTGCTGCAGGCACCCGCGGCGGCGGCGGACACGATCATCGTGGTGACGACGAGGAATCTGCGCATAGGGTTCTCCCAAGAAGGTTGCGCAGATTGTACCAGACAAGCCTCAGCCATGCAGGTGCTGGCGCGCCAGCCGCTCGAGCAGCGCCGGCAGCGGCTCGCCGTCGAGCGCGAACGCGCTCAGCTCCGGCGCCCACGACAGCTTGTAGCTCCGCGCCATCGCCGATACCCAGATCTGACGCACCGGCGCGTTGGGGCTGACGACGAATCGCATCTCCGACGGTTCCTCGAAGTCGACGTTCAGCACGCCGCTGGCCAGCTCGACTTCGAAGCCTTCCTCGTCGGCGAGGCGGAGGAGCGCCCGCCGGGCGGTGTCGAGCGCCTCGTCGCTCCGGATTCGGAACTCCTGCTCGGACAGTGTCGTCATGCGCGGACTAAACCTTTGAGGCGAGCCGTTCGTCTAAACGGATGAAAGGCAGGTGAACGGCAGTGTACGAATGGACGTTCTCGTCAACGGCGGAGATGGTCGTCGGTCTTCTGCTCGTTCTCGTCATCATCACCGTGATGCTGGCGTAGGCGCCCCCGCGCGCAGGCCCGGCGGCCTGCGCTAGTCCCGATCGGTGCGGTCGCTCGCGGCCAGGTAGCTCCGGCGCGCTCGTGCCGTCATGCCGGGCTGCTTCACCTTCACCAACAGCTTGTGCACTTTGCCGTCCAGCACCGGCGGCGTGAAGCCGAGCACGTACTGGCTGTGCAGCTCGTAGGCGATGTGCGTGAAGGTCGGCGCCATATCGTTCGTGCGCGTCAGCTCGAAATAGCCGCCGCCGGTTTCCTCGGCCAGCTTCTTGAGCCCGCGATCCGGCTTGCTGCGCACCATCTGCACGCCGTTGAAGTAGTTGCTCTCCAGGCCGATCGCGTACACCATGACGTCTTCGGCGCGCGCGCGATCGATCACGTCGCCCAGACTGGTGTGGCTCTCGGTGTCGTCGCCGTCGGTGAAGATCAGGACCACCTTGCGCCCCTCGATGCCTTTCAGCTCGTCGAAGCTCGCCGACAGCGCGTCGTAGAGCAGCGTCCCGTTGCCGTAATCGAGGTCGCCGAGCTCGCTCACGAGCTCGTCGCGGTTCGACGTGAACGACGAGCTGAACTGGATCTTGTCGTTGAACGCGCCGACGCGGCCCTTGTCCTCCGGCAGGAGACGGATGACGAACTGCTCGGCGGCTTCGCGGAGCAGATCGATCGAGCCGGTCATGCTGGCGCTCGTGTCGAGCATCACCACCACCGTGATCGGCTGCACTTCGTTCTGGAACAGCTCGATCGGCTGCGGCTTGCCGTCGTCGAAGACTTCGAAGTCGTCCTTCGTGAGATTCGGCACGAGCCGCTGCTGCGCGTCGGTCACGGTGGCGAAGACCGAGACGAGCCGGGTGCCGGCGCGGAACGTCGGCTGCTGCGCCCGGGCAATCGGAGCGGCGGAGGCGAGCAGGGCGAGCAAGGAACCGACGACCAACTTCATGATCCCAGCTTATCGCACGGGCGGTTTACGGCCGCAGACAAAGGCCGACTTGACAGGTCGGATATGGATGGGTACGCTGGGTCTGTAATTTTGAGACTGAGTCTCGTTTTCGACCGAATCAGCCATCGACGCCGGCGCACCCGGGTTCCTGTTCATGCTTGAAGCTTTCGTCATCACGCTGCGTGAGGGACTCGAAGCGTTCCTGATCGTCGCGATCAGCCTTTCCTACCTGAAGAAATCCGGACAGGCGAACTTGGCGCGGGCGGTCCACTGGGGCATCGGGACAGCGACGCTGCTGAGCCTTGCCGGCGGGTACCTGCTTTACAACGCCGCCAATCAGGAGTGGCTCGACGGTCCGCTGGCGATCGTCGCAGCGGTGTCGGTCACTTGGATGATAGTCCACATGTGGCGCGCCGGCCGACGGATGAAGCGCGACATCGAAGGTCGGCTGCAGTCCTCGAGCGCCGCGGCGGGCGCGTTCGTCGGCGTGTTCCTCTTCACCGTGCTGATGGTCACGCGCGAAGGCATGGAGACGGCCCTTCTGCTGCTGCAGCTGCGGGAGACGCTCCACCTCGCGGCCGGGGCGGCTCTCGGAGTTGCCGGCGCGGCGGGAGTCGCGTGGCTCTGGTCGCGGTACGGCTCGCGCGTGAACCTGACGCTCTTCTTCCAGGCGACGGCGATCTTCCTGTTCGTCTTCGTGGTGCAGCTGACGATCCGGGGCGTGCATGAGATGGCCGAGCAGCACCTGCTGCCGTACAGCACCATCATCCATCAGCGGACCGAGTCCTGGGGCCCCGACAGCCCGTTCGGCCACATGCTGACGTATTCGCTCGTCGTGCTGCCGGCCGTCTGGCTGGCCATCCGCTCGTCGATTTTCAAGCCCCGCTCCCGCTCTGCGTCAGTGCCTCAGAGCTCCGCCGTCCGGTAGCGCCTTCCGGCTGGCGAATTCCCGCTCGCCGGCCCACCGCGTCCGGCAGACCGCGGGCGGCTGCGCGGCGGCCGCGATCGCGATTGCCCCCTTGACCGCTTCATCGCTCGACGCCTCACTCGACGTTCCCGGCCGGGTTCTGTCCGGAGCCCGTGAGCCTCTGCTGCTGAAGCGCCGCGGCTCCCATCAGGCCGCCCATGCCCATGGACTCGACCGCGCTGCTCGGGATCAGCATCAGCGCGCCCTTTTCCTTCAGCCCTTCGTAGAGCATGTTCATCGCGCGCAGGTGGAGGGCGGTCGGATTGTCGTGGTACGCACGCGCCGCCTCCTGAAATGACTTCGCGATCTCGAGCTCCGCCTGCCCGAGGATGATGCGCGCCTGCTTCTCGCGGGCGGCCTGTGCTTCGCGCGACATGGCGTCCTGCAGCGCGTTCGGGATGACGACGTCGCGCATCTCGACCGATTGGACGGTGATTCCCCACGGGTTCGACCGCGCGTCGATCAGCTGCTGCAGCTCCTGTTCGATCCGCTCGCGGCCCCTCAGCAGATCGGTCAGCGCGGTGCGCCCGATGATGTCGCGCAGCGCGGTCTGCGCCGCCCAGCTCACGGCCTGCGCGTAGTCCTGCACCTCGAGCGCGGCCTTCTGCGCGTCGTGCACCAGCCAGAACAGGACCGCGTCCACGTTCACCGGCACCGTGTCGGACGTCAGCGTCTGTTCGGCGGCGAAGCTCGTCGTGATGGTCCGCTGATCGATCCACGAGTCGACGCGGTCGATGAACGGGACGATCCAGAAGAGCCCCGCTCCCCGCAGCTCGACGAACCGCCCGAGCCGCAGGATGACGGCGCGCTCCCACTGCTGGGCGATTCGCGGCGACTGCATCAGCACGATGCCGATGAGCGCCATCACGACGACCGGAGCGGGATTCCGCGTCGCGATCGTGCCGAGGGCGCCGAGGGCGATCGATCCGAGCAGCACCGCCGCCGCGACCACGTTGGGACGCGGGCGGCTGCCCGGGTCCTGCGAATGACGACCGAGGACAATCGTAGCCATTCATGCTCCTCCCTGTCGGTGCGCATCGAGCGTCGCGATGATGTCGTCGATGGTGAAACCCGCCGCTTCGGCGTCGGCGAGGATGCGGGTGGCGAACGCGCGCAGCCGCCGATCGCGATCCCGCGGCGGGTGCGCCTGCGCGGGCGTGGCGCTGATGAACGATCCGACGCCGCGCTTGGTCTCGATGACGCCGGCGCGCTCGAGCTCCGCGTAGACGCGGGCGACCGTGTTGGCGTTCACCTGGAGTTCGACGGCCAGCTGGCGGACCGTTGGCAGCTGGTCGCCCGGGCGGAGACGGCTGGTGGCAATTGCCGCGCGCAATCCGCGCTCGAGTTGGGCGTAGATGGGCGTCGGGTCGCGCGGGTCGATGGCGACAACGGTCATTTGTATGATTGAACTAGTATAATAAATTAATAGTACAAGTCAAGCCATCGCCCGGGCCGAGCTGGCCTTAGAATCGTCGCGTGGCCCACAGACCTCCCATCGTCGCGGACCTGACCTGGACCGGCGGGCTGACCTTCTCGGCGACCGTCAACAAGGCTTCCATGACGCTGGACAGCGCCGGCGCGGCCGGACCATCGCCCGTCGAGGCCCTGGCGGCGGCGCTCGCCGGGTGCATGGCCGTCGACGTGACGCAGATCCTCACGAAGGGCCGGCATCCGCTCAAAGCGCTGAAGGGGCATCTGGTCGGCGATCGCGCCCAGGAGGATCCGCATCGGTTCGTGAAGATGACCCTCCGGCTCGATCTCGAGGGCGAGGTGCCGCCGGACGCGGTCGAGCGCGCGATTGCGCTCTCACGGGAGAAGTACTGCTCGGTGTGGCACTCGCTGCGGCAGGACCTCGACTTCCAGGTGTCGTTTGCCGTCCGCGCCTAGGGCGGGCAGGCGCGCCTACATCGACTGGGCCCGCGCGATCGCCGTGCTCCTGATGATCGAGGCGCACGTCAGCGACGCCTGGACGCGCGCCGGCGCGCGATCGACCATCGCCTTCCGCGACGCCGTCATCCTCGGCGGGTTCGCCGCGCCCCTGTTTCTGTGGCTGGCCGGCCTCTCGCTCGTGCTGTCCGCGGCGGCGACCGCGCGGCGGGCCGGCGAGCGGGCGGCCGGCGTCCGCCGCGTGTTCCGGCGCGGCGTCGAGATCTTCGGCCTGGCGTTCCTCTTCCGCCTCCAGGCTTTCGTCCTCTCGCCGGGCGGGTCGCCCTGGAAGCTGCTGCGCGTCGACATCCTGAACGTCATGGGGCCCGCCATCGCCGTCTCCGGCCTCGTCTGGGCGATGTCCGAGTCGAAGGCGGTGACCGCGGCGCTGTTCGCCGTCGCTGCAGCGGCGATCGCCCTCGTGACGCCGCTCGTCCGCGAAATCACGGCCATCGACCGCCTTCCGTCGCTCCTGCAGTGGTACGTCCGGCCGTCCGGCGCCTTCACCAACTTCACGATGCTGCCGTGGTCGGGGTTCGTGTTCGCGGGTGCGGTCGCCGGCGTGCTGCTCTCCGCCGTCCGCGACGCGCACGAGGAGCGTCGTGCGAACGCGGTCATCGGCTTCGCGGGCGTGCTGCTGGTCGCCGCCGGGTTCTACCTGGCGTCCCGCCCCAGCCTGTACCGCGAGTCGTCGTTCTGGACCAGCTCGCCGAGCTGGTTCGTGATTCGCGTCGGGATCATGATGCTCGCGCTCGCAGTGCTGTACGGGCTGGCGGAAGTCGCGGCGGCCCTCGGGCTCCGCATCGAGCCGCTCGAGGCGTTCGGCCGTCACTCGCTCTTCGTCTACTGGATACACGTCGAGCTCGTCTACGGATACGCCAGCTGGCTCTGGCGTGGCCGCCTGCCGCTCTGGGGAGCCGCGGTCGGCTATGCGGCGTTCGTGGTGCTGATGTACGGAGCGGTTCGCGCCGAGGAGCAGTGGCTGGCCCGGCGGGCTGCGCCGCGCACGCCGGCTCAGAACGCCATCATGTAGGTCATCTTCGCCGCGACGGAGCGGTCGAGCATCTGGCCGTGGATCGTATCGCGGTGATCGTTGTACACGAGGAACAGATCGCTCAACGAGTGATGGATCCAGTCGAAGCGGACGTTCGAGCTCCACTCGCGGATGTCGGTGTTGTACTGGATCAGGGCGTTCAGGAACACGTGGGTCGAGAAGCCGTAGTTGACGCGGCCGGTGATCAGGGTCGTGTCGAACGACCCGTCGGACAGCCTGACGACGTTCTGGAGCACCGACAGGCTCGTGTTGAGGCGCGCGCTGAAGCGCACGGTGGTGCCCGCCTGGTACGAGCGCTTCCGGCCGTCATAGAAGGTGCCGACGCCGATCCGTCCGTTGAACGACACGGCGCGCCCGCTGCTCGTGGTGGCGGTGACGAAGTTCTCGTCGTAGCCGTACCGCCCGGGATTCACGACGACGTTCCGCGTCGTGTTGATCGTGAACGGCTGCGTGAGGACCTCGAGGTTCGTGTTGTGGCCGACCTCCATGAACGAGCCGTCCTGGAAGTTGAACGGCAGGTGGAAGTCCATGTAGCGCGAATCGAAGGTCCCGTCGCTCGTCCGCGTGATGTCGACCAGCTGGTAGTGCGGGTAGATCTCGCGCAGCCAGCCGCTGACCGCCGCCGGGCGCAGATGCGGTCCGAACTTGAAATCCGTCCGCGCGATCCCCACGCGGGGGATGAACCCGAGCTCGTCGTCGAACCGGTCGCCGGTGGACGTATACGCGAAGCTCGTGTCGATCACCTCGCCGCGGTACGACGTGCCTGCACGCCACATCAGATCGTGTCCCGTGCCGCCGACCACCGACGCCGGTGAAGCCGTCTTGGAGACGAACCCGTTCAGGTTCAGCTTCTCGAAGAACTGGAAGTTCGCGTCGGCGCCGAACAGCCGGTTGAATCCGCCGCCGTGCTGCTGCTTGTCGAGCACCATCACGCCCACGTCCGAGTTCGCCAGGATGTTGCGCCGGAGGCGGACCGCCGTGAAGTTCGTCGCGGCCGCCGAGGCGCTGCGCCGCTGCTGGATATTGAGCGCGCCGATCGTGTACGCGCCGGCGTGCCCCGTCAGCCGCGTGCCGCCCAGAATCGGCAACGCCTGTCCGTCGTCCGACAGGCCGATCCGGCGGCTGAAGAACAGGACGTTGTCGGGCAGGCCGTTCGTCCGACCGCCCGGCGCGCCGCTTCCGCCGCCGCCGCCGTTCGGCGTGCCGAACTGAAAGACGCCCGAGTTCTCGAGGAAGAAATCACGCTTCTCGGGGAAGAACAGGCTGAATCGCGTGAGGTTCACCTGCTGCTCGTCGGCTTCGACCTGCGAGAAATCCGTGTTGACCGTGAAGTCCCACGTCAGGCCGCTCGTGATCCCGTATTTCGCGTCGAAGCCGCCCTGCAGGCTGCCGGTCGACGGGCTCGGTGCGACCGCGGAGCTGCTGGTCAGCACGTACGGCTTCAGGCGCAGGTCGCGCCCGGGATGCACCCCGCGCAGTCCCTGAAGGCGGCCTTCGAGCGACGTCCGCGTGATCTGGAACATCCGCGGCACCGGCGACCAGTAGCTGTCCTCGTTGCGGTGGCGGATGCGGCGCAGGAAATTGATGCCCCACGTCTGCTGACTGGCGCCGTTGAACCGGAGCGTCCGGAAAGGGATGGCGATCTCGGCCGTCCAGCCGCCCTTGACGATGCGCGTCCGCACGTGCCAGATCCCGTCCCAGTTGCTGTTGACGTCCCGGCCCTCGTTGAACGTCTGCGCGTCCCACTTCGCGCCCATCGCGTTGACGGCGAACAGGTAGCCGTTGCGGCCGTCGTCGAACGTGTCGAGCACGACTTCGAAGACGTCCGCGCTCGACGTGTCGAAGTCCTTCTTCAGCTCGTTGACGAGGACCGGGTGGACGTCGTGGGCGAACACGCCCACGTAGAGAGTGTCCGCGTCGTAAAGGACACGTACCTCGGTCGCCTCGGTCGCAGGCTCCCCTTCGTGCGGCTCGCTCTGGGTGAAGCCGGACGCCGGCGGCGCGCTCTGCCACGCTCGATCGTCGAGCGCGCCGTCGAGGACGATTGGCTGCGTCGCCCTGGCCGCGCTCACCTCGCGGTCGCCGGCGGCACCGGCGGCTGCGGCAGCACTGGCCGTGGCGGCGCCGGCCAGCACGGCCGCCAGGAAAACCGTGGAAACCCGGAGCATGGGCTCAAAAACCTACTTGATTTGCACTCAAAATGTGCAACCGTTTGTCTTTGCCGCCTCGAGCCCCGAGCCCTTTCGATCTACCGCTCCTGAGTCGCCGGCGTCTTCGGAGCGGCCTTGAAGTCGTCGAAGTTCAGCACCGTGTTGAACAGCAGGTTGAACTCGCCGTAGTTCTGCCATCGATAGCACGGATTGCCGGCGAACAGAATGATGCGACCCTTGCCGGTCGGCACGTCGACGATGGCCGGCCGGTTCTTGATCTCGTTAGCGCCCTTCATCAGGCCGCTCAGCACGTTCGCGTCGCCGCCGGGGTACTCCATCAGGATCTCGCCCTTCTCGTCCTGCGGCACCCTGAGGAGCGGCCCGTTCCCGTAGCGCACCGCGATCTGCTTCGTGTCGTAGCCGTAGAAGACCGGGCTCGCGGGCTGGAGAATGTCGGCGTTGACGATCGGTCCGGGCGCGTAGAACTGCCCGGTCGGCCGCTGGGCGTCGATCGTGCGCGTCAGCCCGAACTCGGGCGGGAGGTAGCTCGCCACGCCGAGCGTGACCAGCACGCCGCCCTGATCGACGAAGTTCTGGAACTCCTCGACCCCCTTGATGCCCATGCCGCCCGTGATGTCGTCCGCCTCGCCGTACATCCCGAGGCTCTTGAACTCCGGCGACTTCTTGTAGTCCACCGGCTTCCCCTTGGGCTCGATGTCGTAGACGATGCTCTTTGCGCTGCGGCCCTGGCTCGGGATCACGATGAGGTCGTACTTCGAACGGAGATTGCCGCTCTTGACCTCGTCCTTGAAGATCAGGTCGTAGGGGACGTCGAACTTGTCGAGGGCGAACCGCACCCAGCCCACGTCCTGCGTGCTGCCCCACGTGCTGTAGATCGCCAGGCGGGGCAGGTTGAGATCGTGCTTCGGCACGTCCGGCATCGCCGTCAGCGCCGCGGCCTTCAGCCCGAGCGCCTCGATCTCGCGCGCCACCCGCGGGTCGGTGCCGGCGATCAGAAACGAGCCGGCGGGATACTCGACGTCGCCGACTTTGAACGGCCGATCGGCCGCCTGGACCTGGAGATCCTTCAGGCGGTACCGCAGCGTAATCAGGTTGTTCGAGCCGTTGTGCATCACGGCGTAGCCGGCCGTCGGGGTGCCGCCCGCGATCGTGCCCTTGACGGCCAGGTCGGTGACCGGTTCGGTCGGCACGCCGAGGATGGCCTTGTCGTCGATCGCCTTGACCTCCGTATGCGCCATCAGCCCCATTGTCCAGGCCGCGTCGTCATACGTGCGGAGGTTCGGGTCGGGGTACACCTGTTTCTCGAGCAGGACCTTGACGAACCGGGCGTACGGCTGATCCCGCTTGATGACGAACGAGCCGGCCGGGAACGTGCCGTCTTTCACCTTGACTTCGCCCGTGGCGCGGCCGATCTCGATCCCCTGCGCCTTGAGCAGACCGAGCATCCAGGCCGCCTTCGTCAGGTCGCGCTGGTTGGACGGGATCACGTAGCCGAACGGCGGCTTCGTACGGCCGTCCTCGAGCGAGTTGCGGCTCTTGGTGTAGAAGTTGTCGAGGAGGACCTTCGGGAACGTCGAGGCGAGCTGGAGCGAGGACAGCACGCCGGTCTCCATGTAGTTCGTGTTGTTGCGCAGCGACCACATCACCTCGGCGTACGGCGGGTTCTCGCGATACCACTCCTTCTTCGTATAGCCGGGGCCGTTCGAGGGGCCGAACGGACTGCGGTTGATGTGCCGCAGCATCGTGTTGGCGCCGCCGTTCGAGAAGGTCTCGTAGAAGCGCTGCAGCCCGTTGTGGTTCGATGCCGTGAACGCGACGTACCCCGGCGAGAAGGCGTCCACATAGCCCCACCACCAGACGCCCGGCATGCCGTACTTCTCGAGCTGGCTGACGTCCCAGTTCGCGAACCAGGGCACCTCGCTGTAGGTGATCGGATCGAGGCCCGGGTTGTGCGGCGGCTGGGCGCCGTAGATGTACAGGAACGGCACCGACTCGTGGAGGTCGTGCATCACCGGCGGATGCCACTTCAAGTACCACTCGAGAATCGCGCGCGAGGTGACCTGCGACGCGTTGATGTCGCGATTGTTGTCGTGAAAGATGTACTTGCCCCAGTAGGGCGGACCGCCGAACGCGCTGTCCTCGCTCGTGTCGTTGATCTTGTGATGGTAGTACCAGTCGACGAACCGGTCGCGGCCATCGGGGTCGGCCGCCGGCAGGATCGAAACGATGACGTTGTCGCGGATCTGCTTGTAGAGGGGCGACTCGTCCGCGACGAGGCGGTAGGCCAGCTCCATCAGCATCTCGGACGGGCCGGTCTCGCCGCTGTGGAGGCCGCCCATCAGGTGGTAAATCGGCTTGGCCTTGGCGATGATGGCCTTGGCCTGCGCCTCGTCGGTCTTCCGCGGATCGGCGAGGTCGGCGAGGTACGTGCGGTAGGTCTCAAGGTTCCTGATCGATTCGGCCGAGCCGATCATCACGTCGACCAGCTCACGGCCCTCGTCGGTCTTGCCGATCGTGAACACCTTGATCCGGGGCGACTTCGCCTCGAGCGCCCGGTAGTACTTGTCAAGGTCCTCGGAGTAGGTCAGTTTCTTCGGCTCGCCGATGTAGTGGCCAACGACCTGTCTGGGCGTCGGGATCCCGGGCGCCAGGGGCAGGTGATCCACGAGCGGGCTCATGAACTCGGGCCTGGTCGTCCACTCCTTGACGAGCTTCGCGTATTCTTCGTCGTTCTTCTGCGGAGCGGCGGCGGCTTTCGGCGCCGTCGACGTAGCCGCCACTCCGGCGCCGGCAGCCGGCAGCAGAGCCAGCAGGGCGACCCCGAGCAGCCGGAATCGGCGCTTCGGCGATGACATGTTATAACTCCTTCATTGTGAGAGGCTTAGGTCGTGTACTGACCGTGCTCGCTCGTGCAGGTACGGTGCAGGAGCGGCGAAAAAATCGTTGAGATGGCCGCCGTCCGGTCGATACAATCCGTCTCTTTGAGCTGTGTAGCGGGCCAGCCTGAGCGTACGGGACTGAAGAAACCTATGATCAACGTTGCCGCGATCCGCATGCAGCAGTTCGGGGTGCAATTCTATCAAGCTTCGCTGACGGCCAGCGACATCGACAAGCTCGTTCGGTTCGAGGTCCTGAGCTACGGCGAAGGCTCGCAGCCGCCGGTGCGCGGGGGGAAGGCGCGGCCCGGCGCGGCGCCCTCGAAAGTGAACTGGGATCTGCTCGAACGGCGGATTGCGTCCAGCGAGAAGGCGTACCAGCGTCAGATCATCCGGCGGAAGATCGACGAGCTCGTGCAGTACTACGAGCAGTGCCGGCAGGCGCGCGATCTCCCCTCGATTCCGGGCGCCGTCATCATCTCGTGCGACGAGAAGCTGACGTTCCAGCCGGCATCCGACGATTCGCGGCTGGGCATCCTGAAGGTGCCCGAGCGCGAGGGCATCCTGCGGGCGATTGACGGACAGCACCGGTTACTCGCCCTGCACGCCGACATCGACCGCTTCGCCGGCGAGGACTTCACGGTTCCGGCCGTCATCTTCGACCGTCTGCCCGAAGACCATGTCGTCCAGATGTTCGTGACGATCAACGCGAAGCACACCCGGTTGAACGCGTCGCACCTGGTCAGCCTGTCGGGGCGGCAGCTGTACCGCGACGACAACCTGGCGACCGCTCACGACGTCGTCCGCGCGCTGAACGACCGGGAGGACTCGCCGCTGTACGACGAAATCAAGCTGCTCGGGGTCGGTCACGGGCGCGTGGCGCAGGCGCCGCTCGCACAGGAGCTGAAGAAGCTGCTCGCGTCGGACGCGCTCGGCAGCCCGCGGCAGGCGGCCGACTTCCGGGAGGACGCGAAGAAGTTCTTCGTCAACTACTTCAAGCAGATCGCGCTCGTGTTCGGCGGCGCGTGGAACGGGCGCAAGTACAGCATCAAGTCGGCGTCCGCTCTCCGGGCGTTCATCCGCGTCGCGCCCGACGTCATCCGCCGCCTCGATCAGGAGCACGCCGACCGGGCCGACTTCCGCGCCATCGGCCGGGTCATCGCGCCGTGGGGGCGCCGCATCGGCGACCTGCGGTTCGAGACCGAAGGCGCCTGGAAGCGCAGCGGCACCACCGTGGACTCGCTCGCGAAGGAGCTGCGGCTCGCCCTGCAGTATCCGGAGGGCGCGGCGGTATGAGGGCTCAGGGCCAAGGGCTCAGGTCCCGGGCCCTTCCATGCGAACACTGCTGATCACGGGGGGGGCCGGCTTCATCGGCTCCAATCTCGTCCGGCGCGCGCTCGCGCACACGGCCTGCCGGGTCGTCGTAGTCGACAAGCTGACGTACGCGGGCAGCCTGCTGAACCTCGAGGGAACCCTCGACGATCCACGGCTGACGTTCGTTCAGGCGGACATCGCCGACCGCGGCGCGATGGCCCGCGTCTTCAGCGAGCACCAGCCGGACGGCGTGCTGAATCTCGCGGCCGAGACGCACGTCGACCGGTCGATCGACAGCCCGCAGCCCTTCGTCGACACGAACATCGTCGGCACGTTCGTGCTCCTCGATGCGGCGCGGCGCTTTGCGGACGGCGTGCAGCCTGACGCGCGCGAGGCGTTCCGCATCCTGCACGTTTCGACCGATGAAGTGTTCGGCGCGCTCGGGCCGGGCGGTCAGTTCAGCGAGGACACGCCGTACGCGCCGAATTCGCCGTACGCGGCGAGCAAGGCGGCCGCCGACCACCTGGTCCGCGCGTATCATCGAACCTACGGACTGCCGACGATCGTCACGAACTGCTCGAACAACTACGGCCCGTACCAGTTTCCCGAGAAGCTCATCCCGCTGATGATCCTGAACGCGCTGGACGGCCGTCCGCTGCCGATCTATGGCGACGGCGGCCACGTCCGCGACTGGCTGCACGTCGACGACCACTGCGCGGGTCTGCTGACGGTGCTCGAGCGGGGCCGGCCGGGCGAGAGCTACAACATCGGCGGCGGCAACGAACGCACCAACCTGGACGTCGTCGACCGGCTGTGCGACACGCTCGAAGAGCTGTGGCCGGCCGCGGGCAACCCGGCGCTCTCGACGAAGGGCGTCACCTCCTACCGCGCGCTGAAGTCGTTCGTGCCGGATCGGCCCGGGCACGACCGCCGGTACGCGATCGATGCGACGAAGATCCGGCGGGAGCTGGGATGGACGCCGGGGCACTCGTTCGAGACCGGCCTGCGCGAGACGGTCGCGTGGTACCTCGGACACCGCGACTGGTGTGCGCGCGTGCAGGCCGGGCGCTATGATCGGCAGCGGCTGGGACTGGGACGATGAGGGGGATCATTCTGGCGGGCGGATCGGGGTCGCGGCTGCACCCGCTGACGCGGGCGATCAGCAAGCAGCTGATGCCGATCTACAACAAGCCGATGATCTACTACCCGCTCTCCACGCTGATGCTCGCCGGCATCCGGGAGATCCTGGTCATCACGACGCCGCACGACCAGGAGAGCTTCCGCCGGCTGCTCGGCGCGGGCGAGGAGATCGGGCTGTCCATCCGGTACGCGGTGCAGTCGAGGCCCGAGGGGCTCGCGCAGGCGTTTCTGATCGGCCGGGAGTTCATCGGGCGCGACCGCGTGGCGCTCGCCCTCGGGGACAACATCTTCTACGGCGCGCACTTCTCCGACTACCTGCGCGCCGCGGCCGCGCGCGAGCACGGCGCGACGATATTCGGCTATCAGGTCCGCGATCCCGAGCGGTACGGCGTCATCGAGCTCGACGCGCGGGGACGTCCCGTCAGCATCGAGGAGAAGCCCGCGAAGCCGAGGTCGTCGCTCGCCGTCACCGGACTGTACTTCTACGACAACGACGTCCTCGGCATCGCCGCCGGCCTGAAGGCATCGCCGCGCGGCGAGCTCGAGATCACCGACGTCAACCGCGCCTACCTCGAACGCGGCGCCCTGCACGTCGAGAGGCTCGCGCGCGGCATCGCCTGGCTGGATACCGGCACCCACGAGGCACTGATGCAGGCGTCGAGCTACATTCAGGCGATCGAGGAACGGCAGGGGCTGATGGTGGCCTGCGTCGAGGAGATCGCGTACCGCATGGGCTACATCGACCGCGCCGCGCTGCGGCGGCTGGCGCACGCGATGGAATCGAGCGAATACGGGCAATATCTGTTCCGTGTGCTCGAGCAGGAGCCGTGACGTGCGGTTCCTCCCGACGGATCTCCCCGGCGTCCTGGTGATCGAGCCGGACGTCCACCGCGACGGCCGCGGGTACTTTCTCGAGACCTACCGCGCGGACAAGTACCGCGCCGCCGGCGTGCCCGGCCCGTTCATCCAGGACAACCACTCGCTCTCCCTCGGCCGGACCGTCCGGGGACTGCATCTCCAGGTGCGCCGGCCGCAGGGCAAGCTGATCCGCGTCGTCGAGGGCGAAATCTTCGACGTCGCCGTCGACGTGCGGCGCGGCTCGCCTGCGTTCGGGCAATGGGTCGGCGTCATGTTGTCGGCGGACAGCTTCAGGCAGTGCTACGTGCCGCCGGGATTCGCTCACGGCTTCTCGGTCGTCAGCGCCGTCGCCCAGGTCGAATACAAGTGCACGGAGCTGTACGATCCGGAGGACGAAGTCGGCATCGCCTGGAACGACCGCGACCTGGCGATCGACTGGAAGGTGAGCGACCCGATCCTCTCGCCGCGCGACCGCCGGTTCCCGGCGCTGTCGGAAGTGATCGATCGCCTGCCGACGTTCTAGCCGGGCGGCGCTCGGTTCAGGCCGACTCGCGGCGCGGGCCGCGTTCACGAGCCAGCGCGGCCGGTGCGCAAAAAGTGTAACCGTCGCGACAAAGTCGTGACGCGCGCGCGAGACGCGGCTGCCGGCCGCCAGGATTTTTCGCGGAATCGTGCACGCCCGGAGTAGGCACGCGCATTGCGAAAGGACTCGTCGCAATCACCGGTCTGATTACGGCAGGGCGCCGTGAATGCTGGGGGAGCCAGGCCGGTGAGCCAAAAGGGTATCGCAATCACGCGATGCCCTTTTGTTTTGTACGCGTGGATGTAGAATCGCCGGCGATGATCCGGCGATTGCTTCTGCCGCCCTTCCCGGCCGCGCTTGCTGCCGGCGCCGTTCGTCCGACCGTCCGTTCCGCCACCGCGTCACGTTCACGGTCCGCTGTCCGCAAATCAGGCACGCGACTTCAGCGCCGACGTATCTCCAGCGAGCGCCGCCATGCGAATCGACATCAACTCTGACATGGGCGAATCCTTCGGCGCCTACACGATCGGGCACGACGCCGGGTTGATGAAGGCGATCACTTCCGCCAACGTCGCCGCAGGATTCCACGCCGGCGATCCGTCGGTGCTCCGCGGAACGATCAGGATGGCGAAGGCGCACGGCGTCGCGGTCGGCGCGCATCCGGGCTTTCCCGATCTGGTCGGCTTCGGGCGGCGCGAGCTGAACGTGACGCCGCGCGAGGCCGAGGACCTCGTGCTCTATCAGGTCGCCGCGGTCGCCGGCGTGGCCGCCGCCGAAGGCGTGCGCCTCCAGCACGTCAAGCCGCACGGCGCCCTGTTCAACATGGCGGTGCGGAATCCCGAGCTGTCGGCGGCGATCGCGCGCGCTGTCGCTGCCTTCGATCGCGGCCTGATCCTCTTCGGCCTGCCGGGATCCGAGATTCTCGCGGCCGGCAAGACGGCCGGGCTGCGCGTGGCGGCCGAGGTGTTCGCGGATCGCGCGTACGAGCCGGACGGTTCGCTCGTGTCGCGCCGCAAGCCGGGCGCCGTCATTCACGATCCCGAGGCGGTCGTCGCCCGGGCCGTCAGGATGGCGAAGGAGCGGACGGTCGTTGCCGCCGACGGCAGCATCGTCTCGCTCGACGCGGAGACGATCTGCGTTCACGGCGACACGCCCGGCTCGGACGATCTCGCGGCGAGAATCCGCCACGGTCTCGAAGCGGCGGGCGTCACGGTGAAAGCGATCGGGGCGCAGTAGCATCGCGCCGGGATGAGGGCACGCCACCCTCGCGCACGCCATCGGCCAGGAAGACCCAGCGATCCAGGGTGATGAAATTCAGCGCGCCGGTGCAGACGACGGCGGCCACGTTGGCGGCGATCGGATCGAGTCCGAACAGCGCCGCCGCGGCCCAGACGCCGAGCACGTTCGCGCCCATCGACGTGGCGCCGTTCGCCAGATGGAACCGGGCGAGCCGGCGGACCGCGCCCGTCGCGCCCCGCCCGATGCGGTCCGCCCACGTCCAGCGCTCGTGCCAGAGGAAGTTGTGCAGGACCGCGAGCTCGACCGCCGCCGCGGTGGCCGACGCGGCATTCCATCCAGCGAGCCTGGTCAGCGCCGCCACCGTCCCGATCTGAACGACGAACCCCAGCGCGCCCACGACCGCAAACGCGGTCCCCCTCATGCCGCTCTCCCGGCCCGGTCGACCGGCAGCGGTTCCGCCAGGTACAGCGCGCGCGCGTTCCGGGCCGCGGAGATCAGGAACGCGACGCCAAGGCCGGCCGCGCCGATCACGCCGCCGACGTCGAGCAGAGGCATCACGCCGACACCGGGCACGGCCGCCATGGGATTGGCGGCCACTCGCACGGCGGCGACCGCCAGCAGAAGGCGCAGTTCGGTTCCGCCGATGCCGCCAAAGGACAGCCGGAAGACGCCGGAGGCGTGCGTGGCGAGAAACGTTTCGGCCGCCACCAGCACGTAGCCGGCCAGCACCGCCGCTGCGACGATCGGACGCATCGCGCCGGAGGCGCCCATCCCGGCCACGAGCGCCGTGATGCCCATCAGATCGACCACGTGATCGACGTAGAAGCCGTAGCCGGGCCGTTCATGGCCGCGGACGCGGGCGAGCGTGCCGTCGAGGCTGTCGCCGAACCAGTTCGCTGCCAGCGCCGCGACGACGGCCGCCGCGCTCCAGGGCCCGTCCGTGATGTGCGCGAACGCCAGTCCGGCGGCGCCCATCGACGCCAGGGCGAAGAGGGTCAGCAAATCCGAGCTCACCCAGCGCGGCAGGCGCCGCGCGATGGCGATGAGCAGCTTCTTCTCGAGAGCCGCGAGCACGCTGCGGTGGTCCCGCCGGTGCGCGGCACGCTGTGTGCTGGACATTCGGTCTCCTCCCGGTGTCGAACCCGGCCGCGTTCTCCGGCCGCGGTCCGGAATCCGGCCTCCGTACCGCAATGCGAAAAAGACCGCCGAATCGGCTCACGGACGGGTAGGATCACGCCCGGAAGGTGACCTGGTGACCACGGCGGTTCCGGTTGATCGTCCGCAGGGCCTGTTCGGCTGGTGGCACGCGGCCGACGTTCACGCGCGCCGCGCGTTCGTCGCGGCGTCGCTCGGGTGGATGCTCGATTCGTTCGACGTGATGCTGTTCGCGATGGTCGTGGCAGCGCTCGTCGAGGATCCCGCGCTGCACCTGTCCCTGCCGATGGCCGGCGTCCTGAACTCGATCACGCTGCTCGCATCGGCGGCCGGCGGCATCGTCTTCGGCGTGGTGGCCGATCGGCTCGGCCGCAAGCGGGCCCTGATGGCGAGCGTGCTGACCTATTCGGTCTTCACGGCGCTGTGCGGGTTCGCGCAATCCGCGCTGCAGCTCGCCATCTTTCGCGTCTTCCTCGGCATCGGCATGGGCGGGGAGTGGGCGAGCGGCGCCGCCCTCGTGTCCGAGACGTTCCCCGCCGAACACCGCGGCAAGGCGCTCGGGTTCATGCAGAGCGCCTGGGCGATCGGCTACGGCGCCGCCGCCCTCGTCTACCTGCTCGTGGCGCCGCGCTGGGGCTGGCGCGGCGTGTTCTTCGTCGGCGTGTTGCCGGCGCTCTTCACGGTCTGGATTCAGCGCCGTGTCGAGGAGCCGGCGATCTGGCGCGAGCGGAACGTCGCGCCGGCCAGCGGCACGCGTCTCGGCGAGGTCTTCCGGCACGGCCGCGGCGGGATTACGGTCGCCGTGACGCTGATGAACGCGTGCACCATGTTCGGCTGGTGGGGTCTGAACTCGTGGATCCCCGCGTACCTCCGCCTCGGTCCGTCGCGCGGCGGCGTCGGCCTCTCGGCCGAGACGATGTCGCTCTTCGTCATCGCCATGCAGGTCGGCATGTGGTTCGGCTACGTGACGTTCGGGTTCATCGCGGATGCCGTCGGCCGGCGGACCGCCTACGTCACGTACGTGCTTGCGGCGAGCGTCCTGCTCCCCCTGTACGGCGTGATTCGCGCGCCGCTCGCGCTGCTGATCCTCGGACCGTTCGTGGCGTTCTTCGGCACCGGTTATTTCAGCGGTTTCGGCGCGCTCACGGCCGAGCTCTACCCGACGGCCATCCGCGCAACCGCGCAGGGCTTCACGTACAACATCGGCCGCGTGGCGAGCGCCGTCGCGCCGTATGCCGTGGCGTCGCTCGCCGAGACGCGCGGCTTCGGCCTCGCGTTCGGCGTCACCGGCGCGGCGTTCCTGCTGGCGGCGGTTGCCTGGATCTGGATTCCCGAAACTCGCGGCACCGACCTGCGCTGACCCGGGTATACTGCCGCGGTGCCCGCCGCCGGATCCCCGACCATCTTCACGAGGACAGGACCATGAGATCGCTCATCGCCTCGACCGCCTTCGTATCCCTTGTGTCCTTCGTTCCCGTTGCGTCCGTTGCATCCGCCCAGCCGAGACAGACCGAGCAGGACGAGTACACGAAGTACGAGCTCCTCGCGCCCGACAGCGCGTCGTTCGCGATCGACTACGAGGTGACGGCCACCACGCCCGGCGCGACCTACTTCTTCAACCCGATTCGGAAGGGGAGCGTCGCGAGCGACGAATCGGTCTACGACATGATGACGGGCGAGCCGCTGAAGTTCGAGCAAGTCAGCGGCGCCGAGGCGAAGGCCAGCGGCCTGGCCCGCGCGGATCCCGGCATGGACTACCTCCGCATCCACCTCGCCCGGGCGGTTCCCCCCGACGGGGGCCAGGCGCGGATCCGGATCGTCAAGACGTACAAGGATCCCAAGAGCTACTACCGCGAAGGCAGCTCGATCGTGTTCAATCGCCCGCTCGGCATCCGACGCAACAGCGTCGTGCTGCCGGCCGGATACCAGCTGACCGACTGCAACGTGCCGTCGCAGGTCCTGTCGGAGCCGGACGGCCGCGTGAAGATCAGCTTCATGCACCAGGATCCCGGGGCTGCCGCGCTCATCGTCAAGGCGAAGCCGGGCGCGCAGACGGGCCCCGCGGCCGCGCCGCAGCCGCCCTCCAGCGCGCGGAGCTGGGAGGCGCCGCCGTCGCAGGGCCCGACCGAGCGGGCGCGCCTCTCCGAGCGGGCGCACCAGGATCGCGACATCGTGTACTTCCTGCAGGAACCGTCCACGCACGCCTTCAGCCTCTATCACGACTACACCGAGTCGCGCGAGGGCGTGGACAACTACGTGAACGTGGTGCGCAACGGCAGCACCGTGTCCAATCCGTCGGCGAAGATCCTCGACACCGGTGACGCGCTGAAGGACGAGATCATGACCGGCGCGCAGCTCAAGGCGGCGAAGATCGACATGCACGGCGAGCAGGTGCCGGACGACGCGCAGGTCGTCGTCGTGAGGTTTCCGCCGGTCAGGAAAGGGCAGTCGATCCGGCTGCGGATTTCCGAGACCTACACCGCGCCCGCCAGCTACCGCCTCGAGGGCCAGGATCTGGTGTTCGACCGCAGCTTCGGCCGTCCCCGAAACTCGGTCGTCCTGCCGCGCGGGTGGTACCTGACGTGGCTGTCGATTCCAGGTGTGATCCGGCAGACGCCGGACGGGTCGACGCGCATCGATTTCGTCAACGGCCGGCCCGATGCGATCGCGGTGCTGATCAAGGGCAGGAAAGCCCCGGCCGCCGGCTCGATGTAGATGCGATCGCCGGCCCGCTCGGTCGCGTGCGTCGTTTCCGTCGTTGCCTGTGCGTCCTTCGTACCCTTCGTGTCCGTGGTGATCGCGAGCGCAGCGTCGGTCAGGCTCGCGGTCGACTTCCTGGCCGACGGTCGCTGTGCGGTGAGCGCGGTCGGCGACGGGTTCCACGCCAGCATGACGTACCTGCCGTCGCCGGCGGCCCCGGCCTCCGAGCTTCGGTGCACGGTTCCCTCGGCTCCACAGGGGCGGCCGGTGGAGCTCGTCGTGCGCCTTGCGCCCGGCGTTGCGCCTCCGGATGACGAGTTCCCGCGGCTGTCCTGGAGCGAACGGCAGGGGCAGTGGATCGGTACCGCGTCTCTTCCCGCGGCGCCTGCCTTCGTCAGCCTGTCCCGGGGCGGCGCGGCGCCGCCGGCCCGATGGCTCGACGGCTTCGCGCCGCCGACCGCCGGCTCGCTGTTCGGCGCGAACTTCTACGGCTGGTTCGTGTTCGCCGCGGCGTTCATTGCGGCGTACTTCGCATGGGCGCGCCTCATGGCGCGCCGGGACGGCAGACGCCTGCGACCGTGAGCGTGTTCGCGATCGTCCTCGTCGCCTATTTCTGCGGCATCGTCGCGCTCGGGTGGGTCGGATACCGCCGGACCCGGACGGCGGCGGACTTCTACGTTGCCGGGCGGACGCTCGGCGCGCTGGTCGGAGGCGGGACCCTCGTCGCCACGCAGATCAGCGCCGGGACCTTCGTCGGGACGGTCGGTCTGCACTACATGGCCGGCGTCTGCTTCGCGTGGGTGTGGCCGGGCGCGTGGCTCGGCTGGATTGTCTCGGCCGTGTTCGTCGCGCCGAAGCTGCGCGCGTCGGGCGCCCTGACCGTGCCGGACTTCTTCGGCCGCCGCTACGGCAGCGCCGCGCGGACGCTTTCGGCCGCGCTCATCGTTCTGGCGTACACGATCTTCCTCGTGGCGCAGTACAAGGCGAGCGGCATCATCGTCGAGGCCGTGCTCGGCTGGCCGCAGTGGACCGGCATCGCGCTCGTGCTCGCGAGCACGGCGGTCTACTCGCTGCTCGGGGGCCTGCACGGCGGCGCGCGCATCGACCTGCTCCAGAGCTTCGTGATGGTCGCCGGGGTGCTCGTGGCGGTCCCGGCGCTGCTCGGGCATCTCGGCGGGCTCGACGGCCTTGCGCGCCAGCTGGCGTCCGTGGATCCACGCCTCCTCGGCTGGTTCTACGGCTGGCGCGAGCTGCTGGCGTTCGGCGCCGCGTTCGGCCTGTCGCTTGCCGCGACGCCGCTCGAGATCACGCGCTTCATCGCCATGCGCGACGTGGCGACGACGCGGTACGCCGTCGGGGTGGCGCTCGTGTTCCAGGCGATCATCGGCAGTGCGATCATGCTGATCGGGCTCTCGATGCGCGCGCTGTTCCCGGACCTGCCGTCGGGCGATCTCGCCAGCTCGGTCATGGCCGCGCACGTGCTGACGCCGGCGGCCGGGGCACTGCTCATCGCGGCGGCGTTCTCGGCAATCATGAGCACGGTCAACGCCCTCCTGCTGGTCGCCTCGGCGAGCGTCGTCCATGACGTGTGGGCGCCGGTGTCGCGCTGGCTCGCGAGCGACCGGCGGCAGCTGCTCGCCAACCGCAGCACGATCGTCGTCCTGGCGCTCGTGCCGGTGTGGTTCGCGGTCCACGAAGTGCCGCTCGTGCAGTTCATCGTGCTGTTCCAGGCCAAGCTCGTGGCGAGCTTCTTCTTCGCGCCGGTCGTCATCGGCCTGAACTGGCGCCGCGCCACCTCCGGCGGCGCCCTCGCAGCGATGCTGATCGGGCTCGCCGTGTGCGTCGCCTGGAGCCTGCCCGCCACCGCGCCGCTCGGTCTCGACGCGATCTTTCCGGGCGTCGCCGCGAGCGTCGCCGCGTTCCTCGTCGTGAGTCTGCGGACGCCTGCGGCCGCCGCCGGCGCCCGACCTTAGGAGAAACCCGGTGTTCAAGGATCCAGAACTGGAGTCGTCGATTCGGAATCAGATCTCCACGAACGAGCCCGCGAAGCTGATCGAGCGCTTTGCGACGCTGACCCGAGAGTCCGGCACGCCGGACGAACACGCCGCCGGCGAGTACATCGCGGAGCGGCTCCGCGACCTTGGCGTGCCCGTGACCGTCCACCGGCCCGACCTGTTCCTGAGCATTCCGGAGCGGTCCGAAGTCATCGTGAACGGCGCGACGATGCGGTCGCGGCCGCCGGCGTTCGCCGTGTCGACGGACGGCGCGGAAGTGACCGGCGAGATCTGCTACGTCCCGTCGAAGTACGCGGGCGGCACCGGCGATCTGTTCGACACGCCTTCGGCTGCATCCGCCCAGGTCGCCTCCGACCCGGTCGCAGGACGGATTGTCGTCACCGAAGGCTATTCGATGCCCGGCACCGTGCTCGCCTTCGAGCGCCGCGGCGCCATCGCGCAGATCTTCATCCACCCGGGCCGGGACATCCACGAAGGCATCTGCACGTCGATCTGGGGCGCTCCGACGCCCGAGTCGCTGCCGCGCAAGCCGCACACGCCGGTGGTCTGCGTGAACCAGGAGGACGGACAGCGGCTCATCGCGCTCGCCTCGAGCGGACGCGCGCGCGCGGCGGTGCGGACCTGGCTGCGCGAAGGGTGGGCGCCGTGCCTCGTCCCGGTGGCCGAGATCCGGGGCGCCGGGGACCCGGACGAGTTCCTGCTCGTGCACGGCCACTACGACTCGTGGTACGTCGGGATCGGCGACAACGCGACCGGCGATGCGACGCTGCTGGAGCTGGCGCGGGTGCTCCACGGGGTACGCGACCGCCTGAAGCGGAGCGTGCGCGTCGCGTGGTGGCCGGGACACTCGACCGGCCGCTACGCGGGCTCGACGTGGTATGCCGATACGTTCGCCGACGAGATCGACGAGTGGTGCATCGGACACCTCAACATCGACTCGCCGGGCTGCCGTGATGCGACCGCCTACGAGGAAGTGATGTGGATGGCGGAGGCCGCCGCGCTCTGCACGGACGCGATCGGCGATGCCGTGGGCGAGCCGGCGAAGGGCATGCGGCCGCTGCGCGCGGGCGACTACTCGTTCAACCAGATCGGCCCGACGGCGTTCTACATGCTGCTGTCGAACATCCCCATCGAAGAGCGGAAGCGCCGCGGCTACTATGCCGTCGGCGGCAACGGCGGCAGCCCGACGTGGCACACACCCAACGATCTGCCGCCGGTCGCCGATCTCGAGATCCTGCGGCGCGACCTGCGCGTCTACCTGACGACGATCGTGCGCGTGCTGAACGCGCCGCTCCATCCGTACGACTACGGCGCCGCGATGGACGAGATCGCCGCGGCGGTCGCCGAATACGACGCGCGCGCGGGGGGAGAAGTCGATCTCTCGCCGATCGTGGGCGATCTCGAACAGCTGAAGCAGCGGTTCGCGGCGTGGCGGGCCGGAGCCGAGCGGCGGGCCGGCGGCAGCCCCGAGGCGCGGCGGGCGGCGAACGCCGCGCTGCGCCGCCTCGCGCGCGTGCTCGTCCCGCTCGGCTACGCGCGCGGCGAGCGCTTCGACCACGATCCGGCGGTGAAGCTCCCGGTCGTGCCGCGCCTCGAGGCGGCCAACCGCGTTGCCACGGCGCCGGCGGCGGAGCGGCCGTTCATCAGAACGGCGCTCGTCCGCGAGCGGAACAAGATCCGCGCGATGCTGAGGAGCGCGGCGCGCGAGCTGAGCGAGTGACTCACGGGCGCCCGGGAGGTCCGGAGACTCGAACGGAAGATCGGATGACCAGGAGGGGTTGTCGGTCCTCCTGGTCTCCCGATCTCGCGTGAGGATCCCGAGAGCGCGTTATTGAACGGTGACGGTGCCGACCATGCCGGGATGGATCGTGCAGTGGTACGTGAACGTCCCGGCGGTGCTCATCGTCACCGGCGCGCTCGTCGCTCCCGCGGCGAGGTTTCCGGTGTTGAACGTGCCGGCGTCCTGCGTGGCCGTGTGCGTGATGCTGTCGTTGTTGTGCCACGCAATCGTCTGACCGACCCGCATCGTGACCGGGCTGGGCGAGTACGACTGGCTGGCGCGATCGCCCACGATGCCGACCGTGACGTCGGCGGACGACGCTGGCGGGGACGGGCTCGTGGGGTTCGAGTTGGATGAACCGCCGCACGCGACGGCCGATGCGAGCAGACCGGTGGCGAGCAGCAGAGTGTATGTACGGACGGTGAAGCGCATGAACAATCCTCCAGTAAGCGTTGGCTGTGTGGTGGATCGCAAGCGCCGTGCCGCCGTGAAACGGTGGATTTGAGGCGGATAGCGCCTCGAAGCGCCGCGTCCGCACGGCGCACGGCGTAAGGCGTTACGGGATGGGAAAGTCGCGGACGCGACCGACGGAGGGACGGCCATGAGGACACGTGGAGCGACAGCTGGACTGGTGGCGGCAGCGGCGATCGGAGCATCGGTGCTCGCGGCCGCTCGACAGCGCGGCGAGGCGGCCGCGGTGAAGACACTCGAGCCGACGCCGCAGACCGTGGCGTACGGGTACTACGACGCCGCGGCCCGACCGGTGATGCGGGTGAACTCCGGCGACACGGTCCGCATCCACACGCTCATCACCTCGACCCCGAAGCGGCTCGAGGGCGCCGGCGTCGCCGCCCGCGAGGTCGAGCCGGCGCTCGGTTCGATCGTCGAGCAGGTGACGGACAAGGGGCCGGGCGGACACATTCTGACCGGACCGATCTACGTCGACGGCGCCGAGCCGGGAGACGTCCTCGAGGTTCGCATCAAGGCCATCGATCTCGCGATTCCGTACGCCTACAACGCGTTCGGGACGCGGAGCGGCTTCCTGCCGCAGGACTTCAAGGAAGGCCGGATGAAGATCGTGCCGCTCGACGCCGGGCGGATGGTCGCGCATTTCGGCGACGGCATCGAGATACCGTTGCATCCGTTCTTTGGCAGCATGGGCGTGGCGCCGCCGCCCTCGGCCGGGCGTGTCAGCAGCGCCCCGCCCGGCAGGCACGCGGGCAATCTCGACAACAAGGATCTGGTGGTTGGGTCGACTCTCTACATCCCGGTCAACGTGCCCGGCGCACTGTTCGAAGTGGGCGACGGCCATGCCGCCCAGGGCGACGGCGAAGTGGACATCACCGCGCTCGAGACTTCGCTCGTCGGCACCTTCCAGTTCGTCGTCCGCAAGGACATGCACCTGACGTGGCCGCGGGCGGAGACGCCGACCGACTACATCACGATGGGAATCGACAAGGACCTGACGGAGGCCACGCGCATCGCGACGCGCGAGATGATCGACTTCCTCGCCACGACGAAGCACCTGTCGCGCGAGGACGCCTACATGCTGACGAGCGTCGCCGGCAACCTGGCCATCACGCAGCTCGTGGACGGCCCGATGGGCGTGCACGTCCGGATGCCGAAGGCGATCTTCACTCGACGCGGACAATCCGGTCGGTAATCCGCGTGAACCGCTCGAAGACGGCCGGGTCGTCCTCGACGACGACGTCCGGCATCGCGGGCATCACGTCCGCGCGGCTGCCCGCCAGGACGAATCGCCCGCCGTGCGACTGCACGACGAGGTACTGGCAGCGGCACCCGGTGCCGCGCCCGACGTGGAACTCGATTCCCGAGATCGACGCGTCGTCGTCGCCGTCGACGAGTGTCAGCAGGCCGGCCGTGTTGCGCCGCACGAGGCCGAGGATGGCGCCGGCGTCGAGGTCGGCGTGCAACGCCGGCTCGGCCCAGGCGTCGCCGACCGCGTAGTCGTACGCCGTCTTCTGGACCCACACACGCGCGGCGGGGAACAGCTCGATGGCGCCCGCCTCCCTCTGCGCGACGCGCGTGAGCAGGATGTCGGTCACGTCGGACGGAGCGACGTGGAGCGGTGCCATCGCCGTCGAGGGCTCGACGAAATCGCGCGCGTGCGCCTGATCGATGCGGCGTGCGCGGCGGTACCCGGGGTCCACGAGCGCGATGCGGCCGTCGGCTCCCTTCAGGACCCAGAAAAAGTCGGGGCGCCCGCCGGCGGAGGCGAAGCGGACCGCGTAGATGTCGTACTTGTCCGCTTCGGCGCGTCCCGCGCGCGGCGCGAGGGCCACGAGCGCGGCCGCGAGGAGCGCGGTGGCGACTCTGGCCATCACTGGCCGCCGCCGCGCAGCGCCCGGCGCAGCACCTTGCCGACGAGCGTCTTGGGCAGCTCGGTGCGGAACTCGATTCGGGTCGGGACTTTGTAAGGCGCGAGCTGCTTCTTGCAGTACGCGCGCAGTTCCTCCTCCGTGGCCGCGTGGCCGGAGCGAAGGACGACCCACGCGCGCACCGCCTCGCCCTTGACCGGATCGGCGACCCCGGCGACGCCGACCTCTGCGACGGCCGGATGGGAGGCGAGCGTCTCCTCGACTTCGCGCGGCCACACCTGGTAGCCGCTCGTCTTGATCAGGTCCTTCTTGCGGTCGACGATGAACACGTAGCCGTCCTCGTCGAGGTAGCCGAGGTCGCCTGTGTGCAGCCAGCGCCGCGTGCCGCCGGGTTCTTCGTGATCGCGCAGGACGCCTGCGGTCTCCTCGGGACGGTTCCAGAAGCCGATCATCAGCTGCGGCGCGGAGAGGGCGATCTCGCCGATTTCCCCCGTGCCGAGCACGCGGACGCCCTCGTCGCCGTCGAAGATCCGCACCGACACGTCGGGCAGCGGCATGCCGACGGAGCCGATCTTGTTCGGCCCGTTCACCGGGTTGACGCACAGCGCCATCATCGCCTCGGTGAGCGAGTAGCCTTCGACCAGCCGGCCGCCCGTGATCGACTCGAAGCGCTGCTTCGTGTCGGCCAGGAGCGCCGCCGCGCCGGAGAAGCAGATCTTGATCGACTTGAAATCCACCTTGCCGCGCCTGACCGCCCGGTGGTTGAGCAGCGCGATGAAGAGCGTCGGCACACCGGTGAAGAAGGACGGTTTGACGCGCCGGATCGTCGCCACGAGGTCGTCGAGATCGCGCGGATTCGGCACGATGGCGAGCGGATTCTGCGTGACGAACGCGAGTGCCTGTACGCCGACGTTCGCGTAGACGTGGAACAGCGGGAGCGGGAGGCAGATCGTGTCCGTGAGCCGGCCGAGCAGCGGCGTCGTCCAGGCGACGATCTGCAGGCCGGTCATCGTGTACGCGCCGTGCCTGCCGAGGACCCCCTTCGGGGTGCCGGTCGTGCCGCCGCTCAGCAGGAGGACCGCGGGGTCGTCGATCGAAATCGGCTCGCGGGGCGGCCGCCGGTCCTTGTTGACGAGCAGCAGGTGCGCGAAATCGTGATCGCCGGGCGCCAGGGTGATCCGGTCGCCCTCTCGCCGCTCGCGCGCGAGCGTGAAGAGCAGCTTGAGCACCGGCGGGAAGTACTCCTTGATGTTCGTCGCGATGACGCGCCGGACGGGCGTGCGCGGCTGGACGCGCTTGACGCGCCCGTAGAAACGGGTCAGCGAGACGACCGTCTCGATGCCGTGATCGCGCAGCGGCTCCTCGATCTCGTGCTCCGTGTAGATCGGGTTCAGCGGCGCGGCGATCGCGCCGAGTTTCCAGGCGGCGAGCTCGGCGATGAAGAACTGCGGGCAGTTGGGGAGCAGCAGCCCCACCCGGTCGCCGCGCCTCACGCCGAGGCTCGCCAGCGCGGCCGCGAACGCGTCGCTCAGCCGCTCGAGCGCGCCGTACGTGACCGTCGCGCCCTTGAACAGCAGCGCCGGATGGTCCGGGCGCTCGCGCGCGCCGTCGGACACGTAGTCGAGCAGCGTGCGGTCAGGGTAGGGCCCGAGCGTGGCCGGAACGCCGGCGTCGTAGTGTGCGAGCCAGGGCGCGTCGACGCTCATCGCGCGCCGATTATAACGGTTCGGTCGCCGGCGGCCTCGTTGACGCGGTAGCGGGACGGCCTTCAGGCCGTCCCGGACGTTGACTCGGTGGCAGGACGGCCTTCAGGCCGTCCCGGACGTTGACTCGGTAGCGGGACGGCCTACAGGCCGTCCCGCACCTCAAGGCCGTCGCCCCGCGAGCAGCATCAGCAGCAGCGCCTTCTGGCCGTGGAGCCGGTTCTCGGCCTGATCGAAGACGACCGACCGCTCGGACTCGAACACGTCGGCCGTCACCTCCTCGCCGCGGTGGGCCGGGAGGCAATGCATGAACAAGGCGCGGGGCGCGGCGGCGGCCATCAGCGCGCGGTTCACCTGGTACGGCGCGAACACCTGACGGCGCACGTCGGCTTCCGCTTCCTGGCCCATCGACGTCCACGTATCGGTGTAGACGGCGTCGGCCCCGCTCACTGCGTCGAACGGGTCGGAGAACAGGCGCAGTCGCGCGCCGTGCCGCGCGACGCGGGCGGCCTCCCGCACGACGCGCTCCGGAAGCCGGTACCCCTCGGGGCTCGCGACGTGGATGTGGATTCCGGCCATCGCTGCGGCGTGCGCGAGCGACGCCGCCACGTTGTTGCCATCGCCGACGTACGCGATGGTCCGGCCGCGCAGCTCTCCGAGCCGTTCCTGCAGCGTCAGCAGATCGGCAACCGCCTGGCACGGGTGCTCCTCGTCGGTCAGCGCGTTGACGACGTGCAGCCGCCCGGCGGCGGCGGCGAACTCCTCCAGGACCCGCTGCGAGAACGTGCGGATGATCACGGCGTCGACCCATCGCTCGAGGTTGCGCGCGACGTCCGCGACCGGCTCGCGCCGGCCGAGGGCGACGTCGGGCTGGAGCGCGACGACGTGCCCGCCCAGCTCGCGGATGGCGATCTCGAACGTGGATCGCGTCCGCAGCGATGGCTTGTCGAACAGCATCGCCACGTGCCGGCCGTCGAGCACATCGGCGGTCGGCGCATGACGGCCCTGCGGGCGCTCGGCCTTGACGCGGGCCGCCAGGACGAGACAGCGCTCGAGATCCGCGGCCTCGAAGTCGAGGACGGAGAGGAAGTCCTTGCGCCGCGCGACGGCGGCGGATGCTGCTGCTGATGGCATGCGGATGCCCCTTTGTGGCCTTCGAGCACCGTCAGGTGCGGTAGTCGGCATTGATGCGCACGTACTCGGCGCTCAAATCGCATGTCCACACCGTGGACGTGTCGCGGCCGGCGCCGAGATGGACGCTGACCGAGACGTCGGTACGCTTGAGGTGCTCGGCCGCCGCTGGCGCGTTCTCGTCGTACGGCCGCCCGTTCTCGAACAGAACGGTGCTGCCGATCGTGACGCCTGCCCGTGCGAGATCGAAGTCGACGCCGGCCCGGCCCGCGACCGCGACGAGCCGCCCCCAGTTCGGGTCGCCGCCGTGAATGGCCGTCTTGACGAGCGGCGAGTTGGCGATCGCTTTCGCGGCGCGCCGCGCGTCGTCGCGGGACGCCGCGCCGGTCACGGTCACCTTCACGAGCTTCGTTGCGCCCTCGCCGCCGCGAACGATGCCGAGCGCCAGCTCCAGGCAGACCGCGTAGAGCAGGGCGACGAACGCGTCGTAGCCCGCCTCGTCGATTGCGACGCCGCTGGCGCCGTTGGCCAGCAGCATCACGCAGTCGTTGGTCGAGCACTCGCCGTCGACCGTGATCGCGTTGAACGTGTCCTGCACGACCTGCCGCAGCGCGCGATCGAGCAGAGCGTGCGGCAGCGCCGCATCCGTGGTCACGAAGCCGAGCATCGTGGCCATCATCGGCTCGATCATCCCCGAGCCCTTGGCCATCCCCCCGACCGTGACGTCCCGTCCGGCGATCGACGTCCGCGCCGACGCTTCCTTCGGAAACGGATCGGTCGTCATGATGGCGCGCGCGGCCGCGGCGCCGCCGTCCTCGCCGAGCGCCAGCACGGCGGCCGGGATCGCGGCGCGAACCTTGTCGATCGGGAGCGCGACGCCGATGACGCCGGTCGACGCGACGAGCACCTCCTCGGCGGCGCACCCGAGCTGCCTGGCGGTCGCGTCGGCCATCTCCCGCGCGGCGCGCACGCCGTCCTCGCCGGTGCACGAGTTGGCGCAGCCGCTGTTCGTCACGATGGCGCGGATGCGGCCGCTCGATTGAGCCAGGTGCTCGCGCGAGACGAGCACCGGCGCCGCCTGCGCGCGGTTCGTGGTGAAGACGGCGGCGGCGCTGGCCGGCGGGTCGGACACCAGCAGGGCCAGGTCCGGGCTCCCGTTCGCCTTGATTCCGGCGCTGAGGCCGGAGGCCCGGAACCCGCGGGCGCTCGTCACGCCGCTTCCCACGTCAGGCGTACCTCGCCGATGGCTGCGCCGCCGGCGCCTGCACGTCCGGCGCCCGCTCGCGCACCTCGTCGAGCGGCAGCACCATGGCGTACTGGCCGCACTGGCGGAACAGCGGGCACTTCACGCAGTCGGTGTGCACCTTCTCGGGCAGCCACAGGTGCGGGACGATGGAGAAGCCGAGATGGATGAAATAGCCGGGCGCGTGGGTGAAGGCGCAGAGCGTGTCGAAGCCTTCGCGCCGCGCGCGGCGCCGCAGCTCGGCGACGATCTCCGTCCCGACGCCGGCGCCGCGGGCCCGCCGGTCGACGGCCAGCGACCGGACCTCGGCCACCGTCGGGCTGAGCGGCGCGAGCTCGGCGCAGCCGACGAGTTGCCGCCGCCGGACCGCCACCACGAAGCGCAGCGCGTGGGCGTGGAGCTCGCCGATGGCGCGCGGCAGCAGGTGGCCCTCCTGCCGGTTCGTGTCGATGAGCGCATGCAGCGTTGCCGCCTCGGACGGTTCGGCCGTCCGCAGCGTGAGCCTCGCGCGCCTCATGACGCCCGTTCCACGGCGCCGAGCGCCGCGTCGAGGCGATCGAGCGCCGCGTCCGCGTCGGCTTCCGTCAGCACGAGCGGCGGCAGCAGCCGGACGACGGTCTCCGACGTGCGGTTGACGATGACGCCGCGCTCGAGCCCCGCGGTGACCACCGGCGTCGCGTCGCAGGTGAGTTCGAGTCCCCACATCAGGCCGCGGCCGCGAATCTCCTTCACGATCGGCCGGGCGGCCGCGATGGCGCGAAGCTGCCGCTCGACGTGGCGGCCGACCCGGCCGACCTGCGCGAGCAGTCCGCCGCCGACCAGCTCCTGAAGGACGCAGAGCCCGGCGCGGCACGCCAGCAGATTCCCGCCGTACGTCGTGCCGTGGTCGCCGAAGGCAATCGTGCGTGCCACGTCATCGCTGACCAGGGCAGCTCCGATCGGGACGCCGCCGCCGAGCGCCTTGCCAATCGACACGAGATGCGGTTTCAGCCCGAGCGCCGCGAAATGGAACGGCTCGCCGGTGCGGCCGAGCCCGCACTGCACTTCGTCGGCGATGAGGAGCGCGCCGGTCTTCGCCGACGCCTCGCCCAGCGCCGCCGCGAACGCAGGCGTGAGCGGGCGGATGCCGCCCTCGCCCTGAATCGGCTCGGCGATGATTGCCGCCGTCCGGTCCGAGACGGCCCTCAGCAGCGCCGCCGGATCGTTCGCCGGGACGAAGCGCACCGCGGGCAGCAGCGGCTCGAACGGCGCGCGGTAGTGTTCGTCCGACGTGACCGACAGCGATCCGAACGTGCGGCCGTGAAACGATTCGTCGAGCGCGACGAACTCGGCGCGCGGGGCGCCCTGCGTATACCAGTAGCGGCGCGCGAACTTGAGGCACGCCTCGACCGCCTCCGTGCCGCTGTTGCAGAAGAACGCCCGCGGCAGGCCCGAGAGGACCGCGAGCTCCTCGGCGAGCTGGCCCTGGAGCGGGTGATAGAACAGGTTCGACGTGTGGAGCAGCGTCGAGGCCTGCTCGGCGATTGCGCGCGCCAGCCCCGGATGCGCGTGGCCGAGCGAGGCGACGCCGATCCCCGAGAGCAGGTCCAGGTACTCGCGCCCCTCGGTGTCGAAGAGCCGCACGCCCTGACCGCGGACGAACGTCACCGGAAAACGCCGGTACGTCTGCAGGACGTGGCGCGCTTCGCGCGCCTGGATTTCCGTTGGCGTGGCCATCGTCTCAGGTCGTCACGGTTGGCGTCCGGTCGAAGCCGGACGGAGGTCGACGAATCGCGTGGCGGCGGCCGGAATCCGTCCGGAGGCCG
>JBLMXQ010000089.1:0-19739 GCA_050257855.1 Betaproteobacteria bacterium | reverse complement strand
CCGAGGTTGATGTAGGCCTTGTTCCCCTCGACCCTGATGATCTTGCCCTCGATCGCGGTCGGTGCGATCGTCGACGAAATCTTATCCAGGTAGCCCCCGTCGACGAACTTGGCGACGACTTCCTTCGCCGTCTTCTGAACGGCCTCGCTCGCGATCCCCCACTCCGAGTCCCGGCTCAGATTCGCGCTCTTGATGAAGCCGCCGCCCTTCTTCACCTGGCCGTCGGCCGCCACGGACACGATGCGCTCGGCCGTCGTGGTGTCGATCAGGCGGATGTTGATGGTGGCGTCCGCCTGGACGAGGTGCCCGCCGATGGGACCGAAGCCGCCCTTCGTGTTGTTGATGTCGAACTTGTCGATGGCTCCGGTGAGGATGTAGCGGACGCCCAGAATGCGTCCGACCTTTGCGGCGGTCTGCGGATCGAGCGCGCCCGACGCGCCCAGGCCCTGCTCCTTCATCACGAGATCCAGCTTGTCGCGCTCGATGACGCTGAACTTGGCCGACAGCTTCGGATTCTCGGAGAACTCGGTATCGATCTGATCCCGCGCGGCGGGCCCGAGCTTGTTCGAAAACCACCAGCTCTGTTCCGAGTGGTTCTCGAAGTCCCAGATCGCGATCTTGACTTTGCCCTGGGCCTGCGCCTGCCACACCGACCCAAGCACGAACATCGCGGCGATGGCAGCATTCGCCACCAACTTCTTCATGAGCGGCCTCCCCGCCAGATTGTTCAAACGAAGATAACGAATTATCCCGAGCCGCCTCGGCCGTGTCAATGGCTTGACGGACCTGGGCCCGGACGCGTCATTCCTGCAAGACCGTGAAAAATCATGCGATCACCTTCGCAGCCCCGCGCACGGTTTTGTCGCCGGCGGGCGACAGGGACGCAGAATCCGTAGGTCTGCGGCCGATCGGCCGCTGGCAGCATCTATGCAACTCCTTGACGGCAGCGGCAACCGGCCGCCAGGAGAGGAGAACGATGATCATCCGGTGCAAGCACTGCGGCGGTCAGGTCTCCCTGACCGAGCGCGAGTCGTCGCAGATTGCGGCCGATCTCGACCGGCGGTACTCGTGGGAAGAGCAGGCGAGCCTGGTGATCCAGGCGGTGTGCGCCGACTGCTGGCCGATCGAGGAACAGTCTGCCGACGACGGCGCGAGCAGACGCGTGCAGTTCGTGTCCTCGAGAACCTAGCGTCCCGCCCGCGCGGTCGCGCCGCGGCCGCGCCCCGCTTTGATCCGCCGTTTCCTTCCTGATAATCTGTGCGTCTCCGCGCGCAACTGACTGGGCGCGGCTCACCAGACAGGTCCCTGATGAAGCCCATCCTCCCGGACGCTGCCTCCGGCGTCCCTGACGCGGCCAAACCGTCCATTGCGGATCAGCTCCGCTCGATCGACATGTCCGTCCTCGACCGGCTGATCGCCATCCGGCAGGAAGAGGCGCGCCTCGACGAGTTCCGCGCCCGCGCCGAGGGGAGAAAGACGCAGGTCAGCGACGCCGTGTACAAGCGCGTGATCGGCGACTACGGCACCCGGTCGGCGGCGCTCGAGCGCGAAGCCTCGCCGCTCCGGGTCAAGGCGCGCTCCGAATACCGGAAGCTCCGGCAGCTCGTCGATCACATCACGCAGACTTACGATCAGGCGAAGCTCGAGAAGGAGGAGCTCGAGTTCCGGCACGAAGTCGGCGAGCTCGACGACGACACGCTCGGCGAGCACCTGAAGAAGCCGCAGCAGGTGCTCGACGACTGCCAGTCGGACATGGCGTGCATCGAGGAGCACAAGGCGCGGTTCGTCGACGCGCTCGGGTCGGAGGAGGCGCTCAACGCGCCGGAGCCGGCCGTCGCGGAACCGGGCGGCGCCGCGGGCGCGCGATCCGCGGAGCGGCGTCCCGCGCCCGTCGATCCGCCGCCGGCGGCCGCGACCTCGCCGTCGGCCGCAACCGCGCCGTCGGTGCCGGCCGTCGCCCC
Organism: Betaproteobacteria bacterium; assembly: GCA_050257855.1. Lineage (GTDB taxonomy): Bacteria > Acidobacteriota > Vicinamibacteria > Vicinamibacterales > CAVVIG01 > JBLMXQ01. The sequence goes on along the minus strand of JBLMXQ010000089.1, from coordinate 17,778 downwards.
GGCATCGACCGGCGTCGGCCAGCCGGCAGCCCGCGCCGACGCTCCGCGTCAGACCGGCCGCACCCGCGTCGCCGCGGCGGCCGCCGAGCCCGACGCGACCGTCATGGTGTCGGCCGAGGAAACGCGCCTCGCCGCCGCCCCGGTCGCCGGCGTCGCGACCACGCCGTCCGACGACGACGGCGAAGGGCGGACGCTGCTGGTGCCGCTCGCGGCGCTCGTCGCCGACCCGGGCGCGCTGCCGCGGACCGAGTATCCGCTCGGCGCGCTCAACTACGTCGGACGTTCGGACGACAACCAGATCCAGATCGTGAAGCCGGGAGTGTCGCGGAAACACGCCGCGATCACCGTCGGACCCGGCGGCTTCATCGTGAAGGATCTCGGGTCGCAGAACGGCGTCAGGGTCAACGGCGAGCGGATCACCGAGCGCGCGCTCGCCGACGGCGACCGCATCGAGATCGCCGGCGTATCGGTCGTCTTCCGATCGCCGTGGCCCGTCAGGGGAGCGGCTACGGCCGCGCCGAAACGCAACGGATGATCCGCGCGCGGTCGCGATGCCAATCTTGACGGTCCAGAACGGCCGGCAGCAACACGCGACCTTCGAGTTCCAGAATCCGATCGTCATCGGACGCGACGGCACGGCCGACGTGGTCCTCGCCGACCCGAGCGTCTCCCGCCGCCACGCGATGCTGCTCCTCGAGCACGCCACGTGGGCCGTCCAGGATCTCGGCAGCGGGAACGGGACCTTCCTCAACAACCGCCTCGTGTCGCGGCCGGTGCCGGTGGCGACCGGCGATCAGCTCCGCTTCGGCTCCGTGGTCGTGACGTTCGACGACGCGCCGCCGCGCCCCAAGAACGACACGTCGGTCCGCGTCCTCGACACGGCGGGTACGCAGGTGCTGGTACGCGTCCCCTCGGGCGCCGCGAGGGGCGGCGCCGCTGGCCGCGAGTCGGCCGACGCGATCGCGAGCCAGCGTTTTCTCGACGATCTCGGACGGATCAGCACCATGGTCTTCGACGAGCCGGCACTGCTCGCCTTCGTCGTCGACGAACTGTTCGAGCTGATGCCGCGCGCCGAGCGCGCCTTCGTCATGGTCTGGGATCCCGAGCTGAAGCGGCTGATCCCGAAGGTCGCGCGCACGCGGTCGGGGCGGCCGGCGCAAATCGACGTCAGCCGCACGCTGCTCGACGAGGTGCTCGCGAAACGCGAAGCGGTGTTGGTCGTCGATGCGGCCGACGGACCCTACTCGCAGGCCGAGTCGATCCTCGCGCTGCGGATCCGGTCGGCGGTGTGCGCGCCCCTGATCTTCCAGAACGAGATCTACGGCGTCGTCCAGGTGGACACGGCGTCGGGCGCGCCGTTCTCGCGCGCCGACGTGTCGCTCGCCCTCGGCATCGGATCGCAGGTCGGCATGGCGCTCGCCTACGCCCGCCTGCACGCCAGCGTGCTCGAGCAGCAGCTGATCGAGCGCGACCTCGATCTCGCAGGCAAGATCCAGCACCATTTCCTGCCGGCCAGCGTGCCGGCGGTGCCCGGTTTCGCCTTCGCCGTGGAGTACCGGCCGGCGCTGGCCGTCGGCGGCGACCTGTACGATTTCCTCGATCTCGGCGGCGGCCTGCACGGGATCGTCGTCGGCGACGTGTCCGGGAAAGGAATCTCGGCGGCGCTGTTCGCGGCCAAGCTGCTGGCCGATCTCCGCTACGTGTCGGCCGGCCTGACCAGCGCCGGGACGATCCTCGCGCGCGTCAACGACGCGCTCGCCAGCCGTGACAACGAGGGCATGTTCGTCACCGCGGTGCTCGCCGTGCTCGAAGCGCGCACAGGGCGGTTCAGCATCGCCAGCGCGGGCCACCCGCTGCCGCTGGCCCGCGACCGCGCCGGCAGCGTCGCCCCGGTCGGGCGGACGGGCGGGTCGCCGCTCGGAATGGTCGCCGGCGCGACGTTCGAGGAGCACCAGTACGAGATCGAGCCCGGCGATGCGGTCGTGCTCTACACCGACGGGGTCACCGAGGCGCTGAATCCGTCCAGGGAGCTGTTCGGGGATACCCGGCTGACCGCCGCGATCCATCGGGCCGCACCCGCGCCGGCCGCTCTCGTGCGCGCGCTCGACGTCGACCTGCAGGCCTTCGCATCGGGCGCCGCGCAGAGCGACGACGTCACGATCGTGGCGTTCGGGCGCGACTGAGGGAAGGGCTGAGGGCGACTACGCCCGGCGTCTGCCGGTCCGCGGTTTCGGGGGACGCCCCGGCCCGGGTCCGGCAGTCGCGGGCGGAGCCGCCTGACTGCCGGCCCGCGCGCGCGTGAATGCGCGCTCGAACACGAGGTGGTTGCGGCCTCCGCGCCGGCGGTAGGACAGGCGGTCCATCAGGCGGCGCGTCAGATAGACGCCGAGGCCTCCAATCGGCCGATCTTCGAGCGCCGCCTCGACGCGCGGCTTCCGCGCCGTCAGCGGGTTGAACGGCCTGCCGTCGTCGATCACCTCGACAACCAGTCTGCCCTCCTCCAGTCGCATGTTCACCGTCACGCGGCAGCCTGCGCGGCCGGCGCAGCCGTGGTGAACGACGTTCGAGACGATTTCGTCCAGCGCCAGATACACGTCGCGCCGAACGTCCGGACGAATCCCGTGCGCGCCGGCGAACGCGCCGAAGCGGTCGAGGACGCGGCCGAGCGCCGCGGGACGCGCGGCCGCCGTGATCGTGAAGGTTCCGTCCATGGAGGCTCGCCGGAGTAATCAGCTCAACTGAGCGGCCACGAGCTTCGGCATGCCGGGCGACGCGAGCTCCTCCAGGGTGAGCGTCGTGAGGCTGAAGGTCAGGTTCGCGAGCGCCGCCAGGTCCGTCAGCAGCGGCCGGTTGGCCTCGGAGAAGGTCTGGAGATTCCTGGCGCTCCTGGCAAAGAGCGTCTGGACGACGGCGAAGGCCGCGTCGGAGAGCGGCGGGTTCCCCCGATATACCTCGAGCCGGCCTCCCGGCCTGAACCGCGGGAACGCCTCGAGACCGACGAAGCGCAGCGCAAGGTCGGCGCGGTACTCGCCGAACGCGCGGACCAGGCCCACGAAGTCGGCGATCAGCTCATCGAAGGCGTTCTTGCGCATGACGCCGAACACGCGCTGGGTGAAGTAGTGGGTCAGCTCGTGCTCGCGCCGGATCGCGAGCGACCGCTCCAGCCATTCCGCGCCGGACAGGCCGGCATCGGCCGCGGCAATGGCGCTGTACGGTCCGCGGCTCAGGATGATGAACCGATCCTGATACAGCGGCTTGTGCGGAATCAGCCGCTGGAATTCCCCGGCCCAGGCTTCCTCGGTGGCGGCTTCGCCCTGCTCCTCCTCCCAGCGCGCGCGGTACGCGCGGATGCGGCTCCAGTTGTTCAGGCCGGTGACGATGCACGCGCCCATCGCGTCGGGCACGGGCGCCGGCTCGTTGCGCTCGGAGAAGGCGCGCACCAGCGTCACGAAGTCGTCGCGTTCGCCGGCGACGATCACCGGAACGCGGCCGGCGATGGTCGCCACGATGCGCAGGTCGACCGAGTCCGGGCGCACGAGCGACAGCGCAGAATCGGCGTACTCGGCGGCTGCCGCGACGTCGCCGCGGCGCGTCGCCCGGCGGTAGGCCTCTTCGCCGCTGATGCCCGCGCGCACCGGGAACTGCAGCTGGACGAAGTGCTCCCTGAGCGCGGCGAACGTGCCACGGTCCCGCGCCTCGCGCTCGTAGCCGAGCCACGCGTCGAGGTGCGGTTCGTCGGCGAGCGGGAACACCGGACGCGGCACGTCGGCCGGGACCGGCTTGTCGTTGTACGCCAGCAGCTCGTCGAGCGTGGCGTCGGTCGCGCCGCACTCCTGGAGCAGCCCGGCGCGCTCGGTTCGCCTCCGGTCGTCCACGGGCGTCCCGCTCACACCATCTGCCGCCGCGCCAGCTGCGCGAACAGCCCGTTCTTCTCCATCAGTTCCTGGTAGTTGCCCATCTCGGCGATGTGGCCGGCTTCCATGTAGCAGATCTTGTCGGCGTTGATGATCGTGCTCAGCCGGTGCGCGATGACGATGCGTGTCGCGTCCATCTTGTCCATGCTCTCGGTGACGATGGCCTGGGAGCGGTTGTCGAGGGCGCTCGTCGCCTCGTCGAGGAACAGGACCTTCGGCCGGTTGACGATGGCGCGCGCGATCATCAGCCGCTGCCGCTGGCCGCCCGACAGCGTGCCGCCGCCTTCCGACACGTACGTGTGCATGCCCATCGGCATGCCCCGGATGTCGTCGGCGAGGCCGGCGCGCTCCGCCGCCCACCAGGCGTCCTCGATCGTCCGCGACGAGACGCCGATGATGTTGCGGTAGATCTCGGTCGGCATCAGGCGGCTCACCTGCAGCACGACGCCGATCTGCTGCCGCACCATGCGCAGGTCCAGCTGGCTGAGGTCCTGGCTGTCGTACGACACGGTGCCGCTCGACGGCATCTCGAACCCGAGCATGAGGCGCATCAGGGTCGACTTGCCGCAGCCGGATCCGCCGACGAAGGCGACGAACTCGCCCGGCTTGATCTTCAGCGAGAGGTCCTTGATGATCCACGGCCCGTCGGGGTCGTACCGGAAATTCAGATGCGACAGCTCGATCTCGCCCTTCAGCTTGCCCGGGAAGGCCTTCGACGAGTCGACCTCGGCCCGGCATTCGAGGATCGGCTGCAGGCGCTCGTAGATCGGGACGATGCGCAGCATGTTCAGCGACGCGTCGCCGAGCGACTGCATCGCCGCCATGAAGAGGCCGTACGCCGACGTGAACGCGATGAAATCGCCGGTCGTCATCGCGGGCGCGCCGGCGACCGCCTGGTTCCGCTGGCCGATCATCACCATGAAGATGAAGATGTTCGATACGACCGGGAACACCGTCGTGAAGACCGCGGCGATGGCCTGGATGTTGCCGATGCTGAACCGGATCTTCCGCTGGCGGGCGAAGCGCTCGGCCCACACGCGGAACGCGTGCAGCTCGGATCCGCAGATCCGCAGCTTCGACACGCCCGTGAGCAGATTGAGCACCAGGCCGGTGATCGAGCCCCGGAGCTCCATCTCCTGCCGCTGGTACCGGAGCTGCGCGTAGTTCGCCCCCATGTTGACGCCGACGTAGGTCGCCGTGAGCACGATGGCGAGCATCGCCAGGCGGAGGTCGTACCCGAACATCTGGCCGATGTAGAACAGCCCGCTCACCGACCCGAGGATGGCCGCCACGCCCGCGCCCGAGACGAGCTCCTGGATCGCGTCGACCCCTTCCGCCCGATCGGACAGATCGCCCGCCGAGAACTTCCGGAAGAAATTCACCGGCAGGTTCATGATGCGGTCCCAGACCGCGGCCTGGATGGACACGCCCATCCGGGTCTGGATGCGGACCGTGGCCACACCCTGCACGAACTTGAACGCCGACGTGGCGACGGCCGACACGAGCAGCGCGAGGCCGTAGACGACGAGCATGCTGCGCTCGGCCTGCGGGATCGCCTCGTCGAAGATCTTGCCGGTGAAGAACGGCGTGATCGTGCCGGCGAACCCGACGATGATCGCCATGACGACCACCGCCTGGAAGTCCTTGGCCATCCCCCGCGTGCCGAACGCGAGCACGTCGCGGACCCGCAGCTCGCCGTCGGGGAACGGCCGGTAGAACGCGTGCGCGAAGACGGCCAGCTCGTCGGCGACGGCGGCCGTCACCTTCTCGCGCTGGCGCGTCTTCGGGTCGACCCGCTCGTAGGCGCCGGCCCCGACCTGGAGCAGCGCCACCGGCGCCTTCGTCGCGGCGTTCTGCCCGAGCAGCGGTCCGTGATCTTCCTTCCACCACTCGCCGCGCAAGGCGACGACACGCGTGCGGAAGCCGGAGGCGGATGCGACGGCCGCGACCCGCTCCTCGTAGGTCAGGGCCTCTTCGGCGTTCGGATGCTCCTTGACCTCGATGCCGAGCGCCTGACCGACCAGCAGGCAGGCGCGGAAGACCGGTTCGGCCGACGCGCTCGCCAGGAACTCCTGGGGAGCGGCCGCCTCGGTCCGCATCACCGACCCGATAGCGTCGTACGCGGCATCGCGCGCGGCCTCGCGCTGCTGCGCCTTCTGCTGGAGGCGGACGTACTCGTCGACCGTGGCGAGCTTCTTGTTGATGAACTCGCACTCGCAGAGCACCTGGTGGAAGACGTCGAGCCCGTACCAGATGTCCTCGCCAGCGAGCAGCCCGGCCGTCCGCTCCGGCGCGATCGAGACGGCGCCGAACTCGTCGCTGATCGGCTGGACCCAGGAATCGGGCGTCAGCGGGAACGGCGCGTGGCGGCGGTTGAACACCGGCGTCGCCATGTCGTCGAACAGCACGCTGCCGCTCCACAGATCGACCCAGACCACGCCCTCGGCCGACCCCGCCGCGCGCTTCGTGTCGACCTCGACCCGCTGGCCGGCCGCGAGCTGCACTTCTGCCGCACGCCTGGCCGGGCCGCCCTGCAGGAGCGCTTTCGAGAGGCCGGTGATCCACGTGTCGACGAGCGCCGCGACGACCGGTGCGTTCACCGGGTCGCGCGCGAGCTGCTGCAGGCGGGTCAGGCTGATCTTGCGGACCGTCGTCCCCTGCTTCGCGACGGCGAGGAATCCCGACCCCACGCCGTAGCGCTGCAGGTCGAAGCCGAAGAAGCACTGGCCGGGCGCGATGCCGAGGAAGTGCGAGCGCGTGCCGACCGGCTGGCCCTTTTCGACGGCGACCGTGAAGAGCAGAATCCCGCCCGTGACGACGTACCACAGCGCCGTCGGATCGTCGATGAGGAACGGCGCGTGCGCCGACACGTCGATGCGCTCGCCTTCCTCCTCGATCCGGGTCGCAGTGGCGATCGCCCGCGCCTGAATCATCACCGTGTGGCCGAAATCCGCGTCGGTGACGCCCGCGTTCACCGAACCGGGCTCGGGCCGCACGCCGGGCGGGGGCGCGGCTGGCTGTGGGACGGCCGGCGCGGCGGGCGCCGGCGCCGCGGCCTCGCGCCGGAGGCGCTCGATCTCCTCGGGACGCACGAACCGCGTCGCGTCCTCCTCGGCCGGCGCCTCGGGGACGACTTCGGCCGGCGCGTCCGGCAGCAGGCACTCGACCGTGATCCGCGGCCCGAGTCGAATGGGTACGCCCGGCGGAACGATCTCGCTCGTGATCTGGCGCGCCCCGAGCCACACGCCGGCGCTGCCGCCGAGATCGGTGACGAGAAAGCCGCCGGGAACGGCCTCGATCTTCGCGCTCCGCCGCGACACGTCGCGCTCATCGAGGACGACGGTGCAGTCCTTGCCGCGGCCGACGGTCGCCGCGCTGGCCTGGACCTCGAACGTCTCGCCGCGCTGCACGCGCTCGCCGCCTTCGACCACGCGCAGCACGAACCGGACGGCGACGGGAACGGCCACGCTGATATCCGCCGGCACCCCGCCGATCAGCATGGTGGCCGCCTCGAGCGCCGCGCCCGCCAGCGCCGGCGCCTCCTCGAAGCACTCGAGGGTCGTCGCGCCGATCCGGCACTGCTGGCCCGGCCGGAGCACGACGTCGGTGACGCGCTGCGCATCGATCCACACGCCGTTGCCGCTGCCGAGATCGACGATTCGGAGGCCGTCCTCCGCCAGTTCGACGCGCGCGTGGCGCCGGGACACGCTGGCGTCGTCGAGCACGACGTCGCAGGTCGGGTCGCGCCCGATCACCACCGGATCGACGACCGCGATCGCCTCGCCGACCCGGGCGGCGTCGCGGGCCGCGACGATGCGCAGCCGGAACGTCTTGCGGGAGACGGTGAGGGTTTGACGTGGACTGTCCATGGTCTCCGTCGGCCGCCGGCAGATCGCGCCGGCCGGCCGTCAAGGAATCCCGTTCAGTGGAGGCCGATCAGACGACGGTAGGGCCCGTCGGCGTCCTTCATGTCGTCGTGCGTGCCGCGCTGCACGATCTTGCCGCGTTCGAGCACGATGATCTCGTCGGCGTCGCGAATCGTGCTCAGACGATGCGCGATGATGATGCACGTGCAGCCGCGCCGGCGGAGGCTCTCGTCGATGTGGACCTCGGTCGTCGGATCGAGCGCGCTGGTCGCCTCGTCGAGGATCATGATCGTCGGTTCGCCGACCAGACCGCGCGCGATTTCGATGCGCTGGCACTGTCCGCCGCTGAAGTTGCCGCCGCCCTCCTGGACCGGCGACTTGTAGCCGCCCTCGCGCGCCTCGATGACCTCGTCGATGGCCGCGTCCCTGCAGGCGTGCCCGACGCGCTGGACCGGGATCGTCGAATCCCACATCGTGACGTTCTCGTTGACGCTGCCCCCGAAGAGGAACACCTCCTGATCGACGACGGCGACGGAGTTGACGAGCAGGTCGCGCGGAATCTTCTGTCGCGGGACGCCGTCGAACAGGATCTCGCCGCTCCACGCCTCGTACAGGCCGGAGATGACCTTGGCGACGGTCGACTTGCCGCTGCCGCTCGAGCCGACGAGCGCGACGCGGCGCCCCGGCTCGACCCGCAGGCTGAAGTCCTCGATGAGCGGCGCGTCGAGCGGGTTGTACCCGAAGGTCACGTTCTTCAGCTCGACGAGGCCGGACAGCTTCACGACGCTCGGGTCGTACGGGAGGCTCTTGCGATCCTGCGCGTACTGCTTGTCCTCGGGATAGCGCAGCACGTCGTCGAGCCGGTTCATGTCGGCCTGCAGCTCCTGCAGCGTCGAGCCGAACTGGACGAACGTGTTCAGCGGCCGCATGAAGCTGTTGAGAAGCGTCTGGTAGGCGACGAGCATGCCGACCGTCAGGTCGCCGTTCATCACCTTCAGGCCGCCGACGACGAGCACCGCCGCCGTCGACAGCGTCTGCACCAGCGTCGGAATGGCCGACGAGATCTGCGAGAGCACCTGCAGGAACTGCTGGGTGTTGACCGACTTCGCGTGGTACCCGGCCCACCGCGCGAAGAACTCGGACTCCGAGCCGGTCGCCTTGATCGTCTCGATCATCTGCAGGCCGTTCATGCCGACGCCCATCAGCTTGCCCTTGTCCTGCATGAGACGGCGGCTGGCGTCGACGCGCATGCGGCCCGTGAGCTTGACCGCGACGATGTTCAGCATGCCGATCGCGACGACGATGGCCGTCAGGCTGACGCTGTACAGGCACATCAGCACGGCGTAGAAGAGCGTCATCACGAGGTCGATCATCGTCGACGCGAGCTTGCCCGACACGACCTTGGCCACGTGGTCGTTGATCTGCACGCGCGATCCGATTTCGCCCGCGAAGCGCTGGCCGAAGTACGCGGCCGGCAGCCTGAGGATGTGATTGAAGAAGTCGCTCGACGTCCCGAGGGCGAGCTTCGTCTCCAGGCGCAGCAGGTAGTACTTCTGCAGCCAGGTGAGTACGCCCTGCACGACGAACGTGCCCACCATGAACCACAGCAGGTACTTCACCATCCACCCCTGCTGGCGCACGAGGTAGTCGTCGATGAACACCCGGGTGAAGGTGGGGATGACGAGGCCGGGGATGACCAGGAACAGCCCGCAGAACACGGTGAAGGCCAGCGCCATCTCGGAGCCGGTCAGGCGGCGCCGCAGGGCCGGAATCATGCTCGGCGGGCTGCCGCCCTTCTTGAAGTCCTTGCCGGGCGTGAAGACGAGGACGACGCCCGAGTACGAGCTGTCGAGCTCGGGGAGCGTGACGATCCGCGGTCCCTGCGCCGGATCGTTCAGGTGGACCTGGCCGTTCTTGTAGCCGTCGAGGACGACGAAGTGGTTGAAATTCCAGAAGAGGATCGCCGGGAGTGGCTGCTCGTACAGCTTCTCGAGCGCTTCGTACTTGTACCCCTTCGCGTCGAGGCCGTACGCCCGCGCCGCCTTGAGCACGTTGCTCGCCTTGCTCCCGTCGCGCGACACGCCGCACTGCTGGCGCAGCTCCTCGAGCGGCACCCAGCGCCCGAAGTAGGCCAGGACCATCGCGAGCGCGGCGGCGCCGCACTCGACCGCCTCCATCTGCAGGATCGTCGGCGTGACGACCCTCTTGTTCGGCGGCTTGGGAATCGCTTTCGGCTTGGACGCCGGCGCGGCCGCGGCGGCCTCGGGCGCCGGCGGCTGCGGTGGCGGAGCGGTACTGGTCCCCGGCACCCTACCCTCCGAACATCCTGATCGGGAGCACGTAGGAGATCGGCGCCTTGCGATCGACGACGACCGATACGGTCAGGCGCGTGCCGCCGTCGATCTTGAACGGCGGTCCGCCCGACGAGGACCAGGCGTAGCCGCTGGTCGTATTCGCGTCCCGCTTGAGCTGGACGTGGACCTCGATCTTGGTCCCCGAGGCGATCAGCTCCTGCGCGAGCTGGTCGTTGGCGGTCACCGATTTCACGGCATCAGGCGTGACCGGATACTCGCCGACCGTCTGGACTTCGCCGCGCATGAAGCCGTACTCCTCGCGGCGGACGGTGGTCGGCGAGATCTGCGCCTCCATGCCCGGACGGATGCGTTTGCCGCTCGACGAGTTGATGTAGACGATCGGCTCGATCGCCGACGACGGCGGTTCGATCGTGGCCACGACCTCGCCGTTGGCGACGTGGTCGCCGACCCGCTTCTTGAGTTCGACCACGCGGCCGTCGACCGTGCTCGTGACCTCGGCGTACGACTTCTCGGTCGCGGTCATGCGCTGGAGCTTGAGCTTCGCCTGGTCGACGGCGTCGAGCTTGGCGCGAATCCGCTGCTGTACCGACCGGATCTGCGCGCGCAGGCTGTTCATCTGGGCGTTCAGCCCGGTGATCGACGCTTCCTGCGAGGACAGATCGCGCTCCGCCTGCTCGACGCGGTTGCGCGTGACGAGGCCTTTGGCGAGCGAGTCGCTCAGCCGCTTCACGTCCTCGGCCGCCTTCTGCCGCAGCAGCTGCGTGCGGCGCAGGTCGGCCTGCTGCCCGGCGATGTTGGACTCGATGCCGGCGATGGTCGCCTCGTCCTCGGCCTTCGACGTCTCGTACTCGCGCTGCGCCTGGTCGAGGTCGGCCTGGGCGGCCTTGATCTCCTCGGCGGAGCCGATCTGCGAGATCTGGCCGACGACCTGGCCGACCTTGACCTCGTCGTTCAGCTGCACGGCGAACTTGACGAGCGTGCCGTCGCCGCTCGCGCGCAGCTGGCGCAGACCGCCGCCGCGGATCAGGATCCCCTGGCCGTCGATCCGCTCCGGGATGCTGCCGAAGATCGACCAGACGAGGACGCCGGCGAGCACGGCGCCCATGGTGATGAGCGCCAGCCACCCCTTGGGCGACGTCACCTCCATCAACACGTCGAGGCGCTCGGGCGACGCGAGCTTGTCGAGCGCGCTCTTGCGAAACAGTTCCTCTCCCATAACGCCTCGGATCTGGTGCGGTCAGCGTCGGACGAACTGGGTCGGATCGAAGCGGACCTGGTCCGGTGTGATGTCGGGCCCGTTGAACGAGACGAGCGTGCCGGTCTCGAACTTCAGCCGCGCGACCTGCGCCAGGTACTGCTGCCAGAGATTGACGAGCGAGAGCCGATCGTTGGTGAGGTTCTCTTCGGTCAGCAGCGTGTCGATCAGCGTGACGTCGCCCTGCTGGAACCGCTGCAGTTCCGCGTCGAGCGTCTGCTGCGACGACTGGACCGCCGCCTGCTGGCGCTCGATCGCGGCGGCCTCGCGCCGCAGCGCGCCGACTTCTCCGACCACGTTCTCCTGGATGACGCGGGTCAGGTCCTGCTGCTGCACCTCGGAGCGCGCCCGGGAGGACTCGGCCTGCGCGGCGCGGCCGCGGAGCGCGTTGTTGCGCCACGGCAGATTGAGCACGAGGTTGACCGAGAAGAGCGGCCGCCACTGGCGATCGACGAAGGCGCGGTAGAACCCGGTGAGCGACCCGAAGGGCACCGCGCCGGTCGACGGCTGCGGCGGCGCGGGCTGCTCGAGCTCGGTGAAGATCGGGTTCACCTCGTCGGGCAGGGTGTAGAACGTCAGGTCGTCGTAGAAGCTCGACATGCCCGCCTTGAGCGACAGGTCGAGCCGCGGCCGCGCGCTCGCGAACGCGCCCTGCTCGAGCAGCCTGGCCGCGTTCGTCAGCGAGGTGAGCGCGCGGACGTCGGGCCGCGTCGAGAGGGCGAGCGGGATCATCGCCTTGACGTCGGGGAGAGTCCCGAGCGACTCGGCAAACGTGTCGGCGGCGAGCGGCGCGTTCGCCATCGTGGCGACGTCGATCCCCATCGCTTCGGCCAGCGACATGCGCGCGTCGATCACCGCCTGCCGCGCCTGGCTCAGCGCCGTCCGGACGCTGGCCGCCCGCGCCTGCGTGCGCTGGAGCTCGACGGCCGGGACGTCGCCGCTGTTGACGCGCAGCTGCGTGAGGTTGTTGATCTGGCCCTGCCGCGTGGCCGATTCCTCGAGCGACTGGACGTTCTGCTGCGCGCCGACGAGCTGAAGGTACGCGAGCACCGTGCGCAGCGCCTCCTCCGAGGTCGACTGGCGCAGCTGGTCGGTGTCGGCGCTGAGCGTCAGCCGGGCGGCGCGCTCGGGCGCCGACGTGGCGATGCCGAGCCCGCGCGCGAGCGGAAAGGTCAGCGTGCCGAACACCGAGCCGGCGAACTTGATCGGCCGGCCGAGCCCGCCGAAGTTCGGATCGAGCGACTTGTCCTTGAAGTTGTCGGCGCTCGTCAGGAAATGCAGGTTGAAGCTGCCGCTCATGCCGTTGCGGAACAGCCGGCCGAACGACGTGTCGAGCGTGCCGCTCGTGACGACCTCGTCGCGCGGCACGACGCCGAGCCGCCCGAGCGCGTTCGACGCCTGCGTGGCGGCCGCCTGCGCAATCTGCTGCGTCACGGCGACGATCTCGTTCGGGGCCTGCTCGAGCGTGACCGTCGCCTCCACCAGCCCGGAGCCCGCCAGCGCGCGAAACGTCGTGTTCTGGATCTTCTGCAGCTCGGTCAGCATGAGGCCGGTGGTCGACCCGATGTCGTCCGCGGGCCCGCAGACGCCCGAGTTCTTGAACTGCTGCAGCGTGTCGCGGATGGGGCCGTCGAAGGTGAAGCGGGTGTTCTCGAACCCCTTCAGATCGGGAAACGTGATGGCCAGCGGATCGACCTGATCGTTGATGACGTCGCTCGTCGAGGCGAACTGCAGCGGACAGCGCGGCGGCCGCGGGCCGAGGGTCTTGAGCGAATCGAGCAGCGCGCGGTTGACGATGCCGAACGCCGTGGCGGTCGCCTGCAGCTTGAGGCGGCGGTTGTACTCGTTGGTCCGGACCGACGGCGCGAGCGCGGCGTTGTTGTAGGTGAAGGCGGGCGTCAGGTGCAGCGTCCAGTCGAAGGCGCCGGTGGACTGCTGCAGCTGGCCGGCGCTCGACCGGACGTTCTCGGTGGCGAACTTGATCTGCGGGTTGTTCGCGATGGTCAGCCTGACGGCCTCGGCGAGCGAGACCGTCGGCGTCGTCAGCGCCGGCGGCTGTCCGATCGCCGGACCGGCCGGGACCGGCGGCAGCTGCGCCGAGGCGGAGCGGGCGGCCACGAGCAGGGCGCCGGCGGCCAGCGGCCCGATTCGCCGAAGGCCGCGTGCGATGGGCGTGCGAAGCGTCGGGATCATGGCGATCGCCTACTCCTGGGGCACGGTCACGAAGTTCTGCGGCGCCGGGGCGGCAGGATCGGTGACGAGCGTGCCGGTCTGGAACCGCAGGTCGGCGATCAGCTGGGCGAGATCCGCCTGGGCCGCCACGAGCGCGCGCCGCGCGTCGGCCTGCTGACCCTCGGTCGTGATCGTGTCGATGAGCGTCACCTCGCCGATGCGGTAACGGTCCATCTCGGACTGGATCGTCTGGTCGTAGAAGTTGACCGCGGCCTGCGCCTCCTTGACGCGCTCGGTCGCCTCGGACAGCGTGCGGACGGTGCGCACGACGTTCAGGCGCACCTGGCGCTGCAGATCGATCGCGGCGATCTCCGAGCTGGCGCTGCCGGCCTGCGCCTGCACGTACTGCCCGCGCAGCAGGTTGTTGCCGAACGGCTTCTCGATGTCGAGCGAGAGGTCGTAGCTGGGCCCGACCCAGCGCTTGAGCGCCGACGAGACGACCGCTTCGTCGAGCCCCGTGTACCACGTGCCGCCGGTGAAGTCGATGCGCGGCTTGAGGTTGAGCCGCGCCCCGCGCGTGAGGACGTTCGCCGCGTCCTGACGCCGCGCGGCGGCCACGACGTCGAGGCGCTGCTGCACGGCGCTCGAGGCGAGCGCCGCCAGGCGCTGATCGCTCAGCGCCGCGGCATCGGGCGGAGCGGGAAACGCGTCGCGCGCCTTCGGAAGCGTCGCATCGTCGTCGCTCGCGCTGACGCCCATCGACGTCGCGAGCGCGACGCGGGCCTCGTGCAGCGCCCGCTCCGCGTCGCGCAGCTGCGCCATCGCGCGCGCCTCGCTCGCCTGCACGCGCGCCAGCTCCACGGCCGGCAGATCGCCGGCGGCAATCGTCCCGCGCGTCAGCTGCACGATCTGCCCCTGCAGGTCGACCGAGCGCTGCGCGATGGCGACGTTCTCCTGCGCGGCGCGGACGTTCCAGTAGGCGTTGATCGTCTGGAGCACGCTGGCGGATGCCTGCTGCCGCGCGTCGAACGTGGCGGCCTGCTCGCTCAGGAGGCTCGAGCGCTCGGGGGCCGCGACGGCCGCGGCGCCGAGGCCGCGCGCCAGCGGCACCGTCGCGCTGAAGCCGCTCTTGAACGTGTACAGCGTGTACACGCCCTTGCCGCCGAAGTCGACGCTGAACGGCTTGTTGACGTAGTTCGTGCCGTTGTTCGTGCCGTTGAAGTACGGCGAGAAACTGATGCCGTTGCGGAAGAGACGATCCAGGGAGACGTTGCCGCTGCCGTTGAAGAAGAACTCCTGCGTCGGCGACGCCCCGAGCGTCGTCACGAGCGAGCTCAGCTGGTTGTAGGCCGACTCCGCCTGCCCGATCCCCGCCTGCGCGTTGTTGATGGTGTCGGTAATCAGCCCGTTGCGGATGTCCTGCAGCTGCCGCTGCAGGGTCGGGTCGCCGCTGTTCTTCGCGAGCGCGTCGAGCATCTGCAGGTTCGCCGCCGTGCTGGGATCGAGCTGAGCGAGCGCCGCGAGCTGGGCCGGCCCGGCCGGCACGTTCTTCACGGCCTGAAGATCGGCCACCAGACTCTGGAGGTGATCGAGAGTGACCCGTTGCTGGTCCCGCTCGTGGGTCAGCTGCGAACGCTTCAGCGATTCCGACAGCTTCGCCGAAGACGTCAGCTCCTGCCGCTGGTAGTTGTAGCCGCCGTTGGCGAGGAGCGACGTGTCGAAGGTGCCGCTCTGCTCCTGGGCGACGCCCGAGGCCTGCTGCACGCTGGTTTCGGCGAGCCGGATGTCGGTGTTGTGCTGGAGCGTGAGCCGGACCGCTTCCAGCAGGTCGATGCCCTGCGGATCGAACTGGATGATCGGCGCCGGCTCGCCCGGCGCCGGGGGAATCGCCGCGGCCGCGGGCGGCGCGGCCGGCTGCTGCGCGGGCGCGGCCGGCTGCTGCGCGGCCGCCATGCCGCAGGCTGGACCGAGCGCGATCAACACGGCAGCACATGCCGCTCCGAGGGGGTGGTTCCTCATGACTCAAGCTCCCTGTCCGCAGTCGACAACCGGATCGGCCGCGCGACGCGGCACAGCGGCGCCGCTCGGCGGCAACCACACCGACGCACCGACGCGCCTCGACGTCGTTCCGAGCGCACGCGACTGTGATGGTGGTTGGGCCACGGATTGTAGCAAACTTTCCCTGTCGCGCAACCCGGGAATCCGGCGGCCCGGCGAGGCAAGGCAACCTGCCTTGTCGCTCGGTCCGAAGCTGTGTTAGTGTTTCGCCACACGACAGCCATGCGCAGGATATTCCTCGATGCCATCGGACTCCGCTGGCCGGCCCTTCTCGTCGCGGTCGCGGCGTCGAGCCTGATCGCCTGCAGCGGCGTGCCGCTGGGACCGTCTCTCAAGAACATCTCATTTACGCCGGGAATCGACACGCCGTCGGGCTGGCAGACATCGCAGAAGCCGACCGTCAAAGGCCTCTCCGGCCAGCTCGATCCGACGGTCTGCTGCTGCCATGTGACGGGAACCATCGCCAACGACAACAGCGTACCGACGCACGTCCTCATCACCTTTGCCGCAATGGACGCGGCCGGCCAGCAAATCGGCAGCATCGTTTACTACGCCGGTGACCTGCAGCCCGGGGAACACCGTTTCATCGAGGCGTCCGGATTCCTGATACCGTGCGCGTCGATTAATCACGTCAACTACCAGCTGCGCGTGACCTCGGCCGGCTCGACGGTGATCTGACGTCCGGCGGCGGCGCAGCGGCGCCGATGACAGCCGCGCTGCTCCCGCAGCGTCCGCAACGCGCGCTCCGGGCCGCGGCGCCTGCGTCGTCAGCGCACATCTCGTGATGATGAATATCGAACCGCCAGGAACGTACCGGTCTGCCCTCGCCGACGTGGTGGATCCGGCGCAGTTCATGACGGACCGGGCGCTGCGCGTCCGCGAACTGTCCATCCAGCGCTGGGGCGAGGCGCGGGCCATCGAGATGGTCGGCCTCTCGCCGCGGTTCGTCGAACTGCAGGCGAAGCTCGAGAAGTTCGCCCGCTACCACGAACCGGTGCTGGTCACCGGCGAGAGCGGCGTCGGCAAGGAAGGGGTCGCCCAGGCGGTCTACCTGCTCGGGACGCCCCCGGGACGCCCCTACGTCTCGGTGAACTGCCCGCAGCACCAGGACGCCAACCTGACGGTCAGCGAGCTGTTCGGCCACACCAAAGGAAGCTTCACGGGCGCAATCGCCGACCGCAAGGGCGCGTTCGAGGAAGCCGACGGCGGCGTGATCTTCCTCGACGAAGTCGGCGACCTGCACCTGACCGCACAGGCCATGCTCCTGCGCACGCTCCAGGTGGGCGAATTCAAGCCGCTCGGCGCCACCCGCGCCCGCTCCGCCAGCGTGCGCGTCGTCTCGGCGACGAACCGGTCGCTCAACACGCTCGTCGTCACCAATCAGTTCCGCTACGACCTGCTCTTCCGCCTGTGGTACTTCCAGCTGGCCGTGCCGCCGCTGCGGGATCGCGGCGACGACTGGCGGCTCATCATCGACTACCGCCTGCTCAATCTCGCGCGCAAGTACGGCGTCGCGAAGCGGTTCTCGGCGGCGTCGCTGCGGCTGCTCGAGGGGTACTCGTGGCCCGGCAACGTCCGCCAGCTGACCAGCCTGGTCACCATGGGCTACGCGATGGCCGACGCCGATCTGATCGAGCCGGAGGACTTCGCCAGCGAGATGGCGAAGGCGGAGCAGACGAGCGGCGTGGACCAGCCCGCCCCGGTCCCGCCGGCTCCCCCGGCGCCGAAACGCGAAGTCGATCGGGATCTGGAGCTGTACGCGCGCCTGACGGCCGAAGGCGATTTCTGGCGGCTCGTCTACGAGCCGTTCATGGAGCGCGACCTGAATCGCGAGCAGGTGAAGACCATCATCCGGAAAGGGCTCGCCGACGTCGGGGGAAACTACCGGCGCATGATCGAGTCGTTTCGCCTCCCGGGGACCGACTACCAGCGCTTCATGGACTTCCTCCGCCATCACGACCTGAAGCCATAGAGGGCCCCACGGCCGGCTCTGGAGGCAGGGCTCGCAGGTTGGCGCTGCGCCTCCAGGAGTTGGAGCTACGGCTCGGATCCCCACGCCTCCGCTCGGAGGCCGGACGTATTCAGGCCAGAAATCGCTTATTTCAACACGGCACACCCGTTGCGATACGTCCGGCCGGCACCGCTGAAGCGGTGCAGAAACCAATTCATCGTTATTTCCCATGAGGAGGGAAAACATG
>JBLMXQ010000088.1:0-7514 GCA_050257855.1 Betaproteobacteria bacterium | reverse complement strand
CCGGGCCACGACCCGCGATCTGGCCGCCAGGAATCCACTCAAGATCAGGACGTTCCCGACGATCTCGAGCGGGGCCGCTCAACTGAGCCCGGCGAGCAGCTTCGCGAACCGCGGGTCGTCGCGGAGGATGTCGTAGTCGGGATCGTGCTCGACCCAGTCGCGCTTGCCCCACCCGCGGGCGAACACCCGCTCGAGCAGCGCCAGCGCCTCTTCCTTCTGCCCCGCCTTCGCATGCAGGCAGGCCGCGTTGACGAGCGTGCTGACGTCGTCCGGGTACAGCTCGAGCGCGCGCCGGCACCACGCCATGGCGCGCGCCACCTGGCCGTCGAGGAAGAGGGCCCCGGACCCGAGCGAGAGCGCGCGCCCGTCGACCGGGTTCAGCGTCAGCGCGAGCTCGGCACGCCGGATCCCCTCGCGCGCCGCTTCCAGCGCCTCGTCGCGCCGCCCCAGCATCCGGAGCGACTGCGCGAGCAGCATCGGGCTCTGGAAGTCCTCCTTCCGGACGTCCGCGGCCCGGCCGAACAGATTCGCCGACGCCTCGATGGCGCCCGCGGCGAAGCTGCTCCGGGCGTGGTAGTAGTAGGCTTCGAACAGGTGGGGGTTCAGCGCGGCGGCCCGCTCGAAGGCGGTCGCCGCGCCGCCGTAGCGCCCGCTGAGCGACAGCACGAGCCCGCGCGCGACGTGCGAGTCGGCCAGATCCGGCGCCAGGTCCAGCGCGCGGCTGCTGGCGCGCTCGGCGGCCGCGAGGTCGTCGGCCCGGCCGCCGAACCACTCGTACAACGTCGCGCGCGCCATCGCGAGGCCGGCCCAGGCCGGCGCGTAGCCCGGATCGACGGCAATCGCGCGCTCGCACCAATCGCCGCTCTCCTCGAGATCCGGCCGGGACATCCGCGGCAGGTGCTGCCGGCCGCGCAGGTAGTACTCGTATGCGGTCGCGTCGGTCTGCGGCCGCGCCAGCGCCTGTTGCTCGCGGCGGCTCAGCGCCCCGCCGCGCAGCGACGCCGTCACGCTGCGCGCGATCTCGTCCTGGATGGCGAAGAGGTCGTCGAGCGTCCGGTCGAAGCGCTGCGACCACCGCGTATAGCCGGTGTCCACCTCGGTCAGCTGGACCGTCAGGCGCAGGCGATTGGCGGCCGTGCGGACGCTCCCCTCGAGCAGCGTGCCGACGCCCAGCTGGCGCCCCACCTCGCGGAGGTCGGTCCCGGTCTTGCCCAGCCGGAACGACGCCGTCCGGGACGCGACGCGCAGCCCGTCGATCTGCGCGAGCGCGTTGATCAGCTCCTCCGCCAGCCCTTCGCAGAGATAGCCCTGATCGCGGCCCGGGCTCATGTCTGCGAACGGCAGGACGGCGACCGCCGAGAGGTGCGTATCCGGTTCGGGCATGGCGGCCGGGCTGTCGGTCGCCGGCGCGACCTGCGCCACGAACCGGTAGCCCCGCCGGTGGCGCGTCTCGATGAACCGCGGCTGCCGCGCGTCGTCCTCGAGCGCGCGACGCAGTTCCTGGATGCAGGTGGTCAGCGCGTCGTCGCCCACGGCGACGCCCTGCCAGACCGTCGCGAAGAGGTCCTCCTTCGAGACCGGCTGGCCGGCGTGCGTCACGAGGACCGACAGCACGGCCGCCGCCCGGGGGGTGAGGCGGATCTCGCGCTCGCCGGCCCACAGCCGGCCCGTTTGCGCGTCGAACCGGAACCCGTCGAAGCGAACGCCCTGGTCCATCGCGTCCCCCGCGGCCACGCCCCGTTCCCGGAAAAATCTCTCGAGATTCCCGGCGCAGTCCCGGGACCTGCGCCCGGCCCACCTCCTAGGCTATCTCCCCGCAGCCGGAGAGCCGGCCGCGAAAGGAGTATGACATGAGAGGAAGGGTGCTCGCTCTCCTGTACGGGATCGTCTGCTACGTCGCGTTCTTCGTCGTGTTCCTCTATGCCATCGGGTTCGTCAGCAACGTCGGGGTTCCTCATGCGATCGACTCGGCCCCGGCCGGGTCCTGGCCGGTCTCGCTCGCGATCGACCTCGTGCTGCTCACGCTGTTCGCCGTCCAGCACTCGGTGATGGCGCGGCCGGCGTTCAAGCGCCGGTGGACCCGGATCGTGCCGCCGGTGGTCGAACGGAGTACGTTCGTGCTCGCCGCGAGCGCCGCCCTGGCGCTCCTGTTCTGGCAGTGGCGGCCGCTCGGCGGCGTCGTGTGGGACATGACACCGCCGTTGCTCCGCATGGCGGCCTACGCCATATCCGCCGCCGGGTGGCTCATGGTGCTCGCGTCCACGTTGCTCATCGATCATCTCCATCTGTTCGGCCTGCGCCAGGTGTGGGACTACTGGCGCGGCGCCGCGCCGAGGACGGAACGCTTCGTCACCCCCGGCTTCTACCGCTACGTGCGCCACCCGCTCTATCTGGGCTTCCTGCTCGCCTTCTGGGCGGCGCCGACGATGACCATCACGCACCTGGTGTTCGCCGTTGCCACGACCGGCTACATCCTCGTCGCCATTCAGCTCGAAGAGCGCGACCTGACCGACACCCACGCGGAGTACGCGGCGTACCGTCAGCGCGTGCCGATGCTGGTGCCGCGGCCCCAGGCGGGCCGGCGCACGGCGGCCTCCAGCGGCGAGCGCGCGACGGCGGTACGATGACCAGGCCCGGGCGTTGTCCGGAACCGGCTTTCGAGAACGGGATCATCACATGACTCCAGACACAGTGCTCACCCTCGACGAAGTGACGCTCGCCGCGCTCGACCGTGCGGCCGGCCTCGCGTGGAACTACGTACGCTCGCGTGCCGGTCGTCCGGTCTGGCCCTCGCCCGATCTGGAGGCGCTGCGACAGGCGTTCGGCGGCCCGTTGCCGGACGATCCTCAGGATCCGGCGGTGGTGATCGAGGCGCTGGCGCGCGCCGCGGAACCCGGGCTGGTCACGACCAGCGGACCGCGGTATTTCGGCTTCGTGACCGGCGGCGCGCTGCCCGCGGCGGCCGCCGCCGACTGGCTCGCGACGGCGTGGGATCAATCCGCGAGCCTGTACGTCTCTTCGCCGGCCGCAGCCGTGGCCGAGGAAGTCGCCGCGCAGTGGCTGCTCGAGGTCCTCGGGCTGCCGCGCGAGTCGAGCGTCGGCTTCACCAGCGGCTGCCACCTCGCCAACTTCACCGCGCTGGCCGCCGCGCGCCACGAGATGCTGCGGCGTGCCGGCTGGGACGTCGAGGCCGACGGCCTGCAGCGTGCGCCGCGTCTGCAGATCGTCGTCGGCGACGAGGTGCACGTCTCGGTGCTCGCCGCGCTGCGCATGCTGGGGTTCGGCACGCGCGAGGTCGTGCGCGTGGCAGCCGACGATCAAGGGCGGATGCGGCCGGACGCGCTCGCCGAGGCGCTCGCGGCCTCCGACGCCCCGGCGATCGTCTGCGCGCAGGCCGGGAACGTGAACAGCGGCGCGTTCGATCCGCTCGATCGAATCGCGCCGATCGCCCGCGCGCGCGGCGCCTGGCTGCATGTCGACGGCGCGTTCGGGCTGTGGGCGGCGGCGAGCGGATCGCTGCGGCATCACGTGCGGGGGGTCGAGGCCGCGGACTCGTGGGCGACCGACGCGCACAAGTGGCTGAACGTCACGTATGACTCGGGTCTCGTGTTCGTGAAGCACCCGGCCGCGCACCGCGCCGCCATGAGCATGGCCGCGGCGTACCTCGTGCGCTCGGGCGAGCCGCGCGAAGGGATGGACTGGGTGCCCGAGTCGTCCAGGCGCGCGCGCGGCTTCGCGGTCTACGCGGCGCTGCGGTCGCTGGGCCGTCGCGGCGTCGAGGATCTCGTCGACCGCTGCTGCCGGCTCGCGCGACGGTTCGCCGGGCAGCTCGTCCGCGATCCACGGCTCGAGATTCTCAACGACGTAGTACTGAATCAGGTGCTCGTGCGGGTGCGCGCGGCGGATGGTGCGGACGAAGCCACGCAGCAGATGATCCGCCGCGTGCAGGCCTCGGGCGTGCTCTGGGCCGGCGGCACCCGCTGGCACGGCGTGGACGCGATGCGGATCTCGGTCTCGAACTGGTCGACGACGGACGCGGACGTCGATCGGTCGGTGGAGGCGATCGTGGCCGCACTGTCGTGAACGGAACGCGCGTTCGCGGTCCCCGGTCCGGTCGTCAGGCCGTCGCTCTCCCCGCGACGTTCTCGAACAGACAAGTGCCCGACCACGGGCGGTTGCCGGCTGGCCGATTCGACTCCGGCAGCCAGCCGAAGACGCGCAGGATCCCGTGCAGGCGGTGCATGAGGTCACGCGTGCGACGTCCGAATCGCCGTCACTTCGATCTCGATCTTCATCCGCGGATCGGCGAGGCCGGCCGAGATCATCATCGACGCCGGCCGCACGTCGCCGAAGTACTTCCGCAGCACCGGCCAGGTGCTCGGGAAATCGTCGCGGTTCGGCAGCACGTAGGTGGCCCGGACCACGTCGCGCAGGCTGGCGCCGGCCTGTGTCAGGGCGCTCTGGATGTTCTTCAGGCACTGCTCCGTCTGCTCGACGATGCTGTCGGAAATCGTCATCGTCGCGTAGTCGAATCCGGTCGTGCCCGAGACGAACACCCAGTCGCCCTGCACGACCGCTCTCGAATATCCGATGTTCTTCTCGAACTCCGATCCGGAGCTGATGAGTCGTCTCGATGTCGAATCGGCCACGATGCGCTCCCTCCGCCCTGATTTAAGCACGATTGGCTGCCCGCCGGGCTCGCGCAGCGATACCATATCCGGACATGCGTTCGCGATTGGCTCGGATCAACCAGCTGCGGACGGCGGCGTGACTGCCGCGCCGGCCTCTCGGCAGCCGGCCGATGTGAGCGAAGATACCGCCTGGGGTGAGGCATGTCTCCACTTGTGATCTGGCCGTCCGTCCTGGGACTGAGCGCCTTCGCTGGCGGCCTTTACATGTATCGCCGCGATCTATTGCCTTCACGTACGAGCGGGCGAGCGAGGGTGCTGGCGCTTGGACCGTTCTTCATCGCGGCGGCGCTGGCGACGTTCTCAGGCGAACACTTCACCCAGGCCCGCGATTTCTCACGGTTGGTTCCAACGTGGCTGCCGCTACGCCTGCCCATCACGTACCTGGTGGGATTCTGTCTGCTTGCGGCGGCGCTGAGCTTCGTGACCCGACGAGGGATGCGGTGGTCGGCGCCGCTGCTGGCGCTGTTGTTTGCGCTGTTCGTGGCGCTGCTGTACGTGCCCAGCGCAATGAAGAATCCCGGAGTCCGGATCGTCTGGATCTTCCCCTTCCGCGAGGGGACGTATGCGGTCGGCGCCTTCTGCGTCTTCGCCTACGAAGTCCAACTCGCGAGGCGTTCCGACAGGTTGGCGCTGGCGTTGAGGCTGTGGACGGCCGCGGTCGCCATCTTCTTCGGGCTGCAGAATATTCTCTATCCGCAGTTCTCGCCCGGCGTTCCTGACCAGCGGCCGACGTCCGCCTGGGTGCCGCTGCCGCACGTCCTCGCCTATCTCACGGGCGCCGTTCTCGTGGCGATGGGCGCCGCAATGCTCTTCAGGAGAACGGCCGTGACCGCGATCACCGTCGTCGGAGTCCTGATGACCGTGCTCGCGATCGGGCTGTTCGGGCCGGATTTGATTCTGGCGCAGGGAGTTCCGCAGCGGGTGACCGCTATCAATTTCGTGGCGGACACGCTGTTGTTTGCGGGCATGATGTTCGCAGTCGCAAGGGCGGTCGCCGCGCAGCTCGAGCCGACCCGGGAGGCATTCGCGTTCGAGTCGTCATCGTTCGTCGGCCCATCCCTTCGCCAGCGTTGATCGCGATCTGTTCTATTCCGGGCTCATATTGCACCCGCCCCCTGTGGCATTCCCGCCACGTCCGTAATGTGGCGTACGCGCCACACGCGACGCGAACAGCGTGAGCGCGCCTGCGGCCACATCGGCTGGGGCTGGTACACGCCTTGCCCATCGATGAGCTTACGCGCAACCGTTGTTTGAGGGGTTGCAGCGACGGAATCACCATGACCGCTGCCTTGCGAAGCTCCGTCCGCTTCTCGTGGCTGGTGCGCCCCTTCGGTCTGGTGTTGTGCACGGGCGCGATCGCCTGCGGAAGCGGCACCTCGTCGAGTCATTCCGCGGTGAATTCACCAGTCACACCCACCGTGCCAAGCGCGCCCACAACCCGGACGCAGCTCCAGATTGTTGCGGTGCCCGCCACACTGCAGATCGGATTGGCCGCGCAGGTGAGAGCGATTGCGCGCTACGAGGACGGCACCTATGTCGACGCCTCGGCGCAGGCTTTCTGGAGCAGCTCACGGCCCGACGTCTGCAAGATCGCCGAAGACGAGATCGTATCAGCTGTCGGCGCGGGCACGGCCGTGCTGCAGGCGCGCTTCGGTGATTTGTCGGCAAGCGCCTCGCTCTCCTGCGGCTATTTCATCGAGGCGTCCGTACACGAAAATGCTCCGACCGAGAACGTGGTCGTGCCGGGCGCGCAGATCGTGGCAGTCGGTGGCCCCCTGGACGGACGGACATTCCTCACCGATGCCCAGGGTCACGTGACTCTCCCGCCGGTCGCGGCACCAGGGTTTCGACTGCAATTCAAGAAGACGGGATATGACGATCTGGACTACATCATCAGGCAGCTCCCGCGGGAGACCGCCTTGGACATCGGCATGATGCCGGTGCCCAGCGTGCACGTCGATTACAGCCCGGGATTGGGCTGCACTACCCAGAATGACTTTGTTGAGGACGGGTTCTCGAGCCATCGGGAGGGACACCTCTACGCTGAAGTCCGAGGCTCCAATAATCTGCTCACCGTGTCGTCAGGAGGGAAGGTGTGGCTGGAAGCAAGCACCGAGGCACTCGACGTTCGACCGAGGGGCGACGTCATCATACCGGCGGGTGACTATCACGTGTACGTCCAGTTCGACAATCCGTGCTCGTCGACCGCCGCCGCCAGCATCGACCATCTACCATGAGAGCGCAAGTGCGGCCGTTCATGATTGCTGTGGCAATCGCTGCGGTATCGTGCAGCGAGGCCCCGACCGCACCATCGTCGCCGTCGCTGCCAACCATCACGGGGCTCTCCATCAGCGGCCTCCCTGAGACGCTCTCCGTCGGCGAGACGGCCCAACTGCATGCCCTGACCGTGATGTCCACAGGGAGCGGCCAGGACGTCACGACCGTGGCGAGGTGGTCGTCCACGACGCTGGCGTGCGTCGTCGGCGCGAGCGGCGTTCTGACCGCCCTCGATATCGGCGGCTGCTCCGTCGAGGCGCTCTACTCGGGCGTGATAGGCCGGGCCACCTCGCACATCGGGCCCTCCACGACCTTCACCATCGACGGAACCTCCGCGACGGCTGGGAGATCGGCGAGCCGATGATTTCCGGTGCGACCCTCACGCTGGCCAGCGGGGCAGACGCCGGGCGCGCGGTGAGCACGGACGCGTGTCTGATGGAGACACTGGGCCACAGCCAAATCAGCAAATCAGCGTTACGATGGACACCTACACTCACGTGATGCCTGCGCTCGGTGTCGAGACCGCTCAGAAGATGAACGCTGCCT
>JBLMXQ010000087.1:0-15400 GCA_050257855.1 Betaproteobacteria bacterium | reverse complement strand
CGTCAAACCCACATGATGATAGTAGCTGGTCCACGCGTTGGTCAGCATCATCAGGCCAATCGGCACGATGAAAACGACGACGGTGTTCAACGGTCGAACGGCGAGCATCGCGCCGAGGACGACCAGATGGACGAACATCACGCTCAGGTACTTTCGAAGGAGCGCAGGGTGGCGGCGGCGGCCGTTGCGATAAGCGTAGTAGTGTGAGAGCGCGGCCGTGCGGAACGTGTATATCCATTGCGGCGTCGTGTGGTCGTTGGCCTCCTTCCAATAGTACTCATCGTGATCCGGACTGGAGAGATCCTGATTGCGATAGTTCCTGTGATGACCGAGATTGTGATTGAGCTCCCAGCCGAAGCTGGGCAGACCGCTCTGCCAGAAGAGGATGAACTCGAAGATCCGGTTGAACGGCCGCCGCAGGAACGTCCTCACGTGATAGTGATTGTGGGTGATGGGGATCGTCATGCTCTGAAGCGGCAGATAGAGCGCCACGGCCACCGCCAGCCAGCGGACGTCGTCAATCCCCCACCACGCCAGCACCTGCAGCACCAGCACGGTCACGGAGACTCCGACAGAGTAGACGTCGATCGGGTATCGCAGCAGCCGCGTGGCTTCGGGATTGCGCATGAAAGCCCCCAGGTGATGCGAGAAAGCGTCCGTCAGTCTAGCTCCGCACCAAGACGACGATCAATCGCTTCGTGGAGGGTGTTCGGTGCGGTGTCGATTGCCATGAACGCCTCATGTCAGGGTTGCAATCCTGTACGAATTGATTCAGACTCTCGCCCGTCTCCCTTCGTGCGCTCGACGGCTACGAGACGGAAGCGTGGGCACACCTCCGGACGTCGGACTTCATCGGCCTCCCGGAGAGCCGATGGTTTCCCAACGTCGCTGTCGCCTGTCGTTGAAGCAAAGGGTGGAGAAGACGCCATGCTCATGACTCTGCTCGTCCGAGTCGGAGGTTGGCTCGTCATTGCCCTCTTCGTGACGGCAGTCGCCGAGTACGTCGGCCATCGCTACCCCATGCACCGTCCACTGGGGAGCTCGCGCCTCATGCGCCGCCGGTTCGAACAGCACGTGCTCAAGCACCACCGCGGCGTGAACTCTCCCGAAGTCATGGATCTGTGGCCCATGACACACTTCACCTGGGGGGCTCCCCTCATGATCGCCGTGGGTGCGATCGACTGGGTTGGAGCGGCGGCGCTGGCGTGTACGTTCGTGTGCCACGCCCTGTTGTTTGTCTGGCTGCATCGGGCCATTCACGAGGTGGAGACCAACTGGACGCAACGGATTCCGTTCTTCCACGAGTTGAAGCGCCACCATCTCGATCATCACCTGCGTCCGTCCTTCAACTTCGGCCTGGTGTTTCCTTGGACCGATCTGCTGTTTCGCACGAAATGGAACGGGTCGTCGGCCGACGGGCTCCGGTCTTGAACCATGCCGTCCGGCGACGCGACGGACACCCTGCGGGCGGTCGACCTCTTCGAGCAACTCCCCGATCCCATCCTCGCGGATCTGGCCCGTGCGATGGACATCGTGGCCGTCCCGAGCGGCGACGTGCTGATCCGGCAGGGGGAGTTGAGCGACAGCCTGTACGTCGTGGCATCCGGATCCCTCCGTCTGTCGATGAAGGGGCCGCACGAGGCATGGATCGGCGAGTGCGGACCCGGCGAGATCGTTGGCGAGGTCGCCTTTCTGATGGGCCAGCCGCGCTCGGCGACCGTCGTGGCCCGGACCGATGCCAGCGTCCTGCGACTGTCGCGGCGTTCCTACGATGAGATTGCGCGCAAGCATCCCTCGATCGTCGCCAGCCTGACGGACGCGTTGGCCGCCCGGCTGCGGCGGTCGCAGCTCGGCCTCGCCCTTCGTGGAAACCAGTTCTTTGGTGCGCTGGACGAGCTGGTGCTTCGAGACATCGAGGGTGCGCTCGAGCCGATCTCGATGAAGAGCGGCCAGATCCTCTTTCGCCAAGGCGAGGCCGGCGACGCGCTGTATCTTGTCGTCGGCGGCCGCGTTCGCGTGGTCGTGACGGAGGAGAGCGGGCACGAGCGGATCGTGGCGGAGCTGGGCAAACACGAGATCGTGGGCGAGATGGCGCTTCTCGGAGGCAAGAGCCGCACTGCAACCGTCTATGCGGTCCGCGACACAAACCTCGCCCGATTGCCGAGCGCTGCCTTCGACGATCTGGCGTCCAGACACCACCGGGCGCTGCTGCCGCTCATGACCCGCCTGATCCTGATTCGTGTGCAGGATCAGATGCTGCGGGTGGTGCGTCCGGCGCAGCCGCTGAGTACGGTGGCCGTGGTGCCCATATCTCCCGGCGTGGAGCTGGGGGAATTCTGCGACCGGCTGCGCGCGTCGCTCGCGAAGTTCGGCCGCGCGCTCCACCTCGACCGCGAGGCGTTCAATGCCCTGACCGCCAGGCCGGATGCCGCGGACATCGGCGACGACGACCCTTTCAACGATGCCCTGATCGAGCGCCTGGCGACGCTGGAGCAGGATCACGACTACATCATCTTTCAAACGGACTCGTCGCTGTCTGCGTGGACCCGCCGCTCGGTGCGTCAGGCCGATCAGATTCTGCTCGTAGCCGCAGCCGATGCGCCGTCATCGGCGGGCGAGTTCGAGCAGCAGATCCGTGCGGCGACGCCGGAGCTGCGTCGACCCCGGACGAGCCTGGTGCTCCTGCATTCGTCGTTGGAACGTCCGACCGGGACTGCCCGCTGGTTGGATGCGCGGGATCTCGACGATCACTACCACATTCGGTTGAGCCTGGATCTGGATATCGACCGTCTCGCCCGGCTGCTGGCCGGCCGGGCGATCGGTCTGGTACTCGGCGGAGGCTTTGCCCGCGGGATCGGTCACGTCGGAGTGCTGCGGGCGCTCGAAGAACTAAGCATCCCCGTGGACTACGTGGGGGGGACCAGCGTGGGTGCCGCCATTGCGGTGGCGCATGCGTACGGCTTCAGTCCCGACCACACCGCGAAGATCACCTGCGACCTCTTCATGGACAGCCTTCGCCACGGCAGGACGCTCCCCATCGTGTCGTTCTTGAGAGGCGATCGCGCGGTCGGTCCGATGCGCGCCGTCTTCGGCAATCGTGACGTCGACCTGGAGGATCTATGGCTTCCGTGCGTTCTCGTCTCGGCGAACCTGACGCGCGGAGAGCCCTACGTCCACAGGCGCGGCTCGGTGATCAAGGGCATCCTCAGCAGCTGCCGCGCGCCGGTGTTCTATCCGCCGGTGGTGGCGAATGGCGATCTGCTGGTCGACGGCGCCATCGTAGACAACGTGCCCGTCGAGATCATGAAAGAGTTCTCTCGCGGAGCGGAGGTCATCGCGGTGGATGTGTCGCCGGGCGTCGACGCAACGATGACGGCGGATTACGGTCTCGGCGTGTCCGGGTGGCGGACCCTGTGGGACCGTGTCAATCCCTTCGCGAAGGAGCGCCCGAAAGTCCCGAATCTCTTCAACATCCTGCTCCGCACGATCGAGTTCGCGGGCATCGCGCGACGCCGCACGGCCAGGCAAATCGCAGACGTCTATCTGCAGCCTCCGGTCGAACGATTCCGGCAGACGGACTTCCCCCTTGGCGCCGAGATCGCGGAGGTCGCCTACCGTGACGCCCTGCCTCGTCTCAAGGCATGGAAGGAAGACGCCGTCCGCTTCCGCGTCCCGGCAGATGAGAGGACGGCTGCGACATCGCACACAGCCTGATGATCCACGCACACGTTCACGGCCGACTCTGGAAGGTACCGGGGGTTCGAATCCCTCTCCCTGCGCCGGGTTGTTCCTTTCTTGCCTGCCTCGGGAGCCGGCCCCCTTGCCCGCGATCCGCTCCGCGATGATCTTGTCGTTGTCGCCACGAGCGGCGGGCAGGACCTCGATGGCGACCTGGATTAGATGGCCTCGAGCCCCGCCCGCGACTAGTGCGCGCTCTTCAGGGCCTGCAGCACCTCGTCGATGTCCGCGCTCGTGTGCGCCGCGTTGATCTGGAACCGGATCGTCTCGTCGCCGCGCGGGACGACGGGGAAGGTGAGCCCGACGGCAAGGATGCCGTGGTCGAACAGGTGCCGGACGGCCGTGCGGGTGCGGTCCGTGTCGCGCACGAGCAGCGGCACGATCGGATGCGGACCGGGAATCGACTCGTGGCCGAGCGACTGCAGGCCGTCCCGGAACTGCTGCGTCCGCGCCTGCAGGTTCGCCAGGCGCTCCCGGCCGTCCGGACCGTCGGCGAGGTTGACCGCGGCCAGCGCCGCCGCCGCGTCGCCGGCGCCGAGCGGGTTCGTGTAGATGTAGGTGTCGGCCTTCTGACGCACCGCCTCGACGAGCTCGCCGCTGCCCGCGACGAACCCGCCGTTGACGCCGAACGCCTTCCCGAACGTCCCCACCAGGATGTCGACGCGGGTGTCGCCGAATTCCTCCGTGCCGCGGCCGGTCGCGCCGTACGCGCCGATGCCGTGCGAGTCGTCCATCACCGAGACGACACCGTCGCGGAAGCGCGCGTGGGCCTCCTCGCACAGGCGTTGAATTCCGGCGACCGGCGCGTTGTCGCCGCGCATGCTGAAGATGCCGTCGAAGATGACGATGACGCGCCCGATGGACGAGGGGACGGCGTCGAGCTGGCGCTTCAGATCGGCGAGATCGTTGTGCCTGTAGATCGCGCGCTGCTCCTTCGGCACGTTCGCGATCCGCATCGCGCGGATGATGCAGTTGTGATTCAGCTCGTCGCCGATCCAGAAGGTGTCGGGGCCCGACAGGGTCATCGACAGCCCGAGCACCGTGGTGTACGCGGAGTTGAAGATCCTGGCCGCCGGCCGGCCCGTGAAGCGCGCGATCCGCTCCTCGAGCGCGACGTGCGGCGATGCGGTCCCGTCGATGAAGCGAACCGCGCCAGGTCCCGCGCCGAACGCCTTCGTCGCGTGGTCGGCGGCCTCGAGCAGCGCCTCGTGGTGCGACAGCGAGAGGTAGCTGTTCGAGTTCATCCGCAGAAACTCGCCGCCGCTGCCGCGCAGCGTGTAGCGCGGTCCCCGCGCGTGCCGCGGCGGCACGTACCCGGTGATGACGCGCTCGGGCGCCTTCGCTCGGCCCTCCTGCTCGAGCGCGTGGACGTCCCTGGCCAGTGCAGGATTCAGTTTGTCGAGTGGCACGATGTGTCAATCTCCCTCAATACCGCCGCCCCTGCTTGATTGCCAGCAGCGGCACGTCCAGCCGTTCAGCACGCGTGTTGATGTTCGCGATGTCCACCGTCATGAACTGGCCGACCTCGGCTTCGAGCGCCGAACGCTCCTTCTCCTGCTCCGCGAGCGGCTGCTGCAAGCCGGCCGTCGGCGCGCCGTCCCCTTCGACGGCCGACCGCTGCAGGAACGCGAGGCGCGGTGCCGCCCTTCATCGTCAGGATGTCGTACACGACCTCCGCCGTTCGATTCTGGAGCCTGTCTTCGAGCGCGTCCGTCGATCGCGGCGTTCGCTCCCTTGATCGTTCGGCCTCGGCGCGTCGTGGGGCGGAAGGGGTCGAAGCGGCGAGCGCGACGACCGCCGCCGCGGCGAGCGGCGGTCGGGGTAGCGGCATGGGCGGCAGTCTAGCGTACGCGGGTCCACGATTGCCGAGTCGACGAGGGCGGTCCAGCTGAAGGCACGCCACCGCGTCGCGGTCGAGACGCGGGGCCTGGGTCCCCAGACGGACGCCTGGCGTTCGGCCAACGTGCCGGAGAACGGCTCGGACATCGACACGTCCGTCCGTAACTGGCCCGACACAGCAGCCGCTCCTCCACGGTCGTCCCTGAGCTTCTCGAACCAGGTCAGCCGGGACACGCTGGATGCCCAGGCGGCCGCAGCATACCGGCCCCGCTGCCGTCGACACCGGAGCCTCGACACCGAGGACAGCGTCATCGTCATGGATCGCGTGTAATCTTTCCTCGTGGCCCCGTCCGCCATTCGCGTCGAGCTCCTCGGCACGTTTCGTGTGCTCGCAGACGGTCAGCCGCTGCCTCGACAGCCGAGCGTACGGCAGCAGCAGCTGATTGCCTTTCTGATCGTTCACGGCCGCCGCGGCCCGGTCACGCGCCAGCGGGTCGCGGCATCGCTGTGGCCGGAGTCCACCGACGCCCAGTCGCTGACCAATCTCCGCCGCGAGCTGCACCACCTTCGCGAGGGCTGGCCCGGGCTCGAGTCGCTCATCGACGGCGGATCGCGGACGCTGGCGTGGCGCGGCTCGCCGCATGTGACCGTCGACGTCGTCGCCTTCGAGGAGGCGTCCGATCGGGGACTGCAGGGCGATCCGGCGGCGCTGAAGGAGGCGTCGCGCCTGTATGCGGGCGATCTACTGCCCGACTGCGCCGCCGAGTGGATCGACGCGGACCGCGAGCGGCTGCAGCAACGTGCGCGCGACGTGCTGAGCCGGCTGCTCGTCAATCTCGAGCGCGACCGCGCGTTCGGCGAGGCCATCGCGTGCGCGCAGCAGCTGCTTCGCCTCGACCCGGTGGACGAAGCGGCGTGGTGCGCGCTCATGCGTGCGCACGCCCGCCGCGGCGAGCGCGCCACCGCGCTGCACGTCTATCAGCAGTGCGCGGCGCGGCTGAAGCACGAGCTGGACATCCAGCCCAGCGCGGCGACGCGCCAGACCTACCGGGAGGTGCTCGATCTCGACGAGGCCGTCGAGCCCGCCATCCAGCCGCCGCCGCGGTCGGCTGTGTATCCGCTTGTCGGCCGCCATGCGGAATGGCAGGCGCTGCTCGTCGCGTGGCGTTCGGCGTCCGGCGGCTGGCCGAGGCTGTTCCTGATCCGCGGCGAGGCCGGCATCGGCAAGACGAGACTCGCCGAGGAGCTGATCGACTGGTGCGGCCTGAACGGCGTGCACGCGATGACCGCGCGGTGCTACGCAGGCGAAGGGCGCCTCGCCTACGCGCCGATCGCTGCCTGGCTCGAGGGCGAGGGGCTGCGGCCGATCCTCGCGAAGCTGGACACCGCGTGGATGACGGACGTCGCGCGGATCCGTCCGGAGCTGCTCGTCGACCGTCCCGAGGTTCCCGCGCCTGCGCCGCAGCTCGAGAGCTGGCAGCGCCTGCGCTTCTTCGAGGCGCTCACGCAGGTCTTTCGCGCGGCAGCGCCGATCGTCCTCGTCCTCGACGACCTGCAATGGGCCGACGGTGACACGATCGAATGGCTGCGGTATTTCCTGCGCGCGGCGACCGGATCGCCCTGCCTCGTGGTGGGCACCGTCCGCGCCGAGGAAGAACAGGACAACGCGCCCCTGGGGCAGCTGCTCGGTCAGCTGCAGCACGACGACCTGCTGACGGCGATTGCGCTCGGCCCCCTCGATCGGGCGGCGACCGGCCAGCTGGCCGGCGAGGTCGCCGAGCACCCGCTGGACGACGCGTCGCTGACGCGGACGTTCGCCGAGACCGAAGGGCACCCGCTCTTCATCGTCGAACGCGGGCGCATGGAGGCGGCGGCGCAGCCCGGCGCAGCGGCGCTGCCGCGCGTGCAGGCGGTCCTCGCGGCGCGGCTGGCGCTACTCTCGGAGGAGGCGCGCGCGGCTGCTGAGGTCGCGGCGGCCGTCGGGCGCGACTTCCGGTTCGACATCCTCGCCCACGCCAGCGATCTGGAGGAGGACGCGCTCGTTCGCGCGCTCGACGAGCTCTGGCGCCGTCACATCGTGCGCGTCCAGGCGGACGAGCGCTGGGACTTCAGCCACGATCGGATTCGCGAAGTCGCCTACGCCGGCATTGGGCCGGCGCGGCGGCGGCTGATCCATCGTCGCATCGCGCAGGGCATGGAGCTGCTGTTCGCCGACCGGCTCGACGAGGTGAGCGCGTCGATCGCGGCGCATCTCGATCGCGGCGGCCTCCCGGCGCGCGGCGTGCCGTTTCTCGAGCGGGCGGCCGCCGTCGCGAGCCGAGTGTCGGCCAGCGAGGAGGCGATTCGCTGCCTGACCTACGCGCTGTCGCTGCTCGAGCGCCTGCCGCCGGGGCGCGATCGCGACGGGCGCGAGCTCGCGCTGCGGTCCAGCCTGTCGATCGCGCTCAACTCCGCCCGCGGGTACGCGGCGCCGGAGGTCGAACGGAACCTCGATCGCGTGTTCCAGCTGTTGCGCGCGGACGGCCGCGAGGTGCCGGTCCGGTGGCTGTGGGTGGCCTTCACGCTCCGGTTCATGCTCGGAGATCTGAAAGAGACGCGCGCGATCGCCGAGCAGGCGCTGGCGCGCAGCCGTTCGGATCCGTCCTGCCGCTGCGAGGCCCATCACGCCATGGGCGGGACGCTGCTCAGCGTCGGCGAGCTCCGGGCCGCGCGCGACCATTTCGAGGCGTCGCTGGCGGCGTACGACGAGCGTCAGCCGCAGCGGTCCGCGCTCGGATCGGATCTTGGCGTCTTCGCCCACGCGTGGTGCTCGCATGCGGTGTGGCTGCTCGGCGACGAGCCGGCCGCCGTCGCCCACGTCGAGCACGCGCTCGCGCTCGCGCGTCGTCTGGACCACGTGTACGGCCAGACCATCGCGCTCGCCTACGCCGCCCTGCTGCATCAGATGCGGCTCGATACCGATCGGATGCTCGAGTGCGCGCACGGCGTCGTGGGGCTGTGCGAGCGCTACGGATTCGGCTACTACGACGACTGGTCGTCGGTGCTCATCGGATGGGCGCGCGGGCAGCAACGGCCGGGAGAGGGCATCGCCATCATCGAGTCGGCGCTCGCCCGGCTCGACGCGCAGCGCGCGCAGGCCCGGCGGCCGTACTACCTGTCGCTGCTGGCCGAGACGCTCGGGCGGCTCGGCGATGTCGAACGGATGACGTCGGTCGTCGACGATGCCATTGCGATCGCACTGGAGCGCGGGGACGTCTGGTGGCTGCCGGCGCTCTATCTGCAGCGCAGCGGCCTGGCGGCCGGATCCGAGCGGGACGCGCTGCGCCGCCGCGGCCTCGAGGTGGCCCGGTCCCAGGGCAGCCGGGGCCTCGAGCAGCGGATTTCTGGCGGAACGCTGCCGCGAACGATTCGGGAACGGGCCCCCTCATAGGCTCTGATGCTCAAGGAGGGAGCAATGAGCATCACACGTCGTCTCGTCGTTCGTTACGCGCCCCTGGCGGTCGCCCTTGCGGTGGCGGTGCTGCCCGCGGCGGCTCAGTCCAGAACCGTGCTCGTGCCGGCAGACAAGGTGCAGTGGGCACCGGCGCCGCCGTTCCTGCCGGCCGGCGCGCAGATCAGTGTCCTCGAGGGGGATCCCGCGCAGAAGGGGCCGATTACGCTGCGGCTGCGCTTTCCGGCGAACTACGACATTCCGGCACACTGGCACAGCATGACCGAACGGGTCACGGTCCTCTCCGGCGCGCTGCACGTCGGGATGGGGAAGAAGCTCGATCGGCAGGCCAGCCAGACCCTCGAGATCGGCGGCTTCGTCTCGCTGCCGGCCAAGATGCCGCACTTCGCCTGGACGCAGGGGCCGACCGACGTGCAGATCAGCCTGAACGGTCCGTTCGACATCTTCTACGTGAACCCGGCCGACGATCCGCAGAAGCGGCCGACGACCGGTCGGTAATCGGAGATGGGCATGACAGAGGCACACTTCGAACAGCTGCGGGCCGCGGTGCGCGGCGACCTCATCCAGCCCGGCGACGGCGCCTATGACTCGGCGCGCCGGGTGTACAACGCGATGATCGACAAGCGTCCGGCGCTCATCGTCCGCTGCGTGGACGTCGCAGACGTGATCGCATGCGTGAACTACGCGCGCGCGAACAACGTGCTGACTGCGATCCGCGGCGGTGGTCACAACGGAGGCGGGCTCGGCGTTTGCGACGGCGGCCTCGTGATCGACCTCTCCGCCATGAAAGGCGTCCGGGTCGATCCCGGGGCGCGGACCGTCCGCGTCGCGCCGGGCTCCGTCTGGGGCGACGTCGATCACGCGACGCGCGCCTACGGCCTCGCCGTGCCGACCGGGTTCATCTCGACGACCGGCGTCGCCGGGCTGACGCTCGGCGGCGGCATCGGCTATCTGACGCGCGAGTACGGACTGACGATCGATAATCTCCTCTCGGTCGACATCGTCCTTGCCGACGGCACGGCCGTGACCGCGAACGAGCGGAGCCATGCCGACCTGTTCTGGGCCGTGCGCGGCGGCGGCGGCAACTTCGGCGTCGTGACGTCGTTCGAGTTCCGCGCGCACCCGGTGAGTACGGTCTACGCGGGCCCGACGTTGTGGCCGCTCGAGCAGACGGCCGAGGTCATGAAGGCGTACCGCGAGTTCATCCTCGGTGCACCCGGCTACGTGAACGGCTTCTTCGCGTTCCTCACGGTGCCGCCCGTGCCGATGTTCCCCGAGGCGCTGCACTTGAAGAAGGTGTGCGGGATCATGTGGGTTTGCACCGGCCCGGCGGACCGCGCGGCCGCGTCGACCCGGCCCATGCGCTCGATCGGCCGGCCGCTGCTCGATCACCAGGGCGAGATGCCGCTGCCGGCGGTCAACAGCCTCTTCGACGGCCTCTATCCGCCAGGGCTGCAGTGGTACTGGCGGGCCGACTTCGTCAGCGAGCTCAGCGACGAAGCGATCAGGCGCCACGCGCAGCACGGGGCCGCGCTGCCGACCATGCACTCGACGATGCACCTGTATCCAATCGACGGGGCGGCGCACCGCGTCGGGCGCACCGAAACGGCCTTCAGCTACCGCGACGCGAACTGGGCGGAGGTGATCGTCGGCGTCGATCCGGATCCGGCCAACGCCGCGGCGATCTCGGCGTGGTGCAAGGATTACTTCGACGCGCTGCATCCGTTCTCGTCGGGCGGAGCTTACGTCAACTTCATGATGGAGGAAGGGCAGGAGCGCATCGTCGCGTCGTTCCGCGACAACTACGCTCGGCTGGCGCAGGTCAAGGCTCAGTACGATCCGACGAACCTGTTCCGCGTCAATCAGAACATCCGTCCGGCGACAGCGCCGGCCTGATGCTGCAGCGCACGCCGATGCAGCGCGGCCTACTCCGGGACTGCCGTGAGCAGGCCGCGCCCGACGGCGGTCAGCCGCGCAGCGCGAGCAGCGGGTCGGTCCGCGCGGCGCGCCA
The DNA here is from genome assembly GCA_050257855.1 of Betaproteobacteria bacterium. Lineage (GTDB taxonomy): Bacteria > Acidobacteriota > Vicinamibacteria > Vicinamibacterales > CAVVIG01 > JBLMXQ01. The sequence goes on along the minus strand of JBLMXQ010000087.1, from coordinate 4,361 downwards.
CGCCGGCAGGAACGAGGCCGCCAGCGACACGACGGTCATCACGACCAGCGCGCCGAGAAAGGTCAGCGGGTCGCGGGGGCTGACCTGGTACAAGAAGTCGCCGAGCAGCCGGGTCGTCACGAGCGCCGCCGCGGCGCCGAGCGCGACGCCGGCCCCCGTCAGCGCGAGGCCGTGCGACAGCACGAGCCGCAGCAAATCGCGTGCGCTCGCCCCGAGCGCGAGCCGGAGGCCGAACTCGCGCGTGCTCTGCGACACGGCGTACGCCATGACGCCGTACAGGCCGATCGCCGCCAGCGCGAGCGCGAGGCCGCCGAAGATCACGAGCAGCGTGACCGCCAGCGTCTGCGACGATGTCGTCCGCGCGACCTGCTCCCGCATCGTGATCACCTCGGCCGGCGCCAGGTTGGCGTCGAGCGCGTGAATCTCGCGGACGAGGCTCTTCGTGACCGCCGCCGGCGCGAGCGCCGTGCGAATCACCAGGCCGAGGCCGAGCGTGCCGCTCTGGCGGAGCGGCACGTAGAAGAACGGCGCCGCGACCTCCGACAGGTTCGAGTACTTCGACGTCCTCGCGACGCCGATCACCCGGAGCGTGCGCCCCCGGACGAGCAGCCGCCGCCCGACCGGGTCCTCGCCGCGCCAGTAGCGCGCGGCCATCGCCTCGTTCACCACCGCCACCGGCTCCGTCGTCTCGTCGTCCGCGCGCGTGAACTCCCGGCCCGACACCAGCGGGATGCCGACCGTCGCGAAGTAGGCGGGGCCGACCTCGTCGTACTCCACCGTCGGCGGCTCGTCGGGCGGCGCCTCGTAGCCGTCGACCGCGATCGGCGCGGACGAGTAGCCCCGGTAGCTGAACGGCGTTATGCGCAGGAACGCGGCCGACTGCACGCCGCTGACCGTTGCCAGGCGGGCCAGCAGCTCGTCCTGGAACGTCTTCGCGCGCGGCGCGTCGTATCCCGCGCTCACGAGGTCGATCGCCGTCGTCACGACCCCGTCCGTCGAGAACCCCGGGCTCGTCGTGCGCATCCGTTCCAGGCTCTGGATCACGAGACCGGCGCCGACGAGCAGCACGAAGCTGAGCGACACCTGCACCAGGACGAGCCCCGCGCGCACCCACGTCCGGCTGCGGCCGCCGACGACGCCAGCCGACTCGGCCCGGAGGGCGTCGGCCAGCTCGATCCGGCTGCTGAGGAGCGCCGGCGCCAGCCCGAAGAGCAGCGTCGCCACCAGGCAGATGCCGACGCTCGCGGCCAGCACGCGCCAGTCGAGATCCGCCGGCAGCCGCATCACCGTGCCGCCGCGCGGCGGAAACAGCAGCACGAGCGCGTTGCGGCACCACTCGGCCACCACGAGCCCGCCGGCCGCGGCGAACGCCGACAGGATGACGCCTTCCGTCAGCAGCTGCCGCACCAGCCGCGCCCGTCCCGCGCCGACGGCGAGGCGGATCGTCATCTCGCGCCGGCGGCCGAACGACCGCAGCAGCAGCAGGTTGCCGACGTTCGCGCACGCGATCAGCAGCACCGACGCGACGACGACGAGCGCGATGCCGAGCGTCGGGAAGAGCACCTCCATCGGGTTGAACGGCGACTGCCAGAGCGGCAGCAGCCGGACGCCGCGCGCGCGGTCGGTCGCGGGATACTCCGTCTGCAGTCGCGCGGCAGCTGCGGAGATCTCCGCCTGCGCCTGCGCCCTCGTCACGCCCGGCTTGAGGCGGACGAACCCCTCGATCCAGCGTGCGCCCCGATCCTCCAGCTTGTAGCCGCCCGGGTCGAACGTCTCCTGCATCGACAGCGGCACCCAGAACTGGAACTTGTAGCCGACGAACGTGCCGAAGAACCCCCGGGGGGCGACGCCGACGATCGTGTGCCGGACGCCGTTGAGCAGCTGCGTGCGGCCGATGACGTCCGGGTCGCCGCGGAAGCGGTCCTGCCAGAGCTGGTAGCTGATCACGACGACCGGGTGCGCGTTCCGTCCGGTGTTTTCGTCCGGCTCGAAGCCCCGGCCGAGAACCGGGTGGACCCCCATCGCGTCGAAGTAGTTCGCCGAGACGACGCTGCCGACCGCGCGATCGGCCCGATCGCCGCCGACGCTGAGCGTCGTGCCGACGATCTTCTCGGCGACGAACGCGTCGAACAGCGTCGTGCCCTTCTGCAGATCCTGGAAATCGGGCCACGACACCTCGGTGCCCTTCGTGGCGCCGGGCGCCGTGCCGCTCAGCACGAGCAGGCGATCGGCGTTCGCGACCAGCGGGTAGGGTCGGAGCAGCACGCCTTCGATCCAGCTGAACACGGCGGTGTTCGCGCCGATGCCGAGCGTGAGGCAGAGGACGGCGAGGGCGGAGAAGCCCGGGCTGCGCCGCAGCATCCGGAATCCGAAGCGAAGGTCCTGGAGCATGGCCGTCAGGCGGGGCCGAGGCGGCGGTCGAAGGCGCGGTCGACCCGCCGCGCGATCAGCAGCGACGCGCCCCAGACGGCCAGGAGTACCGCGCCGGCCGACAGCGCGCGAGCTGCGCCGAACGGGACGCTGCGGGCCAGGTGGAGCAGGTACTCGCCCGCGGCGAACGCGGCGAAGGCGGCGAGCCACGACGCCGAGCGGTGGGCGACATCCTTCCAGGGTCGGCGCGCGCAGCGGCTCGCCTCGCGCAGGCCGACGAGTGCCAGCGCGACGACGACGGCCACGGGCGCGGCATACGAGAAGCCGGGCGCCAGCCGCCAGACGGCGCCGGGCCGCAGGTTGGCGGCGGCTTCGATCGCGAGCGCCGCCGCGGCGGAAACGGCCAGCGTCGCGCCGACGCGCGCCGCGGCCAGCAGGAAGACGTCGCGCCGGTAGACGCGCCGCAGGGCAGCGGTGACCTCGGCCGGGCTGCCGAAACGGCGAAGCGCCGCGGCCGACGACAGGTCCGCGCACGCGTCCTCGAAATGCGCCTCGAGCTCCCGCCGCAGATCGTCGCGCGCGGCGCGCCCGGGCACGCCTGCGCCGGCGACGATGCGGTCGATCGCGTCGATGAGCGCGGCGTCGTCACGCATGGGAGTCTCCGAGAATCGCGCGCATGGCGAGCGAGATGCTGGTCCACTGCCGCCGCTTCGATTCGGCGCGCCGGCGCCCCGCGGCCGTCAGCGTGTAGTACTTGCGGGCGCGGCCCGCCGGGCCCGTGGCCCAGCGCGCCTTCAGCAGGCCGTCACGTTCCATCTGGCGCAGCGCCGGGTAGAGCGTGCCCTCCTTCAGCTGGAACGCGCGCGCGCTGCGGCGCTCGGCTTCCTGCAGGATCTCGTAGCCGTACATCTCGCGCTCGGCGAGCAGGCCGAGGATCAGCACGCCGACGGTGCCGGTGAGGAATTCGCGGTCGTAGTCCATCGTCTGGCCTTGGTGAGCAAGGTATCACGGTCACACCCTGACGGGCAAGAGCTACGACTCGACGCCTGCTCGGCCCCCCGGGAAGATCCGGCTAGCCCTTGTTCATCGAGGCATGATACCTTGTCCGCCAAGGGAACGATTGCCGCACCGGCGGGACGAGGAGGACGAGATGGGGAACTGGTTCTGTCCGGAGGACGCCGGCAAGCTGCTGCTGCGCCTCGCGCTCGCCACCATCCTCCTCTTCCATGGCGTGTACAAGATCGGCCACGGCGTGGAGTGGATCAAGCCGAGGCTGGCCCAGGTGGGCCTGCCCGGCGCCCTGGCATACGGGACCTACGTGGCCGAAGTGATCGCGCCGGTCCTCCTGCTGTTGGGCGTTCAGGCCCGCGCCGCAGCACTCGTCATCGCGTTCGAGATGGTCATGGCGATCGGGCTCGTGCTGCGGCATCAGGTGTTCGCGCTGTCGTCCACCGCTGGCGGCGGCTGGGCGATCGAACTGCAGGTCCTGCTGCTCGCGGCCGCGGCTTCCGTCGCCTGTCTCGGCGCGGGGCGCTACGCCTTTGGCGGCGGTCAAGAACCTCACCCCGCAGGACGCTGCACTGGATGATCGGACCCGACTGGTCTCTGGCATCGTGACGGCGGCAGCGGGATCAGACGCGGCAGGTGTCGGCGCGCCACTCGTTCACTTCTCTCTTGATGGCGTCCTCGGTCAACGCCTGCTCGGCTGCGCGCCGCGCCAGCGCGAGGAACTCCGCGTCGGAGGCGAAGCGCAGGCCGATAATCTGACGGACCGTCAGCCGCGGGTCGAGCAGGTTGCCGGACAGCACGAAATGACGGAGCTGCTCCTCGGCGCGTATGGCCCGGCCCTGCGCTTTCAGTGCGAACATGCGCGCGAACAGCGCCGTCATGATCAGCGCGATCGTCAGGATGACGATCAGGGAGGCGCTGTACAGGCGCTCGTGGTCGCCGAGCGAGTGATACAAGTTCACGCCTGAACCGATCAGCGTCAG
>JBLMXQ010000086.1:0-47713 GCA_050257855.1 Betaproteobacteria bacterium | reverse complement strand
GGTAGGGGACGGCCTTCAGGCCGTCCCGCGGAGGGACGGTAGGGGACGGCCTTCAGGCCGTCCCGCGGAGGGACGGTCTAAAGACCGTCCCCTACCGTTGCGGCAGTCACTCGGTCCGCAGGGCGACCGACGGCTGGATCCGCGCGGCGCGGCGCGCCGGCACGGCGTTCGCCAGGGCGCTCACGAGCAGCAGGACGGCGATCGACACGCCCCACGCGACCGGATCCGCCGGACCGACCGTATAGAGCGCGCCCGCGACGGCTTTTGCGGCGGCAAAGGCGAGCAGCAGGCCCACGGCCGCTCCCGCGGCGGTGACGCTCAGTCCCTGTCTCATGATCAGGCCGAGCACCGATCCGGGCTCCGCGCCCAGCGCCATGCGGATGCCGATCTCGCGCGTCCGGCGCGCCACCGAGTACGCAATCACGCCATAGAGGCCGACCGCGGCCAGCACCATCGCGACCAGGCCGACGACGCTGACGGCGAGCGCTGAAAGACGGGCCGGCATCAGGGTCGCATCCACCTGGGCGTCCATCGTCTGGTTGTCGATGAACACGACGTTCGGATCGAGGGCGGCGAGCTCGCGGCGGATCGCCGCCAGCATCTGCTCCGCGTCGCCGCGCGTGCGCGCGAAGATCACCTCGCCGGTGTTGGGACGCTGTCTTTCGCAGTAATGGATGTACGGCGTCGCGCCCTCGCCGACGGTGTTTATCTTGTAATCGGCCGACACGCCGACAATTTCGACCTCCCGGCCGTCGAGCGTGCGCAGGCGGAAGCGCTTGCCGATGGCGCGCTCCTTCGGCCAGTACTTCCGCGCGAACGCCTCGTTGACGATGGCCACCCGCGGGCTCTTCGGCGTATCCGCCGTGTTGAAGTTGCGCCCGTCGACGATCGGCACCCCGAGCGTCTCGAAGTACCCGTCGCCGACAGCCGTGTTGTCGATCGCGATGGCCTTGTCTCCGGGCGACTGCCGATCGGGGAACACGACCATGTTGCGGCTGAAATTCAGCGCCAACGGCTGCCGATCGGTGAGCGCCGCGGATTCGACTCCGGGCAGCGCCCGCACCCGTTCGAGCGCCCGGTCGTAGTACTGCCGGGCACGATCGTCGTCATATCCGATGAGCGACAGATCGGTGGACACCGCCACGAGGCCGGCCGGCCGGAATCCCAGCGCGATCCTGCCGGCGGCGGCGATGCTGCGCGTGAGGAGCATGGCGACGACGAGCAGCACGAGCGTGACGGCCATCTGGAGCGCCACGAGGCCGTCCCGGAGCGTCCAGCGCCGGCCGGCTGCCGCCGTCCCCGCGATGTCGCCCTTGAGCTCGGAGGTCAGGTTCGGGCGCGTCGCGCGCAGCGCCGGGACGAGACCGGCGACGAGGCCCGCCGCCGTGGACACCGCGATGGTGAACAGCAGCACGCGCGTGTCCACCTGCAGGCCGAAAGCCAGCGGAATCGGAATCGGGAGCCTGACCGCGTTGAGCGCGCGGGTGACCGCCCAGGCGAGCCCGATCCCCGCGGCGGCGCCCAGTGCGGAGAGGACGGCGCTCTCGGTGAGCAGCTGCTGCACCAGGCGGCGCCGGCTCGCGCCGACGGCGAGGCGGATGCCGATCTCCTTCTGCCGTCCGGAGGCGCGCGCCAGCAGCATGCTCGCCACGTTCGCGCACGCGATCAGCAGCACGAGCCCGACGACGACCGTGAGGCCCGCCGCGATCGGGATGATCATGCGATCGGCCTCGGGATGAATGCGGACCTGATTCGTCGGCACGACCGCGATCCGGCGATCCCTGTCCTGGTCGGGGTACTGCCGCCCGAGCTGCTGCATCACGACCTGCAGGTTCGCCTGCGCGCGCGCCGGCGTCTCGCCGTCCTTCAGGCGCCCGACGAGGAACATCCAGTGCTGCCCGCGCCGTTCGAGGCGCGTGTTGCCCGGTGACGGCACGTTGTCCTGGATGCCGGCCGGCTGAATCTCCTCCGCCCACGCGGTCGGCGTCCACACCTCCGGCTGGAGGATGGGCAGCATGCCGGTGTAGGACGGCTGCGCCACGCCGACGATCGTGTACGCCTCGCCATGAATGCGCATCGTCTGGCCGAGCACGGAAGAGCTCGACGCGAAGTCGCGCCGCCACAGGCTGGACGAGATGACGACGACGCGCGGCGCGCCGGGACGATCGTCTTCGGGGAGGATGGTCCGGCCGATCGCCGCCTTGATGCCGAGCGTCTGGAAGAAATTGCCCGTGACGACCTCACCGATGACCAGCCGCGACCGATCGCCGGTCTTCACCGCCGCGATGGCCGAACTGTAGCCCGCCAGATCGGAGAGGACGGTGTTCCGGGCAGCGAAGTCGAGATAGTCGGGGTACGAGCTCGTCGCGTACGCGTCGCCGTCGCCGCCGCTGACGTACACGTTGACGAGGCGGTCGGAGCGGGCGAACGGCCGCGGCCGGAACAATGCGGCGTCCACGACGGTGAACAGCGCCGAATTGAACCCGATGCCGATCGCCAGCGAGGCCACCGCCACGGACGTGAACCCTGGGCTGCGGCGCAGCCATCGAAGCGCGTAGCGGACGTCGGCGAGCAGATTTTCCACGGGCATCCCCTGCAGAACATACGTAGTCGAGGCGCCCGGGGTTCGCCGGGGTCCGGAGGCCGCCGGCAATCCGGCGCTCCCGCCGGTCAGCGGGTCAACGGGCTCTCCCAGACGCGCAGCAGCAGCTCCTTGAGCTGGGCGAAAGGCCTGGGCCCGAGCTCGGCGCTCCATTCACGCTCGATGTCCCGGAGGACCTCGTGGATCTTCGCGTAGGCGGCGCGCCCGCGTTTGGTCAGGCGGACGATTCGCGCACGGCCTTCGCCGGGTACGTCGGACCGGGCGGTATACCCGAGGGCTTCGAGGCTGCGGAGAAGCTGGTTCATGGCCTGCTTGCTCATGCCGGCGCGCTCGGCGAGCACGCCGGGTCGGACGCCGTCCGGACCCGGAAACTGCAGGACCGCCATATGCGGCACGCGGAGGTCCTCGAAGCCGGCCGCGTTGAGCTCGCTGACGATCCGGCGGTGGATGGCCTGGGCCGGAACCCGCAGCAGGGCGCCGATGAGCATCTTCTCCGGCGCAGCCGGCGAAGGGGTGGACGATGGGGGTCTTGACATTGAGGTAAAGCGCATTTACAGTATACGATAGTAAATGCAGTTTACATCAAGGAGACGCAGATGACATCGCAGGCCGTCGACCTCCACGTCAATCCGTCCGACGAAACCATCCGTCTCGGGCCGCTTGCCGTGCGCTTCCTCATCACCGGAGAGCACGCGGCCGGCAGCGTCGCCGTATTCGAGCTCTCGGTCCCGAGCGGGCAGCGTCTGGCGGCTCCGGCGCACAGCCACGATCACTACGAAGAGACGATTTACGGCCTCGAGGGCGTCTCGACCTGGACGGTCGACGGCAGACCGATCGACGTCGGGCCGGGACAGGCCCTCTGCATTCCGCGCGGCGCCATTCACCGGTTCGACAACAACGGCAGCCGGGACGTGAAGGCGCTGTGCGTGATCACGCCGGCCGCGATCGGTCCGCAGTATTTCCGCGAGTCTGCCGAGGCGATCAACGCGGCGGCCGGCGGGCCGCCGGACCGAGCGAAGATGGCCGAGATCATGATCCGCCACGGCCTCACGCCGGCTCCGCCGCGGCCTCAGGCGTAGCGCCGGGCGGCGTCCAACCGGAAAGCCGGCATCGAGAGGAGGACGAGTGTTCGGCTGGTTCCTCTGCCAATTCCCGAGATCAGTTCCTGATTCCGGTTTCCGCCGGCATCTTGCCGTACGCGACGGCGAACGACACGGCCCAGGCGAGATCGATCAGGCCGCCGACGAACACCCACCCGTCGACGCGATGCGCGGCGAAGAGCATCGGCACCGCCAGGCCGAAGCTGACCTTTTCCAGAATCGCGATCAGCATCACCGGTCTGTACCTCACCGGGTTGTAGGAAATCATCAGGAAGAGGAGCTGCCAGACGAGGCCCACGCCGACGAACCCGTAGTAATACTCGGGATGCGTCACGGGCGGCGGCGTGCGCTGCCCGATCGTCCCCTCGAGAAAGTACATCGGCGCGAGGACGACGATGCCCCAGATGCCGGACAAGAGGAAGACGCGGCGGGCGAAATTCATGGCGTGAGCATAACCCGGCGTCCGGTTGATTTGTCGAACACGTGCAGGCGATCGCGGCGCACGCGCACCCCGACCCGATCGCCGGGCGAAGCCGGCGTGTCCGGGGGCACGACGGCGACCAGACGGGGAATCGCTCCCCCGAGATCCACCCGCAGGTGGACGCGCAGCTCGCTCCCGAGCGGTTCGAGGAGTTCGATCGAGCCGACCGCATCGGCTTCCGGATCGCCGGACGGCGCCAGGGTCAGGTCGTGCGGCCGGATTCCGGCCACTGCGTCGGCGCCGATTCCGAGGGCCGGCACGGGTCCTTCCAACAGGTTCATCGGCGGCGAACCGACGAACCGCGCGACGAACGTGCTCGACGGTTCGCGGTACACCGCGGACGGAGCGCCGGTCTGCTCCACGCGGCCGTCGCGCATGACGACAATGCGATCGCCGAGGGTCATCGCCTCCTCCTGGTCGTGCGTGACGTAGACCATGGTCGCGCCGAGACGCTGGTGAAGCAGCGCCAGCTCGGCGCGCGTTTGCAGGCGCAGCGCCGGATCCAGATTCGAGAGCGGCTCGTCCAGCAGGAACGCCTGCGGCTCACGGACGATCGCGCGGCCGAGCGCGACACGCTGTCGCTGTCCGCCGGACAGCTGCGCCGGCCGGCGCTCGAGCAGCTCGTCGATCTGCAGCACCCGCGCCGCCCGATCGATCCGCGCGTCGATGTCGGGCCGCGGCACGCCGCGCACGCGCAGGCCGAACGCGAGGTTGTCGCGGACGGTCTTGTGCGGGTAGAGCGCGTAGCTCTGGAAGACCATCGCGAGATCGCGCGCCTGCGGCGGCGCGCCGGTGACGTCGCGGCCGCCGATGAGTATCCGTCCGGCGGTCGGCATCTCGAGGCCGGCGACGAGGCGCAGCGTCGTGCTCTTGCCGCTGCCCGAGGGGCCGACGAGCACGACGAGCTCGCCGTCGGCGATCTCGACCGAGATGCCGCGTACGCCCGAGGCTCCGCCGGCAAAGATCTTCTCCACCCGCTCGAGGACAATCGACGCCATCAGCCCTTCACCGCCCCGGCCGTCAGCCCCTGCACGATGCGGCGCTGGAACGCCAGCACAATCACGACGACGGGCGCCGTGGCCACGACGGACGCGGCCAGAATCTGCCCCCAGGGCACCTGGTACTGCCCGCGGAACAGCGCGATGGCCACCGGCACGGTGTAGCGCTCCGGACCCAGCGTGAACGACAGCGCGAACAGGAACTCGTTCCAGCTGTACAGAAACGTGAGGATGGCGGTCGTCGCGAGGCCGGGCGCGGCCAGCGGCACGACGATCTCCGCCAGCGCGCGCATCCGCGACGCGCCGTCCACGAGCGCCGCCTCCTCCAGTTCGCGCGGCAGCTGCCGGAGGTAGCCGACGAGCAGCCAGACGGTCAGCGGCATCGCGAACGTCAGGTACGGCAGGACGAGACCGGGGTACGTGTTCACGAGGTGAAGCGCGCGCAGCAGGATGTACAGCGGCGCGACGAGCGAGATCTGAGGAAACATCGATACGGCGAGGATGAAGGCCAGCAGCGCGCCTTTTCCGCGGAAGCGCAGGCGCGTCAGCGCGTACGCCGCGAGTCCGCCGAGCGGCACGGCCACCGCGGTGGTCGCCCCGGCGACGACGAGCGAGTTGCGAATGGGAATCCAGAAGCTGCGGACGCTGAAGAGCGCCCTGTAGTGGTCGAGCGCAAGCGCCGGCGGCACGAGGGAGGGCGTCTGGAACAGCCGCGCCTCCGGCGTGAACGACGAGACGACGAGCCAGTAGAGCGGGAACAGAGTCCAGAGGACGAGCGGCGCGACGGCCGCGACGGCCGCGAGGCGCCGGCCGCGGCTCACGCCGCCTCCGTGAGCGTCCGTCCGAGCAGGCGGATGTACGCCAGCGCGATCACGAACGTCACGACGAAGACCAGCATGGACAGCGCCGACCCGAAGCCGAAGCGCAGGTCCTGCAGGAGCGCGCTGAACGTGTACAGCGCGATCGGCTCGGTCGCGGTGCCGGGCCCTCCGCCGGTCAGCACGTAGATCAGATCGAAGACGCGAAGCCCGTCGAGCGCCCGGAAGAGCGCCGTCACGATCAGCGCGGGGCGAAGGAGCGGCAGGGTGATCTCGGCGAACTGACGCCACGCCCCGGCGCCGTCCACGCGCGCGGCCTCGTAGAGCGACGGATCGATCGCCTCGAGCCCGGCCAGCAGCAGCAGGGCGACGAACGGCGTCATCCTCCACACGTCGGCGAGGACGATCGGAAGCCACGCCGCGTGCGCATCCGCAAGCCAGACGAAGTGCGGCGCGGCGAGTCCCGCGCGCGCGATCAGATCGCCGGCGATGCCCGCCTCGCTGTCGAACATGAAGCGCCACAGCAGCGCCGCGACCACGGTCGGGATGGCCCATGGCGTCAGGACCGCGACACGGAGCAGACCGCGTCCCCGGGTTGCGCGGCTCATGCCGAGCGCCAGCACGAGGCCGAGGACGAGCTCGAGGGTCACGCTGACGACCGTGAAGAACAACGTGTGCGCGGCCGCGGCGAGCACGCGCGGATCGCCTAGTGCCTCGCGGTAGTTCGCCAGCCCGACGAATGGCCGTCCGAGCCACGGCATCCGCAGGTCGTCGAGGTGCAGCGATTCCCAGACCGTCCACGCGAGCGGCGCCATCGCGATGAGCGCGATCGTGCCGAGCGCCGGCGCAACGAGCAGCCACGCGAGACTCGTCTCCGATCGCCTGGCGGGCGGCAGCGTCAGGGCGTCGCCTCCCGCGGGGACGCAAGGCCGGTCCTGGCGAGCAGCGCGCGCATCCCGCGCGCCGCCTCGCGCAACGCCTCGCGCGGCTCCTCCTGGCGCGTCAGGGCCCGATGCAGATGGACCTGCAGGATCTCCGACAGCTGGGTGTACACGGGCGTCACGGGGCGGGCGACCGCCCGCTCGATGATCCGGCGCACCTCTCCCGGCGGTACGCCGAGCGCGTCAGCCAGCGCAGGCGTGTCGTACAGCGCCGGACGGGCGGGATACTGTCCGACCTCGCGCGCCCGCTCGATCATCTGGTCCGGCGCGGTCAGGTACGTGACCAGGGCGTACGCGAGATCGGGATGTCGGCTGCGTGCGTTGATCGCCAACTGCGATCCCCCGAGCGCTGCGGTCGGCGCGCCTCCGGGAGCCGACGGCATCGCCGCGACGGCGAACCGCGATGCGACCTGCGAGTGCGCCGCGTCCCCGAGCAGCGGTACCGCGTAGGGCCAGTTGCGCATCAGGACGGCTTCGCCGTTCTGGAACGCGAAGCGCGCCTGCTCTTCCTGCCACGTGAGCACGGCCGGCGGCACGACGTGGCCGTCGCCATAGATCGAATCGCGCAGGTAACGAAGCGCCTGCACAGCGGCCTCGGAATCGACCGACACCCGGCCCTGCTCGTCGAGCATCCGCCCGCCGAAGCCGCCGAGCACCTCCAGAAACGAGGTGACGAGCCCTTCATACCGCGCGCCCTGCCAGACGAACCCGTATGGCACGCCGGACGCATGCATCGCACGCTCGGTTTCGTCAGTCAGCTCCGCGAAGGTGGTCGGCGCGCGCGCCAGCAGGTCGGTGCGCCAGTACAGCATGCCGACGTCGACGAACCACGGCAGCGCGTAGAGCGCGCCACGCCAGCGGTTCGCGGCCAGCGCCGCAGGAAAATACGCGCCGGCGTCCGGATGGAAGCGCGAGAGCGGGAGTATCCAGCCGGCGGCGGCGAATTCCGGCGTCCAGATGACGTCGAGCTGCAGGACGTCTGGCTGCTCCGCCCGCGCGTTCAGCCACTGGACGTAGAGTTGGTGCCGCTGGTCGGCGGCGTCGGGTGTCGCACGGAGCTCGACCGACAGCCCGGGATGCAGGGCGGCGAACCGGTCGAGCTGCCGGCGGACGAGATCGGCTTCCTTGCCGACGGCGCTGCCCGAAAAGGTCAGGACGTTGGCGGGAGGACCGCCGCACGCCGCGCAGGCAAGGGCCGCCGCGACGACGAGCCAGCGGGCGACCATCGGTCAACTCTACTATCATCAGGAAGCCCGATGAACTTCGACCCGACCTGGCTCTTCCTGTCCCTCATCCCGAGCGGGATCGGCTTCGTCCTGTTCGTCTACGGCCGGAAGCAGGAACGCTGGCCGCAGATGGCGGGCGGCGTGGCGCTGATGGTCTACCCCTACTTCGCGACCACCGTGGCCACGCTGCTGCTCGTCGGCGCGTTGATCGTCGCGCTCACGTGGTACGCCATCAGCGCCGGGTGGTGAGCGACGGGTCACGGTGCCGCGACGTCGCGAGCGTCGCGCCTTCGTGGCGGACGACCGTCACACCAGCGCGTCGAGCTCCGGCAGCAGCACGATTCCTTCCTGGTCGTTGGATGCCGTGTGCGCGATGACCGCGCGGCACGGCGCGTCGGATGCGTTCATCACGACGTGCGGAACGTCGGGCGGGATGTACGAGTACTCGCCGGCCGACGCCGTGATGCGACGCTGCAGGCGGTCGCCGTGGCAGATCACCGCCTGTCCCTCGATCACGTACGCCGCCGTCTCGATCCCCCGGTGCAGGTGCGCCTTCGCGCGCGCGCCTGGCGGCAGCGTCGCGACGGTCATGCAGATGCGCGCCGACCCTCCGGTCTCCCCCGTCAGCCCGGAAATGTAGGTCAGCCCCTGCCTGCCGACGAACGACTCGCCGGGACGAACCACGCAGCAATCGGCCATATCCCTCGTCCCTCGTCTCCGAGCCCGTTCAACGGTCTCCGAGATGCTCCGCCTTCCATCTCATCGCGCTGAATATCCGCGTCCGGCCGCTCGGATGATCGAAGAAGAGGAACTCCTCGATCGGCCCCGGCTGGAGCTTGCGGTACTCCCCGAGCTTGAGCGCCGCGCTGGCAAAGCCGTCCGGCTGGCGTGACGCGTTCAACCCGAAGATGTCCGCCTCGTACTCCGCCGTGCGGACTATCGTGTTCGTGACCGGTGTCGCGACGAACTGGTAGGCCGCGAACAGCAGCGCGACGAGCGGCAGGCCGGCGACGTCGGCGATCGAGCGAATCCGCCAGCGCGGCGCGAGGTGGTCGAACAGCGCCGCCACGATCGCGAAGCCGACGGCAATCACGAGACCCATCTCCATCAACAGCTTGTACACGTGATTCAGGACGTAGTGTCCCATCTCGTGCCCGAGCACGGCTTCGATTTCCGGCAGCGAGCCCCGCCCCAGCAGGTTGTCGTTGAGGCTGATGCGCTCGGTTCCCAGCAACCCGCTCACGTTCGCGCTGATCCTCGTCGTCTGCCGCGACTGGTCGACGACGTAGACGGCGTCGGCCCTGATGCCGTTGGCGCGCGCCATGCTGAGAATCGGATCGCGCACGCTCGCGTCGGTCAGGCGCGTGTAGCTGTTGAACAGCGGCGCGATGAATACCGGGCCAATCGTCGCGCCCACGATGCTGAAGAGGATGACGACGCCGGTCGCCCACAGCCACCAGCTCCGACCGACGCGCCGGAGGATCGCGTACAGCACCACGATCACCGCGCCGCCGAAGATCAGCCCGACGGCGAGCCCCTTCAACTGGTCGCCCACCCACGGGCCGAAGGTCTGGGTGGCGAGGCCGTACTGGTGCTCGCGGACGAACCCTTCGTAGAACGTCAGGGGAAACGACGCCACGACGAAGACGAGGAGGAACTGAACCCAGTACAGGCCGACCTGCAGCGGACGCCTGGCGACGAGACGCTCCGCGCGATCGCGCATCGCCGCCGACCAGCCGGACGCCAGCAGCGCCAGGAAGATGGCGGCGCTGTACAGGAAATCCCAGAGCAGGAGCCAGTAACCGCCCTCGAAGTACGCATCCGACCGCGCTTTCCGATCCGGCGGCACGGTCGCGAGATAGGCGTCAGTCGCCCGGACGGCGTCGAAGCTCGGCGAGGCCTGCGCTCCGGCCGGGACGACCAGCGGCGGCCGCGCGCCGGCGGACCGGGCCAGCGCCGCGGGCGCCAGCAGCAGGGCGACGAGGAACGCCGCCGCAAGACGTCTGATCATCGGTATCGCTTCTCTCCGGCCGGCGTCATGCTCAGGCCGCCTGTGTGGAGGAACAGCACGCGCGCCCCCCGCGCGATGCGGCCGCCGGCGATGAGCGTCAGCAGCCCGTGAAACGCCTTCGCCGTGTATATCGGATCCAGGAGATACCCCTCGATCGATGCCATCAGCCGCAGGGCCGCGTCGCCGCCGGCGCTGGGCACCCCGTAGCCTTCGTCGGCGAGACCGAACACGACCTCGTGCGACGGGACGTCGGCGGGCCCGAGCGCGAGGCCGAAGTGCCGCGCCGATTCGACGAAGAGGTCCGCCGGCGGCGGCATCCGGAACACGTCTTCGACCGCGTGGCGCGACTCGATGGCTATCGGCCAGACGCGGGTGGCGAAGCCGCCGAGTGCAAGGCCGAGAAGCACGCCGGTGGTCGTCGAGCCAGTGCCGTAGGCGAGGACCACATGGTCGAAATCGAATGTGCCGCCGCGATCGGCTGCGATCTCGAGGACGGCGTTCATGTAGCCCGGCTCGGCCTCCGGCATCGTGCCGCCCGGCGGAATCCAATAGCCGCCCGTGTCGCGCGTCACCCGCTCGCTCAGACGTCGCAGCGCTTCGTCTTCGTCCGGCGTCGGATCGGCGATGTCCATCGGCGAGAAGTGCAGGGTCGCGCCGAAGTAGTCGAGCAGCAGCAGGTTGCCCGACGGCCGCTCGGGCCGGACTCCGCCGACCGTGCAATGGACGGCGAACCCGGCGCGGCGCGCCGCGGCCGCCGTCATCATCGTGTGGTTCGACGTCAGCGGTCCGGTGGTCACGACGGTCGTGAAGCCGCGCCGGCGCGCGTCGGCGAGCACGAACTCGAGCTTCCTGGTCTTGTTGCCGCCGAGCGCGACGCCCGAACAGTCGTCGCGCTTCATCCACAGCTCGACGCCGAGCTGCGTGCCGAGGCGCTCGAGGCGCACGAGCGGCGTCGGAAACGTCCCGAGCGGCAGGCGCGGCAGCGCCGCGATGAACGACGCCAGCGCGGACGTCATGCCCGCATCAGATCGTTCACCGCGTCGTAGGTCATCTGTCGTTCGGTGAAGCGCTTGTAGGTGCCATCCACGCGCAGCTCGCGCGCGATGTCCTGCAGGAGCCCGAGCACGGCTCGCATCGGGCCCGATCCGACGCTGACGCGCGCCACTCCGAGCGCCTCGAGCTCGCGCACGGGCGGACTGCCGGCCACCGCGAGCACGTTGATCGGGCCGCCGACTCCCGCGACGAGGGCGGCAATCGTCTCCCTGTCGGTGACGCCTGGTACGAACACGCAGTCGGCGCCGGCGTCGAGGAACGCGCGGCCGCGCGCGGCGCCGACGGCGAGCTGCTCGGCGGGCGTCCCGATGCGCCGCAGGAACACGTCGGTCCGCGCATTGACGACGACGCGCACGCCGGCGGTGGTCGCGGCCCGCACGACCGTGGCGATCTTGCGGCACTGCAGCTCGATCGGCTCGAGCCCGGAGGCGCCCGGCGTGCAGTCCTCGATGTTGACGCCGACGGCGCCCGCGGCGATGACGCGGAGCACGTTCTCCGCGACTGCGTCTGGCGTCGTGGCGTAGCCGTGCTCGATGTCCGCGGTCACCGGCACCGACACGGCGCGCGTGATTCGCGCCACGGCCTCGATCATCTCGCGCGCGGGCACGATGCCGCCGTCGGGGTACCCGAGGGCCGCCGCCACGCCGGCACTCGTCGTCGCGACAGCGGGAAATCCGGCGGCCTCGAATACCCGGGCGCTCGCCGCGTCCCAGGCGTTCGGCAGGACGAGGATGGGCGGCCCCTGATGGAGGGCGCGCAGGCGCTCGGCTTTGTCGTCGGCCATGCCGGCAGTATATTGCGATTGCCGGCGCCGTGTGGCGCGAGGCTTCGGCAAGCCTCCGCGACCGGATCACTCCGCTCTGAGCGCGGTCAGCGGATCGACGCGAGCCGCGCGGCGGGCGGGGATGTAGCACGCGGCGAGCGCGACGGTCGAGAGCAGCAGGGCGACGCTGGCGAACGTCAGCGGATCGGTGGCCGTGACGCCGAACAGCAGCGACGAATGCGCCATCACGCGCGTCAGCGCGAGCGCGGCGAGCGTGCCCACGGCGACGCCCACGAGCACCATCCGCGCGCCCTGCCCGATCACCCATCGCAGCACATCGTCTTCCCGCGCGCCGAGGGCGAGACGGACGCCGATCTCGTGCGTGCGCTGACCCACGAGATACGAGACGACGCCGAAGAGCCCGACCGACGCGAGCGTCAGCGCGAGCGCGGCGAACGTGCCGAACAGCGTCATCGAAAAGCGCCGCGCCGCCAGCGACTCCCCCATCAGCTCGTTCATCGTCTGCGCGTCGTAGACGATCGTGTCGGGGCTGATGGCTGCGGCTGTGCGGCGCACCGCGGCGAACAGGTCCGGCACGGCGCCGCTGTCGCGCATGACGACGCCGAATCCGCTGGGAATCAGCGGAACGGCCGAATCCTGCATCTGCGCGAGCGGCCGGTACATCTGCGCCTGCAGCTGATCAGCGTCACGGCCGTCCAGCGCCCATTGCTTCACGTGTCCGACGACGCCGACGATCAGGGCCGGCGTGTCGCGGCCGTCGATGTTCACGCGCTTGCCGACCGGATCGGCGCGTCCGAAGTACTTCCGCGCGAGCGCGTCGTCCACGACGACGACGGGCGGCGTGTCGGCGCGATCGGCCTCCGTGAAGAACCGTCCACGCCGCAGCGTCAGCCCCATCGCGTCGAGATATCCCGGCTCGACGATGTACCGGAGGGCCCAGTTCATGTCGCTCGGGCTCGACGGCTTCGGCTGCCCCTCCATCCAGAACAGCTCCTCGTCGTCTCCGGCGAGCGGCAGCGAGCCCCACGACAGCGACACCGCCCGCACGCCGGGCGTGGCTGCGAGGCGATGGTGGACGTCGCGCAGCCGCGCGCGGATCGTCTCGGCCGGCTCGCGGGAGACGGCCGGCGGCAGGCTCATCTGGAACGTCAGGACGTGCGCCGGACGGAACCCCGGATCGATTGCCCAGAGGTGCTGGAGCGTCCGGACCATCAGGCCCGCCCCGACGAGCAGCACGAGCGCCATCGCCATTTCGACCGCGACGAACGCCGCCTGAAGCCGATGACGCGCGCCGCTCGCGCCGCGGCCGCCTTCGCCCAGCGCGCCCTGCGGATCGCGGCGTGCGGCACGCACCGCCGGGATCAGGCCGAACACGACGCCGGCACCAATCGATACTGCCGCCGTGAACAGCAGCACGCGCGCATCGAGGTGAACCCGGTCGACCCGCGGCAGCGCCGCCGGCAGGGCCGCGACGGCGGCGCGCGTGCTCCAGGCCGCAAGGAGCAGGCCGAGCGCGCCTCCGGCCGACGCGAGCACGACGCTCTCCGCGATCAGCTGCCGAACGATCCGCGATCGACTCGCGCCAAGAGCCGCACGGACGGCCAGCTCGCGCTGGCGCGAGAGCGCCCGCGCCAGCATCAGGTTCGCAACGTTAACGCACGCGATCAGCAGCACGAAGCCGACGGCGCCGAACAGGAGGAGCAGAACCGGCCGCACGTTACCGACCAGCGCATCGCGGAACGGCACGAGCGTCGCGCCGATGTCCTTGTCCTCGTCCGGATAGGCGCGCGTGAGCGCACGGGTCACCGCGTCCATGTCCGCACGGGCCTGCTCGATCGTGACGCCCGGCTTCAGCCGGCCGACGCCGTGGAATCCGAGACCGGCCGTCCGGTGCGTCAGGAACGGGTTGCCCCATTGGCCGACCGGCATGTAGACGTCGGCCGTCCGCACGCTCTCGGACGGGATGTCGTCAATCGCAGGCACGACGCCGAGAATCGTGAATCCCTTGCCGTCGAGCGTCAGCATACGTCCGACCACGCCGGTCGAGCCGCCAAGCTTCCGCCTCCAGAAGCCCTCGGTGACGACGATTGTCGGCGCGGCGCCGATCTCGTCCTCGCCGGCGGAAAACGTGCGGCCGGCGATCGGCGCGAGGCCGAGAATCCTGAAGAAGTCCGCCGCCACGAGCACCCCATTGAGCTGCTCAGGTTCGCCGAGTCCCGTCAGGCCGAAGGACGTGCCGCGCAGAATCGCCATCCCGGCGAACGTGTGATTGTTGGACCGCCAGTCGCGGAAGTTCGGATACGAGATCGAGCCGGAAGGAAAGTTCTGCTTGCTCTCGTGCAGCATGACGAGCTGGTCCGGATGATCATAGGGAAGCGGGTTCAGCAGGACGGCGTTCACGATCGAGAAGAGCGCGGTGTTCGCGCCGATGCCGAGCGCGAGCGTGAGGAGCGCGACGGCGGCGAAGCCTGGCGCCTTGCGCAGCGTGCGCAGCGCGTATCGGACGTCGGCAGCCAGGTCGGCGAGCGGCCTCCCGCCGGTCGGCTGCCCCGGCGCCGCGATCCCGGCCGGCGGCGGGACCCGGCCGATGACGGTCGCCAGTTCGCCCGCGAAGTCGCAATCGCTCAGCTCGGCGAGCGCCTGGCGCTCGGCTTCGTCCTCCGTGCTTCCGTCACGCAGCCACTCCTCGTAGCGATCCTGGAGATGCTGCGAGAGCTCGTCGGCGATCTCCTTCCCGCGAGCCGCGGACAGGCCCGAACCGGCGAGCCGGCGGCGGATTTCAGCTTTCCAGTCTGGCATGGCGTCGCGGCTCCTACGCGGGCTCGACGCCCGCAATCCGGTTGATCGCGCCGGCGAACTCGCGCCAGCCGCTGCGCTGCTCCGCCAGCACCGTCCCGCCCAGCGCGGTCAGGCGGTAATAGCGGCGGCGGCGCTGCCCGGCCTTCTCCACCCAGCGCCCCTGGATCCAGCCGCGATTCTCGAGGCGGTACAGCAGCGGATAGAGGGACGCGACCCGGAAGGTCAGCACTCCCTGCGAGCGCATTTCGATCAGCTTGGCCAGCTCGTAGCCGTGGCGGGACCGGGCTTCGAGGAGCGAGAGAATCAGCAGCTCCGCGCTCCCCTTCTTCAGCTCGCGGTCCAGGGCCCCGGTTATATGCTTCATAGCGATATATTGTCTGAAAGCACAAGACGAGACAAGCCTGTCTGCGGTTCCCTTCGGGCCGGACGGGCTTGGGCCGCGCTCCGGCAGGGGCTACGATCGTTCGATGCGGGTCCTGGTTATGGGGCGGCACCGGCTTTATCGGTCCGCTCGTGATCGACCGGCTCGTCCAGGCGGGACATGACGTTGCGGTGGCGCACCGCGGCGCCGCAACGGCGTCCGGTCCCGGCACGTGCGCCACATCGCCGCCGGCCGCCACCGACTGGCGGACGCGGATGGCGCCTTCCGGGCGTTCTCTCCGGAAGTCGTCGTCGATCTCGTGCTCAGCTCGGGCTCCCAGGCGCGCGAGCTGCTGCGCGTCTGCCGGCCGTTCGCGCGGCGGATCGTCGCCGCCAGCAGCATGGACGTCTACCGCGCGGCTGCCGTCCTCCACGGCATCGAGGCCGGGCCAATCGAACCCGTGCCGCTCACCGAAGACTCGCCGCTCCGCACGGGCGCGCGGATCTATCCACCGCAGCAGCTCGATGCGCTGAAGGGCGTGTTCGGCTGGCTCGACGACGAGTACGACAAGGTGGCGGTGGAGCGCAGGCTGACGGCCGACCCGTCAATCCCTTGCACGATTCTGCGCCTGCCGATGATATTCGGGCCCGGCGATCGGCTCCACCGGTTCTTCCCCGCCCTCGAGCGGATGGACGACGGCCGGAGCGCGATCCTGTTCGACGAGCGCCTGGCCGGCTGGCGATCGCCGCGCGGGTACGTGGAGAACGTCGCGGCGGCGGTCGCGCTCGCCGCTGCGGCCGACGCTGCAGCCGGCCGCGTCTACAACGTGGCCGACGAAGCGGTGTTTTCCGAGATGGAGTGGACCCGGCTCATCGCCGCTGAAGCCGGCTGGGCCGGCGCGCTGGTGGCCCTGCCCGCCGATCGCCTGCCGCCGCACCTGCGGGCTCACGGCAACTTCGCCCAGGACTGGGTGGCCGACAGCACGCGCATCCGGCGGGAGCTCGGATTCCGGGAGCCGATCCCGCGCGATGAAGCCCTCCGCCGCACGATCGCGTGGGAGCGCGCGAACCCGCCGCCGTTCAATCCCGAAATGTTCGATTACGCAGCCGAGGATCGCGTCAACCGACGAAAAGGGAGGTGGTGACGGTCGTGAAGTGGTGAGGTGGTGAGGTGGTGAGGTGGTGAGGTGGTGAAGGGGTAAGTCCGCGAAGGGTTGAGGTGTAACTCTTCGTTTGCCTCGTCACCACCCCCACCCGCTACCTCACCCTTTCACCATTTCACCCCTTCACCATCTCACCACTTCACCATTTCACCTGCCCACCGTCCTGTCGACCTCCGCCCTCAGGCCGGCGAGCTCCTTCGTCACGTCCGTGAGTCGCTCGTAAGCGCTCGCGCCGACTTTCTGATCCGCGCGGCTGAGCTCCGCGGCGATGTTCTGAATCTGCGCGATCATCATGTTCGCGGGATACGGTCCCGGACGGTTCGCGAACTTGTAGTACAGCTCCTCGAGCTGCGCCTTGTCGCCCGCGCCGCTGTCCATGGCCCTCCTGACGCGCGCGGCGAGCTGCTGCGCCTCCTGCAGCGTGCTCTGCACCTTCAGCAGGAACCTCGTCTGCTCCTGCAGATCGGTGACGGTGACGCCGTCCTTCGCGTACCGTGGATCGATCCTGACGATCAGCGGCTCGGTCTTCGTGACGCCACCCCCTGTCAGGCGCACGTGATACGTGCCCGGCGCCACGAGCGGTCCGCCGAAGAAGGTTCCCTCCGGGCCCGCATACCGGAGATCCCACACGAACCGGTTCATGCCGGCGCGGTTCGGCAGCGACGACATCCCGCCACCCCCGCGACGTCCGCCGCCGCGCGCCGCCTGAGCCGGCTCGCCGCCGCCGGCCGAGAACGACCGGACGGTCTTGCCGGCGGCGTCGAGGATCTGGAGCTGCAGATCGCTCATCGGGTGCGTCAGCGAGTAGTCGATGAGCGCGGCGACCGGCGGGTACTCCGGCATGTCCGGCCTGCCCGAGACCGGCACGTAGTGCGTCCGGTACGCCGGCGCCGGTGTGAACAGGAACACGCTCGCATGCGCGTCGTACGCCTTCACGGGCATCTTCGGCGGCAGGAGCGGAGAGCGCATCGCCTTCGGCGCTGCCGGCGCTGCGGGCGCCGCCGTCTGCTCGTCGCGCGCGAGGACGATGTCGGGGTGAGCGGCCGATCGGCCGGCGTTCGCCCCGCTGAAGCTTCGCGCTTCCTCCATGCCTCGCGCGCCGTTCGTCGGCGCCGAGCCGGCCTTCATCACGCTCCTCGCCAGCTCCCGCAGCGGTTCCACGTCATCCATGATCCAGAACGACCGGCCCATCGTCGAGACGACGAGGTCGTTGTCTTTCACGTAGATGTCGGTGACCGGCGTCGACGGCAGGTTGAGCTGCAGCGACTGCCAGTGCCGGCCCTGGTCGAACGACACGTAGGCGCCGCGCCACGTGCCGGCATAGAGCAGCCCTTCGACCTGCGGATCCTCGCGCACGACGTGCATCGGCTCGTCGGCGGGAATGCCGTTAGTACCGTCGGTCAAGAGCGTCCAGTGCTCGCCGTAGTCGTTCGTCATGTACAGGTACGGCTTGAAGTCGTTCAGGTAGATCCGATAGACCGACACGTACGCCGAACCCTTGCGGTGCGGTGAGTCCTCGATGGTGTGCACGCGGCCACCCGGCGGCAGGTCCTTCGGCGTGACGTTCTTCCACGTCCGGCCGCCGTTGCGCGTCACCCACACCGGACCGTCGTTCGATCCGGTCCACAGCACGCCCGGCTCGGTGCGCGACGCGCGCATGCAGTAGAGCGCCGCGTACACTTCCTCGCCGGTGACGTCCCGCGTAATCGGCTCGCCGCTGTGGAGCTGGCCCTCCGGGCCGTTGGCGGTGACGTCGGGGCTGATCTTCGTCCAGTGAATGCCGCCGTCGGTCGTCTTGTGGACGTACTGCGAGCCGTGATAGACGACCTTCGGGTTGAACGGATCGATCTCGATCGGCGCCTGACGCACGAAGCGGTACCGCTGATCCTTCGGGTCGAGCCCGTACCGCTGCTGCGGGTAGATCCAGTAGTGCTGCTCCTGCCCCGTCGCCGTGCTGTAGCGGCCGAACTCACCCTTGCAGTCGCCGTAGATGATCGAGCCGTCGGGCACGATGCGGATCTGCCCGCTCTCGCATCCCGACGCCTGGATCCACGTCTGCGTCGCCTCGTCTATCGGCCACGCGAACGGCGGCACGTTGTAGACGGCGACGGTGGAGTTGTCCTGCTGCGGCCCGACGAAGCGGTACGGGAACTCCTTGTCCACGTCCACCATGTAGTATTCGCCGGTCGGCTGGTTCATCTCGGTCGAGAAGCTCTGGCCCCCGTCCTGCGTGATGTTGGCGCCGCCGTCGTTCGTCTCGATGAAGATCTTCGGGTTGTCGGGATTGATCCACACCACGTGGTTGTCGCCGTGCTGCGGGCGGAGATCGGTGAACGTCCGGCCGCCGTCGGTGGAGTGGTGCAGGCCGAGCTCGGTGACATAGACCTCGTTCTCGTCCTTCGGATTGACGAACACCTTGTTGAAGTAGAACGGGCGCGCCCTGAGCCTCGCCGAGTTGTTCACGAGCTTCCAGCTCGAGCCCGCATCGTCGGAGCGATAGAGGCCGCCTTCCGCCGCCGGCGCCTCGATCTGCGCGTAGACGACCTTCGGGTTCGACTGGGCGATGTCGAGCCAGGTCTTCCCGATCAGGTTGGACGGCAGGCCGTTCGACAGGTGGGTCCAGTGGTCGCCGCCGTCGGTGGACTTGTAGATGCCGCCCTCGCTCGCCGGACCGCCGCTGATGATCGTCCACGGCTTGCGCTGTGCGCGCCACGCGCCGGCGTACAGCTCGTTCGGATTCTGCCAGTCGATCGCCACGGAGACGACGCCGGTCTGATCGTTGATGAAGAGGACCTTCTGCCAGGTCTGGCCGCCGTCCTTCGTCCGGTACACGCCCCGGTCGGGGCCCCATGCGAACGGATTGCCGACGGCTGCGACGTACGCGATGTCAGGATTGGTCGGATGGATCTTGATCTGAGCGATCTGTCCGACGTCCTTCAGGCCGATGAAGTGCCACGTCTTGCCGGCATCGGTCGACTTGTACACGCCGCGGCCGATGATCACGTTGGAGCGAATCGCCTCGCTGCCGGTCCCGACGTACACCACGTCGGGGTTCGAGTCCGCAACGGCGATCGCGCCGATCGATTCGGTCTCGATCTGCCCGTCGGTGACCGGCGCCCACGTCAGGCCATAGTTCGTCGTCTTCCACACGCCCCCACCCGTGGCGCCGAAGTAGAAGACGCCCGGCTGCGTGCGGACGCCGGAGGCCGCCGTCGACCGGCCGCCGCGATGCGGACCGACCGACCGCCACTTCAGGTCCTGGTACATCTTCGGATCGATGACGGTGTTGGCGCCGGCCTGCGCGCTGACGCGCGCGCGTGTCAGGTATCCCGCCGCGGCGACCGACACCAGCACGCCGACGGCGAGCCCGAGCTTCAGGGACCGCAAACGCGAGAGGTTCAGCTTCATGGGGAGGTCCTTATATGAAGAATCGGGGCGGATTGTAGCACCGCTGCCGGCATGGAATGCTCATCTTCACCGCGGAGGGGCCGAGGATCTCCGATATCCGGCACGCGCTGCGCCTGCCGACCGCGCGATGGAACCGGCCGCTCCGGCCGCTCGTATAGATTGTCTACAGGAGGCCGTCGTGCTCACTGCGCTGCTCGCGCTCAATACCCTCGTCGTTTCTCCCGCCTGGCTCGCCGCGCGGATCGCGGCGCGCGAGCCGATCGTCATGCTCGAGATCGGCGACAGGTCCGACTACGACGCCCACCATATTCCGGGCGCTCGGTTCATCGCCCTGTCGGAGATCTCCGAGCCCTCGGACGGCAGGCTGCATCTGCAGATGGCGTCGATCGACCGGTTGCGATCCGCATTCGAGGACAAGGGCATCAGCGACCGGACGACCCGCATCGTGCTGTATTTCGGCACCGACTGGGTATCGCCGACGGCGCGCGTGTACGCCGCTCTCGACGTGCTCGGGCTGGGCGACCGGACCGTCATCCTCGACGGCGGCCTGCCCGCCTGGCGCGCGGCCGGGCAGCCGGTGAGCGCAGACCAGCCCCCTCCGGCCCGCGGCACGATTACCCCGCATCCGCGGCCGGACGCGATCGTGTCGGCGGAGTGGATCAGGGCGCGCCTGCACGACCCCGCGGTCACGATCGTCGACGCGCGCACGAGCGCGTTCTACACCGGTCGATCCCACGGCAATTACCCCAGGCAGGGACACATTCCCGGCGCCGTGAACATACCGTTCGACAGCTTCAGCACGGGTCCGGTGAACGCGCTGCGGAGCGACGCGGAGATTCAGGCGATCTTCGAGCGGGCCGGCCTGGAGCCGGGCGCGGAGATCGTGTCGTACTGCCACATCGGCCAGCAGGCGAGCCAGATCTACGCCGTGGCCCGGGCGCTCGGCTATCGCGTTCATTTGTACGACGGATCGTTCGAGGAGTGGTCGTCGCGCCCCGATCTGCCGGTCGAGACCGGAATGAAGCGCTGACGCGATAGAGCCGTCGCAGCGCGGCTATAATCACGGCCGAGGTTGCGATGAGGAATATCTGCTGGGTTCTGATTGCGCTCGCCGCCGTCGCGTTCGTCGTCGGGACCGCGATCGCGTTCACCGGTGCAACGTTCCTGCTGCCCCCGTATGGCTACTGGCGGGGGGCGGTAGGGCTGCTGCTCTTCGCGATCGCGCTCAGGATGATGGAGAAATAGCAGGCCCTACTTGCGGCGGCCGCGCATCTCGTCGACGATCCGGGTGCGCGTGTCGGTGTCGAGCCGCTCGGCGATCAGCGGAAACACCACATCTTCCTCGAGGTCGAAATGCTCGACCCAGAGGGCGTCGAGGCGCGCCGTGTCGCGCGCCAGCGCGCTCCGGACGTCGTCGAGCGCCTCCGGCGTCTCTGCCAGCCGCTTCCAGAGCGGCAGCAGACGCGCGAGCACGGCTTCGATGTCGCGGTGCTGCCTCGTCATCTCCTTCACCGACTGCTCCAGCCCCGGACACATCAGGACGTCCATCAGCCGCGGTCCGACCGACTCGTCTTCGTCCTGTGAGTGGAGCGGAAGCGCCACGTCGAAGTACCGGTGGACGGCTGCGGCCGTCGGCGCGACCGCCGGGTCGCCCGCCGCAACGGCAGCCAGCGCCTGTGCGCCGCGCATGTGCTGCCGGATCCGATCATGACACTCGAGCAGGAGATCCGCCGGCTCGGCGGACTGTGAGCGGCTGGAGACGCGGCCAAGGGGTATCGGCATGTATCGAGTCTAATGCCGCGGCCCGGCCAGTTCTATGACTGGCGTCATATCGGCCGTGTCCCGTGCGGGACGGTCCGAAGACCGTCCGCTGCCGGTGTCCTCTACCGGCTCGTCGCCACCCGCGGCTGCGGGTCGGCGAGATGCCGGCCGTTGACCGACGCGTACTCGTACGTCATCCGGAACGTCGAATGGCCGGCCAGAACGACGTCAGCGGTGGTCTCGAGCGCGACGGGCAGGCGGACGCCCTCGAACCGCCCGTAGCGCCGAACAATGTGGACGTGGCGCGTCCAGAAGGAAGGATTCTTCGACAGCTGACCTTCCACACGGACGAGCTCGCCGTCGGGCCGCAGGAAGATGGCGCCGGTGATCAGCAGGAGATCGTGACGCCGCGGCTTGACCGCAAGCGACTCGAGGCCGTCGGCCTCCAGCATGGCCGGGGCGAACTCGTAGTTGTCGGGCGTGAGCGATGCGCGATCCGGTGTGCCCGACGCCCACTCGTGGCGTTCGCGCTCGAGCGTGCCGCGGAAGACGTGGTTCCGGATGTAGTGCGAACCGCCTTCGGTGACGATCGTGTAGTGAAACCCGCCACTCTGATCGAGGTCGGTCCAGACGTCCATCCACGCATCGGAATCGAAACGGTCGTTGTGCGCGTCGAGATGGCGCAGGGCGCGGTACGACTCGGGCGGCGGATCCGGGAGCGCCCAGAAGCGCTCCAGCACGGCGGGCGCGGCAGCCGGAGGACGGGCGGCGCCGGGCGCCGCCACGGCGGCCAGGGCGGCGGCAAGAGCGAGCACTCCGGAACCGACGAGCCGCCTCATTCTGCAAGGTCAAGCAAAACAGGTTCCCGGACGCGGACCGTCAAATCCGGCCCTGATTAGGACTCCGGACCACGGGAGTTGGTTCTTTTTCGCCTGGAGCGACGAAAGATCGGAACGGGCCGGAAATCGAAGATCACGCGCGAACGAGCGCGTCGCGGGCGCGCACGACGGCCGCGCGGGCTTCCTCGCGCGTGGCCGCCATCGCCGTCAGATGGCCCATCTTGCGGCCTGGTCGCGGCGTCGCCTTTCCATAAAGGTGGAGCTTCACGGTGGGAAGAGCGAGCGCCGCCGCCCAGTCGGGCTCACCCTCCGCCCAGAGATCGCCGAGCAGGTTGGCCATCGCCGCCGGCTGAAGCAGCTCGGGCGACCCGAGCGGCAGTCCACAGATGGCTCGCAACTGCTGTTCGAACTGGCTCGTGCGGCAGGCGTCGAACGTCAGATGGCCGGAGTTGTGCGGCCGTGGCGCGAGCTCGTTGATGAACAGACGGTCGTCGCGGGTGACGAAGAACTCGACGCAGAGAATGCCGATGTAATCGAGCGCCTCCATCACGCGGCGCGTGACGTCCACCGCGCGGGCGGCGATGGGCGGCGCCACGGCGGCCGGCGCGACCGACACGTCGAGGATGTGCCGGCGGTGCGCGTTCTCGATCGGACCGAAATGCGACCACTCGCCCGACACGCCGCGCGCGCCGATCACCGAAATCTCGCACGCGAGATCCAGGAACGACTCGAGCACGGCTTCCTGACGCCCGATCGCCGCCCACGCGTCCGCGGCATCCTCCGCGGCCGCGATCGGGGCCTGGCCTTTGCCGTCGTATCCGAACGAGGCCGTCTTGAGGACCGCCGGCACGCCAACTCGTCCGAGCGCGACAGCCAGATCGGCATCGTCGCGCACCGGCGCGAAGGGCGTCACGGGCAGACCGCAGTCGGCGAGGAACGTCTTCTCGCGAATCCGGTGCTGCGCGATGTGGAGCGAGCGCCCGTTCGGACGCACGACGGCGTGCTCCTCGGCAGCTGCCGCTGCCTCCGCCGACACGTTCTCGAATTCGAACGTGACGACGTCCACCTGCTGCGCGAAGCGGCGGACGGCATCGAGGTCGTCGTAGGACGCGTTGATTTCGACGTCGCTGATCTGGCCGGTCGGCGTGTCTTCCTCGGGAGCGAGCGTGTGGACCCTGTAGCCCATCCGGCGCGCGGCGATCGCGAACATGCGACCGAGCTGCCCGCCGCCGAGCACCCCGATCGTGGAGCCCGGGCCGATGCTGCGCGTCACGGAAGCGAGGCGCCGCGCGCGTCGGCCGCCATTTCCGCGCGGTAGGCCTCGAGCTTCGCCCGCAGATCGGGACGCCCGTTCGCAAGGATGGCGACCGCGAGCAGGCCCGCGTTGGCAGCGCCCGACGCGCCGATCGCGACGGTCGCCACCGGCACGCCTTTCGGCATCTGCACGATGGACAGGAGGGAGTCGAGACCGCCGAGCGCGGCGGTGTGAACGGGGACGCCGATGACCGGCAGCACGGTCTGCGCCGCGACCATGCCGGGCAGGTGCGCGGCCCCGCCGGCGCCCGCGATGATCACCTCGAGGCCGCGCGAAGCGGCCGCGGCGGCGTATTCCGCCATCCACCCCGGCGTGCGATGCGCGGAGACCACGCGGCACTCGTGCGGCACGCCGAAGCGCGTGAGCATCTCGTCAGCATGACGCATCGTGTCCCAGTCCGACCTGCTGCCCATGATCACGCCGACAAGAGGGGTGGTCATAACGACTGTCGAGAGGGTTCCAGGTTCCCGGGTTCGGGTTCCTCAGGGTCAGCGTTCAAGGTTCTAGGTTCTGGGTTCTAGGTTCTAGGTTCTGGGTTCTAGGTTCTATGAGCCCTCCGTTTTCGGACGTCAGTTGCGGTCGTCGAGGAACTCGCAGAACCGCCGCACACGAGATTCGCAACGCGCGGAATCCGGAACCCGAGGAACCTCGCGAAACCAGAACCCGTCGAACCGTAGAACCCTAGAACCTGTAGAACCTCTAGAACCCCTGGAACCCTCAGGAACCCTCTGGATAATACCGCATCCCGCCGGGAGTAGAATCGCCGGTATGAAGTCCGCAGCCTTGCTTCTCGCTCTCGCGCTGTCGGCGCCCGCGGCGGCTCAGCCCGCGGCGTCCGGAACGACCTCGCCTCCGCTGCAGATGCCGTACACGCAGTTCACGCTGCCGAACGGGCTGCACGTGATCCTGCACGAGGACCACACCGTCCCGATGGTCTCGGTCAACGTCTGGTATCACGTCGGATCGGCGAACGAGCGTCCGGGCCGCACCGGCTTCGCCCACCTGTTCGAGCACCTGATGTTCATGGGATCGGGGCACGTCAAGCCGGGCCAGTTCGACACGCTGCTCGAGGCAGCCGGCGGCAGCAACAACGGCTCGACAACGCCGGACCGGACGAACTACTGGATCAACGTGCCGTCGAATGCGCTCGAGCTCGCGCTGTTCCTCGAATCCGATCGGATGGGCTACCTGCTCGACACGATGACTCCGAAAACGGTCGACGCGCAGCGCGACGTCGTCAAGAACGAACGGCGCCAGAGCTACGAGAACCGGCCGTACGGCATCGCCGACATCGTGCTCGACGAGATGCTGTATCCCGACGGGTACCCGTACCACTGGCCGACCATCGGCTACATGCCGGATCTGACCGCCGCGACGTACGACGACGTGGTGGCGTTCTTCAAGAAGTACTACGCGCCGGACAACGCGAGCCTCGTGGTGGCAGGCGACATCGACACGGCGAAGGCCAGGGCGCTCGTCGAGAAGTGGTTCGGCGACGTGAAGGCCGGCGCGCCGGTCGAGCCGATGACGTCGCCGGGTGTCGCGCTCACGACCGTCGAGAAGAAGACGCTGACCGACCGCGTGCAGCTGCCGCGGCTGTACCTCGCCTGGATCACGCCGGCGCACTACGCCCCGGGCGACGCCGCGCTCGACATCGTGTCCGACGTGCTCGCCGGCGGCAAGAACTCGCGCCTGTACAAGCGGCTCGTCTACGACATGCAGATCGCCCAGAACGTCACGGCTTTTCAGGCGTCGCAGGCGCTCTCCTCGTCGTTCCAGATCATCGCGACGGCGCGTCCCGGCCACACGGTCGACGAGCTGCGGACCGTCATCGACGAGGAGATCGCGAAGCTGCAGCGGGAGCCGCCGTCCGAGCACGAGGTCCGGCGCGCGTTCAACCAGATGGAATCGGGCTTCTACAACGCGCTCGAGCGCGTCGGCGGGTTCGGCGGCGTGGCGGATCAGCTCAACGCGTACTACACGACCACGGGCGATCCCGACTGGTTCAACGAGGATCTCGGCCGCTACCGCTCGCTCGCGCCGAGCGACATCCAGGCCGCGGCGGTCAGGTGGCTGCCGCTCGATCGCCGCGTCGATCTGACGGTGCTGCCGGCGCCGAAATCATCGGGTGGCCGCTGATTGGCGATGCCGACGACTTATCCAGATGAGATTCACATGCTGACGCGACGTCACGTCTCCATTCCGTTTCTAGTCCTGGCGGCGACGGTCGCCGTGGTCGCACAACAGGCGCCCGACCGCACCCATCCGCCGCAGCCGGGGCCGCCGCCGGCCCTCCACCTGCCGGCGGTCCAGAAGCAGCAGCTCTCGAACGGGCTGCGCGTCTGGATGGTCGAGCAGCACAAGGTGCCGGTCGCGCAGGTCGACCTGGTCGTGTTCAGCGGCGCGGTCGACGATCCCGCCGGGCGGTTCGGCGTCGCCAGCCTGACGGCGGCCATGCTCGAGAATGGTGCCGGATCGCGTTCGGCGCTCGAGATCGCGGACGCCATCGACTTCCTCGGCGCGGACCTCAGCACGGGCAGCGGCATCGACTCCTCCGCCATCCGGCTGCACGTGCCCGTCGCGCGGCTCGCCGACGCATTGCCGATCATGGCCGATGTCGCGCTCCGTCCCACCTTCCCGGCCGCGGAGCTCGATCGGCTGCGCCGCGAGCGGCTCACGTCGATCCTGCAGGGGCGCGAGCAGCCCGGCACCATCGCGTCGCTCGCCTTCACGCACGTGCTCTATCCGCCGGCGCACCGGTACGCCACGCCGACCTTCGGCACGGCAGCCGTGGTCGAATCGCTGGCCATCGACGACCTGCGCGCCTTCTACCAGGCGGCGTATCGGCCGGACAACGCCGCGCTGATCGTCACGGGCGACGTGACGCCGGCCACCGTGATGCCGCTGCTAGAGAAAAGCTTTGGAGGCTGGAAGCCGGCCGGCCGGCCGATCGCTGCGCCCGCCCTGCCGCCGGCGCCCGAGCCGAGGGCGCGGACGGTCTATCTGGTGGACAAGCCGGGCGCCGCGCAGTCGGAAATCCGCATCGGCTGGATCGGCGTCGCGCGGTCGACGCCTGATTACTTCCCGCTCCAGGTGATGAACACCATGCTCGGCGGCTCTTTTTCCTCGCGCCTGAACATGAACCTGCGCGAGAAGCACGGCTACACGTACGGCGCCTTCTCCGGGTTCGACATGCGCGTCTCGGCCGGCCCGTTCACGGCCGCGGCCGCCGTGCAGACCGACAAGACCGCGGACGCGCTGAAGGAGTTCTTCAACGAGCTGACCGGCATCCTGCAGCCGATCCCGGCCGACGAGCTGTCGCGCGCCAGGCACTACGTCGCCCTGCGCTTCCCCGCCGGCTTCGAGACCACGGGCGATGTCTCGCGCCGGCTCGAAGAACAGCTCGTCTATCACCTGCCGGACGACTACTTCGCAAAGTACGTCGACGACATCGAAGGCGTCACCGCCGCCGACGTCCATCGCGTGGCGGAGCGGTACATCCAGCCGTCCCGCTTCGCGGTCGTCGTCGTCGGCGACCGCAAGGCGATCGAGCCGGGCATCGAAGCCCTGAAGCTGGGGCCGATCAAGGTCCTGACGCTGGACGAGATCTTCGGCCCGGCGCCGACGATGTAGGACCGGCCGGGCTTCGAAATCGAGCGCCGCACGCGAATCCGCAGCAGGCGGGATTTTCACTCCGGTCGGGCGTAGAATCGGCTCGCTCAAGGAGCCGCCCCATGCCTACCCGCCTCCCGGTCCGCGCTCTCCTGCTGTCGCTGCTCGTTGCTCCTGCGGTCGCCATCCAGCACGTCGGCGCGGCCGACACGCCCTACCTCCAGCCGCCTCCGGAAATCGTCGCCATCGTCGACGCGCCGCCGATTCCGGCGGTGATCGTCAGCCCGGCGCACGACCGGATGGCCCTGCTCGAGCGCCGGATGTACCCGCCGATCGCAGAGCTCGCCCAGCCGATGCTGCGGCTCGCCGGCGTCCGCGTGAATCCGCGGAACAACGGCCCGCATCGCACGACCGGCATTCACACGATCCGCCTCGAGAACATCGGCGACGGCTCGCAACTGAAGGTGGACTCTCCGGCCGGCGCGGTCCTCGCCCCGGTCGGCTTCTCGCCCGACGGCAAACGGTTCGCGTTTCTCGCCGCCTCCGATCAGACGATCGCGCTGTGGGTCGCCGACGCCGCGACCGGTCGCGCAGCGTCGACCGGAAGCGCTGCCATCGACGGCCTGGCGATCGGCGGCTTCAACGCCGACCCGCCATGCGAGTGGCTCGGGGACAGCTCCGCGCTGCTGTGCCGGACGGTTCCCGCGGGCCGGGGCCAGCCGCCCGCCGCGCCCGCCGTACCCACCGGACCGAACGTTCAGGAGAACGAAGGCAAGCCCGGGCCCGTCCGCACGTACGAGGACATGCTCACGAGCGCGCACGACGAGGCGCTGTTCGAGTACTACTTCACGAGCCAGCTCGCGGTCATCGACGCGGCGACCGGCGCGGAGACGCCGGTCGGCCGACCCGGTATCTTCGAGCAGTCGGACGTGTCGCCGAACGGCCGATTCGTGCTCGTCACGCGGATCAAGCGGCCGTTCTCGCGCCTCGTGCCGGCGAGCGACTTCCCGGCCGACATCGAGGTGTGGAACCGCAGCGGCGATCGCGTCCGGGCGATCGCCGACGTGCCGCTCGGCGATCGCGTGCCGATCGGCGGCGTGATCACCGGTCCACGCGACGTGGAGTGGAACGCGTCGGCTCCGGCGACCCTCGTCTGGGCCGAAGCGCTCGACGGCGGCGATCCGAAGGCCAGCGTCCCCGAGCGCGACCGGATCATGATGCTGAGCGCGCCGTTTTCCTCGTCTCCCGTGCAGGTGGCGAAGACGGCGTACCGTTTCTCGAGAATCGATTTCACCGACAAGGGCGTGGCGTTGCTGACCGAAACGGATCGCCGCACGCGCACGACGCGCACCTGGATTCTCGACGCGCCGGGCGCCGCGCCACGGAAGCTCTGGGACCGCAAGACGGAAGACGCGTACCGCAATCCGGGCACCCCCGTCACGCGCGGGCGCACCGACGGGCGGATCATCCAGAGCGGCGACTGGATCTATCTGGAGGGGGTCGGATCGTCGCCGCAGGGGGATCACCCGTTCCTCGACCGGCTGAACCTGCGGACGCTCGCGACCGAGCGGCTCTTCCGGACCGACGAGAGGAGCTACGAGACCATCGTCGCGCTCCTTGGCGACGACGGCCGCTCGGCGATCACGCGATACGAGACGCCGAAGGATCCGCCGAACTACTTCGTGCGCGACATCGCCGCGGGCACCCGGCGTGCGCTGACCGCGTTCAGGGATCCGGCGCCGCAGCTGTCGGGCGCGCAGAAGCAGCTGATCACGTACACGCGGAAGGACGGCGTCGAGCTGTCGGGCACGCTGTACCTGCCGCCGGGCTACAAGCCGGGCGAGCGCCTGCCGCTCATCATGTGGGCGTACCCGCGCGAGTTCACCGATCCGGCCGTCGCCGGCGAGGTCACCGGCTCGCCCAACCGCTTCACCATCGTGACCGGGCCGTCGCACCTGTATCTGCTCCTCGAAGGCTACGCCGTCCTCGACAACCCGACGATGCCGATCGTGGGACCCGGAGAGACGGCCAACGACACGTACGTGGAGCAGCTCGTCGCGAGCGGGCAGGCGGCGATTGACAAGGTCGTCCAGATGGGCGTGGCCGATCGCGATCGGATCGGAATCGGCGGCCACAGCTACGGCGCGTTCATGACGGCGAACCTGCTGGCGCACTCGCGGCTGTTCCGCGCCGGCTTCGCCGAGAGCGGGGCCTACAACCGCTCGCTCACGCCGTTCGGGTTCCAGAACGAGCGCCGCACGTTCTGGGAGGTGCCGCAGCTCTACGCGAGGATGTCGCCGTTCTGGTACGCGAACCAGGTGAAGGATCCGATCCTGCTGATGCACGGCGAAGCGGACGACAACTCGGGCACGTTCCCCATTCAGTCCGAGCGCTTCTACATGGCGCTCAAGGGCTTCGGGGCGACCGTCCGGTACGTCACGCTGCCGGACGAGGCGCACGGCTATGCCGCCCGTGAGACCATCCTCCACGTGATCGCGGAGAAGATCGCATGGTTCGACAAGTACGTGAAGCACGCGCCGCCGCGATCCACCTCGCAGCAGCAGTAACGGTCTGCGCGGCCGGAGCCGGCGCCGTCCTCTGCGCGCAGACGGGCATCTCGGCGAACGACCAGACGGTCGTCCGCGACATGCTCCATCAGGTGCGTGATGACCTCGAGAAGAACTACTACGACCGCGCCTTCCACGGCGTCGACGTCAGAGCGCGCTTCGACGACGCCGAACGGCGGCTGAAGGCCGCCTCGAACATCGACGAGGCGACCGCGATCGTCGCCGAGTCGCTGCTGCAGCTCGACGACTCGCACACCGTGTTCATCCCGCCGGACCGCTCGATCAAGGTGGACTACGGCTGGAAGATGGCGATGATCGGCGACGCCGCCCTCGTTGTCGACGTGTCGCCCGGCAGCGACGCAGCGCGGCAGGGACTCGAGCCGGGCGACCGGGTGCTGAGGCTGAACCGGTTCGAGCCGACCCGCGCGAACCTGTGGCAGCTCGCGTATCTGTACCGGTTCATCGAGCCGCAGGTTCAGCAGCACCTGATCGTCCGCACGCCCGAAGGGACCGAACGGACGCTCGACGTGAGGTCGCGGGTGACAAAGCGCGGAACGCTGCCGATCGATGCCCTGGTCGACGAGTTGCTGAACATGGCCGGGGACATCCTCGACCGCGAGGCGCCGGTCGGACCCGACGTCCTCGTCTGGAAGATGCCGGTCTTCGGCAGTCCCGACCAGGTGGACGAGGCCGTCGGCAAGGCGCGCGGCCACAAGGCGCTGGTTCTGGACCTGCGCGGCAACGGCGGCGGCGCCGTGACGGCGCTGCGCGAGCTGGTGAGCCGCTCCTTCGATCGTCAGGTGCTCCTCGCCGTCGAGCGCCGGCGCGGTCGCGAGCGCCGCGAGGTCGCCAGGCCCGCCCGCCACCCGTTCGGCGGCACGCTCGTCGTGCTGGTGGACAGCCGGTCGGCATCCGCCGCGGAGATGTTCGCGCGCATCGTGCAGCTCGAAAGGCGCGGCCGGGTCGTCGGCGACCGGACCGCGGGCGCAGTGATGACCTCCCGCTTCTTCCCGCACTCGATCGGCCTGGGCGCCGTCGCGTTCTATGCGACGTCAATCACCGTCGGCGATGTCCGGATGTCGGACGGCGGCAGCCTCGAGAAGGTCGGCGTCACGCCGGACGAAGCGGTCCTTCCGACGCCCCAGGACCTCGCTGCCGGCCGCGACCCCGCGCTCGCCCGGGCGGTGGAGCTGGCCGGCGGACGAATCTCGCCGGAAGATGCCGGACGGCTGTTCGCCGATCGCTGACCTACTACTACCGCCAGACGTAGTTCACCCTTCTGCGCGGCGGTTACGTAGACTTTCCGGTCATGTCTTTTCCGATCGTGCGGGCGTCCTGCCCCGACGCTGCCCCAGCCGAACGCTGACGCGTGCCTTCCGCTATCGACGTCTCTTCGGTCATCGGCCTGATTGCCGTCGGCCTGCTGACCGCCAACATCCTGCTGGGGCTGCTGATCTCGTCGGGCTACAACCCGCTCAGGCGCTGGCCCCGCAGGCGCATGAAGCTGTTCACGTTCCACAACTGGACGGCGTACATCGCGCTCGCCGCCGCCGCGCTGCACCCGGTTCTCATCCTGTTCTCGTCGACCGCCGGCTTTCGCGTGATGGACGTCCTGTTCCCGATCTGGTCGCCCACACAGCCGTTCGAGAACACGCTCGGAGCCATCGCCTTCTATCTGGTCACCTTCATCGTCCTCACGTCGTACTTCCGGCACGCGATCGGCTTTCACCGCTGGAAACAGCTCCACTACGCGACCTACGCGGCCGCGGCCGTGTTCTACGTCCACGGCATCCTGAGCGATCCCCTGCTGCAGAATCGCCCTGTCGACTGGATCGACGCCGAGAAGGTCTATGTGGAAGGCTGCCTGCTGCTCGTCGCGATCGGGACGTGGCTGCGGGTGACGCGCGGGCGGCGCCACGTGCGCCGCCCGGCCCGCTGAACGCCGGACTAGCCGGTCCAGCCGCGGGCGTACACCTCGGCCGGCCACGCGAGGTACCCGGGGTAGCGCCGCTTCGCAACGGCCACGACGCTGCCGTCGAGCCGCGCGAACGCGAGCCGGTCGTCCGTTTCGAGCACGACGTCGCCGTCGGGCCCGACGACGATCGACGGCCCGCCGAGCGGGACGCCCCGCTCGGGGGATGGCCGGGCCACCGACACGACGTAGCAGGACGAGACGAGCGCGTTCGCCCGGAACACGAGGCGCCAGCGGTCGAACGTCGATGCCTCCGTCGCGCGCGGAACGAGAATCGCCTCGGCGCCGCGGGCTGCCAGAAGATACGTGCCGGTCGGACGGTTCGCGTCCGAACAGATCTGGATGCCGAGCGGCATCGCGAGTCCGCGCACGACCTCCGGCGGGACTTCGCCCGGCTCGTAGTGGCACGACTCGTGGAACCCCGGCTCTTCGGGAAGGTGCATCTTGCGATACGAACTCACGAGCCCGCCGTGCGCGTCGACGAGCACCGCGGTGTTGAAGCGGCGCCCGGACTGCGGATCGCGCTCGATGACGCCGCCCAGCACGGCGATGCCGGCATCGCGTGCCGCCGCCGCCAGCGTCCGCGCCCGCGGACCGTTCGGCGGCTCAGCGTCAGCGTCCACCGGGTCGGGCGTCGCAGGCGACCAGGAATTGAGCGGCAGCTCGGGAAGGACGGCGAGGTCCGCCCCGGACGCGCGCGCCTGCCGCAGACGCGTGCCGAGACGTCCGGTGCCGTCAGGGGTGAAGAACACTTCGCTGACCAGCGCCAGGGTGAGCGGCATGACTGCTACGGGTTGCGCGCCGTCATCGTCGCCGGCGGTGCCGGCGCCGCGTAGCTAATCGCCATCCCCACGACCACGACGACGGCGGCACCGATCAGGTTGTGCCAGAGGAACGCGAT
Organism: Betaproteobacteria bacterium; assembly: GCA_050257855.1. Taxonomy (GTDB): domain Bacteria; phylum Acidobacteriota; class Vicinamibacteria; order Vicinamibacterales; family CAVVIG01; genus JBLMXQ01. The sequence goes on along the minus strand of JBLMXQ010000086.1, from coordinate 15,002 downwards.
CGGCGTCGTGAACGCGACGATCAGCACGACCAGCATCCCGGCGATGAGTCCCCAGAACGCGCCGGGCGCCGTCGCTCGCTTCGTGAGCGTCGCCAGGATGAACACGCCGAGGAGCGATCCGTAGAAGAACGACCCGTACCGGTTGACGACCTCGATGAGCGAGCCCTGGTTCGCCGAGTACATCGCGACCACGCACGCGAACAGTCCCCACCCGATCGTCGCCATCTTCGAGACGGTGACGTAATGGCGATCCGAAGCGTCGCGGACGAAGTGCCGGCGGTAGAAGTCGATGATCGTCGCCGTCGCCAGCGCGTTCAGCTCGCCGCCGCTCGCCGACATCGCGGCCGCGAAGATCGCGGCAATCATCAGGCCGACGAGCCCGACCGGCATGCGCGTCGTGATGAACGTCGGGAACACGTAGTTCACGTCGTCGTAGCGCCGGTCGCCGGTCGCGTCCTTGACGATCGTAGCCGCGGCCCCGCGGATGTCGCGCACCCGCTGGTCGCTCGCGAGGAACGCGGCCCGATCGCCCCGTTCGGCCGCCGCCCGGCGATCGGCGATGGCCGCATCGAACCGGCGCTCGAGGGTCTGGTATTGGCCCGCGTACGGCCCGGCGGCGATCTGCGCGTCGTAGGCGTGGTTGAACAGCATCGGCGGCGTCTGGAACAGGTAGAACACGAACACCAGGACGCCGGCCGACAGGATCAGGAGCTGGAGCGGGATCTTGACGAACGCGCTCATGAGCAGCGACTGTCGCGCCTCGTCCACGGACTTCGCCGTCAGATAGCGCTGCACCTGGCTCTGATCGCACCCGAAGTACGAGAGCATCAGGAACAGGCCGCCGATCATGCCGGACCAGATCGTGTAGGTTTCGCGCGGATCGAACCTGAAGTCGACCGCCTGCAGCCGTCCCGTCGCGCCCGCCAGGTTCAGCGCCTGTCCGAAGCTCACGCTATGCAGGATGCCGTAGAGCAGGATCACCACCGCCGCCGACATCCCGCCGACGACGACGAACATCTGCTTCACGTCGGTCCAGGCCACCGCCTGCACGCCGCCGAGGGTCGTGTAGAGGATCATCGGCACGCAGATCGCCAGCACGGTCGCCGGGAGGGGCCAGCCCAGGATCACCGACATCACGACGGCGGGAGCCGCCAGCGTCACGCCGAGCGAGAACGCCCGCCCCATCAGGAACAGAAAGCTCGCCAGCGAGCGGACGCGCACGTCGAAGCGCCGCTCGAGGTATTCGTACGCGGTGTACACGCGCGCCCGCGTGAAGAACGGCACCAGCGTCAGCGACAGGATGATCATCGCGAGCGGGAGGCCGAAATAGAACTGGATGAAGCGGAGTCCGGTCGCGTACGCCTGACCCGTGGTGCCCACGATCGTGACGGCGCTCATCTGCGTGGCCATCACCGACAGACCGACCGCCCACCACGGCAGCGACCGGTTCGCCAGGAAATATCCGTCGACCTCGTCGGTGTGGCGGGACCGGCGCAGCCCGTCGTACACGATCCAGACGATGTAGACGACGACGACGAACCAGTCGAGCGGGCGCATCGTCAGGAGAACAGGCGGCCGAAGACGTACAGCGCGAGGATGATGGCCGCTTCGAGCAGGACGACGCGAACGTACGTGGCGGTCGAGACGCGGGTGTCGGGCATGGCGTGATTCACAGCCGCGCGGAGCGCTGGACCAGCCGCTGCTCCGCCGCCTTCAGCGCATCGGTGGCGTGCGCCAGCCACGTGCGGTCCGTGTCGAGCGCAGCGCGCGAATTCCCCGACGCCCGCGCCGTCTCCCCGGGCGCGGGGCCGCCAGCGGTCCGGCGGACCTCGACGAAGTGGCGGGGACTGAGGATCCGCTGCAGCGCCTCCTCGCTGTACTCGATGGGAGCGCCGACGAGTTCGCGCGACGCCTCGGCGACGAGCACCGACAGCGGGCGCTCCGGATCGCGCTGGCGCACGTCGACCAGCCGCGCGCTGATGGCGTGCGCCGTGCGGAACGGCAGGCCGTGCTCGCGCACGAGCGTGTCGGCCAGCTCCGTCAGGGTGGTCCAGCCGTCGCCGGCGCGCCGCTCGAGCCGCTCCGGATCGAACTCCGCCGTGGCGATGGCCGCCGCCACGAGCTTGACCGTCCGCGTCGCGTCGCGGAACATCGAGAAGACGAGCGGCTGCAGGTCGTCCTCGGTGTCCACGATGTCGCCGAACGGCGTGTTGTGGACGACCGTGAGGACCGCCTGCGCCTGGCCGAGCGCCTTGCTGCCGATGGCGCGCGCGTGCTCGATGGCGACCGGGTTGCGCTTCTGCGGCATGATGCTGCTCGACTGGACGAATCCGTCGCCGAAGCGCACGTAGCCGAACTCCGACGTCCCCCACAGCAGCAGGTCCTGGACGAAGCGGCCGAGGCCGGTCAGCAGCACCGCGCTCGCCGACGTGCTCTCGAGCAGGTAGTCGACCGTGGCGATGCTGCCGTAGGTGTTGCCGGTCGGCCCGCAGAAGCCGAGCAGATCGGAGGTCAGCTGGCGGTCGATCGGGAAGCCGGTGCCGGTGATGGCGCACGCGCCGAGCGGGCTCAGATTGGTCCGGTCGTATCCGCCCTTCAGCCGCGCCGCGTCGCGCTCGAGCTGTTCGACGACCGCCAGCAGGTAGTGCGCGACCGTGCTCGGCTGCGCGCGCTGCGTGTGCGTGTGGACGGCGAACACCGTTTCGCGGTGCCGGTCGGCGACGTCGAGCAGCGCTCCGCGCAGGTCCAGGCTCGCCGCGAGCAGCCCGAGGACGAACTCTCGCTGTCGCATCCGGTACATCGTCATGTCGATGTCGTTGCGGCTGCGCGCCGTGTGCAGCCGGCCGGCGACGTCCTCGCCGCACCCGGCGACGATGAGGCGTTCCACGTAGAAGAACAGGTCCTCGTACGTGCCGTCGTACCGCGCTTTCTGGATGTCGGCCTGCGACACCGAGTCGAGCGCCACCCGGATCGCATGCGCGTCGGCCGCCGACACGATGCCCTGCTGCGCCAGCATGGCCAGGTGCGCGTAGTGAATCGCCATCAGCGGGGACAGGAACAGCGCCTTGGCGTCCTCGAAGTTCTCGTTGAGGACGTACGTCACGTACTCCGGGGCGAACCGCATCGGTCGCAAGTATAATCCGCCGCATGCCTCATCCCAGAGTTTGTCTTGCCGTACTCGCCGGAGTCGCCGTCTCCGGCGCCATGGTCTCCGCCCAGCTCGGGCCGAACGACCAGCGCGCGCGCGACATCTACAAGGAACTGATTGAAATCAACACGACCGACTCGGTCGGCAACACGACGAAAGCCGCCGAGGCGGTCGCCGCACGGCTGAAGGCCGCCGGCTTTCCCGCAGCCGACGTGCAGGTGCTCGGGCCGAATCCGCGCAAGGGGAATCTGGTCGCCCGCTACCGCGGCACGGGCGCGCGGCGCCCGGTCCTGCTGCTCGCGCACCTCGACGTCGTCGAGGCGAAGCGCGAGGACTGGTCGGTCGATCCGTTCACCTTCCTCGAGAAGGACGGCTATTTCTACGGGCGCGGCACGAGCGACGACAAGGCGATGGCGGCCGGATTCACCGCGGACCTGATCCGGCTCAGGCAGGAAGGCTTCACACCCGATCGCGATCTGATCCTCGCGCTCACGGCCGACGAGGAAGGCGGGAAGTTCAACGGGGTGGACTGGCTGCTCAAGAACCACCGCGATCTCATCGACGCGGAGTTCGCCCTCAACGAGGGCGGCGGCGGCGAGATGAAGAACGGCAAGTACCTCGTGATGGCCGTCGAGGCGAGCGAGAAGGTGTACCAGGACTTCCACCTGGAGGTGAAGAATCCCGGCGGTCACAGCTCGCTGCCGGTCAAGGACAACGCGATCTATCACCTCGCGGCCGGGCTGCAGCGGCTGAGCGGCTACGAGTTCCCGGTCGAGCTCAACGAGATCTCGCGCGCGTACTTCGAGCGCTCGGCCGGCGTGCAGTCCGATCCGCAGACGGCAAACGACATGCGGGCCGTCGCGGCGCCTGCTCCCGATCTGCAGGCCGCCGCGCGCTTGAGCGCCGCCAGCCCCTTCTACAACTCGGTGCTGCGAACGACCTGCGTCGCGACGATGCTCTCCGGCGGACATGCGCCGAACGCGCTGCCGCAGACGGCCGGCGCCAACGTCAACTGCCGCATCCTGCCGGGCGTGGCGCCGTCGAGCGTGAAGGACACGCTCGTCAGGGTCCTCGACGATCCGAAGATCGCCGTGACCTTCGTCGACGAGGCCAAGCCGAGCCCGCCCTCGCCGCTGCGTCCGGAAATCCTCGATCCGATCGAGACGATCACGAAGCAGATGTTCCCGGGCGTGATCGTCGTGCCCGTGATGGAGACCGGCGCCACCGACGGCCTGTACCTGCGCAACGCCGGCATCCCGACCTACGGCGTCGACGGCACGTTCGGCGACGTGGACGACGTCCGCGCGCACGGCAAGGACGAGCGCGTGGGGGTGAAGCAGTACTTCGACGGGGTGGAGTTCCAGTACCGCCTGATCAAGATGCTGTCGTCGCGGTAGGGCCGCCGTCGTCGTCGCACCGTCGGTCGTCGTTGCACCGTCGGTAGGCGTCGTCGCGCCGTCGGCCGTCGTCGTCGCACCGTCGGTAGGGGACGGTCTTCCAGACCGTCCCTGATACCGATCTCAACACCTCGGACAGCTCGACCATCAGCACCCGCCGCGGCGCGGCCGCCCTCGTCGCTAGGGCCTGTCGCCCCGCGTGACGGGATTGCCGTCGGCGATCCACTCGTTCCAGCCGCCGAGCAGCGCGCGCACGTTCTGGATTCCGAGCGCTTTCAGCATGAGCGCCGCACGGGCGCTCGTCGCTTCCTGGTGTCACGCGCAGTAGGTAACGATCGGCCTCGCTTCCTGCTTGAGCCGCTCCACGACCGGGCCGTACTCGGACGGCCAGATCTGCAGACCCTCGAGCGGCAGCAGGACGGCGCCCGGGATGTGGCCGAGCCGGTACACTTCCTCGTTCCGCGTGTCGACGATCATCACGTTCTTCTTCGCGATGAGCGTCTTGAACTGCTGCTGGGTGATGCGCGGCGCCCCGTCCGGCGCTGCGTACTGCGCCCGGGCTCGCCCGCTCGCGGCGAGCAGGAGCACCGCGGCACAGGCGGCGGTCGAGATGAGTCGAAGCAAGGTGCGCATCCATCTAATATAGCGCCATGCCATCCCATCGCCTCCGCGCCCGGCCGCCGCGAGGCGAGCCCGGCCCGCCGGCGGTCGTCCGCGACCCGGAAGTCGTCGCTTCGGTCCTCGAGGACGCGGCGCACTTTCCCGGCGGGCGCTCGGCCGGCGTCGCTCAGCCGACGGACGAAGGAGAGGTCGCGGCGCTGCTGCGTTCCGGCGCCACGGTGCTGACCGTCGGCGCCCAGTCATCGCTGACCGGCGGGGCCACCCCGATGGGCGAGATCGTCCTCGCCACCCGTCGTCTGAATCGCGTTCTCGAGATTGGCCGGGAGACGGTCCGCGTCCAGGCCGGCGTCCCGCTGACGGCGCTCGACGCCGCGCTCGCGGACGTGGGGCGCTACTATCCGCCGGCGCCGACATTCTCCGGCGCGTTCGTCGGCGGCACCGTCTCCACCAACGCGGCCGGCGCGGCGACCTTCAAGTACGGGACGACGCGGGACTGGGTGCGCGCCCTCACCGTGGTGCTCGCCTCGGGCGAGGTCCTCGACATTGAGCGCGGCCAGACCACGGCGCACGACGGCGGCTTCGAGATCGAGCTGTCGGACCGGCGTGTGCGCGTTCCGGTGCCGGCGTACTCCATGCCGCGAGTGCCGAAGTCCTCGGCCGGCTACTTCGCCGCGCCGGGCATGGACCTGGTGGACCTGTTCGTCGGCTCGGAGGGCACGCTCGGGGTCGTCACCGAGGTGACGCTGGAAGTGACGCCGAACCGCCCGGCGACGTGTCTTGCCTTCGTCCCGTTCGGGGACCGCGCCGCCGGCCTCGCTTTCGTCCGGGCGCTGCGCGACGCAGCGGCGGCGACTTGGCGCGGAGCCGATCCCGCCGGCCTCGACGTCTCGGCGATCGAGCACATGGACCGGCGCTGCCTCGAACTGCTGCGCGAGGACGGCGCCGATCGCTTGTACGGCGTCTCGTGGCCGGACGAGACGGTGCTCGCGCTGCTCGTCACCCTCGAACTGCCGCCGGAGACGTCGGCGCCGCAGGCCTTCGACGAGATCGGCCGCGCGCGCGACATCGGCGCTCCGGACACACCGATCGTCCGGCTCTGCCGGATGCTGGACGAAACTGGTGTCCTCGACGTCGTGGAGATTGCGGTCCCGGGCGACCACGCGCGCGCCGCGCAGCTGCTCGCCTTGCGCGAGGCGGTGCCGGCGGCCGTCAACCAGCGCGTGGGCCGCGCTCAGCGCGACGTGGACCGGCGGATCGAAAAGACGGCCGCGGACATGATCGTGCCCTTCGCGGCGTTCGACGAACTGCTGCGGCATTACGACGCCGCCTTTTCCGGCCTCGATGCCGCCGTCTGGGGCCACGTCTCGGACGGCAACGTGCATCCGAACATCATCCCGCGCTCGTACTCGGACGTCGCGGCCGGCAAGCAGGCGATCCTCGAGCTCGGCCGACAGGTGATTCGCATGGGCGGATCGCCGCTGGCCGAGCACGGCGTCGGCCGCAATCCCGTGAAGCAGCAGCTGCTCGTGGAACTCTACGGAGCGGAGGGCGTCGAAGCGATGCGGCGCGTCAAGCGTGCGCTCGATCCCGACTGGCGTCTGGCCCCGGGCGTCCTTTTCGAACCGTGAGCACGGCTCGCCCTTCACCGGCCCGGTCAGATTCTCAAATCCTCAGACGAGTACCGCCAGCCCCACGAGCGCCAGCCCGACGACGATGAACCAGGGCGCGAGCGCACCGGCCAGGCCGCCGTCGATCGCCTCCGGGGCGGTCGTGCCGACCGACGCCCGCCGGAGCGCATTGCCGACGCGCGACTGCGCGGCGAAGGCGCACGCGAGCGCTGCGAGCAGGAGCACCCACCCGACGCCGACCAGCGCGCGGGCGGCGACCGGTCCGCCCGCGAGCCTCGCGGCGAAGAACAGCGTGGTCAGCCACGTGACGACCGCGACGCCGGCGGTCAGGCGCAGGCGGCCGATCTCGCGTTCGCCGACCTGCCGCAGCAGCTCGAGGTGCAGCGCGCGTTCGGCATGCTCCCGCTCGGCTTCAATCTGTTCGCGCTCGAGGTCGAGCCGGCGGCTGTCCCGGTCGAACGTCTCTTTCAGCGCCGCGACGACCACGCCGGCCAGGCGCGCTTCGAGCGCGCCCCGCGGTCCGGCGGCGGCCGCGAGCTGCTCTTCGCGCACTTCCGGCGGCAGGTCGCGCCGGCCGGTCCCCCGGCGGGTGGCCGCGTCCGCCACGCCGAGAACCGCGTCGATGACACGGAGCCAGGGAACGCCCATGTGATGATTATGACGGGTTTCCGTCAGCTCCGGCGGGCCGGCGTGCCGGTTCGCCGCAAATCATTCGAAAAACCCGGACGGCACCGGCATTGCCTCTGACAGATGGGCCACCGGAGCCCGCCAGGAGATCACCCATGACGCTGCGCGACGAGGACGTTTTCGATTATCACGAGAAACCGCGGCCCGGAAAGCTCGAGGTCGTCACTTCGAAGCCCTGCCTGACCCAGCGCGACCTCTCGATGGCCTACACGCCCGGCGTCGCGCGGCCGTGCCTCGCGATCGAAAAGGACCCGGAGGCGGCGTTCCGCTTCACCGGCAAGGGCAACCTCGTGGCGGTCGTTTCGAACGGCACCGCCGTGCTCGGGCTCGGCAACATCGGCCCGCTCGCCGCCAAGCCGGTCATGGAAGGCAAGGCGACGCTCTTCAAGCGCTTCGCCGACGTCGACGTCTTCGACATCGAGATCGACGCGAAGGATCCGGACGAGATCGTCCGGGTCGTGAAGGCGCTCGAGCCGACCTTCGGCGGCATCAACCTCGAGGACATCCGCGCGCCCGAGTGCTTCTACGTCGAGGAGCGGCTCCGCCGCGAGATGTCGATCCCGGTGTTCCACGACGACCAGCACGGCACGGCCATCATCTCGTCGGCCGCGCTCCTGAACGCGCTCCACCTGACCGGCAAGCGCGTCGAGGACGTCCGCGTGGTGTTCTCCGGCGCCGGCGCCGCCGGCATCGCATGCGCCGAGATGTACGTCTCGCTGGGCGTCAGCCGCGAGCACGTGCTGCTCGTCGACACGGTCGGCGTCGTCCATGAAGGCCGCACCGAGAAGATGAACGAGTACAAGGCGCGCTTCGCCGCGAAGACCGAGCGCCGCACGCTCGCCGACGCGCTGGTCGGCGCGGACGTGTTCGTCGGCGTCTCGGCGGCGAACATCCTGACGCCCGACATGCTGCGGACGATGGCCGACCGGCCGATCGTCTTCGCGATGGCGAACCCGGATCCGGAGATCACCTACGAGCTCGCGACCGGGGCGCGGCCCGACGTGATCATGGCGACCGGCCGCTCCGACTACCCGAACCAGGTGAACAACGTTCTCGGCTTCCCGTTCATCTTCCGCGGCGCGCTCGACGTCCGCGCCCGCACGATCAACGACGAGATGAAGCTCGCCGCCGCGCAGGCGCTCGCCGCGCTGGCTCGCGAGGAGGTTCCCGAGTCGGTGCTCAAGGCGTACGGCCTGCGCCAGCTCCGCTTCGGGCCGGACTACCTGATTCCGAAGCCGTTCGATCCGCGCGTGCTCCTGTGGCTGGCGCCGGCGGTCGCGAAGGCGGCGATGGAGACCGGTGTGGCGCGCCGCCCGATCGCGGATCTCGACGCCTACCGCGAGTCGCTGGAGCGGATCATGGGGCGCTCGCGCGAGGTCATCCGGCTCGTCGTGCACAAGGCGCAGAACCAGCCGCGGCACCGGATCGTGTACCCCGAAGGCGAGCACGAGCTCATCCTGCGCGCCGCGCGCGCGGTGGCCGATCAGCAGATCGCCCGCCCGGTCCTGCTCGGCCGGCCGGACGTCATCCACGAGAAGGCCGGGGTCCTCGGGATCGATCTGCACGACTACGACATCGTCGACATGAACCAGCCGCCGGACGCGGAGCGCTACGCCGCGGCGCTGTACCGGCTGCGCGAGCGCAAGGGCATGACGCCCGGGCGGGCGACCGACCTGATGCGGGATCCGACCTGTTACGCGCTGATGATGGTGCGCGAGCAGGACGCCGCGGGATTCGTCGGCGGCTTCGACAAGCCGTATCCCGACATCATCCGCCCGGCGCTGCAGATCGTCGGGCTGCGCGCGGGGGTGTCGCGCGTCTCGGCCGCGCAGCTGCTCGTCCTCAAGGACCGCCTGTTCTTCTGCGCCGATACGATGGTCAACATCGATCCCACCGCCGATCAGCTCGCGGAGATCGCCTGTCTCACGGCCGACACGGCGCGGTTCTTCGACGTCGAGCCGCGCATCGCGATGCTGGCATTCTCCAGTTTCGGATCCGTGCGCCACCCGCTGAGCGAGAAGGTGGCGCGCGCGGTGGACATCGTCCGCCGGACGCGGCCCGATCTCGTGATCGACGGCGAGATGCATCTCGACCCCGCGGTGGTCGAGGAGATCGCCGCCGAGAACTATCCACACTCGCGGATCCGCGGCGACGCGAACGTCCTGATCTTCCCCGACCTCGCGTCGGGCAACATCGGCTACAAGCTCGTGCAGCGCCTGGCGCGCGCCGAGAGCGTCGGACCGATTCTGATGGGCATGCGGCGTCCGGTGAACGTGCTGCCGCACGGCGTGACCGTCGCGGATATCACGGGGGTGACCGCCATCACCGCCGTGCAGGCCGACTGGGACCAGAGCGACGGGCGGCCGCGCGCCGGGGCTACGGCCGCGGCTTCAACCAGCCGTCCCGCAACGCTTGCTGTGCCGGCGTAATCGTGGCGCCGGCGTCTTCGGCCGGCACGATGATCACGTGCGGATCCTCGGCGAGCGTGATCGTCGCCGTCACCGGCTGGCCGCCGCGATCGACGAACGCCATCGGGATGCGATCGCCGGGCCTGTGCCGGCGCAGCACCGCCGCGACATCGGCCGGCGATCCGATCCGATCGCCGTCGAGCGCGCGAAGCTCGTCGTCCTGATCGAGACCGGCCGCGTAGGCCGGCCAGGTCTCGCCCACGAGCGCCGCGACGAAGACGCCGCCGGCGCGCCCCTCCAGCCTCACGTCGCCGAGCCACGCCCCGCCGGGATTGCGCTTCCTGAGCTCGAGCCCCGCCCCTGAAAGCAGCCGGCCGTAGTCCGCGACGTCGTGCCCCTCGATGTACTTCGAGAAGAACTCGTGGGCGAATGACTTGTCGCCGGAGACCTCCGCCAGCGTCGCCTCGGCATCCGCGACGGTGTACGGATGGTCGACGTAGCCTTCGCGGGTGCCGCCGGGCTTGCCGAACCGGCGCCACATCGCGCGCATGAAGTCGTCGAGCGACACCTGCCCGTTCGACCGCTCGCGCAGCGACAGATCCATCGCCAGCGCAATCGCTCCCCCGAACGTGTAGTAAGAGATGACCGTCCGCGACCAGTTCGTGCGGTCCAGCGGGCGGCCGCCGTCGATGAACGCCGCCATGCGGCTCATGCCGACCGCCGAGCGAACGAGGCGTCCCGGATCGTTGGTGACCGCGTCGACGAGGCCGCCGAGCGTGCGCGCCTCCGACGCGACGTCGGTGATGCCCGCGCGCTCGAGCACGAGCGGGCCGTAGTACTGCGTGAAGCCTTCGGCCAGCCACAGGCTGTCGGTCAGGTTTGCGCGATCGAAGTCGAACGGCTCGAGGCCCGCTGGGCGGATGCGCTCGACGTTCCAGCAGTGGAAGAACTCGTGCGCGACCGTGCCGAGCAGGCGCAGCCCGTCGGTTCTGATGGACCCGCGGGCGGTCATGACTGTGCTGTTCCGGTGCTCCATGCCGTCGCCGCTCGCGTACGGCAGGTAGTCGGCGAGAAACGTGTACGAGCCGGGCTCGTACTGCGGGAACTCGCCGTAGATGGCGCCTTCCTGCCGCACGATCTTCTCGACGTCCTGCACGTAGCCGTCGAGCTCGGCGTCCGTGCCGGTGTGGTGCAGCGAGAAGCGGAACGTCCGCGACCCGACCGTGAACTGCCGCATCGCCAGCGGCCCGATCTGCGTCGGGCTGTCCATCAGGTACTCGAGATTCGGCGCCGTGAACGTCTCCGGCCCGGCGCCGGGATAGAGCTGCGTCGCGATGCGCCAGCCGCGGCCGGCCGGCACCTCGAACGTCAGCGTCGCCGGCCGATCCTCGAGGCCGTGCGCCCACATCACGGCAGCCGGCATGTTCATGTGCACGTGCGTCGAGTCGATCGCCAGATACGTGCCGTCGACCCGGTCACCGTAGATCCTGTACTTGACCGTCACCGACGATCCGTGCGCCGGCACGTTCCAGCCGTACGGATCCGGCCGCGTGGTCGAGAGCTCGTGGCCGTCCGGCCCGAACGCGTGCACGTCGTAGACGTTCTTGGCGAAGTCGTGCAGCGCGTAGCGTCCCGGCGACGACCGGCTCATCCGCAGCTCGAGCGTGCCGGCGGGCAGATCCGGGAATGTGGCCTCGACCTGCATCCAGTGGTGCTCGGGCTCGGGTACGGCGAAGCGGTACTGAATCGCCGCGTCCGGAGCCTGCGCGGACGAATGCACGGACAGGCTCGCGCATGAAACGAGCGTGGCAAGAATGAGAAGCCGGAGTTTGTGCATAGGACTGGACGTTCTCCCGGCGGACAGTCGCCCCTGATCGGCGCCGCGGCGAGAGCGAGCGGCGGCAGGCCGCGGGGGTGCGGCCCCGCGGCTATTAGTAATGATGGCCGAGCGCCTCGACACGGCCGGATGCCGGGTACTATGCGGCCCCCTTCGCCATCGCGCACAGGAACTCGAACATCAGGTTCGCGGCGAGCAGCGCCGTGATCTGTCCCGGACCGTCGAACACCGGCGCCACTTCGACGACGTCGCCGCCGACGAACGGGAGGCCGGCGAGGCCGCGCACGAGCCGCTGCGCCTCATGGCTCGTGAAGCCACCGACTTCCGGGGTGCCGGTGCCCGGCGCGAACGCCGGATCCACGGCGTCGATGTCGAACGTCATGTACACCGGACCGGTGAGAACCCTTCGCATCTCATCGATCGTCCAGTCGATGCCGCGCGCCTTCACCTGATCGATGTCGATCATCGTGATGCCGTGCTCCCGATGGAAATCGAAGTCGTCCTCGCCGTACATGGGCCCGCGGATGCCGACCTGCACGAACCGCTTCGGGTCGACGAGGCGTTCTTCGATCGCCCGCCGGAAGGGCGTGCCGTGAAAGTACTTGCCGCCGAAGTACTCGTCCCACGTGTCGATGTGCGAGTCGAACTGCACCAGGGCGAGCGGTCCATGGCGGCGCGCCAGCGCGCGAAGGGCCGGCAGGGAGATCGAATGGTCGCCGCCGACCACGAGCGGCCGCGCGCCGGCGTCGGCGATCGCGCCGATGCGCGCCTCGATGACGGCGTACGCCTGCTCGATGCCCACGGGCGGTGCGTCGATGTCGCCGATATCGGCGACGTTCAGGCGATCGAACGGCGCGACCTTCTGGAAATAGCTGTACGGCCGGATGAGCGACGACTGCGCCCGGATCTCCCGCGGCCCGAGGCGCGCTCCCGGCCGGTACGACGTCCCGCCGTCGTACGGCACGCCGACGATGGCCACGTCGAGTCCGCGCGGATCCTCGACGTGCGGCAGCCGCATGAACGTCGCCGGCTGCGCGAACCGCGGCGACTTGAACGAGGCGCGGGGCTGATGGTTCACGCCCGTAGTATAGTGGCGCCGTGAAACGCGCGCTCGTCGTCCTCTGGATGGCCGCCGTGCTCGCGCCGGCGCGGGCCGCCGTCGCGCAGGAAGCGGTCTTCCTCGTGCGTCACGCCGAGCGCGCCGACAGCTCGGCCGACTCGCCCCTCTCGCCTGCCGGCCGGCGTCGGGCGGCGCGACTCGCCGATCTTCTGAAGGACGCCGGCATCACCGCGATCTACACGACCGATTTCCGGCGGACGATTCAGACGGCGGCGCCGCTCGCGAGGGCCTCCCGCGTCGAGGCGGTCGCCCTGCCGGCCGCCGACCGGGACGCGCTGCTGGCGAAAATCCGATCGGCCGGCGCCCACGATCGGCTGCTGGTGGTCGGGCATTCCAACACGGTGCCGGACATTCTCCGGGCGCTCGGCGTCGAGACGCCCGTGACCATCGGCGAGGCCGAGTACGACAACCTGTTCGTCGTCATTCCGGAACGGGGAGAGGCGCCGCATCTTCTGAGGCTCAGGTACTAGATGTCGGTGACGCGCGACAGCCGCAGGCCGGCCCTGCACGGCAGCCTCAGCACCATCGAATATTTCACGTTCGGCTTCGGCACGATGATCGGCGTCGGCTGGCTCGTCCTGATGGACGACTGGCTGGCGCGCGGCGGACCCGGCGGCGGGATGCTCGGCTTCCTCATCGGGGGCATGCTGCTCCTCCCGATCGCGCATACCTACGGCCGCCTCGTCCAGCAGATCCAGGACGCCGGCGCCGAAATCGCGTACGCAGAGCGGGTCTTCCCGCCGTTCGTCAGCTTCGCCGCCGGCTGGACGATGGTGCTGTCGTACGCCATCGTGTGTCCGTGGGAAGCCGTGGCGACCGGCAACCTGCTCGCGCGGGTGTTCCCGGCGCTCGACAGCTACCAGCTCTATGCGATCGGCGGCATTCCCATCTACGCGCCGCGCATGGCCGTCGGCATCGCGCTCGCGCTCCTGGTCGCGGCGGTGAACTTCCGCGGCATCAGGCCGAGCGGCGTCTTCCAGGACGTGTTCACGTTCGGCCTGCTGGCGACCTTCGCCCTCTTCACCGTCCTCGGCTTCGCCCGCGGCGGCCCGTCGAACATGCAGCCGCTCTTCTCGCATCCCGGCACGGGCGGCGCGCTGCTGTCGATCTTTCTGGTGATGCAGATCGTGCCGTACTTCATGACCGGCTTCGAGTCTGTTGCGAAGGGATCGGAGGAGGCCAAGGCCGGCTTCGATACGCGGCGGTTCGCGACCGCTATCTACGCGGCGCTCATCGCCGGGTTCGTCTTCTACGTCGTCATCATCGCCGTGGTGACCTGGGTGTACCCCTGGCCCGGGATCGTGTCCGGCCACGTGCGGACCGAGGTGGCGTTCGAGCGGGCCTTCGGTTCGCACGCGATCGCCCAGCTCATCCTGTTCTGCGCCTTTCTCTCGCTCCCGAAGATCCTCAACGGCAACTTCGTCGCCGCGACGCGGATGCTCTATGCCGTCGGCCGGCGCAACCTCGTGCACGCCTCGCTTGGCCGCGTGCACCCGATCTACGGGACGCCCTACGTCGCGATCGGGTTGATGACCGGCCTGACGGTGGCGTTCGCGATGCTCGGCGACGCGATCCTCGTGCCGATCACCGAGGTCGGTTCGTTGTCGGTCGGCATCGGCTGGCTGTCGGCCTGCGCGGCCTATCTGGTCCACCGGAACCGCGAGAGCCGCCACCACGAGCGGCCGACGCTCGCCTGGATCGGCGTCGCCGTGAGCTCGGCGATCGTGCTGATGAAGGTGGTGCCGTCCGTGCCGGGAAGCTTCAGCAGCGCGGAGTGGCTGGCGTTCGCGTTCTGGAGCGGGCTCGGCCTCGCGTTCTGGCTCGCGCGCCCGCGGCTCGTAGGGAAGGCCGAGGAAGTGAGGGGATAGCAGCCGCCGAGGACGAACCCTTCCGACCTCCTGTCCGCTCTTCTTGACCCCCTGTCCAGTTCCTCCTGATCTTCTGATCTCCTGTTCAATCCCTCCTGATCTCCTGGTCTCCTGTTCAATCCCTCCTGATCTCCTGACCTCCTGTTGAATTCCTCTTGGTCTCCTGATCTCCTGTTGATCCGTCCTCCGGGTTCAGCACGCCGCTACTCGCCTCCTGAACTCGATCCGAGGGCCTGCTCCACGAACATCTCCTCCGGCAGCGCGCCGAGAATCTCGATGCGATCGTTC
>JBLMXQ010000085.1:0-32818 GCA_050257855.1 Betaproteobacteria bacterium | reverse complement strand
GTGGGGCCGGCCCGCCGGCGGGCCGGCCCCTCGTCTTCGTGCTCGTCGTGTCTTCGTGGTTTGCGCAGAGAGTTGAGATGGACCCGATCCTGACCCGGTACGTCCGCGAGCCGAACTCCTTCACGCTGGATTTCTACCTCCAGCACGAGGGGTACGAGGCGCTGAAGAAGGCGCTCACGAGGACGCCCGACGAGATCGTCGAGATGGTGAAGGCGTCGGGGCTGCGCGGCCGCGGCGGCGCCGGCTTCCCGACCGGCATGAAGTGGCAGTTCGTCGACAGGAAATCCGACAAGCCGCGCTATATCGCCTGCAACGCCGACGAGAGCGAGCCGGGGACCTTCAAGGACCATCTGCTGATGGAGCGCAACCCGCACCTGCTCGTCGAAGGGTGCGCGATCGGCTGCTACGCCATCGGCGCGAAAGTCGCCTACATCTACATCCGCGGCGAGTTCTTCCACGTCCAGAAGGTGCTCGAGCGCGCCGTGGAAGAGGCGTACGCGCGGGGGTTCCTCGGCCGCAACATCCTCGGCTCCGGCTTCGACTGCGACGTCTACATCCACCGGGGCGCGGGCGCCTACGAAGCCGGCGAGGAGACCGCCCTGCTCGAGTCGCTCGAGGGCAAGCGCGCGCAGCCGCGGAACAAGCCGCCGTTTCCGGCGGCTGTCGGTCTCTACAACTGCCCGACCGCGGTGAACAACGTCGAGACGCTCTGCAACGTGCCGCTCATCGTCTCGAAGGGCCCCGAGTGGTACGCGGCGCTCGGACCCGAGAAGAACGGCGGGCCGAAGCTGTACTGCGTCAGCGGCCACGTCAGGCGGCCGGGCGTGTACGAGGCGTCGATGAACGTCACGCTCCGCGAGCTCATCGAGGGCCGCGCCGGCGGCGTGCGCGAGGGGCACACGCTCAAGGCGGTCATCCCGGGCGGATCCTCGGTGCCGATCCTGCTGCCCGATCAGCTCGACACCCAGGCGAGCTTCGACGGGATCCAGAAGGCCGGGTCGCTGCTCGGATCGGCGGCGATCATCGTGCTCGACGAGACCACCTGCATGGTGTGGCTCGCCCAGAATCTGCTGCACTTCTACCGCCACGAGTCGTGCGGCAAGTGCACGCCCTGCCGCGAGGGCACCGACTGGCTCTTCAAGGTCCTGCAGCGCATCGAGCGCGGCGAGGGGCAGATGCGCGACATCGATCTGCTCCAGAGCGTCGCCTCGAACATCGCGGGCAAGACGCTGTGCGCATTCGGGGACGCCGCCGCGACGCCCGTGCTAACGACGCTCAGGCACTTCCGGCACGAGTTCGAGGCGCACGTCGCCGAGGGACGCTGCACGCTGCCGGCGCCCTGGCGCGCCTCCCGCGCGCTCGAAGGAGCCGCGCATTGACGCCCCTGCTCCTCGCGCAGATCGTCCTGACGCTGTTCGTCTTCGTCGCGCTCCTGAGCTCGGCGGCCGTCATGGTGTACATGGAGCGGAAGGTGGCGGCCGGGCTGCAGCAGCGCCTCGGTCCCTACCTGGTCGGTCCGAAAGGTCTGCTGCAGCCGCTGGCCGACGTCGTCAAGCTGATGTTCAAGGAGGAGCTGCGCCCGGGCGCCGCCGACCCGCTCCTCTTCGCGCTGGCGCCGATCATCTCGGGCACCGCCGCCTTCGCCGCGTTCGCGGTCGTCCCGTTCGGGGCCGAAACCACGCTGTTCGGGTGGGTGCCGGAGGGCCTGCGGCTGCAGGTGGCCGACGTGAGCGTCGCCATCCTGGTCGTGTTCGCGATCGCGTCGATGAGCGTCTACGGCATCGTGCTCGCGGGCTGGAGCTCGAACAGCAAGTATTCGCTGCTCGGCGCGCTGCGCTCCTCGGCGCAGATGATCAGCTACGAGCTGTCCTACGGCCTCGCGCTGGCGAGCGTGCTGCTGGTCGGCAACTCGCTGTCGATCACGACGATCGTCAACGGCCAGGCCGGCGCCTGGTTCGGGTTCCTGCCGCGGTGGTTCGTTTTCGTGCAGCCGCTCGGGTTCCTCATCTACATGACCGCGGGGATCGCGGAAACCAACCGCGCGCCGTTCGACTTCCCGGAGGCGGAGCAGGAGCTGGTGGCCGGGTATCACACCGAGTACAGCAGCATGAGCTTCGCGATGTTCTTCCTCGCGGAGTACATCAACATGGTGACGGTCTCGGCGGTGGCGACCGACCTGTTCCTCGGCGGCTGGCACGGCCCGTGGCTGCCGGAGTCGCTCGGGTGGATCTGGTTCCTCGCCAAGGTCGGGGCGATTCTGTTCTTCTACGTCTGGATGCGGTGGACGCTGCCGCGGTACCGCTACGATCAGCTGATGCGGTTCGGCTGGAAGGTGCTGCTGCCGGCGGCCGTGATCAACCTGCTGGCGACGGCGGCCGGCGTCCTGTACTTCGGAGCGTGAGGTGACGGCCTTCTACATCTTCGGGGCGATCGCGCTCCTGGCGTCGCTGCTGGTCATCGCGCAGCGGAACCCGATCTACAGCGTCCTGCTGCTCATCGGGTCGTTCGGCGCGTTGTCCGGCCTCTACGTGCTGCTCGACGCCCCGTTCGTCGCCGTCATCCAGATCATCGTCTACGCCGGCGCGATCATGGTGCTCTTCCTCTTCGTCGTCATGCTGCTCAACGCCCCTCATGAGGAGACGACGTTCGACGAGCGGCGCCATCTGCTCGTCCCGCGCGGAGCGGCGCGGTTCGGCGCCGTGCTCGCGATCGTGCTGGTCGTGGAGCTGACGTGGGCGCTGTCGAAGGCGGGGGAAACCGGCGTCTTCGGCCATCAGAGCGTGAGCTCCGTCAGCGCGATCGGGCAGAAGCTCTTCACCGACTACGCGTTCCCGTTCGAGGTCACGTCGGTCCTGATTCTGGTCGCGATGGTCGGCGCGGTGGTTCTGGCCCGCCGGGAGGCGAAGTAGCGCCGATGCCGACGCTGAACGACTACCTCGTGCTCTCGGCGATGCTGTTCGCCGTCGGCGCCGCCGGCGTGCTCGTGCGGCGCAACCTGATCACGATCCTCCTGTCGATCGAGATCATGCTGAACGCGGTCAACCTGACGTTCGTGGCGTTCGGGCGGGCGCTCGGCGCGGCCGACGGCCAGATCATCGTCTTCTTCGTCATGACCGTCGCGGCCGCCGAGGCGGCCGTCGGACTGGCGATCGTCATCGGCCTGTTCCGCCATCGCGAGTCGCTCAGCCCGGACGCGTTCCGGTCGCTCAAATGGTAACCGCGTGCTGCTGCTGATCCCCCTGCTCCCGTTCGCCGGCTTCCTGGTGAACGCCGGCTTCGGCCGGCGCGTCAGCCGGCGCGCGGCCGGTGCCATCGCGTGCGGCACCATCATCGCGTCGTTCGCGATCGCCCTGGTGTCGGTCTTCCGCCTCGTGGCGCTGGCCCCCGGGGCGCGCGCGATCTCGCAGCAGGTCTTCACCTGGATCACCGCCGGCGACTTCAGCGTGGACTTCGCGCTCCGGCTCGACCCGCTCGCCGCCGTGATGATTCTCGTCGTCACCGGCGTCGGGTCGCTCATCCACGTCTACTCGACGGCGTACATGCACGAGGAGACCGAGCCGGAGTACGCGCGCTACTTCTCGTACCTGAACCTGTTCGCGGCGTTCATGCTCGTGCTCGTGCTCGCCTCGAACTTCCTCGTGATGTTCGTCGGCTGGGAGGGCGTCGGCCTCTGCTCGTACCTGCTGATCGGATTCTGGTACCAGAAGCAGTCGGCGTCGGACGCGGGCAAGAAGGCCTTCATCGTCAACCGCATCGGCGACTTCGGGTTCATCCTCGGCGTGCTGCTCGTCTTCGTCCGCTTCGACACGCTCGACTTCCAGGGCGTCGCGCGGGCGGCCGCGGCGCTCGGCCCGGAGACGTTCTTCGGGACGATTTCGCTGATGACGCTCCTGCTGTTCGTCGGGGCGACCGGCAAGTCGGCGCAGATACCGCTGTACGTCTGGCTGCCGGACGCCATGGAGGGCCCCACGCCGGTCTCCGCCCTCATCCACGCCGCGACGATGGTGACGGCGGGCGTGTACATGATCGGGCGCAACGCCGTGCTGTTCTCGCG
The DNA here is from genome assembly GCA_050257855.1 of Betaproteobacteria bacterium. GTDB lineage: Bacteria > Acidobacteriota > Vicinamibacteria > Vicinamibacterales > CAVVIG01 > JBLMXQ01. The sequence continues at coordinate 28,764 of JBLMXQ010000085.1, read as the reverse complement.
CGCGCCCGAGACGCTGACGATCGTCGCCATCGTCGGCGTGGCGACGGCGCTCCTGGCCGGCACGATCGGCCTCGTCCAGAACGACATCAAGCGCGTCCTGGCGTACTCGACGGTCTCGCAGCTCGGGTACATGTTCCTCGCGATGGGCGTCGGCGCGTACGCGGCCGGCATCTTCCATCTCTACACGCACGCGTTCTTCAAGGCGCTGCTGTTCCTCGGTTCGGGCGCCGTGATCCACGCGCTGTCGGGCGAGCAGGATCTGCGCCGGATGGGCGGCCTGAAGAAGGAGTTGCCGGTCACGTACTGGACGTTCCTGCTGGCGTCGCTCGCGATTGCGGGCGTGCCCGGCTTCTCCGGGTTCTTCAGCAAGGACGAGATCCTGTTCCGCACGTTCGCGGGCGGCCACGTGCTGATGTGGGTGGTCGGCGTGTTCACGGCGCTCCTGACCGCCGTCTACATGTTCCGGCTCGTGTTCCTGGCGTTTCACGGCGAGCGCGCGCCGGAGGCCGGATCGGGGGGCGGGCCCGCGGCGCAGCACCCGGCACCCGGCACCCCGCACCAGGCGCCCGCCGGGAGACACCTGCACGACGCGCCGCCGGCGATGGCGTTCGCCCTCGTCGTGCTCGCGATCGGGGCGGTGCTGGGCGGGTACGTCGGTTTGCCCGCCTCGCTCGGCGGGTCGGACAGCTTCGCGACGTTCCTGGAGCCGAGCTTCACGGCCACCGCGGACGCGGGCGACCTGCCGGCGCCGGAGCCGGCCGACCGCGCGACGGCGGGGGTCGAGTACGGCCTGATGGCGGTGTCCACGGCGGCGGCGCTCGCCGGGATCGGCGTGGCGGCCTTCCTGTTCCTCAAGCGCCGTCGAGTGGCGGACCAGCTCGCGCTGCGATTCGCCGGCGTGCACCGGATCCTGGCGCACAAGTACTACGTCGACGAGATCTACGATGCCGTGATCGTCCAGCCGATCCGCATGGTCTCGGAACAGGGCCTGTGGAAGGGGATCGACGTTCACGTGATCGACGGGGCGGTCAACGGCGTCGCGGAATCCGTCCTGGGTTCGAGCTCGCTGCTGCGGCGCATCCAGACCGGGTCGGTCCGCGCCTACGCCGCGTCGCTGTTCCTGGGCGTGGTGCTCGTGCTCGGGTACTACTTATGGAGATAGCGGGCGCCTGATGCACTTTCCCATCGTCAGCTCGCTCGTCGCGCTGCCGGTCGCCGGCGCCATCCTCCTCTTCTTCGTCCCCGACGAGGACGGGCAGGGGAAGACGGTGCGCAAGGTCGCGCTGGTCGTGTCGGTGCTGGTGTTCCTCGAGACGCTCCTGCTGTGGAGCCGGTTCGCGGCCGGATCGGGCGAGTTCCAGTTCGTGGAGCGGCACGCGTGGATTCCCGCCTTCGGCATCAGCTACGCGGTCGGCGTGGACGGCATCAGCCTCCTGCTCGTGGCGCTCACCGCGTTCCTCACGCCGCTCGCGCTCCTCAGCTCGTGGGAGTCGGTCCACCAGCGGACGAAGGCGTTCTGCATGTTCATCCTGCTCCTCGAAGCGGCGATGATCGGCGTCTTCGTCTCGATCGACCTGTTCCTGTTCTACGTCTTCTGGGACGCGATGCTCATCCCGATGTACTTCCTGATCGGGATCTGGGGCTACGACCGGCGGGTCTACGCGGCGGTGAAGTTCATCCTGTACACGATGGCCGGCAGCGTCCTGATGCTGCTGGCGATCCTCGGCCTCGCGTACCTGCACAGCACGACGACCGGACAGTACAGCTTCGACCTGCTGGCGCTTTACGCGATGCCGATCGCGCCGAACCTGCAGTTCTGGTTCTTCCTCGCGTTCACGCTGGCGTTCGCGATCAAGGTCCCGCTGTTCCCGTTCCACACGTGGCTGCCGGACGCCCACGTCGAGGCGCCGACGGCCGGCTCGGTGATCCTGGCCGGCGTGCTCCTCAAGATGGGCACCTACGGCCTGGTGCGGTTCGCGTTCCCGCTCTTCCCGCTGGCGGCGTCGTTCTTCGCGCCGTACCTGGCCGTGCTGGCGATCATCGGGATCATCTACGGCGCGCTCGTGGCGATGGTGCAGCCGGACATGAAGAAGCTCGTCGCCTACTCGAGCGTCAGCCATCTCGGATTCGTCGTCCTCGGCATCACGGCGATGAACCCGCAGGGGGTGCAGGGCGCCGTGTACCAGATGCTCAACCACGGCGTGAGCACCGGCGGCCTCTTCCTGATCGTCGGCATGCTGTCGGACCGCCGGCATACCCGGCTCATCGCCGAATTCGGGGGCCTCAAGCGGATCATGCCGCACCTGGTGGCGGCGTTCCTGCTGGTGACGCTGTCGTCGATCGGGCTGCCGGGGCTCAACGGGTTCGTCGGCGAGTTCCTGATTCTGCTCGGGACGTTCCGGTGGGATCCGCGCATGGCCGCGTTCGCCGCGACCGGCGTCATCCTGTCGGCGACCTACATGCTCTGGATGTTCCAGCGGGTGAACTACGGCCCGGTCAGCAACGAGAAGAACGCCGGGCTGCGCGACCTGACGCCGCGCGAGTGGGTCGTGCTCGTGCCCGTCATCGCGCTCGCGGTGCTGATGGGCGTCGTCCCGAACCTGTTCCTGCGGCCGATCGCCCCGGCGGTCGATCGCATGCTGAACCACGTGCAGCAGAGCGTTCCGGTGCGGATCCAGGCGGAGGCGCCCCGCGCCGACGCCCCGGGCGCGGGAGTCGACGCTCGAGCGCGAGAGACGGCGACGGTCCGTCGGCGCGCGGGGGCGGGGCCGGGCGGGAACAGCCAATGAGCTCATCGTTCAACGCGATCGTTCCGATGGCCTGCGTGACCGCGGCGGCGATCGCCTCGATGGTCGCCGAAGCGTTCCGCTCACCGGGCGAACGGATGCCGATCGCGCCGCTCGGCGTCATCGGCCTCGTGGGCGCCGCCGTCGCGTCGGCCGTCCTCTGGAACCACAACGCCGCGAGCTTCGGCGTCGTCGTGGCGGACAACTTCGGGCTGTTCGTCACCGGCATCCTGATCATCGTCGGCATCCTGTCGCTCGCCGTGTCGGGGCCGACGGTCGATCGCGAGAGGCTGCCGCAGGGCGAGTACTACGCGCTGATGCTCTTCTCCCTCGCCGGCATGATCCTGATGGCGACCGCCTCGGACCTGCTGGTCATCTTCCTCGCGCTGGAGGTGCTGTCGCTCTCCGTGTACGTGCTGACCGGCATCCGCCGCGAGTCGGCGACGGCGACCGAGGCCGCGTTCAAGTACTTCCTGCTGGGCGCCTTCTCGAGCGCGTTCTTCCTGTACGGGATTGCGTTCACGTACGGCCTGACCGGCAGCACGCGGCTCGATCGCATCGGCAGCCTCGTCGCCGCGCAGGCCATGGCGCCGACGCCGATGCAGCTGCTGGCCCTCGGCCTCCTGTTCGTGGGCTTCGCGTTCAAGGTGTCGGCCGTGCCGTTCCACATGTGGACGCCCGATGCGTACGAGGGCGCGCCGCCGGCGGTCACCGCGTTCATGTCGACCGGCGTGAAGGCGGCGGCGTTCGCCGCGTTCGTCCGCGTGTTCCTGGCCGCGTTCGAGCCGCTCAGCCCCGACTGGACGACGGTGCTGTGGGTCGTCGCGGCGGCGACGATGATCGTCGGGGCGGTGGTCGGCGTGACCCAGTCGAACGTCAAGCGGATGCTCGCGTATTCGAGCATCGCGCACGCCGGCTACCTGTTGCTCGGCCTCGTGTCGGCCAACGACGTCGGCAAGGCGGCGATTCTCTTCTACCTGCTCACCTATGCGGTCACCAACATCGGCGCGTTCGGCGTGATCGCCCTGCTCGAGAGCGCGGATCGGCCGAACGATCGGATCGCCGATTTCGCCGGGCTGTGGAACGATCACCCCTGGCTGGCCGGGCTGATGACCGTGTTCCTGCTGTCGCTGGGCGGGTTTCCGCCGACGGCCGGCTTCGTGGCGAAGTGGTACGTGTTCAGCGCGGCCGTGAAGGCCGGCTACAGCGGCCTCGCCGTCATCGGCGTCCTGACGAGCGTCATCTCGGTGGCGTACTACCTGCGGATCGTGGTGATGATGTACATGACCCCGCGGACCGAGGCGCCGGCCGTCGTGCCCGCCATCCCGAAGGTCGCGGGAATCGCGCTCGCGGCGTCCGCGATCGCGATCTTCTACCTGGGCATCCTGCCGACGCGCGTCCTCGACCTGGCGGCCGCGTCGGTCGCCAGCATCTTCTAGTCACGTCGTCCACGAGCGGGTGTCGCTGGGCCGCGGCGGGCGCGGTTCACGACGAATCACGAAGAGGCTTCCTGCCCCTTCGTGATTCGTCGCGACGTCGTCGCGAATCGGGTGCGGCTATTTGACGCGGAACGGAGGGACGAGCGCGCCGACGGATGGATCGGTGACGAGCGTCGCCGCACCCACCGACCGGTTGCCGAGACTGATCGCCTTGCACGTGCCAGGCTGGCTCGCGTCCTGGTTCGCCGCGACCATCTCCATCGCGTTGATCGGCACCGAAATCTGCATCAACGGATCGACCGTTCGCGTGTAGATCAGCGTCGATCCGTGGACGACAGCGGGGAACACGAGGCCCTGGGTCAGCGAGGTGGCCAGGAAACGGCCGTCCGAGCAGTCCGCCTTCGAGTGGAAGAAGACGACCGGCGCCGAGGCGAACCCGTTGGCCGGCGCGACGAGCAACAGCCAGTCGCCGTTGACGTTGCGCGCGACGTACCCGTTCGCCGCGTCAGTCAGCGTGCCAACCGACTGATCGAGCGAGTCGACGACCTGCAGCCCGCTCGACGAGCTGGCCGACGACGACCCGGCCGGCCCGGCCGGCCCCTGCGGACCAGCAGGTCCCTGCGGTCCTGCCGGACCCTGTATGTTCCACTCGACCAGCTGTTCCCCGGGCTTGCAGTGGCCGCCGGCCGTCATCTTCATCTCGCCACTCGACGCGTTCACGCACGCCTGGATGGTCGATTGCGCGTTGGCACCCTGTGCCGCGAGCAGCATACCGGCCGCGGCGGCGGCAATCATGAAACGCTGCATACGGGCCCTCCTCAGTCAATGGGACGAGAGATTCCCGTAAGGACCTCTGCAATATCTGGTGCGGCAGACTTGTGTCACTCCGTGCCGGAAACTGCACGGACCTGCCCTGATTTGCGCGGGGCGGAGATTACCGATTCGTTCGCGATCTCACGAATTTCGGTTCGAGCGCCGCGGCGGCGAGCCGCGTCCGCTGGTCGTGCGCGCCGAGGGGGGACGCGCGAGCCGGGTTGTACGCTCCGGGCATTGTTTCGGTGTCGCCGCGCGTTCTCTGTAGTCCGCGTGCACGAGAACGTTGCCGGAAGCGTTCCAGCAGGCGGCCGGGAGATCGGGAGAGGCGAACGTCAGATGGGTTCGAGCAGCGCCGCCATCGGTCCGTCCTGCTCCGGCAGGACCGTCCGCAGATCCAGCAGCAGGCGCTCTCGTTCGATCCGCGCGATAACGGGCGGATCGAGAGCGCGCAGGCGCGCCTCCAGCTCGTCGGCGGTCAGCCCGTCCTTCTCGATGGCTACGAGCCAGGTCGGCAGCTCGACTCCGGGCGCGCTGCCGCCGCCGATTGCCGATGCGCCCTCGACGAGCGTTGCCCGCCATCCGGGCCGCCGGGCGAGGTGCGCGGCGAGGCGCGCGGCCCGCGCGCGGATCCCGTCGGCGGACGCGACGATCATGCGCTGCACCGGCACGGTCGCTTCGGCGCGGCCCGCGGCGTACTCGCCGAGCGTGGCCTCCAGGGCGGCGTAGGTCATCTTGTCGACGCGCAGAGCGCGCATCAGCGGGTGGCGCCGGATGGTCTCCACCAGCGCCGCGCGCCCGACGATGATGCCGGCCTGCGGACCGCCGAGCAGCTTGTCGCCGCTGAAACAGCACAGATCCGCGCCGGCCGCCACCGCACCCGAGACGGTCGGCTCGCGGCCGGCCAGCGGATGCGGCGGGTTCGCCGCCAGCAGCCCGCTGCCGAGGTCCTCGGCGACCGGCACGCCGAACCTGCGGCCGAGCGCGGCGAGCTCCTCGAGCGTCGCGCGCTCGGTGAAGCCCTCGATGCGGAAATTCGACGGGTGCACGCGCAGCACGAGCGCCGTGCGCTCGCCGATTGCGGCCGCGTAGTCGGCGGCGCGGGTCCGGTTGGTCGTGCCCACCTCGCGCAGGACTGCGCCCGACTGCGCCATCACGTCCGGCACGCGGAAGCCGCCGCCGATTTCGACCAGCTCGCCGCGCGAGACCAGGACTTCGCGGCCGGCGGCGAGCGCCGCCAGCACGAGGAGCGTGGCGCCGGCGTTGTTGTTCACGACGACCGCGGCTTCGGCGCCCGTCAGCCGGCGGAGGAGCCCTTCAGCGTGGACATCGCGGCGGCCGCGCGCGCCGCGCGCGAGGTCGTACTCGAGGGTCGAATAGCCGCGGGCGATTTCGACGACCCGCTCGAGCGCGGCGGGAGAGAGCGGCGCCCGGCCGAGATTCGTGTGGATGACCACGCCGGTGGCGTTGATCGCCGGCCCGAGCGACGGCCGGAACGTCCGGGCGAGCGTGGCGAGCGCGAGCGCCTCGATCCGGCCGGACGCCGCGCTCTCCGTTGCGATCGAGCGATCGCCTTCAGCGATCGCCGTTCGCACGGCGGCGGCCGCCGCGCGCACGGCGTCGACGGTCGCTTCGGCGCCGACGCGCGCCTCGGCCTCGCGGATGGCGGTCCGCTGTCGCAGCGCGTCGACGCTCGGGATGACGCGAAAACCCGGCATCGGATGGTATGCTAACGCAAACGGCCATGAGCCAGGAGCATCCGAAGTATCGCCCTCTCGAGCGGTTCTGGCCGTACGCCGATCTGACCGAGCAGCCGAGCGACGAGGAGCTGGCATCGCTCGATCCGGATCTCGAGGCGGCGCTGTTCGGCGAGCGCACGCGGCCGTTTTCCATCTCGCTCGTCTTCCCGACCCTCGACGCTCCCGACTTCCCGCGCGCCCTCGAGCTCGCGCGCGGCTCGGCCGAATACCGTCAGATCGGCAGCGGCGACGCGCTGCGCCACCGCGCGAGATTCTGGTCGAGCGACGCCGGCCGGCTGCGGGATCTGTTCGAGATCGTCGGCGTATCCGATCGGACCGAAGTGCTCATCGACGACCGTCCGGTGCCGTACGCGCGCGAGCTGTGGCTGCCGCTCGTCTGGTTTCTGGTCCGGTAGCCGGCCGTGCCTGAGCCCACCGCGATCGCGCGCGATCTGCAGCGCCTCGAGCTCGAGCTGAAACAGCTCGAAGCCGAGTACAACATGTTCTTCGCCGGCCGGCTGGCGAAGCCGCCGTGGGAGACGCGCGCCCGCGTCGAGGCGCTCGTCAAGCAGTGCGACCGCGCCCGCATCCAGAACACCGGGGAGCGCTTCCGGTTCACGACGCTGCAGTCGCGGTATGCGACGTTCGCCGAGCTGTGGGACCGCGGGCTGCGCGCGCGCGAGGAGGGGCGCCCGGGACCGTTCTCGCACAAACGCCCGCAGACGGCGGAGAAGAAGGCGCCGGAGAGCCGTGTCGTGCACGTCGCCGCGTTCCGCGATCCCGCCAGGGAGATGGACAAGCTGCGCGGGCTCTACGACTCGCTCGCCGAGGCCCGGCGCGAGGCGGGCGAGGAGATGGTGTCGTTCCACAAGTTCGCCGACCTCGTGAAGCACCAGGTCAAGAAGCTGACGGCCAGCGGCAGTCCCGAAGTCGCGTTCCGGGTGGCGGTGAAAGACGGGAAGGTGAGCTTTACGGCGCGGGTGCTGAAGGGCGCGCGCGACTGAGACACCGAACGCGGCGAGCCGGGCGCCGTTCGCCAGCGCCCGGCTGCTCCGGGAGGTGGTCAGATCTTGGTGACGTTGCCGGCCTGCGGGCCTTTCGGACCGTCAACGATCTCGAACTCGACAGCCTGGCCCTCTTCGAGGGACCTGAAGCCGTCACCCTGGATGGCCGAGTAGTGCACGAAGACGTCACTGCCGCCGTCGCGTTCGATGAACCCGTAACCCTTCGCGTTGTTGAACCACTTGACCTTGCCTGTGATGCGCATCGTTCTTCTTCCTGTCTTGCTGGACCGGGCGCGTGGTCCGGTCCCATGAACACGCTCCGGCGATACCGGAGCACAAAAAAAGGCCGCGAGATGCGGCCTTTTCCTTGCGGCGCCAGGCCCGCCCGGCGTCCGGGAGATAATACTGGACTTTTCCGCCCATGCCAAGAGCCTTGCTGAGCGTGTCCGACAAGACCGGCATCGCCGATCTCGGCCGCGGCCTCGCCGCCCGCGGCTTCGAGCTGGTGTCGACCGGCGGCACGGCCCGTGCCCTGACCGATGCGGGCCTGCCCGTCACCAGCGTCACGGCGATCACCGGCTTCCCCGAGATGATGGACGGCCGCGTCAAGACGCTGCACCCGGCGCTCCACGGCGGTATCCTCGCCCGGCGCAGCCGGCCCGACGATCTCGCCGCGCTCGAGCGGCACGGCATCGGCCTGGTCGACATCGTCGTGGTCAATCTGTACCCGTTCGTCAAAGCCGCGGCAAATCCGGCGACGCCGTTCGACGCGCTCGTCGAGGAGATCGACATCGGCGGTCCCTCGCTCGTGCGCGCCGCGGCGAAGAACTTCCGTGACGTGCTCGTCGTCGTGAGCCCGGCCGACTACGGGCCGCTGCTGGCCGCGCTCGACGCCGGGCCGACGCTCGCGTTTCGCCACGATCTGATGGTCAAGGCGTTCGCGCACACGGCCGACTACGACGTCGCGATCACGCGGGCCCTGCTGGCGGTCAACGTCGGCGCCGACCGCGTGGAGCGCAGCGGCGGCGCCGGGACGTCCGGTCTTCCGGCGACGACCGGGCTGGCGGAGGCCGTCGACCTCGGGCTCAGGAAGATTCGCGATCTGCGTTACGGTGAGAACCCGCACCAGAAGGCGGCATGGTATGCCGTTGGCGGGGCGGGCTCGAACGGCGCGCGGGGCTTCAGCCGGGCCGAGATCCTCCAGGGCAAGGAGCTCTCCTACACGAACCTGCTGGACCTCGATTCGGCTGCGCGCATCGTCCTCGAGTTCGACGAGCCGGCGGCCGCCGTCATCAAGCACACCAACCCGTGCGGCGCCGCCACGGGCGCCTCGGCGGTCGATGCGTACGTGCGCGCGCGCGAGGTCGATCCGAAGTCCGCGTTCGGCGGCATCGTCGCGCTCAACCGGCCGGTCGACCGCGCGGCCGCCGAAGCGATCGTCTCCACGTTCATCGAGGCGGTGATCGCGCCGTCGGTCGATCCTGCCGCGCGCGAGGTGCTCGCGCGCAGGGAGAAGATGCGCGTCGTGGTCGCCGATTTCACCGCGCTCGGCGGGGGCGTCGAATTCCGCTCGATTCTGGGCGCGATGCTCGTGCAGGAGCGCGACCTCGTCGTGGAGGCGCAGCCCGCATGGCCGGGCGACGCGGGCCTGAAGGTCGCGACGAAGCGGCAGCCGACGCCGGAGGAATGGACGGCGATGCGGTTCGCATGGCGCATCTGCGCGCACGTGAAGTCGAACACGATCGTCTTCACCGACGCGCAGCGGACGCTCGCGGTCGGCGCCGGGCAGATGAGCCGCGTCGACGCCGTGAACGTCGCGGCGATGAAGGCGCGGGACATCGAGCGGTCGCTCGCCGGGTCGGTCGCCGCCTCGGACGCGTACATCCCCTTCCGCGACGCCCTCGACGCGATCGCGAGCGCGGGAGCGACGGCGGTCGTGCAGCCGGGTGGATCGATCCGCGATCCGGAAGTCATCGCGGCCGCCGACGAGCACGGCCTCGCGATGGTCTTCACCGGCCGTCGACATTTCCGGCACTGATCGGCCGGAAGGACCGCTACAGGAGCGGAGATCGCTCGACGGGCCGCGAATCGAGCGCGGCCAGCAGCTCGTCGGACGAGAGCGTGGCGGGCCCGAACCTGCCGACGACGACGCCGGCGGCGTGGTTCGCGAGGATCGCGGCTTCCTCCATGCCGGCGCCGGCCGCCAGCGCGAGCGCGAGCGTCGCGACGACCGTGTCGCCCGCGCCGGTCACGTCGGATACCTCGCGGGCGACCGCCGGGATTGCGCCCTCCGCGGCGGCGTGCGACAGCCACATGCCGTGCTCGCCGCGCGTGATCAGCACCGACGCGCATGCCGCGCGCGCGCGGAAATCCCGCGCCGCCTCGCGGGCGTCCTCGTCCGTCCGGATCCGGCGATGCGTCGCGATCTCCGCCTCCTGTTGATTCGGTGTCACGAGCGTGGCGCCGGCATAGCAGGCCAGGTGCGGGATCTTCGGATCGACGAGGAGCGGCGCCCGCGCTCCTTTTCGCGCGAGCAGGGCCTGGACCAGCCCCCGCGTGACCACCCCTTTCAGGTAGTCCGACACCAGCACCGCGTCCGCCCCCGCCGCTGCCTCCACGACCCGAGAGACGAGCGCGGCTTCGGTCCGGCCGTCTGCGTCGCAGTCCTGTTCGTAGTCGACGCGCGCGACCTGCTGGTTGCGCTCGGTGACGATGCGCACTTTCTCGGTGGTCGGCCGATCCGGCGCTTCCACCAGGCCGCCGGCGTCGATGCCGGCCTCGGCGAGCGCGGCCCGGAGCCGTTCCGCTGCGGCGTCTGCGCCGACGAGGCCGACGAGGGTCGCCCGGCCGCCGAGCGCGCGCACGTTGCGCGCGACGTTGGCCGCGCCGCCGAGCCGCACGTGCTCGGACCGGTACTGCACGACCGGCACCGGGGCTTCCGGAGAGATGCGCGTGACGCGCCCGACGATGAAGCGATCGAGCATGACGTCGCCGACGACGAGCACGCCGAGCCGGGGGAACCGGTCGACGAGGTCGCGCGCGCGGCCGGCGTCGACCGGCGGCAGCCTCATGAGGGGGACGGGGCGGCCAGGCGCGACCCGGCGAACGGCAGCGTCACGAGGATCAGGAACAGCATCAGGAACTCGGAGTCGCCGAAGTTGTACTCGAACATCCCGGCGGCGAGCATGGCGACGACCGCCGACAGCGCGGCGGCCGCCAGGAACCGGTCGCCCTCGCGGAACCGGCGCCACAGGTCGACGGTCAGCAGCGCGACGAACCCGATCCAGAGGCCGAGCGCCGGCAGGCCGCGCTCGGCCGCGATCTGCACCGGCACGTTGTGCAGGTGCGGATTCACCGCGTTGACCGCGTCCGGCACGCGGTACTCGGCGTAGAGCTCCTCGACCATGTTCGGCCCGATGCCGACGATCGGATGGTCGCGAATCATGTGGTCGCCCTCGCGGAGCATCGCCACCCGATCGTGGTTCGTCGGGTCCTTCAGGTTGAAGGTGGAGACGAACCGCGCGGTCAGCGTGGACGGCGCCACGACGAAGAAGATCGCGGCAGCCACCGGCAGGCCGGCGAGCAGCCGGTAGTCCTTGAGCGACAACAGCAGCGCCGCAGCCGCGCAGGCGCCGACGACGGCGGTCCGCGTGAACGTCACGACCATCGCGACCGCCAGCGCCGGAATCACCAGCGCCGCCCACGTCCGCTCGCGGCGTCCGAACAGCACGCGGGCGAGCGCCACGCCGATGACGAGCATCAGCAGCCCCGAATACGTCATGTAGTGGCCGAGCGTGCCCTGCGGGCGGCGTCCCAGGTTGTCGTAGTGCAGGATGCCGAACTGGACGATGCCGACCGCCGCGCTCGCCGCCGCGCACGTCACCACGACCGTCAGGAGCGTCGTCGCCCGCGAGCCGGTGGCGAGCCGGTAGGTGAGCGGGACGAGCAGGAACAGAACCATCTGCTTGCACGCCATGAGGCTCGCGCGCGGGTCGGGCGAAAACGCCGTTGCGACGAGCGTCCACGCCGCGTACGCGACGAGCAGCCAGAAGACGCGCGGCGCCTGGAACCGCTCGCCGCGGACCACGAGGAGCGCGAGCCAGACGGCCAGCGACACCGCGAGCAGCGTCTCGGCGAGCGCGATCGAGAACTGCAGCGCGCCGGCAACGCCGAAGAGCGCCAGCACGCCGATCTGTTCCAGCCGATCGGACGGGGCGGCCACCGCGACGGTCTGATTCATGGACGGTCAGACAATCTTAGCTGAAAGCAGGCGCTCGGCGGCTTCCATCACCTGTTCGGGCGCGATCCACGTCAGGCAGCGGAAGTCGCCCGGGTCGCACCGGCGCTGATCGCACGGCCGGCACGGGAGCGTCTCGACGCCGAGCGACTCGGCGAGGCACGCCGGGTCGCGCCACGGGTCGGAGCGGACCGGAAGCGTGGGTCCGTAGAGGCCGACAATCGGGACGCGGCTGGTCGCGGCGACGTGAAGCGGGCCGCTGTCGCCGCCGATAAAAAGAGCGGCCCGGTCGGCCAGGGCCCGCAGTTCGGCGATTGAGAACTCGCCGCACGAGACGATGCGGTCGCGCACGCCGGCCTCGAGGCCGGCCCGCGCCCGCTCGATCCCCGCGCGCGCGGCTTCGGCCTCGGAGGGTCCCGACGTGACGATGACGCGCCGGCGCTCGTCGTCCGCGGCGAGTCCCCGCGCCAGGACGACGAAGTGCGTCTGGGGCCAGCGGCGAAACGGATTGCCCGCGCTGTCGTGGTCGATCACGAGCCGGTCGCCGACGCCGAACCCGGCGCCGGCGAGCCGCGTCGCCACCGAACGCACGGCGTCCGGGTCCGGCGGCATCTCGACCGGATCGGAGGCGCGCGTCGGCGGCGCGATGGCGAGCGGCGCCAGCAGGTCCCACTGGTTCTCGACCGAATGGCGCGGGCGCAGCGCCCGCGGGCGGGCGACCCGGTGCGTGTACATCCACGCGCGCCCGGTCACCCGGTACCCGATGCGCACCCGCGCGCGGCTCAACCAGGCGAGGAGCGAGCTTCGGGGGCCGCCGTGGAAATCGATCGCGAGGTCGTAGCGCGCCGCGTGCAGCCGCCGCCCGAGGGCGACATCGGCCAGCAGCTGCCCCGGCCCGCCGGCGCGCGGCGCGACGATCACTTCGTCGAGGTGCGGATTGAGTGCGACCACCGGCGCAGCCGCCGGCTCGACGAGGTAGGCGAGATGGGCGTCCGGAAACCGCCTGCGAAGGGCCCGGACCGCCGGCGTCGTGAAGACGACGTCGCCGATCAGGCGGAGACGGAGGAGGAGGATTCGCGAGATCGGCGATGTGGCGATCGCCCGGGAAGAGCCTTGCGTCGCGGTACCGGCCATGCGATCGCCGATCACCCGATCGCCGATGTCTATTCCTCGACCACCGCCTCGTCGATCAGCATGACCGGGATGTCGTCCTTGATCGGGTAGACGCGCTTGCAGGTGGCGCATTTGAGCGCGGTGCCGTTCTTGACGAGCGTAACCGGCGTCTTGCAGTTCGGACAGGCGAGAATCTCGAGGAGTTCGGGATCGACCGGCATGGGGCCGACTATATGACACCTCTCCTCTTTTGTGGAACAATTCGAACATGAAGTGTGCCGTCCTGGTCGCGGCGTTGAGTTTCGTGGCGCCGGCGGTCGCCGCGCCGCAGGACGCGCGGACGGGCGCGAGCCCTGCCGCGGCGCAGGTGCCCGCCACGTCGCCCGAGGCGCTCGGCAGCGCCTACAACCAGTTCCTGCTGGGGCGTCATCTCGAGGATAGCGGCGACGTCGATGGCGCGATCGCGGCGTACAAGCGCGCCATGCAGCTCGACCCGTCGGCTGCTGACGTGCCGGCCGAGCTGGCGGCGCTCTACATGCGCCAGAACCGGCCGGAGGATGCGATTGCCACCGCCGAGCAGGCGCTGAAGATCGGGCCGGACAACCGCGAGGCGCACCGCGTCCTCGGCACGGTCTACGCCGCGCTCGCCGACAACGACCGCAGCTCGGAACCCGACCAGAAGATCGCCGAGTACACGAAGGACGCGATCTCGCATCTCGAGCAGGCGCTCACCGGAGCCCCGGGCGAGCCCGACGCGAACCTCGAGGCGATGCTCGCGCGGCTCTACCTCCGGACGAACGCCTACGACAAGGCGATCCCGCTGCTGACGAGGCTGGTGAACGACGAGCCCGGCTGGCGCGAAGGCCCGATGCTGCTGGCCCAGGCGTACGGCGGCGCCGGACGGACCGGCGACGCGATCGACTGGCTCGAACAGGCCGCGCCCGCCGACCCGCAGCTCTATCCGCTGCTGGCCGACTTCTACGAGAAAGCGCACCGCTGGAAGGATGCGGCCGGCGCCTATGCGAAGGCGCTGCAGATGGCGCCCCGCAGCGTCGATCTGCAGACACGCTACGCGTCCGCGCTCATGAACGCGGGTGGCCGGGAAAACGGGGCGAAAGCGAAGGACGTCCTGACCCGGCTCGCCGCGGACCGTCCGGACAACGGGCAGATCCTGTATCTGCTGTCGCAGGCGGAGCGGCGCACGGGCGATTCCGGAGCCGCCGAGGCGACCGCGCGCAAGGTGATCGCGCAGAACCCGAAGTCGCCGTGGGGCTATTACGCGCTCGCCGAAGCGCTCGAGGAGCGCCAGCAGTTCCAGGCGGTCGTCGACGCGCTCTCGCCGGTCATCGACGGCATGCGCGCCCAGGGGACGGCCGCTGCCCGGGATCTCAGCCTGCTGCTCCCGCACGTCGCCTTCGCGTACCAGCAGCTCGGCGACACCGACAAGGCGCTCGAGGCGTTTCAACAGGCGCACCAGCTCGCTCCCGACGACTCCGCGGTCACCGCCTATCTGATTCAGGCGAATCTGGCGGCCAAGAAGTACGACGCGGCCGTCGATCTCGCGCGGCAGGCGCACTCCAGCCATCCGGACGATCTGCGTCTGGCCACGCTCGAAGCGCAGGCGCTGCAGCAGAGCGGCAAGGCGGACGAGGGCATCGCCGTGCTCCAAGGCTCCGTCAAGGCCCACGGCGACGATCCGCGGGCATGGGTGGCGCTGGGCCAGCTCTACGCGGACGCGAAGCGAGGCTCGCAGGCCATCGCGCTGCTGCAGGAGGCGCGGACGAAGTTTCCGTCGGACAGCTCGGTCGCGTTCGCGCTGGGCGCCGTCTACGACAAGGAGAAGCGTTTCGCCGACGCGGAAACCGAGTTCAAGCAGCTGCTGGCGCGCGAACCCGACAACGCCCTGGCGCTCAACTACCTCGGCTACATGCTCGCCGACCGCGGCGAGCGGCTCGACGAGTCGGTGTCGTACCTGAAGAAGGCGGTGCAGCTCGAGCCCGACAACGGCTCGTTTCTCGACAGTCTCGGCTGGGCCTACTTCAAGCGCGAGCAGTTCCAGCTCGCGGAGGACAACCTGAAGCGCGCCGCCGGACAGCTCCGTACCAATTCGGTCGTGCAGGATCACTACGGCGAGCTGCTCTTCAAGCTGGGACGCTACGACGAAGCGATCGCCGCCTGGAACAAGGCGCTGGCGGGGGACGGCCAGGACATCGACCGCAAGGCGATCGACCGCAAGATCCGCGACGCGAAGCAGAAGCTCGAAAAACGATGATCGCCCCGGCGCGCGCCGTGGCTGTCGCGGGTCTTGCCGCCGCGCTCGCCTCGTGCGCCGCGCCACGCGTGCAGGTACCGGGCGGCGCAGGCACGCCCGCCTCCGACGGCGCGGCGGTCGCCGAGGCCGCTACGGGCGGCTGCCGGACGCTGCGCTCGCTGACCGCCGAGATTCGCGTCAGCGGCACGGTCCTCGGGCGCAGGATTCGCGGGCGCCTTTCCGCCGGCTTCGCGGCGCCCGCCTCCGCGCGCATCGAGGCGGTGGCGCCGTTTGGTCCTCCGATCTTCATCCTCGTCGCGACCGATGCGTCGGCTTCGCTCCTGCTCCCTCGCGACAACCGCGTGGTGCGCGGCGCGCCCGCGGACCTTCTCCTCGATGCGCTGGTCGGGATGCGGCTCACTCCCGCGGAGCTCTGGCAGGCGGTCACTGCGTGTCCCGCCATCGGAACGATCGGCGAGGCGCGGCAGTACGGGAGCGACTGGCGGCGCGTAACGGTCCCGCCGCACGAGACGCTGTATTTTCACCGGGACGAAGGCGCCTGGCATCTCGTCGCCGACATGCATCAGGAGCCGGAGACCGCCCGGCAGGTGGAATACCTGCAGTACGACGGCGCGCTGCCGGTCCGCATCCATCTCTCGGCCGGCGGCGCGAATCGGGCGGCCGCGTACGAGATCGCGCTCGATCTCTCGCAGCTCGAGCCGAACGCCGCGCTCGATCCGGCCGTGTTCACGCTCGAGGTGTCCGCCGGGGCGCAGCCGATGACGCTCGACGAGCTGCGGCGGAGCGGGCCGCTCGCCGTGCCGGGCGGCGCCCATGACTGACGGCGTCGGCGATCGCGTCCGCGCGCACGCCTTCGCCAAGATCAACCTGACGCTCCGCGTCACGGGCGTCCGGCCGGACCGCTACCACGAGCTGCGGACGGTGTTCCAGTCGATCGCGCTGCACGATACGCTCGTCTGCCGGCGCACCGATGCCCCGTTCGTGTTCGCCTGTGACGATCCGGGCTGCGCCGCCGATGCGGGCAATCTGGTGTGGCGCGCCGCGGAGCGGATATGGGCCGAGAGCGGCCGCCGTGGCGGCATGCGCGGCGCGGCCGTGCGTCTCGTCAAGCGGATTCCCATGCAGGCCGGCCTGGGCGGCGGCAGCAGCGACGCGGCGGCGGCGCTCCGGGCACTCGCCGCGCTCTGGCGCGTCCGGCTCGCGCCCGACCGGCTTCGCGCTATCGCCGCGTCACTCGGCGCCGACGTCCCGTATTTTCTCGAGGGCGGCACCGCGCTCGGCCTCGACCGCGGGGATCTGCTGTTTCCGCTCCCGGACCTTCCGCCTCACTGGGTCGTCCTCGTGGTCCCGCCGTTCGGGGTGAGCACGAAAGAGGCCTTCGAGTGGTGGGAGGAACGGGGAGCGGGCACCATGCCGGGCGACGACGCTGGCTCGGCCGGCGAACGGGGACGGGACCCCGCGACCGGGGGGTATGCGTTTCCGCTGCGCGGGCTGCCGGCCTCCGAGCTCGTCAACGATCTCCAGGCGCCGGTGACGGCTCGACATCCGGAGATCGGCCGGCTCGTGCTGGAGCTGGAGCGAGCCGGGGCGGCGTTCGCCGCGATGTCGGGGAGCGGCTCTGCCGTGTTCGGCCTCTTCCGCAGCCGGGCGGCTGCCGAACGCGCCGCCGGCCGCGCGGCCGGGCGCGGCCGCCGGGTCGCCGTCACGCGAACGATTGGCCGTGCGAAGTTCCGTGCCGGCGCGTGACTTGCCGGGTTTGCAGCCCATCGTATAAACTAACGGTTTGCGCCGCGTGGTGAAGGCCACTCCTGAGGTCAGCTTCATCTCAATCCGTCGAGGAAATGCCTGGCGCGATCGTGGTGCGACCGCCGACATGTTGGGGCGTGGCCAAGCGGTAAGGCGCGGGACTTTGGATCCCGTATTCGAAGGTTCGAATCCTTCCGCCCCAGCCAAGTCTCGAGGCCGCTGCTGATGGGTGAGCCTTTCATGGCAACCGGGTTCGGCGAGCTGAAGGTCTTTTCGGGGAGCGCCCATCCCGAGCTGACGCGGGAGATCGCGGCGTTCCTCGGCGTGACGCCCGGACAGGCGCGGCTGCGGCGGTTTCCGGACTCGGAGGTCTCGTTTCAGATCGACGAGAACATCCGGGGGACCGACGTCTTCGTCGTGCAGCCGACCTGCACGCCGGTCGACCAGCACATCATGGAGATGCTGGTCATGATCGACGCGTTCCGCCGCTCGTCGGCGGCGCGCATCACGGCGGTGGTGTCGTACTACGGCTACGCGCGCCAGGATCGCAAGGACAAGCCGCGGGTGCCGATCTCGGCCAAGCTCGTGGCGAACATCCTGAGCGCGGCCGGCACGAACCGCGTGCTGACGATGGACCTGCACAAGGCGCAGATCCAGGGGTTCTTTGACATCCCGGTCGATCACCTGTTCGCGGCGCCGGTGATCATCGACTACCTGTCGCGGCTCGATTACCCGCGTCTCACGATCGTGTCGCCCGACGCGGGGGGGGCCGAACGCGCGCGGGCGTATGCGAAGCGGCTGAACGCGGAACTGGCGATCATCGACAAGCGCCGCAGTCCGGACGACGGGAGCGCGGAGGTGATGCACGTGATCGGCGATGTCGAGGGGCGCACCTGCATCATCCAGGACGACATCATCGACACGGCCGGGACGATTACGAAAGCCGCGACGGCGCTGAAGAAGAACGGCGCCGCGCAGGTGGTGGCGTGCGCCGTCCACGGCGTGCTGTCGGGGCCGGCGATCGAGCGGATCGAGAAGTCGCCGATCGACAGGCTGATCGTGACCAACACGATTCCGCTGACCGGCGAGAAGGCGCAGTGCCAGAAGATCGTGACGCTGTCGGTGGCCCGGCTCCTCGGCCAGGCCATCAAGAGCATTCACGAGGAGACGTCGGTCTCCTCGTTGTTCGTGTAGGGCGCCTGACGCGCGAGCGCCTGCGGCCATGCCAGCGGCCGCGAGCGCAGCGGGCGCGAGGCATCAGCGAGCGGGGGCGGGGCCCCGCCAGAAGGTAAATCATGGAAGCGACACTCGAAGCAACCGCGCGCGACACGTTCGGGAAGAACGAAGCGCGGCGCACGCGGCGGGAGGGCCGGGTCCCGGCCGTGCTGTACGGCGCCGGCGTGGCGCCGGTGCCGATCGCGGTCGAGCCGAAGCCGCTGCTCCGCATCCTGCATTCCGAGTCGGGCGCCAACACGCTCATCGCGCTCAGGCTCGACGGTGACGAGGCGCGCGTGCTCGTCAAGGAGTATCAGCTCGATCCGATCACGCACCAGCTGCTGCACGCCGATTTCTATCGCGTCGCGATGGACCGCACGATCGAGGTGAGAATCCCGGTCGTGGTCAAGGGCGAGGCGCCCGGCGTGAAGCAGCAGGGCGGGATCCTCGAGTTCGTCCGGCGCGAGATCGACATCGAGTGCCTGCCGGGCGACATCCCGGAGCACGTCGAGGTCGACGTCTCCGAGCTGATGCTGCACCAGGGTGTGCGCCTCCGCGACGTGGCGACCGACGCGAAGTGGAAGCCGATCACCGACGCCGACACGATGCTCGTCCACGTGATCATGCCGAAGGCCGAGGAGTCGGCGGCGGCGGCGGCGGCCGAGGCCGTGGCGGCGCCCGCGGCGCCGGCCGAACCGGAAGTCATCAAGAAGGGCAAGAAGGAAGAGGCGGAGGAAGAGAAGAAGCAGGGGCGGTGAAGGCCATCGTCGGCCTGGGGAATCCGGGGCCGAAGTACCGCGGCACGCGCCACAACGTCGGGTTCGCGGTCGTCGACGAGCTGGCGCGGCGCGCGGGCGCCGCGTTCGAATCGGCGCCGGCCGACGCGCTGGTGGCGCGGTGGCGCCGTCCCGGCGACCCGGTGCTGCTGGCCAAGCCGCTGACGTTCATGAATCGGAGCGGCGACGCGGTCGGCGACCTCGTCCGGTACTTCAAGGTCGACCCGGCCGATCTGCTCGTCGTGCTCGACGAGGTGCAGCTGCCGCTCGGCAGGATCCGGGCGCGGCCGCGCGGATCGGCCGGCGGGCACAACGGGTTGAAGTCGGTCATCGCGCAGCTGGGCGTGGAATTCAGCCGGCTCCGGCTCGGGATCGGCCGGGGCGACGCGCGGCGGGACCTTGCGGACCACGTGCTCGCGCGATTCGACGACGACGAGGCCGCGGAGGTCGAACGCATGACGACCCGCGCGGCCGATGCGGCGGAAATGTTCGTCACCGAAGGGATCGCCGCGGTGATGAACGCGTTCAATCGGGGCGATCTCGCGACAACCGAATAACGTCACGTTTCCTTGCTGCCCGAGAGCAGCCGCAGAGGGGGATCCGCGAAATCAGGACCACCCGTCCGCGTCCAGAAGGAGCACCATGCCAGACCGACAGTACGAGCTCGTCTACATCCTGCCACCCGACATCACCGAGCAGCAGACGACCGATCTGCACGCGCAGATCGAGGGCGTCGTGTCGCGGATGAGCGGGCAGATCGAGAAGACCGAGAACTGGGGACGCCGCAGGCTGGCGTACGAAATCGGCCACCACAAGGAGGGGACCTACCTCCTGGACGTCATCAACGGGTCGGGCGACCTGATGAAGGAGCTCGATCGGCGCCTCCGCGTGATGGACGAGATCGTTCGTCACATGATCGTGCGGGTGGACCAGGAAACGAAGGTCGTCGAGCGCACGCGCGCGAAGCGCCAGGCGGAATCCGAGCGGCGGCGGGTGCGGCGCGGGCTGCCGCCCGTGCGGCAGCCGGGCGAGGGCCGTCAGGCCGACAGCGGCGACCAGGACGACGACCGCTTTGACGGCGGGGAGGCGTAATCATGGCGATGGGACACCGGGGCGGCGGCGGACGCAAGGCCGCGAAAGGCGACAAGACCCAGGGGCAGCGGCGGACGCTGTTCCGGCGGCGCAAGGTCTGCAAGTTCTGCGCGGACAAGATCGACGACATCAACTACAAGGACGTGAAGCTGATCTCCCCGTTCGTGCCCGAGCGCGGCAAGATCCTGCCGCGGCGCATCTCGGGCACCTGCGCGATGCACCAGCGCAAGCTGCAGACGGCGATCAAGCGCGCGCGCCAGATTGCCCTCATTCCCTACGTCACGGACTGAGGAGACGAGGCACACAATGGAAGTGATTCTCCGAGAGCACGTGGACAACCTCGGGCGGCGCGGCGAGGTCGTCAAGGTGGCCGACGGGTACGCGCGCAACTACCTCCTGCCGCGCAAGCTGGCGCTTCCCGCGACCGAGGGCAACAGGAAGCAGATCGAGCGCGAGCGCGCACGGTTCGAGGCGCACGAGGCCGAGGAGCGCAAGGTGGCCGAGGCGATCGCCGAGCGGATGGGCGGCCTCGAGATCGTCATGGCGCGCCGGGTCGGCGAGACCGAGGCGCTCTACGGGTCCGTGACGAGCACCGACATCGCCGGCGCGCTGGCCGCGAAGGGCTTCGACGTGGACCGGCGCAAGCTGCAGCTCCACGAGCCGATCAAGACGCTCGGCGAGTTCGACGTGCCGGTGAAGCTGCATCGCGAGGTGACCGCGACCGTGAAGGTCAAGGTGGTTGCCGAAGGCGGGCCCGAGGCGTAGTCTTCCCGTCCATGCCCGAGACGGCCGTCGGCGAACGCACGCTTCCGCACAACCTCGAGGCCGAGCGGTCGGTCCTCGGGGCGATTCTCCTGAACAACGACGCGTTCAACCTCGCCGCCGAGGTCATCGACTCGCAGGACTTCTACCGCGACGCGCACCGCCGGATCTTCGACAAGATGGTGAAGCTCGCCGAGCGGGCGAACGCCATCGATCTGGTGACGCTCAAGGAGGAGCTGGCGCGCGCTGGCGAACTCGACGAGGTAGGCGGCCCCGCGTACATCGCGGCGCTCGTGGACGGCGTCCCGCGATCGACCAACGTCGAGTACTACGCCCGCATCATCAAGGAGAAGTCCACCCTTCGCAGCCTGATCTACTCGGCCAGCAAGATCGTCGCCAACGCGTACGACGCCGGGGAGGAAGCCGACGTCATCCTCGACCAGGCCGAGCACGCGATCTTCGCCATCGCCGACAAGAAGGTCCGCGACGGCTTCGTGTCGCTGCGCGACCTCGCCCAGGACAGCTTCGAGACCATCGAGAAACTGCACGCGCGCAAGGAGCTCATCACCGGCGTCCCGACCGGCTTCACCGATCTGGACGAGATGACCTCCGGCTTCCAGCCCTCGGACCTCGTCATCGTCGCCGCGCGGCCGTCGATGGGGAAGACGAGCCTCGTGCTGAACATCGCGCAGCACGTCGGCACGAAGACCGACCTGACCGTCGGGATCTTCAGCCTCGAGATGTCGAAGGAGCAGCTGTTCCTGCGCATGCTGACCGGCGAGGCGCGGATCGACGCCCACCGGTTGCGCGGAGGCTTCCTCGGCGAGCGCGACTGGGGGCGCCTGTCGCAGGCCATCGGCACGCTGAGCGAGGCGAAGGTGTTCATCGACGACACGCCGTCGATCGGCGTGCTCGAGATGCGCGCCAAGTGCCGCCGGCTCGCCGCCGAGCACGGCCTGCATCTGGTCATCGTGGACTACGTCCAGCTGATGCAGGGGCGCGGCCGGTTCGAGAATCGCACGCTGGAGCTGGCGTCGATTTCCCGGTCGCTCAAGGGGCTCGCCAAGGAGCTGCGCGTGCCGATCGTGCTGCTGTCGCAGCTCTCGCGGGCCCCCGAATCGCGGTCGGACCACCGGCCGCAGCTCTCGGACCTGCGGGAGTCTGGCGCGCTCGAACAGGACGCCGACGTCGTGCTGTTCATCTACCGCGAGGATCAGTACGCGGACAAGAGCGAGCCGCCGTCCGACTCCCAGGGCGTGGCCGAGATCATCGTCGGCAAGCAGCGCAACGGGCCGACCGGCGTCGTGAAGCTGGCGTTCATCCGCGAGTTCACGCGATTCGAGAACCTCGCGGCCGGTTCATGATCCGTCCCACCGTCGCGCGCGTCGACAGGGCCGCGCTGCAGGAGAACTACCGTCAGATCGCCGCCCACCTGGCGGCCGAGGCGCCGGGACATCCGCCCGGCGTGATCGCCGTCGTGAAGGCCAACGCGTACGGGCACGGCGCCGGCGAAGTCGGCCTCGCGCTCGAGGACGCCGGCGCGGATCTGCTGGCGTGCGCCGACATCGAGGAGGGGGCGGCGCTGCGCGCGGCCGGGGTGACGACCGGCATCCTCGTGTTCGGCGCGCTCAGCGTCAGCGATCTCGACGGTCTGTTCGACTTCCGGCTGACGCCGACCATCTCGACGCCGGGCGCCGCCCGAGCCGTGCAGGCGGCCGCTGCGAGGCACGGACAGCGTCTCCGGTACCACCTGAAGATCGACACCGGTATGAACCGCCTCGGGTTCCGCCACGACAACCTGCGGCGGACGCTGCCCGAGCTCCTCGCGAGCCCGAACCTGGACCTCGAGGCGGTCTACACGCACTTCGCGACCGCCGACGATCCGGAGTCGCCGCTCTTCGCCGAGCAGCGCCTCCGATTCGACCGCGCCCTGGGGGACCTCGAGGCGCTCGGCGCGCGACCCCGCTACCGGCATGCGGCGAACAGCGCCGCGCTGCTGCGCGACGCGCGCGTGTGGTACGACCGCGTCCGTCCGGGCCTGCTCCTGTACGGCATCGCGCCGCCGCCGCTGGCGACGACTATCCCGCTCGTCCCCGTCATGACTCTCGGCAGCCGCGTCGTGGCGGTGAAGGGCGTGCGCGCCGGCGAAGGCGTCGGGTACGGACTCCGCTTCACCGCGGAGCGGCCGGCGAGGATCGCGATCGTGCCGGCCGGATACGCGGACGGCCTCGATCTGCGGCTGTCCGGCCGCGGCGCCGTCCTCATCCGGGGAAGGCGCGCGGCCATCGTCGGCGCGGTCAGCATGGACATGATGGCGGTCGACGTCACCGGCCTCGAGGTCGAGCCCGGCGACGAGGTCGTCATCATCGGCCGGCAGGGCGACGATGTGATCGACGTGCGCGAGATGGCCGCCGCCATCGGTACGATCCCGTACGAGATCCTGTGCCGGATCGGATCGCGGATCGAGCGGGTGTACGCGTCGTGAGTCCGGGCATCTGGTCGTCTGGTTCCCTGGTCATTGGCTGAGCGTGCGGGCTGCCCCCGGATGACCGGATAAAATGACCGGATAACCGGTTATCACATGCCCAGATCCCCCCGTGTCGCATTCGTCTGCCAGGAGTGCGGCGCGCAGTCGCCCAAGTGGCTCGGACGCTGCGCCGAGTGCGGCGCGTGGAACTCGCTGGTCGAGGAGCGCGCGCCGGACGCGACCTCGGCGCAGGCGGCGACAGGGCATCGATACGCCCTGGCCGGCGCGACCGGGTCGGCGCGCCTGTACGCGGACATCGAGATCGAGCACGCGGCGCGGCTGTCGACCGGCATCGGCGAGCTCGATCGCGTGCTCGGCGGCGGGGTCGTTCCGGGCTCGCTCGTGCTGCTCGGCGGCGAGCCGGGTATCGGCAAGTCCACGCTGCTGCTGCAGGCGGCGGCGCACATGGCCCGCACCGCCGGGCCGGTGCTCTACAGCTCGGGCGAGGAGTCCGAGCACCAGATCAAGTCGCGCGGCGAGCGGCTCGCAGTCGGCGAGGCGCCGCTGTATCTCCTGGCCGAGACCTGCCTCGAGCGCATCCTCGAGGAGATCGCGCGCGTCCGCCCGGCTCTCGTCATCGTCGACTCGGTCCAGACGATCTTCTCGCTCAAGTTCCAGTCGGCGCCCGGCAGCATCGGCCAGGTCCGCGAGGCGGCGACGCAGCTCCTGTTCATGGCCAAGGGGCAGAACGTACCGACGTTCCTGGTTGGACACGTCACGAAAGAGGGGAGCCTCGCCGGCCCGAAGGCGCTCGAGCACGTGGTGGACACCGTGCTCTACTTCGAAGGCGAGCGCCACCATTCCCAGCGCGTGGTGCGCGCCGTGAAGAACCGGTTCGGCGCAATCAGCGAGCTCGGCGTCTTCGAGATGACGTCGGCCGGCCTCCGGCCGGTGCCGAACCCGTCGAAGATGTTCCTCGCCGAGCGGCCATCCAACGCCCCGGGCTCGGCGGTGTTGTGCACGGTCGAAGGCTCGCGGCCGATCCTCGTCGAGGTGCAGGCGCTCGTCAGCACGAGCAGCTACGGCACGGCGCGGCGGATGGCGAGCGGCATCGATCAGCAGCGGCTCGCGCTGCTCCTCGCCGTGCTCGAGAAGCGCGCCGGAATCAATCTCGCCGGCGACGACGTGTTCGTGAACATCGCGGGCGGGATGACGGTGGATGAGCCGGCGGCGGATCTGGGTGTGCTGGCGGCAATTGCGTCGAGCGTCCGGAACCGGCCGGTTCCGCAGACCACCGCGATGTTCGGGGAAGTCGGGCTGGCGGGCGAGGTCCGCGGGATTAGCCAGGCGACGCTGCGCGTTCGGGAGGCGGCGCAGATGGGATTCCGGCGGTGCCTGCTGCCCGAGGCGAACATCGATCCGGGCGACCGCGATCAGCGCGGCGAGTGCGAGCTGGTGGGTGTCAGGACGATCGGCGAGGCGCTCGAGGAGTTGATGAGCGGCTGAACACGGTCCTCCGACGTCCCCGTTCGGAAGCGTTGCCCGGCTGACGCCTCCACCGCAACCCCGGCACGAACCACCCGGCATCCGATAAAGATGGTATGTTGTCCTCAGGCTCAGCCGCCGGGGCCCTCTATCTTCATATTGAGGCGGCATTCATACACGGGGGTCGCTGCCCATGACCTGGTTCGCGCTCGCCCGCATACTGTTCGTCGCCGCGGTTGCGTACGCCGCGGCGGTGCTCACCCCGCTTCCGTTCAGCGTCCTGGCAAACGTCACGTTCGCGCTCGCGCTCGCCGCCCTCGTCGTCGTCCTCGAGAGCCGGCTGCGCGAGACGTCGGTGCCGCGCATTCTCGGCGCGCTGATCGGGTGCACCATCGGCCTGCTCATCGCGCGGACGATCGGCGCCGGCCTGTTCTGGGCCAACAGCGGCGACGTGCGCGTCGAGTTCCTCCACAGCTTCGTGCTGCTGGTCCTGCCGTATCTCGGCCTCGTGCTCGGCGGCAAGCACGGGGAGTGGCTCGAGCCGGCGCGGCTCGTCGCCCTGTTCCGGGCCGCCGGACCCGAGCGGCGGTACAAGGTCCTCGACACCAGCGTGATCATCGACGGCCGCATCGCCGATGTCTGCGAGACCGGCTTCATCGACGGCACCCTGGTCATCCCGCAGTTCGTGTTGAAGGAGCTGCAGCTCGTCGCCGATTCCTCGGACTCGCTGAAGCGGAACCGCGGCCGGCGCGGGCTGGACATCCTCCAGAAGATCCAGAAGATGGCGGGCACCGAGGTCATGATCTCCGATCTCGACTTCCCCGACGTGCGCGAGGTCGACCTCAAGCTCATCGAGCTGGCCCGCTCGCTCCAGGGGAAGATCGTCACCAACGACTTCAACCTGAACAAGGTGGCGCAGCTGCGCGGCGTCGCCGTGCTGAACGTCAACGAGCTGGCCAACTCGCTCAAGCCGGTGGTGCTCCCGGGCGAGATCATGAAGGTGTTCATCCTGAAGGAAGGCAAGGAGTACAACCAGGGCGTCGCCTATCTGGACGATGGCACGATGGTCGTCGTGGACAACGCGCGCAAGATGATCGGCAAGACGATCGACATCGTCGTCACCAGCGTGCTGCAGACGACGGCCGGCAAGATGATCTTCGGGCGTTATATCGAAGCCGGGATGCCCGCGCCCGCTCCGGCCGCCCCGCCCCGTACGGCCGCGACGGCCGCTCAGCAGACCTAGTTGCGCGTTCCTCCCTATCACTGGTGGCGGACGGTCTTCTTCCTGATCCCTGCCATCAGTCTGTACACGCTCGTGCTCGGCGCGGCCTCGGTAGCGTCGAGCGTGGTCGATCGACGCGGCCGGTTCGCTCATGCCTGCGCGCGCACGTGGTCGTGGCTCATCTTGAAGACGACCGGCGTACGGGTGGTCGTCGAAGGGCTGGATCGCGTCGTGCGCGGCACCACCTACGTGTTCGTGTCGAACCACCAGAGCATCTACGACATCCCGGTGATCTTCGCGTCGCTGCCGTTCCAGCTCCGGATCATCGCCAAGGAGTCGCTGGCGCGGTTTCCGGTCCTCGGCTGGCACCTGCGCCGGGGCGGCCACCTGTTCGTCGACCGCCGGCATCCCGATCGCGCGGGCATTCTCCGCCGGTGGCGGGCGCTCGTGTCGGAGGGGCTGTCGCTCATCATCTTCGCCGAGGGCACGCGCAGCCCCGACGGGCATGTGGCGCGCTTCAAGGCGGGTAGCTTCCTCCTTGCGATCGAGGCCGGCCTGCCGGTCGTGCCGATGGCGGTGATCGGCACGCGCGCCGTGATGCCGAAGGGACGGCTGCGCACCGAGCCGGCCGACGTCCGGCTGATCGTGCACGCCCCGATTCAGCCGCCCGCGCTCGACGCGCCGACCGTGCAGGACGCCAAGTCGTTCGCCGACCGCGTCCACGCCATCGTCGCTGCCGCTGTGGAATCGCGGCAGTTCCGGCAGACGTAGCCGCCCGGGCCAGGCCCCGGCCCCGAGCTCCCAGCCCCCGGTTATAATGAGAGGTTGCCCGAGCCGATGCACGTCTCAGCGATCATCGCGGCCGGCGGACGCGGACTGCGGATGGGCGGCGCGCGCGCGAAGCAGTTCGTCGAGCTGGGCGGCCGCGCCGTGCTCGACCGCAGCGTCTCGGCCTTCGCCGGCCACCCGGAGGTGGGCGAGGTGGTCGTTGCGCTCCCTGCCGAGCTGATGGCCGATCCGCCCTCGTATCTCCGCGGGCGCGGCGACACACCGGTCCGACTCGTCGCCGGCGGCGTGCGGCGCCAGGATTCCGTGGCCAACGCGCTTGCGGCCGTCGATGCGCGCGCGGAGATCGTGCTCGTCCACGATGCCGCGCGCCCGTTCGTCAGCGCAAGCCTGATTGCGCGGACGATCGCGGCCGCGACGGAAGCCGGGGCGGCGCTGGCGGCGGTGCCGGCGCGCGACACCGTGAAGCGGGTCGTCGGCGCGCAGGTGGTCGAGACGATCGCGCGCGAGACGATCTACCTCGCGCAGACGCCGCAGGGATTCCGGCGCGAGGTCCTGTCCCGCGCGCTGGCTGCCGGGCGGACGATTGACGTCACCGACGAAGCCGCGCTGGCCGAAGCGATCGGATGCGAGGTGCGCGTCGTCGAGGGCGAGGCGTCCAATCTCAAGATTACGACGCCGGACGATCTCGTGCTGGCCGAGGCCATCGCGCGGGCGCGCGACGGCCGGGGGGCCGGGAAGCCGGCGAGGACCGGACGCGTGGGGACCGGGTACGATCTCCATCGTCTCGTTCCGGGCCGGCCGCTGATTGTCGGCGGCGTGACCGTGGAGTCGGATCGCGGCGCCCTGGGCCACTCCGATGCGGACGTGGTGTGCCATGCGGTGACCGACGCGATTCTCGGCGCGGTGTCGCTGGGCGACATCGGCCGGCACTTTCCCGACTCGGACGACCGGTGGAAAGGCGCGTCCAGCCTCGATCTGCTGGCGCGCGCCGCGGCGCTCGTCGCCGGCGAGGGATATGAAGTGGGCAACGTGGACGTGACGGTGATACTCGAGCGGCCGAGGATCAAGGACCACATCGACGCGATGCGCCGGAACGTGGCCGCGGCGGCCGGCATCGCGGTCGATCGCGTCAGCATCAAGGGCAAGACGAACGAAGGCCTCGACGCCCTGGGCCGCGCCGAAGCCATTGCGGCGCACGCCGTCGCGATTCTGCGAAGCCGATAGCCGATAGCCGACAGCCAACAGCCGATAGCCACCAGCGCCAGCTCCCGTGAGAGTGAGATTCGCTCCGAGCCCGACAGGGCACCTGCACGTCGGCAACGCGCGGACAGCATTGTTCAACTGGCTGCTCGCGCGCGGTTCCGGCGGGACGTTCATCCTGCGCATCGAGGACACCGACGTCGAGCGTTCCACGCGCGAATCCGAAGCCGCGATCATGCACGACATCCGCTGGCTCGGCCTCGACTGGGACGAGGGGCCGGACATCGGCGGGCCGCGCGGCCCCTACCGGCAGTCGGAGCGGCTCCACCTCTATCGCTCCTACGCCCAGGAGCTGCTGGCGGCCGGCCGCGCGTACTACTGCTTCTGCACTGCCGCGCAGCTCGAGACCGAGCGCCAGGAGGCGGTCGCGTCCGGACGCCCGGCGCGCTACGCGGGCACGTGCCGCCGCCTCACGCGCGAGCAGGCCGACGCGCGCGTCGCGGCCGGCGAGCGACCCGCGATCCGCTTCCGCGTCCCGCACGACCGCGACGTCGTCTTCACTGACGCCGTGCGCGGCGACGTCCGGTTCCAGAGCGATGTCATCGGC
>JBLMXQ010000084.1:0-55007 GCA_050257855.1 Betaproteobacteria bacterium | reverse complement strand
CCGCGCGCCATCCGGATCCCGATCTCCCGCGTGCGGCGCGCGACGCTGTACGACATGACGCCGTAGAGCCCGACGGCCGCCAGCAGTGTCGCCAGCGCGCCGAATGCGATTGACAGCGCTGCGACCATCCGCTCCATGAACAGCGAATCGTCCACGGTTCGGGTCATCGTCTGCATGTCGAACACCGGCAGGTTCGGATCGACCCGCTGCGCCACCGCCCGGACGGACGCCGCGATGCCGGTCGCGTCGCCGCGGGCGCGCACGTAGAACGTGAGCTCCCCCAGCTCCGGCTCCTGCGCGTACGGCGTGTAGACGACCCGCATCGGCTCGCTGCGGAGCGTGACCAGCTTCGAGTCCCTGACGACGCCGACGATCTCGACCGGAGTGCCATCGTCACGCCCCCACATGATGTGGCGACCGAGAGGGTTCGACGTCCCGAAGTAGTACCGCGCCATGCTCTCGTTGACGATGGCGACCCTCGGCGCGTCCGAGACGTCCTTGTCCGTGAACTCGCGTCCGACGAGCAGAGGCTGCCCGAGCGTGGCGAAGAACCCGGGGCCGACGGCATCGACGTCGGGGTTCATGTCCTCGCCCTGCTTCGCCGTGTAGCCTTCGACGCGCACCGTGCTTCGCCACTCGCTGTCGGTGAGCAGCGGGATTACCGAGGCTGCCGCCGATCGCACGCCGGGAATCGCCGGCAGCTGCGCCTGCAGGTCGCGGAACACCGCGATCGTGCGTTCGCGCGAGTAGCCGCTGAGCGACGGGTCGATCGAGAAGCTGAGGAGGTTGTCGGCATCGAAGCCGGGATCGAGCGACCGCAGGTTGTAGAGGCTGCGCGCGAACAGGCCCGCGCCGGCGAGCAGCAGTACGGACAACGCGACTTGCGCCATCACCAGTCCCCTGCGCAGCCGCGCGTGGACGCCGCCGCCCGCCACGCTGCCGGCCTCGTCCTTCAGCGTCGTCGTCAATCCGGGGCGCGTGGACTGCAGCGCCGGCGCCAGCCCGGAAAGCAGCGCGGTCGCGACCGACGTCGCGACCGCGAACAGGACGAGCCGGCCGTCGGGCGTTGCCGAGAGCGTGCGGGCCGCCTCCTCGAAAGGCAACGCCTTGAGCAGCAACGTCCCGGTCCACCACGCCAGGGCGAGGCCGAGCGCCCCGCCGGCGCCAGCGAGAAGCAGGCTTTCGACGAGGCGCTGACGCACGATGGCGGCGCGGGTCGCACCGAGCGCGAGCCGGATGGCGACGTCCTTCCGGCGCGCCGCGCCGCGCGCGATCAGGAGGTTGGCGACGTTCGCGCAGGCGATGAGCAGGACGAGGCCGACCATACCCATCAGCACGAGTATCGGCGTCGAAAATTGTCGCCGCAGCTCGGAACTGCCCCGCGCGCCCTCTCGCAGGAAGAGGTGCTTGGAGACGAACCGCCGGCGGAACGACGCCGAGCCTCCCTTGATGTCCTCGATCTCCTGTTCGTTGATCTGCCGATACAGCACGTTCATGGCCGCTTCGGCCTGATCGTGCGACACGCCCGGCTTCAGCCGTCCCATGACCGTCAGCCACCGGCTTCGCCGGTTCTCGAGGTCGTCCCACGTCGGCGTCATCGGAGCTTTCATCATGACGGGAACCATGACGTCAGGGTTGCCGCCCACGACGACGCCGAAGAACCCCCGCTGCGCCACGCCGACGACCGTCATCGGCAGACCGTTCAGCGAGATCGTCTGGTTCAGTACGCGCGGATCACCGCCGAAGCGGCGCATCCAGAAGTTGTGGCTGAGTACGGCGACCGGATGAGCGCCGGGCGTGGTGTCGTCGGCCGGCGTCAGCACGCGGCCGATCGCCGCCCCGACGCCAAGCACCTGGAAATAGTTGCCCGACACCAGCTCGCCCGAGACGCGCTGCGCCTGGTTGCCGGCCATCATCGTCAACGGCGTCGGGAAGCACGCGAGGAGGCCGCTGAACACCGCGTTGCGATCGCGAAAATCGCGATACATCGGATAGGAAAACGTCGCGTCGTTGTAGGTGCGGCCCTGGAACGGTCCCGGACCGTCGAGCAGGACCAGTTCCTCCGGATGCGTCACCGGCAGCAGGCGAAGCAGCACCTGGTCGGTCAGCGAGAAGATGGCCGTGTTGGCGCCGATTCCGAGCGCGATCGTCAGGACGACGATCGCGGTGAAGGCCGGGCTGGCGGCCAGGCTGCGGAAGGCGAGGCGGACGTCGCGAGCGATCGCATCCATGGGGCGCAGTATCTACGAAGCATTTCGTAGATGTCAAGCGCGCCCCGCCCGTGCCTTGTTCGTCTGCCCGTCCGTATCCGCTGGTTTGGCAAATCGCGCGCGTTCCTCCGGTCCCGCCGGCCGTTAGAATTCGATCGCAAGGCGCGGATAGCCGCCGCGGGCGCCTCCCGGTCATAGTGGCGGCATGACACCGATGGCAGAACGACACCCGCTCACCTCGAATCCGGCGGATGCGGCGCGCTGGCTGGCGGTTCTCTCGCGTGATCGACGCGCGGACGGCCAGTTCGTCTACGCCGTGCGTTCGACCGGAATCTACTGCCGGCCGACGTGCGCGAGCCGCCGGCCGCGCCGCGATCGCGTGCGCTTCTACGACGCGCCGGCCGACGCCGAGCGCGACGGCTTCCGTGCGTGCCGGCGTTGTCGCCCCGACGCCGCGCCGTCGGATCCGTGGATCGAGAAGATCCGCCGGGCGTGCGTGTACCTCGCGAACGTCGACGGCCATCCGTCGCTCGCGGTGCTGGCCCGCCGTCTCGGAGGCAGCCCGTATCACTTCCAGCGCAATTTCAAGCGGCTGGTTGGCGTCACGCCCCGCGAGTACGCCGAGGCGTGCCGGCTCCGGAAGATCAGACGGAGCCTGCGCGCCGGCGCGCCGGTCACCGGCGCCGTGTTCGACGCCGGATATGGATCGAGCAGTCGTTTCTACGAGCGGGGGGCGTCCAAGCTCGGGATGTCTCCGTCGGCTTATCGAAAGGGAGGCGCCGGGATGAATGTGCACTTCACGATTGTGGATTCGCCGCTGGGACGACTGCTCGTCGCCGCGACCGGCCGTGGCGTCTGCGCCGTGGCGATGGGGCAGTCCGACGCGGCGCTCGAGCGCGGTCTCGCGGAGGAATTTCCGGCGGCGCGCATCGCCCCGGACCGCGGCGCGCTGTCGCGCTGGACGCGGGCGATTCTCGACCACCTGCAGGGCCGGCGTCCGCGCCTCGATCTGCCGCTGGACGTGCAGGCCACGGCGTTCCAGTGGCAGGTCTGGCAGGCGCTCGCCGCGATTCCGTACGGCGAGACCCGGTCGTACGCGGACGTCGCCGCCGCGATCGGCCGGCCGAACGCGGCGCGCGCGGTCGCTCGCGCATGCGCGACGAATCCGGTCGCTCTCGCGATTCCATGCCATCGCGTCGTGTCGGCGGCGGGAGGCGTGGGCGGGTATCGCTGGGGCGTCGAGCGGAAGAAGAAGCTGCTCGCGGGCGAACACGGTCAGCGATGAACCGTGACGTCGTCGATCGCGTGAGCGCATGCGACTGGCCGTCGATAGAGGGTTCGCTCGATGCGGTCGGTTTCGCGCCGCTGGGATCGATTCTCACGCCTGCCGATTGCGATGCGCTCGCCGCCTTGTACGGAGACGACTCGCGATTCCGCAGCCGGATCGACATGGAGCGGTTTCGATTCGGCGTCGGCGAGTACAAGTACTTCGCCGCTCCGCTGCCGCCGCTCATCGAGCTGCTGCGGCGCGAGCTGTACGCGCGGCTTGCGCCGACGGCGAACCGGTGGGCGGCCAGGGCGGGCCATGCGGCCAGCGCAGGCCGCCCGGGCGGGGGAGGGCCTGCCTTCCCGGCGACGCTCGACGACTTCCTCGCCCGCTGCCACGCGGCGGGCCAGCGCCGTCCGACGCCGCTGCTTCTGTCGTATGCGGCCGGCGGCTACAACTGTCTGCACCAGGACATCTACGGCGAGCTCGCCTTTCCGCTGCAGGTCGTCTTCGTGCTGTCGCCGTCCGAGGCGTATCGCGGCGGCGAGCTGCTGCTCGTCGAGCAGCGGCCGCGCGCGCAGTCGCGGGGGCACGTCGTGGCGATCGCGCAAGGGGCGGGCGTCGCGTTCGCCACGCGCGAGCGGCCGGTCGAAGGCACCCGCGGCGCATACCGGGTGGTGATGCGCCACGGCGTCGGCACGATCGCCGCCGGCCGGCGTATGAGCCTCGGCATCATCTTTCACGATGCGAAGTAGGCCGCCTGTTCGCCCGGCTCGGTGCGAGCCGCCCGGCGAACGGCTCGCGTGCCTCCAGAGGCGCCGCGCTTCCGGCGGCCGCTGTCCGCGCCGCCCGGCCGACCTGGCCTACAATGGGCACCCATGAAACGCCTGCTGATCGCCGCGCTCGTCGCCGTGCCGCTGCTCGTCGCGGCGCAGACGACCCCGCCGAGGAAGATCTTCATCTCGGTCGACATGGAAGGGGTCACCGGCGTCGTCCAGCCGGCCCAGCTCGGACCCGACGGGTTCGAGTATCAGCGCGCGCGGGAGTGGATGACCGGCGAGGTGAACGCGGCGATTCAGGGCGTGCGCGACGCCGGGCCCGCCGAGATCGTGGTTGCCGACTCGCACGGCAACGGCCAGAGCCTCCTCATCGACAAGCTGCCGGAGGACGTCCGCATCGTGCGCGGCTTCCCGCGGCCGCTCGAGATGATGCAGGGTATCGACGACTCGTTCGCCGCCGCCCTGTTCGTCGGCTATCACGCGAGCGAGTGGACCGCCGGTGCCGTCCGCGGGCACACGATCTCGAGCGCACGCCTGCTCGGCGTCCGGCTGAACGGAATGGAGGTCTCCGAAGGCATCTACAATGCGGCCATCGCGGGCCATTTCGGCGTGCCGGTCGCGTTCATTTCGGGTGATCGGCTGGCGGTCACACAACTTCAGCACGTGGTATCCGGTGCCGAAGGCGCGATCGTCAAGGAGCCGTACGGATATCACTCCGCGCTCACCGTCACCCCCGCGCGCGGGCAGGCGATGATTCACGAGGGCGTGCGGCGGGCCATGGCGAAGCTCGGGACGCTCCAGCCGTACCGGATCCGGACGCCGATCGATCTGCAGGTCGGGTTCAAACTGACCATTGACGCCGAGCGCGCGTCGTACGTGCCCGGCCTCGAACGCGCCGACGCCCACACGGTCAGGGGCACCTTTCCCGACATGCTGCAGATCACGAAGCTGATGCAGGTGATCGACGCGCTCGAGGCGCCCTAGCCGCGAGTACCTACGATGACGAGATACGGACGTTCACCCTGGGTGGCGGAGTTTCCCCGGTCACGTGTGCCGTCGTACCCGCGGCACCGCGGCCCGCTCGAAGTGGAGGCGGTAGTCGTTGGCGGCGGGCTCACCGGCTGTGCGACGGCGTACGCGTTTGCCGCCCACGGCATCGGGGTGGCGCTCGTCGAGGCGCTGCAGGTCGGGGGCGGGAGCACGGGCGGCGCAATCGGATGGATTGGTGACGATCCGGGGGTGTCCTATGCGGCGCTCGAGCGCGCGCGCGGCCGCCGGGTGGCGCGTCAGGCGTTTCAAACGTGGCGGCGGGCCGCGCTCGATTTCGCGGCGCTCGTCCGCCGGCTCGACCTGAAGTGCCGCCTCGAGAGCCGGGCGACCGTCCTTGTCGCCACGACCCCGGAGCAGGCGTTGTCGCTGGTCCGCGACCGGAAAGCGCGCGTCGCGGCGGATCTCGAGGCGCCGCTGCTCAACGCCCGGGCACTCTCGGCGGAGACGGCCCTCGCGGGCCTCGCTGCCGTTCGGACGCGCGACGGCGCCACGATCGATCCCTATCGCGCGTGCCTCGGGCTCGCCACGGCGGCCCGGGCGCGTGGCGCGGCCATCTACGAGAAGTCGCCGGTCGCCAAGATCCGCTTCAATCGCAAGATCGCCGAGGTCCAGACCCCGGGCGGGTCCATTCGCACCCGGCGGGTCATCGTGGCAACCGGCATTCCGAGGCCGCTCTTCAAGCCGCTCGCCCGCCACTTCTGGTTCGAACGGTCGTACCTCGCGCTCACGGCGGCGCTGCCCGCGCGCACCCGTCAGCGGCTCGGCGCGCGCGCGGCGGTCGTGCGCGATCTCGCGTCGCCGCCTCACGTGATTCGCTGGGTGGACGATCGGCTGCTCGTGGCGGGCGCGGACCTGCCGTCCCCGCCCGAGCGGCTTCGTGAAAAGACGCTCGTCCAGCGCACGGGACAGTTGATGTACGAGCTGTCGGTGCTGTATCCGGAGATTTCCGGCGTCGCGCCCGCATACGGCTGGGATCTTGCGTGGGCGCGGACCGCCGACGGGCTGCCGTTCATCGGAGCACACCGCAACTACCCCCATCATCTGTTTGCCTTTGGCGACTCGAGCCGCACGGTGACCGGCGCCTACCTCGCCAGCCGCCTCTTCCTCCGGCAGCACCTCGGCGAATTGGATCCGGCCGACCGGATATTCGAATTTCGCTGAGCGATCCGAATCGGCACGGCGTGCGTCCAATCCACTGCGGAGCCGGGGTGTATACTCGCCGCTGGTTCAGCGGGGCCCCCTCCGGGCTGGATCATGCCAAGGAGTCTTCACCCATGCGCCGTATGTTGCTCGCAGTCATCGTCGCGGTCCTGGTGGCCGCGCCTGTCTTCGCGCAGTCGCAGGCCGCGAACGGGTCAATCGAGGGTACGGTGGTCGACAGCTCCGGCGGCGTGCTGCCGGGCGTCACCGTGACCATCACCAACACGGACAGCGGCTCGCAGCGGTCCGTCGTCACGAATTCGGACGGTCTGTACCGCGCGCTGCTGCTTCCGCTCGGCACCTACAAGGTGGTTGCCGAGCTGCAGGGCTTCAAGAAATACGAAGAATCGGGCGTCAAGCTGTCGGCCGGCCAGACCGCGGTCGTCAATGTCACGCTCGGCATCGGCCAGGTCAGCGAGACCGTGCAGGTGAGCGCCGCCGACAGGCCGGCGCTCGACATCGCGCGGATCGACATCGGGCACAGTCTCAGCGAGATCGAGGTGAAGAACCTGCCGCTGGTGGCCCGCAACCCGTACAACCTCGCGCTGGTTCAGCCCGGGGTTACGGGGTACGAGAACGTGGAGTTCGGGGTGCCGCATCTCGCGGCCAACGGCGCCCCGATGCGGATCAACTATCAGATCGACGGGAACACGAACACCGAGAAAGACCGCGCGGGACTGCGGCTGCTGCCGATGTCCGAGGTGATGATTCAGGAAGTGAAGGTCGTGACGACCGGCTTCGCGCCGGAGTTCGGTCAGACGATGGGCATGGTGTACAACGCCATCACGCCGTCGGGGACGAACACGACGCGCGGCGAAGCGTCGTACCTCTTCCGGCGGAAGCCGTTCAGCGCGTTCCCGTTCTACTTCACGAAGCCGTTCACGGACGCCAACAAGCCGGACACGAAGGTGGACACGGGGACGGCCGACGTCGGGGGGCCGATCCTCAAGAACAAGCTGTTCTACTACGGCGGGTGGGAGCAGACGCGGCGCGACCTGTCGTCGACGAGCCTCATCACCATCTCGCCGGCGAACGCCGCGGCGATCGGCCTCAAGCCGCAGCCGACGGCGGTGCCCAACGTGCAGACCGCGAAGTTCCTGATCGCCAAGAGCGACTACCAGGTGAACAACGCCAACCGCCTCACGGTACGATGGCTGCGGTTCCACAACGACTCGCCGTACAACAGCGGCGGCGGCATCAACTCGCTCGAGCGCGCGACGAACTTCCTCGACGCGATGGACTCGACGTCGGGGCAGCTCGTGACGACCATCGGCAACAACCTGCTGAACGAGTTCCGCACGCAGTACGCGCACCGCCACCAGAGCTCGGTGGCGAACTCCGATTCGGGCACCGGCCCCGCCATCTCGATCACCGGCATCGCCGGATTCGGCGGGCCGTGGGCCGGCACCGGCCAGGGCAACGCCGGGTTCGACTTCAAGCAGAACATCACGCAGGTGATCGACAACCTCACCATGATCCGGGCGAGCCACAGCTACAAGTTCGGTATCGACTGGCAGCACATCCACGACGAGCGCGCCAACGCGCCGCAGTGGGTCTACAACTTCTCGTCGATCGCGAACTACCTGGCGGCGCAGAGCGGCGCCAACCCGTTCGCCTACAGCACGATGACGCAGATCACCGGCGACCTGTCATTCGCGATGAACACGAACCTGTACAGCTTCTTCGTGCAGGACGACTGGCAGATCGCGCCGAGCGTGAAACTGCTCTACGGCGTGCGCTACGATCTGTATTCGTATCCGCAGGGGCGCGCGGATGCGCCGCTTCCCTCGTCGCGGACCTTCAACACGGACAAGAACAACTGGGGCCCCCGCGCCGGCGTCGCCTGGTCGGTGAATCCGACGACGGTCGTGCGCGCGAGCACGGGCATCATGTACGACCAGGCCCTGCTCGCCGCCTACGAGCAGGCGCTGCAGCAGACCGGCTCGCCGCGTTCCCCCGCGTACACCTACAGCGGCACCCAGGCGGGTGCGCCGGCGTTCCCCGGTACGGTGTCGACGGGCACGCTGTCGATTCAGTCGCCGTTCACCGTCGATCCGAATTTCCAGGTGGCGCGCACCTGGCAGAACAGCGTGCAGGTGGAGCGCGCGCTCGGCAAGGACTTCACGGTGTCGGCGGGCCTGATGTACGCCAGGGGCGCGCAGTTGCCGGTCATCACGGACATCAACCTGGCCAACCCTGTGGGGGCGCTGGCCGACGGCCGCCCGATCTACAGCACTGCCGTGAACGCGAACACGCGCGTCGATCCCCGCTTCAACCACATCAGCGAGGTGCAGTCGATCGGCGATTCCACGTTCAAGTCGCTCACGCTGGAGGTCACCAAGCGTCTGGCGCAGGGCCTGACGTTCAACCTGCAGTACGCGCTCAGCAAGGGCACGGACAACGCGCCGCTGCTGGGGACGCTGACAGTGCAGGGAGAGTCGGGCCGTTCGGATCCGAGCAACCTGGATCGCGACCTCGGGCCGAATCCGCTCGACATGCGCCACAACTTCTCGGGCAACATCGTCTATACCACGACGAGCCGCTCGTCGAACGCGGTCGTCCGGCAGCTCCTGAGCGGGAACGAGATCGGCGTGCTGCTGCAGTTCAACAGCGGGCTGCCGCGGAACATCCAGTCGAACCTGGATCTCAACGGCGACGGCGTGCTGAGCGATCGTCCGCTGTTCGTGAGCCGCAACTCGCTGTACCTGCCGGTCCGCAAGAACGTGGACCTGCGGTATACGCGGTTCGTCCCGCTGCACGGCTCGGTGCGCGCCGAAATCCTCGCCGAGCTGAAGAACGTGTTCAACACGACGCAGATGGCCGGCATCACCACCACCGTCAAGACCGATGCGGCCGGCAATGCGCTCAGCCCGATTCCGGTCGATCCGAACCTGTTCCCGAACCCGTTCGGGTACGAGCAGCGCAAGTTCCAGCTGGGGTTCCGCATCAGGTTCTGACGCGCGTCATCCGTCGGGTGGGGACGGCCTGACGGCCGTCCCCTACCGGACTATCGCGGGGGCCGGCCTGAAGGCCGTCCCCTACCGGACTATCATTGCGGGATGGCCTGAAGGCCGTCCCCTACCGGAATCATTACGGGACGGCCTGATGAAGGCCGTCCCGTACCGGGTTCATGATCAGGCTCATGCAGAAAGTGCTCCGCCGCGCCGCAGTTATCGCCTGTCTCATCACCGCCCTCACGCTCGTCTCGCGCGCCCAGATGCGCGTGGTTCCGGTCGACGATCAGCAGGGGCACGTCGCTCTCGGTCTCGTGCTCCGGCACCTGGCGAACGCCGGCGTGCTGATGATGGCGACCGCGCATCCCGACGACGAAAACAACGGACTGCTGGTCCGGCTCAACCGCACCGAGGGGTATCGAACCGCGCTCGCCACGGCCACGCGTGGAAACGGCGGCCAGAACGAGATCGGCCCGGAGATCTTCGAGGCGCTCGGCGTCCTCCGCACCGAGGAGCTCGCCGCGCTGCACCGCTTCGACGGCGCCGAGCAGTACTTCACGCGCGCGGTCGATTTCGGCTACTCCTTCAGCATCGACGAAACGATGGAGAAGTGGGGGCGGGATGAGATTACCGGCGATTTCGTCCGCCTCGTTCGCACCATTCGGCCGGACGTCATCACGGCCATGCGCCCGGACGGCGCCGGAGGCGGACAGCATCACCAGGCGTCCGCTCTGCTCGCGCGCGATGCATGGAAGCTCGCCGGCGACCCTGCGAAATACCCGGACCAGATCCGTGAAGGCCTGCACCCATGGCAGCCGAAGAAGTTCTACTACATGGGACCGTTCGGCTTTCCGGGCGAACCGCCGCTGCCGGCCGGCACGAAGCTGACTTCGATCGATCTGTCCCTGTTCGATCCGCTGCTCGGCAAGACCTGCATGGAAATCGGCACCGAGGCGCGCAGCATGCACAAGTGCCAGGGCATGGCGCAGCTCCTCGCGCTTCCCGGTCCGGTCACGACGAGCTACCAGCTCGTGGAGTCGACCCTGCCCGCCGTGCCGCAGGAGAAGACGCTGTTCGACGGGATCGATACGACGGTCCCGGGCATCGCGAAGCTCGCCGGCGCGAAGCCGCCGAAGCGCCTGGTTGAAGGGCTCGGCGCCATCGCCGCCGATGTCCAGCTCGCGCAGAGGAAGTTCGACACGGTCGACGACCAGGCGACGCTCGCGCCTCTGCTGGCCGGCCTTCACGCCGTGCGCGTGCTCCGCGCCGAGCTGAGGGACATGGACATCGACGACCAGGCCAGGTTCGACATCGACTTCCGCCTGCGCCAGAAGGAGCGCGAGTTCCAGCAGGCCGCGCTCGTCGCCAACGGCATCACGGTGGACGTCCTCGCCGACGACGGCGTCGTCGTGCCGGGGCAGCCGGTGAAGGTGTCGGTCATCGCCGCCAACCACGGGGTGGATATCGCGATCAAGCAGGTGTCGTTCGGCGGCTTCGCGGGGGCCGCGAACTGCGACCTCAGGCCGGTTCAGCGGGGCAGCATCTTCTCCGCCATGGCCGGCGGCGGCGCGGGCCGGCAGCCGGCGGGCCCCGTCGTGTCGACGCTCGGCAAGGACGTCGTCGCGCAGTGCGAGCCGACGCTGCAGGTGCCCTCCGACGCGCGGATCACCGAGCCGTACTGGCACCGTGCCGGCTGGGCCGGCCGGTACACGTTCGACAAGGACGCCCCGTTCGGGCTGCCGTTCCGTCCGACGCCGTTCTACGTCCAGATCACGATCGGGTTCCCGGGCGGCGAGGAGGTGATCGACGGGCTGCCGGTGCAGTTCCGATACCAGGGAGACATCTTCAGCGGCGAGAAGCGCTCGGATCTGCTCGTCGTGCCGGCGTTCTCGGTCCGCATCTCGCCGCAGGTGGCGATCGTCCCGGCCGGCGATCTGCAGCCGCCGCCGACCAGGACCGTCAGAACGACGCGGACGACGAGAGGCCGCAGGAGCGCTGCCGCCCCGAAGCCGGCCCCTCCCGCCGTCGAGCGCGAGATCCGCGTAACGGTCGTCAACGATACGCGCGGCGCTGCCGAGAGCAGCGTCGCGCTCGAGGCGCCCGACGGCTGGAGCGTGAGTCCGCCGACGCAGGCGCTGAAGTTCGCGCGCGAAGACGACTCGACGACGGTCCGGTTCGCCGTCAGGCCGGGTCCGGCGGTCAGGCCCGGCGAATACCACGTTCGCGCGGTCGTGAGCGCCGGCGGCAGGACGTACGATCGCGGATATCAGGTGATCGAATATCCGCACATCCGCCGGTATCACATCTACGATCCGGCGGAGACGAGGCTGAAGGTGATCGACGTCAAGACGGCGCCGAACCTGCGCGTCGGGTACGTGATGGGCGTCGGGGATCAGGTGCCGCCCGCGATCGAGCAGCTCGGCGCATCGCTGGAGATGCTGACGCCCGACGATCTCGCCTGGGGCGACCTCTCGCGGTTCGACGCGATCGTCACCGGCGTGCGCGCGTACGAACGGCGCGCGGATCTGCGCGCCAGCAACGAGCGCCTGCTGCAGTACGTCTTCAACGGCGGAACGCTGCTGGTGCAATACAACAAGTTCGAGTTCAACCAGGCGCAGTACGGGCCGTACCCGGCGAAGGTCAGCTCGAACCGGGTGACCGACGAGAGCTCGCCCGTGACGGTGCTCGAGCCGGACGATCCGCTGATGAACTTCCCGAACAGGATCACCGACGCAACCTGGAAGGACTGGGTGCAGGAGCGCGGGCTCTACTTCCTCGGGGACAAGGATTCGCGCTATCACGACATCCTGCAGCTGCAGGATCCGTTTCCGTACAACAAAGGTCCGAAGCTCGGCTCGCTCGTGGAGGCGGCCTACGGCAAGGGGCACTGGGTGTACATCGGCCTGAACCTGTGGCGACAGCTGCCGGAGGGAACCGACGGCGCGTATCAGGTCTTGGCGAACCTGCTGAGCCGCGGCAAGGCGCCGGCCGGAAGACGCTGACTGCACGAGCGCCGAGCGTCAGCCCGGCGCTGCGGAGGGGAGAATGGGCCGGAATGCTGTTCGATACGGACGCTGCGCCGCCATCGCCGTGCTCGCGGCCGGCGTCGTCACGCCCGTGAGCGCAGAGGAGAAGAGCGTCACGGGCGAGCTCGTGACGATCATGTGCTACACGGGGCATGGCGAAAAAGGGCGGGGCGAGGCGCACGTGTCCTGCGCGGTCAAGTGCGCGAGACAGGGCTACCCGCTCGCGGTGCTGACGGGCGATGGCGTGATGTACGAGGTGACGGGCCGGCTCACCGCCAACCACAACGAGCAGTTGCAGCCGCTGCTCGCGAAAACGGTTGTCGCCACCGGCGAGGTCGGCCAGGAGGGGAAGGAGAAGACGCTCGACGCCTCGTCGATAGTGGAGGCGAAGTGAAGGGGGGCGGGACGGCCTGAAGGCCGCCCCCTACCGGCGCTTGGGCGGAC
This sequence comes from Betaproteobacteria bacterium, assembly GCA_050257855.1. Taxonomy (GTDB): domain Bacteria; phylum Acidobacteriota; class Vicinamibacteria; order Vicinamibacterales; family CAVVIG01; genus JBLMXQ01. The sequence goes on along the minus strand of JBLMXQ010000084.1, from coordinate 42,077 downwards.
GGGCGAGCCACCGGAAGAAGACCAGCACGAGCGCGGCCGGGATCAGCACGCCCCACCAGCCTTTCAGCCCCAGCGCCCCGAGGATCTCGGGGCCGATTCTGACGACCACCAGCATGATGGCGCCGGCCCAGGCGAAGGCGCTCACCAGGTTCAGCATCGAGAAACGCAGGGGCCTGACGCCGGCATAGGCGCAGGCGGCGGGAATCGCGACGCGCAGCCCCGGCAGGAATCGGCACATCAGCACCATCATGGTCTGATTCGCCCGGACGCGCTCGATGACCAGGTCGCGGTACCGCTGGAGCCGGGGGAACCGATCGATCCAGTGGATGCGCCCGCGCAGCAGGTAGAACCAGAACTGGTCGCCGGCCGAGCCGCCCAGCGCGCCGGCCACCATCACGCCGAACCAATCGAGCTTGCCGGCGCTCGCGGCGACGCACATCGCCGTGTAATAGACTTCGCCCTCGACGATCGCGAACAGGAAGATCGGGATGTAGGTCAACACGGGAGCGGCGAAAGGGCTCAGGGCTAAGGGTTGGCCGGCGACGCCCGCGCGAGCACTGCGCGGACCACGCGGGCCACCCGCGCCGCCTGCTCGTCGGTCAGCGCGGAGTACACCGGAATCTGCATGGCGCCCGCCGCGCGGCGCGCGCCGGGCGCATCGGTCCGCGACGCGGCGAAGAGCTCCAGATCGCTGCAGACGTCGACGTGCAGCGTCTCGATGTCGATGCCTCGGCGCACGCACTGCACCACCAGTTCGTCGCGCTGCGGACCGTACACGCAGTACTGATAGTACACGTGGGTGCGCCGCGGCGGGACGACCGGCACGCTGATGCCTGGCAGATCGCCGAGCGCCCGATCCATCAGACGCGCGTGTTGACGGGTCTGCTCGGTCCACGTATCGAGATACTTCAGCGCTTCGAGCCCGATTGCCGCCTGCACGTTCGGGAACCGCTCCGTGTATGCGTCCGGCAGCGGATCGAGCGGGCGAATCTCCTCCCACAGGTACACGTCCGGGTTGGCGCCGATCCATGACGCGGCCCAGAGGATCGGGAAGGCGCTGATCGTGAACACCCGCGGCCTGATGAAGATGCGCTGGAGGCGCCCGATGAGGAGGCGGGTCGTGACGCGCTTTTCGTCGGGCCAGGGCTGGCTCTCGGCCTGCGCGCGGACCCTGGCCGCCACGCCGGGATCGCGGACCAGTGCCATGCCGCCGCCGTAGCAGTTCAACGGCTTCAGCGTCTGGAAGCTGAACAGCGCGGCGTCGCCGAACGTGCCGACCGGCCGGCCGTCGAACGTCGCGCCGAGCGCATGGGCGCAGTCCTCGACGACGCGCAGGTCGTGGCGTCGGGCGATGGACATGATCGCGTCCATGTCGCACGGCAGGCCGTACAGATGTGTGGGGACGACCGCGCTGGTGGCCGGGGTGATGGCGCGCTCGAGCGAGGCGGGGTCCATCGTGAACGTGGCCGGATCCACGTCCGCGAAGACCACCTTCAGCCCGGCGACGCGCGCCAGCTCCGGCACGACCCAGAAGGTGAGCGCGGGCAGCACGACCTCCGAGCCGGGCGGCAGCCCGAGCGCCTTCAGGATGAAGTAGAACGCCATCCGGCCGTACGAGGCGCTGACGGCGTGCGCCGGCTCGAGCCCGTGGCGGCGGGCGAACGCGGCTTCGAACTCGGCGATCTGGGGACCCTGGATGAACTCACCGCGCGCCTTGACGCGCGCGATGAGCTGTTCGGTATCGGGAAGAACGCGGGCGCCGTAGCGCGAGACGGCCGTCAGCATGCCACCGGGCGGGAGAAGCCGGCGATCTCCTCCCGCGCGTGGCGGTCGTTCACGTGCCGATCCATCCGCGTCACCCAGTCCCGCACGATCGAGTTCTGGATCTGGAGGAGGTTCGCCAGGTAGGACGGCCGCACGTAGAAGCGCGTGTACGCGGCGCCGAGCAGGAAGCGCAGCTCGCGGTCGGTCAGGTTCGGATGGCGGAAGGTCAGCGTGTAGCCGTCGAACTGCTCCCAATCGCGGACCGTCAGCAGCGGCTCGAGCTGCTTGAACATCGGCGTCCCCGGGTATGGCGTGAGGATCTTGAACTGGGCGAAGGTCGAGCCGAGATCCGTCGCGTAGTCGATCGTCGCCGCAATCGAGTTCCAGTCGTCCTGCAGGAATCCGAGCACGTAGAACGCGGCGGTCACGATGCCGCGCCGGCGGCAGTGCTCGATGACGTGCCGCTGGTGCGCCTCCGGAATGGGCCGGCGCCCGGACTTCTTCAGGGTCGCGGGGTCGAGCGACTCGACGCCGAAGCTCATCGCGCGGAAGCCGGCCGAGTGCAGCCTGTCGAGCAGCCCGACATCCAGGCGGTCCAGCCGTGTCTCGGCCTCGAACCGGATCGTCAGGCCCCGCGCGAGAATCTCGTCGCACAACTCGAGCGCGCGGTCGCGATCCTCGGTGAACAGCGGATCGCGGAAGATGACGTAGGGCCGCCGCACCCGATCGCACAACTGCTCGATCTCGTCGACGATGTTCCCGATCGACCGGGCACGGTAGCCGGCGAGAATACGGTGCGGGCAGTAGGTGCAGAACTCCGGACAGCCCCGGCTCGCGAGCAGCGGAAAGCCGCCGCCGATCGGCCGCGACGACCACTTCATTCCGAACCGGGGCCGCCGATCCTCGGCGATGTCCCATCGCGGGAACGGCAGCGAGTCGAGATCGCCGATCGGCTCGCTCTCGACGACGCCGGACGGGACATGACCCTGCGCGAGCCGGATGACGCCGGCCTCGGGCTCGCCGTTCAGGATGAAGTCGGTGTGCGCGGCGAACAGTTCCGGCAGCTTCGACGCCGTGATGCCGACGAAGCCGACCTTGACGCCACGCGCCCGCAGCCTGTCGGCCCATGCGGTCTCCGCCCGGTAGTCCACGAGCGACGACAGGACGAGGGCGACGTCGCCCTCCACCTCGTCGCCCCGCGTCCAGCGCACCTCGTGGCCGGCGCGCGCGAGAATCGCCGCGGCGTACGCCAGGTGGACGCTCGGCACGTCGTGAAACTGCTTCTTCATGTACGCGATCACGGACGTCACGCGCGAGAACGGCTGCAGCCGCGAGCCGTACCCGCCGACGACCGTGTCTTTGCTGACGAATCCCCTCGACGACTTCACATCTGCGAGCACGACTCGCATCGCTCACCTCAATCCGGCAGCCGCCGCCCGGAGTATGCCGGGCCGCCCGCGGCCGCGACCCGCATCCGGGCGCGCGCCGCGCGGGCAAACGTAACGATCTCGGGATCAGGTCAGCGAAACGGGGGGCCGCGTGGGGATCGCCGGTCGGCGCGCTGGTGCTGCCGCTCGAGCGGGCGGAAGCCGGCGAGGAGGCCGATCGATTGGAGAACCGGTACGCCGTGGCCGCACGCCGCTATCAAAGGGGCCGGCGCGTCGCTCTGAATGGCGTCGTCGTTGTCCCCGACCGTCGCGCCCGTGTCACGCTGCAGGAGCGCGGCCGGGTTGTGCAGCACGGGCGGCTCGGCAGCAACCGGGAACAGGCGGCGCCAGGCATGGGCCGCCGACCTGTGCGCCTCGCAGGCGATGCGGAGCCCGTGTCCTGCCTCGCGGACGGTATGCGCCACCTGCGCCGGCCCGTACACGGCGCCCGGCGCCAGCACGGCAAAAGCGGTAATCGTCAGCCGTGCGAGAGGAGACAACGAGAGCATTGACCAGGTTGCGTAAGTGTAGACGACCACTATCCCATATGGGGCGTCCGGCGCGCAACACGGCAAAGTGGCGGATTCGCTCGGGTTTTGCTGCTTTCCTTACGCCATTCGACATGTGTTCGCCTCTCGTGGCGCGTTCGGGCCACCAGACCCGGGCGGCTCCCGACGGGGCGGGCCTGCCTTCCTCCCCCCAATTTCCGTGCGCATCTCCGGTGCTACGATGCACCGATGCCGCCGATCAAACGCACCAAGTTCAAGCTGACCTCCGACCAGCTTCTCGAGATGTTCTACTGGCTGAAGCTGATCCGGGCGTTCGACGAGCGTCTGAGCATTCTCGTACGCCAGGGCAAGGTGCGCAGCGGCGTCTACACGGGGATCGGGCAGGAGGCGATCGTCGTCGGCACCTGTTTCGGGCTGCGGCGCGAGGACTACATCTGCCCGCTCCACCGGGATCTCGGGACGTTCCTGATGAAAGGCGTCGAGCCGCGCACGATGATGGCGCAGATGTTCGGGAAGGAGACCGGCCTGTCGAAAGGGCGCGACTCGGCGCTGCACAGCGGCGTCAACGAGCTCGGGATCTTCGGCAACACGAGCATGCTCGGCGCCAACCTGCCGGTGGCGGCCGGTCTCGCCCTGACGTTCAAGATGGAGCGCGCCGACAGCGTGGTCGTCGCGTATTTCGGCGAGGGCGCCAGCAATGTCGGCGACTTCCACGAGGCGTTGAACTTCGCGGGCGTGCAGCGGCTGCCGGTGGTGTTCGTCTGCGAGAACAACCAGTACGCGTACTCCGTGCCGGTCGAGAAGAGCATGGCGATCGACGACGTGGCCGTGCGCGCCGAGGGGTACGGCTTCGACGGCGTCGCCATCAACGGCAACGACGTGCTGGCGGTCTATCAGGCGACGCTGGGCGCGCTGGCGCGGGCGCGCGGCGGCGACGGTCCGACGCTCATCGAGTGCAAGACCTACCGATGGCACGGCCATTCGGAGCACGACAAGGCCTTCTACCGGACCGACGAGGAGCTCGCGATGTGGAAGAGCCGCGACCCCATCCCGACCTTCACGACCTATCTCCGGCACCGCGACGTGCTGAGCGACAGCACGCTGAAGGAAATCGAGCAGCGCATCGCCCGGACCATCGACGATGCCGTGGAGTTCGCGGCCGGCTCGCCCGATCCGGCGCCCGAGGACGCGGTGACCGACCTGTATGCCTAGAGAGCTGACATATCTGGAGGCGATTCGCGAAGCGCTCATCGAGGAGATGCGGCGCGATGAGAAGGTGTTCGTCCTCGGCGAGGACGTCGGGGCCTACGGCGGGGCGTTCGGCGTCACGCAGGGGCTGTACGAAGAGTTCGGCGAGATGCGCGTCGTCGACACGCCGATTTCGGAGTCGGCGATCGTCGGCATCAGCATCGGCGCGTCGCAGCGCGGGTACCGGCCGGTTGCCGAGATGCAGTTCGCGGATTTCATCTCGTGCGCGTTCGATCAGATCGTCAACCAGGCGGCGACCCTGCGGTACCGGTATGGCGGGCGCGCGGCTGTGCCGATCGTCATCCGCGCGCCGGGCGGCGGCAACGTGAGCGGCGGGTTGTACCATTCGCAGAACCCGGAGGCCTGGTTCGTTCACCGGCCCGGCCTGAAGGTCGTGGCGCCGTCGACCGCCTACGACGCCAAGGGGCTGCTGAAGGCGGCGATCCGCGACGACAACCCCGTGCTCTACTTCGAGCACAAGTACCTCTACCGCCGCGCCCGAGGGCCGGTCCCCGAGGGAGATGAGCTGGTGCCGCTCGGCGTGGCGGCGACGCGGCGGGAGGGGGACGACATCACCCTGGTGACCTACGGCGCGATGGTGGGGCCTGCGCTGGAAGCGGCGGATCGGCTCGCGAAGGAGGGCGTCGAGGTGGAGGTGATCGATCTCCGGACGCTGCGGCCGTTCGACAAGGCCGCGATCTTCCGCTCGATCGAGAAGACGAACCGCGCGCTCATCGTGCACGAAGACGTGAAGACGCTCGGCATCGGCGCCGAGCTGTCGGCGGTGATCATGGAGGAGCGCTTCGAGATGCTCGACGCGCCGGTCCTGCGCGTGACGTATCCCGACACGCACCCACCGTTCTCGCACGTCCTCGAGAATTTCAATCTGCCGAATGCCGACACGATCGCGGACGCGCTGAGAAGGCTCGCGGCTTACTGAGGGACCGGAAGGTCCGCCCCACCGAATCACCGCTGCCGGAAGATCGCCGTCAGCGCCTCCGCCAGTCGCGGATATCTGAATCGAAACCCGAGCCGCTCGGCCTTCGCCGGCACGGCGCGCTGGCCGGACAGCAGCAGCGCGTCGGCCATCTCGCCGAGCGCGAGGCGCAGCGCGAACGCCGGCGTGGGCATGAACGAGGGCCGGTGGAGCGCGCGTCCCAGCTCTCGCGCGAACGTCCTGTTCGTGACCGGTTCCGGCGCCGTGGCGTTGAGCGCGCCAGACAGGCCCGGCGCGTCGAGTGCCCAGCACACCAGCTCCAGCCAGTCCTCGCGGTGGATCCAGGGCCACCACTGCCGCCCGGATCCGACCGGGCCGCCGATGCCAATCCTGAAGGGGAGCAGCATCTGCCGCAGCGCGCCGCCATCGCGCTCGAGCACCACGCCGGTGCGGACGCACACGACGCGGGTGTCCGGGGCGGCGCCTCCGGCTTCGGCCTCCCACTGGATACAGACGCGAGCGAGGAAGTCGCCGCCGGCGGTTGAGTCCTCCGTGAGGATCTCGTCGCCCCGCGCGCCGTAGTATCCGACCGCCGATCCGCTGATGAAGACGGGAGGCGGGTGCGCTGCGCCGCGGATGGCCGCCGCGAGGCTGCGGGTCGCGGCGACACGGCTCTCGAGCACGCGGCGCTTGTGCGCGTCGGTCCAGCGGGCGCCGGCAATCGACTCGCCGGCGAGGTTGATGACGGCGCCGGCGCCGTCGAGCTCGGCGGTCCAGGGGCCGGGCGGGCCGGCGGGATTCCATTCGATCGTGCGGGCGGCTCCCGCCGCGTCGGCGCGCCGCGAGAGGACGACCAGCTCGTGCCCGTGGGCGGCGAGGCGGTCGACGAGGGGACGGCCGAGAAACCCGGTGGCGCCGGCGAGGACGATCTTCATGGTTGACAGCCTCCCTGCGACGTGTGTTATTAACTAAACAGTTAGTTCGATATGCCCAGGCCGCCCCGCGTCTCGCCGGACCGCATCCTCGCCGCCGCCGCCGCCGAATTCGCTGCGCGCGGCTTCGCGGGCGCCCGCGTCGACCGCATCGCCCGCCGCGCCCGCGTCAACAAGGCGATGATCTACTACCACTTCAAGAGCAAGGACGCGCTCTACCGCGCCCTGCTGCGGCACACCTTCGCGGCCGCCGCGGCGCGCCTCGATGCCGTCGTCTCCGTTCCGGGCTCGCCGGCCGAGAAGATGGACCGCCTGATCGCCGCGGTCGCCGCGTTCGTCGACGAGCACGCATTCTTCCCGGCCATCATGCTGCGCGAAGTCGCCGAGGGCGGCGCGCGTCTCGATCCGGCGACCCTTCGCGCCCTCACCGCGCTTCCCTCCGTCGTTGCCGGCGTCGTGCAGGAAGGGACCGCCCTGGGCGCCTTCCGGCCGACCCACCCGCTGTTCGCCTATCTCAGCCTGATCGTGCCGATGGTCGTGTTCAGGGCCGCGGCCCCGATTCAACAGCGGGTGACGGCGCTTCATGTCGGCTCCCTCACGCCGCTCGCGCCCGACCAGTTCGTCCGTCACATGCAGGAAGCCGCGCGCCGGTCGCTCGCCTCCGACGCTCCCTCTTCGAGGCCGTCATCATGAGAGTCTCCTACGCAACCCCCGGATACGCGGGAATATTCCTGGCCGGCGCGATCGCGCTTGGCTCCGCCTGTCGCGCGAAGCCGCCGGCCGATCGCGTGCGCGTGTCGGGCCAGGTCGAGGCGACCGACGTGCGGCTGGCCGCACAGGTCGGCGGCCGCCTGATGGCGCTCGACGTTGCGGAGGGCGATCGCGTGAAAGCCGGTGACGTCGTCGCCCGGCTCGACACGCGCGACGCCGAGCTGGCGCTGGCCCGCGCGCGCGCCGAACGCGGGCAGGCGGATGCGCAGCTGCGGCTGCTCCAGGCCGGCGCCCGCCCCGAGGACATCCGGCAGGCGGAAGCGCAGCTCGCCTCGGCCGAAGCCGATGCAGGCGCTGCGGCGGCCGAGCTGAAGTCGGCGCAGGCCGACGTGGACCGGTTCGAGGCCCTGCTCGCCCAGAGCTCCGGCTCGCGCAAGCAGCGCGACGATGCCGTGACGAGGCGCGACGTCGCCGCGGCGAGGCAGAAGGCGGCGCGGGATCGCGCGAGCGCCGCGCGCGAATCGCTCGCCCGGCTGCGCGCCGGCGCCCGGCCGCAGGAGATCGACGCGGCCCGCGCGCACGTGGCCGCCGCCCAGGCGCAGATCGCCACGCTGGAGAAGGCGATCGCCGACGCCACTGTCGCCGCGCCGGTCGGCGGCATTGTCACGCAGAAGCTCGCCGAGGTCGGCGAGCTGGTGCAGCCGCGCGCCCCGATTGTCGTCATCACGGACCTCGATCACGCGTGGGCCAACGTGTACGTGGACGAGCCGATCGTGCCGCGCCTGCAGCTCGGCCAGCCGGCCACGTTGTTCACGGACGCGGGCGGCCCGGGCGTGTCCGGGACCGTCAGCTACATCTCGCCGACGGCGGAGTTCACGCCGCGCAACGTCCAGACGGCCGACGAACGATCGAAGCTCGTCTATCGCGTCAAGGTGTCGGTCGACAACCGCAATGGCGTTCTGAAATCGGGCATGCCCGTGGAAGCCGAGATTCCGCTCAATCGGAGCTGATCGCCGTGCCTGAAGCCATCGTTCTCGACGGCGCCACGAAGCGCTACGGCCCGACCGTCGCCGTCAACGAGTTGTCGCTCGCGGTCGAGGCGGGCGAGATGTTCGGGCTGATCGGCCCCGACGGCGCCGGCAAGACGACGACCATCCGGCTGATGTGCGGGCTGGTGTCGCCCGACGCAGGGCGCGTGCGCGTGCTCGACCGCGATCCCGTGCGCGAGCACCGCCGGCTGACGGCGTCGGTCGGGTACCTGTCCCAGCGCTTCAGCCTGTACGGCGATCTCAGCGTGGACGAGAACATCGCCTTTTTCGCGGAGATTCACGGGCTGCGCGACTATGGCGCGCGGCGCACCCGCCTGCTCGACCTGACGCGGCTGACGCCGTTCCGCTCGCGGCTCGCGGATCGGCTGTCCGGCGGCATGAAGCAGAAGCTCGCGCTCGCGTGCACGCTCGTGCACGAGCCGAAGCTGATCGTGCTCGACGAGCCGACGACCGGCGTCGATCCGGTGTCGCGCCGCGAGTTCTGGATGCTGCTCTCCGAGTTCCTCGCGCAGGGAATCACCGTCGTCATGGCGACGCCGTATCTCGACGAGGCCGAGCGCTGCGGACGGGTCGCCCTCCTGCACGACGGCCGGCTGCTCGCGCTCGATCGCCCGTCGGCGCTCCGCAGCATGCTGCCCGGCCGACTGTTCGAGGTGATCGCGCGCGATCATCGCGGCGCGGCGGAAGCGCTCCGGAGCGTGCCCGGCGTCTCGGACGTGCAGATGTTCGGCGAGCGCGCACACGTGCGCGTGCAGGAGGAGGGCGCGCCGGAGATCGCCGCGCGGCTGGCCCGCGCGCTCGGGGACGCCGGGTTCGACGTCGCGAGCGTGCGGCCGATTCCGACGTCGCTCGAGGACGTGTTCATCGCGCGGCTCGGCGGGAGCACTTCATGAGATCCGTGATCGCATTCATCGTCGCGCTGGCGTGCGCCGGGGCCGCACGGGCTCGCGCGCAGGAACCGCTGCGGCTGACGGCCGCCGAAGCCGTCGCGCTCGGCCTGGACGCGAGCCACCGCCTGGCCGAGGCGCGCGCGAGGGGCGAGGCCGCCGAGGCCGTCGCCGGGCAGCGCCGGGCCGCCGGCCTGCCTCAGGTCGCCGCGCAGGCGGGCTACATGCGGACCAATCACGTCGACACGTTCGGCATTCTGCTGCCGAACGACCAGCTCCGCGTCATCTACCCCGACATCCCCGACAACTACCGGGCCCGGCTCGATCTGCAGTGGCCGATCTACACCGGCGGCCGTGTGAACGCGCTCGAGCGCGCGGCGCGCGCCGAGGCCGCCGCGTCGGCCGGCGACCTCGCGGCGGCGCGCGCCGATCTGCGGCTCGAGATCACGCGCGCGTACTGGGCGCTCGTCACCGCAACCGAGTCGCTCCGCGTGCTGGACGAATCCGTGAAGCAGGTGCAGGCGCACCTGGCCGACGTCCGGAATCGATTCGACGCCGGGCTCGTGCCGCCCAACGACGTGTCGAGCGTCGAGGCCCAGGAGTCGCGCGAGCGGCTGCTCCGGATTCAGGCGCAGACGACGCGCGAGGTGGTCGAAGACGAGCTCGCACGGCTGGTCGGCGCGCCGCCCGGGACGTCCATCGACGCGATCTCGCCGCTCGAGCCCCCGGCGCCGGTCACGACACCGGTGCCGGCGCTCATCGAACAGGCGCGGGGCGCCCGGGGCGAACGAGCTGCGCTCGTCAGCCGCGCGGCCGCTGCTTCGGACCGGACGGCCGCGGCGGCGGGCGGATCGCGTCCGACCGTCGCGGTGGGCGGAGGCGTCGACTACGCGCGGCCGAACCCGCGCATCTTCCCGCGAGCGCTCCAGTGGAACAGCTCCTGGGACGCGAGCGTCAGCGTGTCATGGCCGATCTTCGACGGCGGGCGCTCGCGCGCCGAGCGCGCCGAGGCGTCGGCCTCGGCCCGCGCAGCCGGCGAGCGGCTCGCGCAGTTCGACGAGTCGCTCGCGCTCGAGGTCCGGCAGCGCCGCGCCGAGCTCGGATCGAGCCGCGCGGCCATCGAGGCTGCCGACGACGCCGTGCGCGCCGCGACCGAGGCGCGGCGCGTCGTCGGCGATCGATTCGACGCCGGCGTGGCGACGAGCACCGACGTGCTCGACGCGCAGGTGGCCCTGCTGCAGGCCGAACTCGACCGCACGCAGGCGCTCGCGGCCGCCCGGATCGCGGAGGCGCGCCTCGCCCGCGCGCTCGGACGATGAACGCCATTTCGGTGCGCGACCTCACCCGGCGCTTCGGCGACTTCACCGCCGTCGATCGCGTCACCTTCGACGTGCGTCCGGGAGAGATCTTCGGCTTCCTGGGCAGCAACGGCGCCGGCAAGTCGACGACGATCCGCATGCTCTGCGGGCTGCTGAAGCCGACGAGCGGAACGGCCACGGTCGGCGGCATCGACGTGAGCGCCGATCCGGAAGGCGTGAAGCGGCGGATCGGCTACATGTCGCAGAGGTTTTCGCTGTACGAGCGCCTCACGGTCGACGAGAACATCCGGTTCTTCGCCGGCATCTACGGCCTCGAGGGCCAGCGCCTGCAGGAGCGCCGCCGTTTCGCCGTCGAGATGGCGGGCCTGAAAGGGCGGGAGCGGACACGCAGCGCCGATCTCGCCGGCGGCTGGCGCCAGCGCCTCGCGCTCGGCTGCGCGATCCTCCACCAGCCGCCCATCGTGTTCCTCGACGAGCCGACCGGCGGCGTCGACGCGCTCTCGCGCCGGCAGTTCTGGACGCTCATCGACGGGCTGTCGCGGGAGGGTGTCACCGTTCTCGTCACGACGCACTATCTCGACGAGGCGGAGCACTGCCACCGTCTCGCGATCATCCACGGCGGCCGGCTGGCGGCGATCGGCGCGCCCGACGAGCTGAAGCGCGCGTTCGCCGAGCGGCCGATCGTCGAGGTGCAGACGCCGGACGCGGTGGAGGCGATGCGGATTCTCGACGCGAGGCCGGAGGTGGAGAAGACCTCCATCTTCGGCACGGCCGTGCACGCCGTGCTGCGGCGGCCGGTCGCCGATCCGGAGTCCGCGGTTCGAGGCTGGCTCGCCGGCGGCCCGGCCCCGCCGACCGGCGTGGCTCTGGTGCCGCCGTCGCTCGAGGACGTGTTCCTCGACGTCGTCGAGCGGGAGAGCGCGCGATGAGACAGGCGCTCGCGGTCGCGCGCAAGGAGCTGCGGCAGATCGTGCGCGACCGGCGCACGCTGCTGCTCCTGCTGTTCGTGCCGGCCTTCTTCCTGCTGCTGTACGGCTACGCGCTCAGCTGGGACATCCGGCACGTCCGCCTGGCCGTCGTCGATCGCGACCGCAGCGTCGAGAGCCGGAGCATCGTGTCCGCCTTCGTCAACTCCGGGTATTTCGACCTCGTCGCCGACGTCTCCGACACGGAGGTCAAGCCGCTGCTGGACCGCGGCGACGTGCGGGCGGTGCTCGTCATCCCTGTCGATCTCGGCCGCGACGTGCGCGGCGGGCGCGGCGCCGTGGTCCAGGTGCTCCTGAACGGCGACAACGCCAACACCGCGACGGCGGTGATGGGGTACGCGCTGACGATTCTGAACAGCCAGTCGATGATTCTCGCGGCGACGGCCGCCGCGCGTCCCGTGGAGCCGCTCGTGAGGGTCGTGCCGCGCATCTGGTACAACCCCGAGCTGCGGAGCGCGCTCTTCCTCGTGCCCGGGCTCATCGCCTACATCGCCATGCTGAGCTCGGTCATCTCGACGTCGGTCTCGATCGTCAAGGAGAAGGAGCGCGGCACGATGGAGCAGATCCGGATGGCGCCGATCGGGGCGGCGCCGTACCTGGTCGGCAAGAGTCTGCCGTACTTCGCGATCTCGCTCGCCTCGTCGATGGGGATCGTCCTCGTGGCGATGGCGCTGTTCGGGCTGCCCATGCGCGGATCGTGGCTGCTCCTGCTGCTGACCGTGGGGCTGTTCCTCTTCGGGGCGCTCGGGCTCGGCCTGCTGGTGTCCAGCGTCTCCGACTCGCAGCAGGTCGCCTTCGAGATCGCCGTGCTCGTGTCCTTCCTGCCGACGATCATCCTCTCCGGCTTCATCTTCCCGATCACGAGCATGCCGCGGTTCCTGCAGGCGGTCACGGCGCTCTTCTCGCCCCGCTACTTCCTGGTCGCGCTGCGCAGCATCGTCCTGAAGGGAACGGGTGCCGGCGCGCTGTGGCCGGAGCTCGCGGCGTTGACGGCGTTCGCGGCCGTCGTCCTCACAATCGCCACGCTGCGCCTGCGGCGCGAGTGGACGCAGGGCTGAGGCCGATCACATGCGCCGCATCCGGATGATGGTCTGGAAGGAGCTGATCGAGCTCCGGCGCGACCCGCGGCTGTTCGCCATCGTCGTCCTCGCGCCGGTGCTGCAGCTGCTGCTCCTCGGCTACGCCGCGACGACCGACATCAAGAACGTGCCGGTCGTCGTCGCGGATGCGGATCGATCGAGGGCGAGCCGCGACCTCATCGCGCGGTTCGACGCCTCGCGCAACTTCACGGTGATCGCCGTCGTCGGCAGCGTGGCGGACATCGACGAGTACCTGGAGCGCGGGACCGCATGGATGGCGCTCGCGATCCCGTCGGGGTACGGCGAGGGCCTGGCGCAGGGGCAGCCCCAGCGGGTTCAGGTGGTCGCCGATGGCACCGACTCCAACTCGACGACGGTGGCGCTCGGCTACGCGACGAACCTCGTGGCGGGCTATGCGCAGGAGCTCGCGGCGAGCACGCCGGCCGCGCCGCCGCCGCGCGGCCTCGAGAGCCGCGTGCGCGTGTGGTTCAACCCGCGGCTCGAGAGCCGCGAGTTCATGGTGCCCGGCGTGCTGGCGCTGCTGCTCCTGATCCTGACGTCGAATCTCGCCGCGATGGCGATCGTGCGCGAGCGCGAGGTCGGCACGCTCGAGCAGCTCAGGGTGACGCCGCTCAGCCGCTGGGAGCTCGTCGCGGGCAAGCTCCTGCCCTTTGCCGGGCTCGCGATGGTCAACGTCTTCGTCGTCCTGAGCGTCACGGTGTGGTGGTTCGAGATACCGCTCCGCGGGAGCCTCTGGCTGCTGCTGGCGCTCACGCTGCTCTACCTGATCAGCACGCTCGCGCTCGGGCTCTTCGTGTCGACGATCTCGTCGACGCAGCAGCAGGCGATGATGACCGTGGTGTTCTTCTTCCTCGTCCCGATGGTCTACCTGTCGGGGTTCATCTTCCCGATCGAGAACATGCCGGCGGCGATCCAGCCGATCACCTACCTCATTCCGCTGCGGTACTACCTCGTGATCCTTCGGTCGATCTTCCTGAAGGGCGTCGGGATGGACGTGTTGTGGCCGCAGGCCCTGGCGCTCGCCGTCTGGGGCCTGGCGGTGCTGACGCTCGCGGTCGCCCGCTCGACCAAACGCGCGGCGTGATCGCTATAATCGCCGGATGCGTGCCGCCGCCCTGATCGCGCTCTTCGCCGCCGTGCTCGCCGGGCCGGGCGCGCTGGCGCAGACGGCTCCGGCCGACGACGCGCAGGCGCTCGCGCGCCGTGCGCGGCGGCTGCAGATCGACGGCGGGCTCGACGAGTCGCGCGCGCTGTACGAGCGGGCGCTCCGGCAGGATCCCGCCCTCTTCGACGCCCAGCTCGGGCTGGGCATCGTGCTCGACCTCGTCGGCCGCTACGACGAGGCGCGGACGCACTTCGCGAAGGCCATCGAGAGCGCGCCGGAGGGGGCGAAGGACCAGGCGCTCACCGCCATGGGCGTGTCGTATGCGTTCCAGAGCGACGCACGGTCCGCCGCGAAGTACTTCCAGCAGGAATACGACCGCCAGGAGACGGCCGGCAACCTGCAGGGCGCTTCGGAGACGGCGAACGCGCTCGGGCGCGTGTACCTGGAGTCGGGCGATCCGAAGGAGGCCTACACGTGGTACGAGACCGGCTACGAGACGGCGCGCCGCCAGCCGAACCTGCCGGCGAACGAGCGCGATCTCGCGGAGCTGCGCTGGGCGCACGCCCGGGCGCGCATTGCGGCCCGGCGCGGCCGTGCGGCGGAGGCGCACGCCCAGGAAGCGGCGGTCAAGGCGCTCGTGGCGAAGGGTGACAACGCCGACCAGGCGATCCAGCTGCCGTATCTTGCCGGGTACGTCGATTTCCACCTGAAACGCTATCGCAACGCCGTCACCGAGCTGCAGCAGGCGGATCAGAAGGATCCGTTCATCCTGGTGATGCTGGCGCAGGCGTACGAACGGCTCGGCGACGCACCGCGGGCGCGGGCGCTGTACGAGCGCGTGGCCGGGTCAACGGCCCACAGCATCAACAACGCCTTCGCGCGGCCGATCGCGCAGAAGAAGCTCAGATGAACGAGCTGTTCGCGAACAACCGCGCGTGGGCTGCGGAGATGACGCGCCAGGACCCGGACTTCTTCGCCCGCCTGTCGCGCCAGCAGGCGCCGAAGTACCTCTGGATCGGATGCTCCGACAGCCGCGTGCCGGCGAATCAGATCGTCGGTCTGCCGCCCGGCGAGATGTTCGTGCACCGCAACGTCGCCAATGTCGTCGTGCACACGGACCTGAATTGCCTGTCGGCCATCCAGTTCGCCGTCGAGGTCCTCGGTGTCGCCCACGTCATCGTCTGCGGCCATTACGGATGCGGCGGCGTCCTCGCCGCGCTGCGCGACGACAAGCTCGGGCTGATCGACAACTGGCTGCGGCACGTGCAGGACGTCCGACGCAGACACCAGGCGGAGCTCGATGCGCTGGAGACCGACGCGGAGCGGCACCGGCGCCTGTGCGAGCTGAACGTCATCGAGCAGGTCGGCAACGTCAGCCAGACGACCGTCGTGCGCGACGCCTGGGCGAGGGGACAGACACTGGCCGTGCACGGCTGGATCTACGGCCTGCGTGACGGGCTCCTGCGTGACCTCGGAACGAGCATCACGGCCGATCGGGAGCAGCCCGCCGGTTCGGCGCGCCGGGGCTGACCGGCCCGTCAGAAGACTCTGTAGACGAGCGCCGCCTTCAGCATGTACACGTCCGCCTTGATGCTCCGCTCGTCTACGCCGCTCGTGCTCGTAATCGCGAGCGTGGGGCGCACGACCATGTAGCCGTAGTTCACGTTGAGGCCGAGCGTTCGACTCAGGTCGAGCCAGAGATTGAGTTCCGGCTTCACGACCCATGCGTTGGACACGTCGGCCTTGACCGTCCCGGCGCCGGGCTGCGCGCGGTAGGCGCCGACCGCGGCCGGCGTCAGCCTGAACGAATTGAGGGAGTAACCGCCGATGACGTCGGCCGTGACCATGGCCGGCCCGATCCGGTACGAATAGCCGTAGCCGGGCATGAACGGCCGGACGTGCAGCTGACCGAGATCCGTTCGGAGGCGGCCGACCGGCTGGAGGAGATCCGTCGAGAACCAGTTGAATCCGAACTCCCAGCCGAAACCCGGCTGCCCGTGGCCGATGCGCCAGGCGATGCCGTACCCGGTGTGGCTGGTGGCAGAGTCGGGATCCGCCGGCGTGGTGTAGGTGACGCCGCCGCCGAGCGCAAGCCATCCGGTGCCCTGGGCGCGGACGCTTCCGACGGACAGCAGGAGCAGGATCGGGACCGCCGCGGCCGTCTGCAGAGATCTCATCGCTTCGAGCGGAGCAAGCCGTGAGCCACCCGTCCCGGGCCGGCTAGAACGTGCGTCGCGCAACCCATTCGCGCAGCAGCGAGTCGACGACCGTGTACCGCTCCCCTTCGCGCGACACGAGGTCGTCCCGGACGAGCGCCGCGAGGGCGGCCTGGACGGTGGACGGACCGCCAAGCCGGTGCCGCGCGCGAACGTCGGCCGACAGGAGTTCGCGCCCCTCTTCGAGAACGACGGCCCGCAGCACCGCGCGCTGCGCCAGGGTCAGCCGCTGCCACAGCGCTTCGAACATCGTCTGCTGCTCGGCGAGGAGCCGATGGAGCGCGGCGTGCAGGTCGTCCAGCGTCGCCCGCCTGCGTGCGGACGAGCGCACCTCGTCCCATGTCTCGTGGGCGAGACGCTGCACGTCGTACGGCAGGTTGCCGGCGAGGTCGACGACGGCTGCGCCGAGGCCGGGCTCGGGCCGGAATCCGGAGCGGGTGAACTGCGTGTCGATGAACGCCGCGAACTGGTCGGCCGGAATCCGGCCGAGGCGCATCACCGGCCCGGCCTTGTAGAAGGGCCGCTTCGGCCCCAGCATCCGCTCCATGAGCGACGGCTCGGATCCGGCGAACACGTACCCGACGTCCCGCTGATGCTGGACGGCCGCGCGCATCGCGTGCTCGACCGAGCCTCCGTCGAAGCCGCCGATGGCCTGAAACTCGTCGAGGGCGACGACCACCTTGCGGTGGTGCGCCGCCGCGAGCCGTGCCGGCAGCGCGAACACCTCCTGCGCGAGGCGCGTGACCTCGCGGTCGGAGCGGGCGGTCGGGAACGAGACAGCGACCGCGCCGGCGGCGGCGCGGGGCGCCGGGCGCACCTCGGCCGGCGCGGACGGGACCACCTCGCGGAGCCAGGCGCGCGCGCGGTCCCAGCGGGTCTCGACGCCGATCACGGCCCGCGCGTAGCCCTCGAGGAAGGCGACGTACGAGCTGAAGCTGCTCACGGTGATCTCGACGCCGAGAGCGCCGCGCCGCTCCATGGCTGCCAGCGCCCGCCGGATGAGCGACGACTTGCCGTACCGCCGCGGGGAGATGAGGAACACCTTCTGGCCGGCCGCGAGGTCGCCCACGAGCCGGTCCAGCTCGCCGGCGCGATCGACGAACGCCGAGGCCGGCACCACCTCGCCGTAGACGAAGGGGTTGCGCATTACGTCAAATAGTGTAACCGATACGGTGTCCAGCGTAACGTCAGAAGTATCCCTTCGGCACGTCCAGGATCACCCGTCGCCGGATGAGCGCCTCCACCTCCGGCGTGACGCGTCCGTCGGCGAGCGCGTCGAGGACGGCGCGGTCGACGGCGGCGTCCGCCGGCAGGTAGTCGCGGCACGCGCCGTACTCGTCCTCGTAGTCCGGCGAGGGAAACGCGAGGCGGAGCGCCAGGCCGCCGCCTTCGGATCGGGCGGCGTAGAGCGGGTTGATGCGCAGATCGCCGCGGACCCGGCCGGGGATCCGGTCCGGCGGTTGCCTGCGAAAGACTTCGTCGTGCAGCGAGGCGACGATCGTCAGTGCCGGATCCGCCTCCAGTGCGGCAGGGTCGTCCCGCCGCGAGAGATCGACCATTCCTGTCTCGACGACGTCGTGCAGCAGCCGCGCCTCGGCGAACAGGCGCGGCGACATCGGGGCGAACAGATCCGCATACGCGTCCGGCGGCAGCGGCATGCCGGCCGAGGGGTTCCACTGCAGCGCGTTGTGCGCGTGGGTGACCGCGATCGCGCCGGCGCGGCCGGCCAGCCGCATCATCTCCGACGCGAAGAGCCGTTTGGTCCAGACGTAGTGGAAGGCATCCGAGCAGACGGCCAGGTCGAACGCGGCATCCTCGAAGGGAAGCGGCGCGTTCGCATCGCAGCAGACCGCCTCGCAGCCGGGGGCGGTGAACCGGCGCGCGAGCCACAGCTTCGAGAAGTGGAGGTCGGCCAGGATCGGCGCCGCGGGCGAGCCGATGAGCGATCGCGTGAGATGGCCCGAGCCGCCGCACAGGTCGAGCGACCGGCGCGTGCGTGGCGGGACCGCCGCTGCCACCGCGCGCACGACGGCATCCGCCACGAGGAACGTCGGATCCGAGAAACGATAGAGGAAATAGCCGCCTTCGAACCCGGGCCCGAGCGCCTCGACGAGCTCGCGGTAGGTCGCGCCGGCCGTGCCCGCTGCCGTCTCGAACCGCTCGGAGCGCTCTCCGTCCACTCCGAGCAGCGTCCGCTTGGCGGCGGCAGCGTCGCCGGCCTTCATCTGGTCCTGCGCGCGCTTGGCTTCCGGCTCGAGATGGAGGACCGGGATGCCGGCCACGACCGGGAAGACGCAGCAGTGGCAGCCGAGGGTCGCTTCGACGATGTCGTCGCCGTCGCGGCGGTGCGGCAGGGAATCGACGACCGAGAGACGGCCGCCGCAGAACGGGCAGCGCAGGATGTGCAGCGTGTCGGCGCGCATCGCTACGCGACGTCTTCCGGCGCCGCGAGCGTCTCGAGCACCCTCGCGCCGTTCGAGTCGAGCGGGGACCGGCGGAACAGCTCGCGGCCGAGGCACTCGCGCATGTCGGCTTCGTCGATCCACGACAGCGGGTTTCGGGGTCCCATCTGCGTCCTGTGACAGTGGAGCGCCCTGAGCTTGCGAGCGGCCCACGGGCGCACGTCGACGGCGAACGAGGGCGGCGCAGCGTGATCGCCGAAGCTGTCCGGGGCGATCCCCCAGAAGGTCGAATCCGGCGGGGCGCCGCCCTTCCGGTGCGCCGCCTCGACGACGCGCCGCATCGCGTGCGGCGGCATCGTGACGAAGTAGAGCGGGGGAGCGGACCGTCCGAGCGACTTGACCGCAGTATAGGTCCGCTCGTGGACCCCGATGTGATCGAGATGCCAGTAGAGGCCGTCCTCGCCGAAGGTGATGACGGCGTCGGGCTGCGTCCGCTCGATCGCCAGCAGGATCTCGTCGTGGAGCATCGGCACGCGGGCCCATCGAAGGTCGCCGTCCGGGTGGTCGAGGAGCGTCACCTCGCTCAGGCCGAGCACGGCGGCGGCGTCGCGCAGCTCGCGCGCGCGAACGGTGCCGAGATCCGCGTCCGCCACGAGCGCCGGATCGCTCACCGAGCCGCGCTCGCCGCGCGAGGCGCACACGAGGGCGACACGCGCTCCCGAGTCGGCGGCGCGCGCCAGCGTCCCGCCGCACGCCAGCGACTCGTCGTCCGGATGCGCCAGGACGGCCAGGATCGTCCGGCCCGCGAGCGCGCGCGTCCCGGAGCCGGCGGGGGCGTCAAGTCCGTCCACGGTGCGCTTCGATCAGCCGCCGGTACACCGCCTCGTACTCGCGGACCATGCGATCGACGCCGAACCGCGCGACGGCGTGCTCCCGCACGCGGCGGCGATCGAGCGCGAGCACGCGCGGCAGCTCGTTGGCCATCTGCTCGAGGCTGTCGAAGACGACGCCGGTGACCCCCTCGTCCACCACTTCGCGGACGGCGCCCTTGTCCAGCGCGGCGACCGGCGTGCCGCAGGCCATCGCCTCGGCCAGCACGAGGCCGAACGGCTCGCGGGCCTGGATCGGGTAGAGCAGCGCGCGCGCGCCGCCGTACAGCCCGACCTTGGTCGCGTGGTCGGCCTCGCCGTGATAGATCACGCGCGTGCCGTCGACGTGCGGGGCGACGTGCTGGCGGTAGTAGTCGTCCTCGGCCGCCGCCAGGATGAGCCGCATGCCGACGC
Organism: Betaproteobacteria bacterium; assembly: GCA_050257855.1. Classification (GTDB taxonomy): domain Bacteria; phylum Acidobacteriota; class Vicinamibacteria; order Vicinamibacterales; family CAVVIG01; genus JBLMXQ01. Next base: position 22,202 of record JBLMXQ010000084.1, on the reverse strand, counting down.
GCCGCGCGATCTCGATCGCCTGGAGGACGCCCTTGCCGGCCGTGAACCGGCCGAGGAACAGCAGGTAGTCGTCGGGCGTCTCGCGGAACGCGAACGCGTCGGTGTCGATGCCGTGCAGGACCGTGTCGAAGACGTTCAGGCCCTGCAGGAGCCGCTTCTGCTCCTCGGATATCGCGATGAACGGCGCTTCGGGATAGAGCGACCACAGGCGCACCTCGGCCTCGCTCGGCGAGTGGTGCAGCGTCTGGACGATCGGGGTCGGCGAGAGCCGCGTGAAGGCGAGCGACATGGGATAGTACGCCGCCTGGTAGTGAATGACGTCGAAGTCGCCCGCCCGCTCGACGGCAGCCGCGAGATTCAGCATCTCGTACAGTTCCCACGGCCACATGTTCTCGTCGTGCCAGTAGCCGTGGGCGTAGATCGCGTGCAGCTTCGCCTTCGTCTTCGAGTCGGCGGTCGCGAAGAGCGTGACGTCGTGGCCCCGCGCGACGAGCCCTTCGGTCAGGAGCGACGTCATCTGCTCGACCGATCCGGATTTCGGCGGCGGAATCGTCGTCGCGACGGGCGCGATGTGCGCGATCCTCATCGACGTCACGCGAAGGCCTCTTCGAGGAGCGCCGGCAGGACGCGCCGGGCGTCGAAGCATTCTGCGGCGATCTCCCGCGCGCGCGCCGCGTGCCGCGCGTAGCCGCTGTTGATGCGATCGATGCCCGCGAGCGCGTCGTCGGGGCAGGAGAAGGCCAGCAGACCCTCGCCCGAGGGGAGGTGGGCCGTCCAGCCGGTGTCCTGCACCAGGGCCGGGCGTCCCGACGCCAGATAGCATTCGGTCCTGTCGCTGAACCAGCCGGAACGCGTGGCCACGTAGGTGTGCTTGGCGACGCCGAACTCCGCCTTCGATCCGTGGATGAAGTCGCGGTACCCGCCGGGCGTGCGCGACACGCGCATCGCGTCGACCGTCTCCCACCCGTGCTCGCGCAGCAGCGTCTGCGGCCCGTTGACCGCGAGCTCGAACCGCTGCGGCGTCCGCGAGGGCAGATCGATGTACCTGACGAACTCCTGATCCTTGTTGCCGCCGACGTCCGTGAAGCTCTCGATCTGCCACGTCATGACGGTCGTGAAGCGATCGCGCGGCTCGCGGTCGGTGCGCCAGTCGTCGAGCGTGACCGGCTGCCATGTCTTGCGCCATTCGAAGTCGCCGACCGGCACGGGCGAGGCCGGCGTGCCGATGTTGGCGCCGAAGGTGAACAGCCGGTCGAACCGGCGGAAGAAATCGACGTACCACGGCTCCTGCTTCGCGATCGCGAGCTGCGTGAACGCGGGATCGGAGTCGATGAAGACCTTGCGCGGGATCCGCGCGTATTCGTCGCGCCAGAACCAGGATCCGCCCGACAGGTTGACGAACAGGTCGGCGTCCGCGCAGTAGCGCCGGACGTCTGCCGCGCCGCGCCCGTGGTAGGTCCCGTCGTAGTTGACGAACGTCCATCGATCCCCCAGGCCGAACGGCGCGAGCGCGTCGTTGATGTAGGCGGTACCGTAGGAGGGGTCGGTGGCGCGTGTGTTCTGCACGGGGTCGTACACGCACTCGCCGGTGTCCTCGATGTAGAAGACGTCGTGGCCGAGCGCCCGCAGGCCGAGGAGATACATGAGCGAGCACCAGGTCACGCCGCCGAACGGGTATCTGGCGATGATGCCGGCGAACAGGATCCTCATGGCAGACGCGGCAGGCCGGGCGGGCAGGCCGGGCGGGGCCGGCGCGTGCGATTCACTGTTTGGCAGCCTGAATCAGCTCGTCCACGGTCTCCGGCTCGTCGAGCGACTTGCCGACGGTCAGGCGGGCGCACATGCGGCGGTACAGGTCGCTCTGCTCGAGCAGTTCTTCGTGGCGCCCCTGCGCCGCGATGCGGCCGCCGTCGAGCACGAGGATGCGATCGGCGTCGCGCACGGTCGACAGGCGGTGCGCGATGACGAGCGTCGTGCGGTTCGCCCGCAGGCGGCGGATCGCCGAGAACACGATCTCCTCGGAGATGGCGTCGAGCGACGAGGTCGGCTCGTCGAGGATCAGGATCGGCGCGTTCTTCAGGATCGCGCGCGCGATGCTCAGGCGCTGCCGCTCGCCGCCCGAGAACCCGCCGCCCGCCTCGGCCACCTCGGTGTCGTAGCCCCTCGGCAGGCGCATGATGAAGTCGTGCGCGTGCGCCGCGCGCGCCGCTTCCTCGACCTCCGCGTCGGTGGCGTCCAGGCGGCCGTAGCGGATGTTGGTCGCGATGCTGCCGGAGAACAGCATCGGGTCCTGCAGCACGATGGCGATCTTCTCGCGCAGCGATCGAACCCGGTATTTCCGGACGTCCACGCCGTCCACCAGCACGCGCCCTTCCGTCGCCTGGTACAGCCGGGGAATGAGGCTGACGAGCGTCGTCTTGCCCGCGCCGGTCAGGCCGACGAGCGCCACCATCTCTCCGGGCTTCGCCTCGAAGGCGATGTCGTGCAGCACGGAGGTGCCGTCGGGATAGGTGAAGCCGACCTTCTCGAACCTGACGTCCCCGCGCACGCCCGACGCCTCGATCGCGCCGGGCTCGTCGACCGTCTCGGGAAGCAGGTCGAAGATCCGCCGCACCCGGCGCGCGCCGGCAATGGCCCCCTGGAGCTGGCCGGTCGTATGGGCGATGGCCGACAGCGGCCCGTACACCGCGCCGAGGTAGGCGATCACGACCAGCAGATCGCCGATGGTCATCGCGCCGCGCAGCACGTGGAGGCCGCCGACGATCAGGACCAGCGCCGTCCCGAGGATCGTGATCGTGCTGACGACGACTGAGAAGAGCGATTCCTGCCAGGTGATGCTGATCCGGGCGCGCATCACTTCGCTGCCGGTGGACCCGAACCGCGCCGCCTCGTACGGCTCGCGCGCGAAGCTCTTGACGAGCCGCATCGCGGCGAACACCTCGTACAGCCGCTCCACCAGCTTCGACTCGAGCTCCTTCACCCGCTCCTCGCGCATCACGAGCGTCGTCGTGTAGTAGCGCAGGCACAGGTACAGGAAGGGAACGACCGTGAGCGAGAGGAGGGCGACGGTGACGTCCAGCCGCAGGAGGATGCCGAACATCACGGCGAGCGTGATGACCGACGAGGCGAGCGGAAACAGGCCGCTCATCACGAGGTTCTCGATCGAGTACGCGTCCGTCTCGAGCCGGTACACCGCGTCGCCCGTGCTGGTCGTCACGTGATGGTGGAGGCCGAGCGCCTGCAGGTGCTCGAACAGGCGCAGGCGCAGGTCGTAGACCATGCGCTGCCCGGTGTCCACCTGGACCTGCGTGTGGAACATCGACGCGAACTGGTTCAACACCTGCAGCAGCACGCCGGCGATGACCACGACGACGAGCAGCGCGACGACGTTCCCGCCGGTCACCGCCGAGAGGGAGCGCGCGACCGGCTCGGGAAACGGATGGTGCTGCAGGACGTTGTCGACGACGATCTTGAGCGGCCACGGCTGCAGCGCGCCGAGGCCGATCTCGAGAATCGACAGCACCGCGAGCAGCACGACGCGGCCGCGGTACGGACGGAGGTAGGTCCGGATCCAGCCGGTCATCCGCCGCCGGTCCTCCGCAGCGACGCCGGCTGCTGCTGTTGCTGCCCGGCGACGGGAGGCCGGCTCAGCAGTTTCGGCGACACCCTCGGAATGTTCAGCACGACGATCTGGTTGCGGCTCGAATCGGCGACGTACAGCCACCCCTTCTTGGGCTCGAAGGCGACGCGCGACGGCGCGCCGAAGGCCACGCGCCCCTGGCTGCTCACGTTCCGGATGATTCCGTCGGGCCCGACGGCCCGGACGAGGCCGTTGTAGTAGTCGGCGATGAAGAGGGTCACGCGGCCGCGTCCTTCCGGGACCACGGCGATCCCCGCCGGTCCGGCCAGACTGGCTTTCGTCGCCGGCCCGTCGTCGCCGGCGGCGCCGAACGATCCGTCGCCGGCCACCGTCGTGATGACGTGCGTCTGCGCGTCCACCTTGCGGATGCGGTTGTGGTGCATGTCGGCGATGTACACGTCGCCGTTCGGCGCCACCGCGACGTCGCTCGGCATGTTCAGCGTCGCGCTGGTCGCCGGCCCGCCGTCGCCCACCGGACCGCTCTCGCCGGCCGTGCCGTCGCCGGCGATGGTGTGGATGAAGCCGGTGGCGTGGTCGATCATCCGCACGCGGTAGTTCAGGGTGTCGGCGATGTAGATGTCGCCGTTCGCGGCCACGGCGACGGCGTTCGGCGTGTTGAGCGCCGCCTCGGTCGCCGGCTTGTCGTCGCCGTCGTAGCCGTTCACGCCCGAGCCGGCGACGGTGATGATGACGCCCGTCGGGCGGTCGACGCGCCGGATGCGATCGTTGTGCGAGTCGGCGACGACCAGATCGTCGTCGGGCGCGACGGCGACGCCGTCGGGCGTGTCGAGCTCCGCCTTCGTCGCCGGGCCGCCGTCGCCCGTGAAGCCGGTCTTGTGGCTTCCGACCACCGTCGTGATGATGCGGTTGCCCGGATCGATCCGGCGGATGACGTCGTTGTTCGAGTCGGCGAAGTAAATCGTGCCGTTCGGCGCGATCGCGATGCCGCCGGGCGTGTCGAGCCAGGCCGAGATCGCCGGGCCGTTGTCGCCGGCGTAGCCCTTCTTCGCGCCGATGACCGCGGCAGTCGCCGCTTCGCGCAGCATGAACGTGCCGGCGCCGAGCGCCAGAATCCAGATGACGAAGACGATGGCGCTCCGCAGGCCGTAGGTGCGGAGGATCGATGGCGCGACGAGCGGGGCGCGCGCGGGTCCCGACGGCATGGCCGTCATCCCGGCGCCGAGCGCGACCTTCTCCACCCCGCGCCTGAGCGTGGCGGTCGCCTGCGCGGTCCGCCACGAGGCGAACGCGATGATGGCGAGCATGAGCAGTCCGGCGACCGCGCCGGGCACCGGCCAGCGCAGCGCCACGCCCGCGCTCGCCGCCACGAGCAGCGCCGCGCCGATCGCGATCGCGCTGACCACGCCCACGAGCGTCGGGCGCAGGTGCGTGCTGACGCGCAGCAGTCCCCGGCCGCCGCCGTGATCCTCGACGAGCGCGCGGAGGTCGATCCAGGCCCAGCGGCCGACCGGAACGCTGATGTCCCGATCGTCGGACCAGCCTTCGTCGATCTCGATCGCACGGACCGCGTGGGAGCGGCGGAGCCACTCGGTGAGCTGGCCCAGGACGCGGTCGGCCGACGTCCAGGTCTCGCTCCAGAACCGATCCTCCGTGACGCTGCCGGAGACGAGCAGCAGGGCGCGCCACGCCTCGCGCAGCGACGGCCGCGGCCCGCGGCTCGTCTGCGGCTCGGCGACCGCCAGCGTTTCGACCGCAGGCGGCGACAGCTCGCCGCGAATGCGGCCGCGCAGCCGTGCGAGCGGCTGCAGGAAGTGCAGGTACGCCACGATCGTGCGATACCACGCCCGGACCAGCCGATGGCGCGCCCCCGGCAGCGACGCCATCTCCGATCGCAGCGCGTAGGCGAGGTTCTTCGCGACGGTGAAGCCGAAGCCAACGAGGCCACCCCCGAGCAGCAGCGCGGCCGCCCACTGATGGAGGCCGGTCGCGGCGACCCCCGCCCCGGACAGCATGAGGACGAACGACAGGACCTGCCATTTGATCGAATGCGGCAGGAACGCGAAGGGATGGACGTCCGTGCGGTAGACCGACGGAAACGCCGCCGTGCCCCACACGCCGGCGTTGATCTTCGTACCCCAGAGCGAGCGCACGAAGGGCAGCGGGCTGTAGATGCGCCCGTGCCAGAGCATGTGCCCGTCGAGGAACTTCTCCGGGTGGTGCGCCATCAGCCAGGTCTCGCCTTCGCCGTAGCCGACCTGCTGCTTCCAGTAGGCCTTCACCGTCGATCGGTGGTGGTGCCAGACGAGGGCGGAGCTGGCGAATCCGATCTTCCACCCGCGCGCCTGCATGCGCCAGCACACGTCCACGTCGTCGCCGGCTCGCAGGTACGTCGGGTTGAAGCCGCCGATGGCGACGAGCGCGTCGCGGCGGAACGCCATGTTGCACCCGGGCACGTGCTCGGCGAGGCGATCGTCGAGCAGCACGTGCGTCGGTCCGCCCGGCGCGCGCGCCACGCACTGCGCCATCGGCGGGTCGTCGGCCGGCACGACGTTCGGGCCGCCCGAGCCGACGACGTCCGACTGCAGGAAGGGCTGGACGAGGAACGTGAGCCAGTCGGGATCGACGCGCGTGTCGGCGTCGGTGTAGGCGACGATCTCGCCGGTCGCGGCTGCGAGGCCGACGTTGCGTGCGGCGCTCAGGCCGCCGTTCGGCACGTCGATGACGCGGACGCGCGCGTGGCCGTGGCCAATCTCGCCGGTTCGATCCTTCGAGCCGTCGTTGACGAGGATGATCTCGTAGTCCGGATAGGTGAGCCGTTCGAGCGAGGTGAGATTGTCCTCCAGCGTGTCGGCGGCGTTGTAGGCGCAGACCACGACCGAGACGCGCGGCCAGGTCAGCCGCTCCTTCCGCGAGAACGGGGCGCCGTGGAAGGCCTGCGCCACGGCCTGCGCCGCCGGCTTGGGCCGGCGATCGGCGTCGACGATCCCGAACGCCCAGTTCTCGACCGGATGTCCGCCGCGCCACCACTCGTCGGTCCAGGCGAACGCCACGGCCCCGCACGCGCCCTCCTGGAACGCAGCCCGCACGTGCATCGCGGTGATGTCGGCCTGCCCGTGCTCGCCCTCGCGGATGCTGTCGGCGCCCGCCTCGGCGAGCAGGAGCGGCTTGTGGCCGGCGATATGCTGCAGCCGCGCCAGATACGCGCGCAGCTCCGGCTCGCGGTGCAGGTACACGTTGAACGCGCACACGTCGAAGAAGGACAGGTCCAGGAACTCGGTGGGCGGGAAATTGACGTACGTGAACAGGCTGCCGGGCGCCGCGGTCCGGGCGTCCTCGTACAGCTCCCGGAGGAAGCGCTCCACGCGGACGCGGCCGTGCCAGCGCACCACGCCGGCCGGGATCTCGTTGCCGAGGGCGAACATCAGCACGGCCGGGTGGTCGCCGAGATCAGCCACGCGAGTCGTGATCTCGGCGCGGATGCTGCGCCGCAGCTTGCGATTGTCGAGAAACGCGACGTGCTGCGACCAGGGCACGCCGACCATGACCTTCAGGCCCCAGCGGCCCGCCTCGTCGAGCAAATCGCGGCGCGGCGGGGTGTAGACCCGCACCGTGTTGATGCCGAAGTCCGCCATCAGGCGGAAGTCCTCGGCGACCCGCTCAAGTGGAGGGAACTGGTAGCCGTCCGCGTCCGGTGCGAACGTGCCGTACGTCACGCCCTTGACGAGGAACCGCTCGTCGCCCGCGCGCAGGAACTTGCCGTCCGTGGCGACACGTGCAGCCGCCGCCGGGCCGGCGGGGCGGTGGACCTCGATTCCCGCGTGGACAGCTGTACTCACAAATACAGTGCGCGCCCCTCCGTCTGAAGGGGCAAACACCTATTGTATCAAGAACTTGGAAACGTGAACCGCGGGCGGGGGGCGCAGGGGTCCGGCAGCCGGGTTCAGGGGTTGATCCGGAGATTCCCGCTGAAGGTCTTCACCCGAACGCTCGCGCCATCGCTGCCGCCGCCCAGGCGCGCCGTCAGCGACCGTCGGCTGGCGGTGCCCTCGAGCGTCAGCGGGATGGCCGATTTCACGCTGCCGCTGAACGAACGGAAGCGGACCGTTCCGTGAGCGTCGGACGGCACTCGAAGGTCGACGCTGCCGCTGAACGTGTCGATGACAATCGACTGGCGATCGGCGATCTCGCTGGCCCGGATGTCGACCGAACCGCTGAAGGTGTGAGCATCGACCGACCCGGTCGCCGAGACCAGGCGGATTGGGGCTGAAAACGAGTGAAGCTGATACGAGCCGTCGACATCCTTGATGTCGATGGGACTGCTGAACACATGAACGTCGAGGTTGGTGCGGCGCGGCACCCTCACATCGAGATCCGTTTCCACGACGTTGTTGCGCGCCCAGTTCGACCAGCTGTCGGACTTGTGATTGGCGTCAACCACCACGGTCGAACCGTCGGCGTGCACGTCCAGCGTGATGCGGTCGAGCTGTTCCCGAGAGGCCCGGCGCACCGCCTCGACGACGACCTGCGGCTCGTCGGTGCCGGTGATCGTCACGTGCCCCGAGAAGTTCTTCAGTTGCAGCGTCCCTCCGGGTGCGAGCGGAACGGTCCGGCTGACGTGCTCCGTGTCGGCGGCAGCGCGCGTCGCGGGAGCCGCGAGCGCAGAAACGGCGAAGGCGAGGACCAAGTACCGCATATTCACGTTGGACGGGAGGGCGCCTCACAAGGTTCACGGGGTTCACGGGGTTCGGGGTTCGGGGGGTTCACGTGGTTCGGGAGCGGCGAGGGCGAGCCTGCCGGTGTAGAGCGCCATGCCGACGACGGCGTCGACGCCGGCCGCGTCGAGCTCGTCGATTTGCTGCTGCGTCGTGATGCCGCCGGCGGCGGTCACGCGGCGGGACGTGGCGCGGCGCACGGCGAGGACGGCGTCGAGGTCGGTGCCGCCCATCAGCCCCTCGGTGTCCACGTGCGTGTACAGGAATTCGCCGCAGTACGGCTCGAGGGCGCGCACCGCCTCGACCGCCGTGAGGCGCAAGGACGTCTTCCAGCCGTGGATCACGACATGGCCGGCCCGGCTGTCCACCGCGCTGATGATGCGGTCGGCACCGACGGCATCCGCGAGCGAGGCGGCGAATGCCAGGTCGGGCGCGCCGTCCTTGAACAGCGACGAGCCGACGATAACCTGGCGGGCGCCTGCGGCGAGAACCTCCTCGGCCCGGGCGATCGTGCGGATGCCGCCACCCACGCGGCACGAGAGCGTGCCGGCAATCCGGCTCACGAGGGCGAGGTTGTCGCCCGCGCCCATCGCGGCGTCGAGGTCGATCACCTGCACCTTCGGAAAGCGCGCAAAGCGCCGCACCCACCGGAAGACGTCATCGTCCCGGATCGCGAGCCGATCGCCCTGGACGAGCTGCACGACGGCGCCGCCCTTGAGATCGATCGAGGGAATCAGCATGGTGGGAAGTTCAATCGCGCGCCGTCACCCGACCGCGCCTTCGCGTCTCCACGGCATCGTCGCCTACAGCCGCACCGGAATGCCCCGGCGTCGCAAGTGCTCCTTGAGCGCGCGCACGCTCGTCTCGGCGTAATGGAAGACGGACGCGGCCAGTGCAGCATCGGCGGCTCCGTCCGTGAAGACGTCGACGAAGTGCTCGAGGTTCCCCGCGCCTCCGGACGCGATGACCGGGATGGACACGGAGCGGGAGACGGCCGCGGTCAGCGCGGTGTCGAATCCCGCCTTCGTCCCGTCGCGATCGATCGACGTGAGCAGGATCTCGCCGGCGCCGCGAGACTCCGCCTCCTGCGCCCACTCGACCGCGTCGCGGTTGGCGGCCGCGCTGCCGCTCCGCGAGAAGACGGGATAGCGCGGCGCGGCTTCCGCGCCAGGTGCGCCGGTCGAGTCGGCCGCCGGCGGCAGCCTCTTCGCGTCGATCGCGACGACCACTGCCTGACTGCCGTAACGGTCCGCGAGGCGCGTGATGAGCCCCGGGTCGGTGAGCGCCGCCGTGTTCAGGCTCACCTTGTCCGCCCCCGCCTCGATCGCGGCCGCCGCATCGTCCTCGCTGCGGATGCCGCCGCCGACGGCGAGAGGTATGAACAGCTCGCGCGCGACGCGGGCGATCGTGCCGGCCATCGCGCGCCGCCGCTCGAGCGTCGCGGTGACGTCGAGGATGACGAGCTCGTCGATGCCCTCGAGGTTGTAGCGGCGCGCGAGCGCCGCCGGGTCGCCGGCCGTGCGCAGCCCTTCGAAATTGACCCCTTTCACCACCTGCCCGTCGCGCACGTCGAGGCACGCGATGATGCGCTTGGCGAGCATGACTCAGGTCAGGAGGAGGAAATTGCGGAGGATCCGGAGTCCGACGTCGCCGGACTTCTCGGGGTGAAACTGCACGCCCGCGACGTGGCCGCGCTGCACGGCCGCCGCGAACCGCTCGCCGTGCTCGGCGACGGCGACCGCATCGCGTGTGACCGGCGCGGCGTAGCTGTGCGTGAAGTAGACCTGAGCGTCGGGCGGCACCCCGTCGAGGATCGGTGCGTCGCGCGTCAGCGCCAGGCCGTTCCACCCGACGTGCGGCACCTTGAGCGACCCGGGTGGCGACCCGCCGCGGAGGCGGTGACAACGTCCGGACAGCAGGCCGAGGCCGGGCAGCTCCGGCGCCTCATCGCTTCCTTCGAACAGCCACTGCATGCCGAGACAGATGCCGAGCAGCGGCCGCCCTTCCCCGATGGCAGCGACGAGCGCTTCGATCCAGGCGGGGCCGAGCGCCCGCGTCGCGCCGAAGTGGCCGACGCCGGGCACGACGACGCCGCGCGCGCCGGCGAGCGCCTCCGGAGCGGCAGGAACGAAGAAATCGGCCCCGACCGCCGCGAGCGCTTTTTTCGCCGACGTGAGGTTGCCGGCCCCGTAATCGACCAGAGCGATCGACGGTCGGCTCACAGCAGCCCCTTCGTACTCGGGAGCATCCGCGCGAGCCGCTTGTCCCTGGCGCACGCGACCCGCAGCGCGCGCCCGAATGCCTTGAACGCGGCTTCGACCTGGTGGTGGCTCGAGCGTCCGTACAACACCTTCAGGTGCACGTTCGCGCGGGCGCCCAGGGCAAACCCCTCGAAGAAGTCGTGCACGAGCTCGCTCTGCAGATCGCCGACGCGCGCGGCCCTGAGCCGGAGGTTCACGACCGCGTGCGGGCGGCCCCCGAGATCGACGGCAGCCACGGCGAGCGTCTCGTCCATCGGCATCACGAAGTAGCCGGCGCGGTTGATGCCCCGGCGGCTGCCGAGCGCGGCCGACACCGCTTCGCCCAGCGCGATGCCGAGATCCTCCACCGTGTGATGCTGGTCGACGTCGAGGTCTCCCTTTGCGTCGATGCGCAGATCGAACGCGCCGTGGCGGGCCACCAGCTCCAGCATGTGATCGAGGAAGCGGATGCCGGTGCGCACCTGATACCGGCCGCGCCCGTCGAGCGCGATCGCCAGCGCGATCCGCGTCTCGGCCGTGGTGCGGTCGACTACGGCGCGGCGCACAGGACCTCCTCGAGGACGGCGATCGCCCGCCGGGTGTGTTCGACGATGCCGGTGCCGATCCTGATGCAGCCGGCGCAGCCGGGTTCCGTGGAGCGATCGCGGACGTACACGCCCCGCTCCGCCGCGCCGCGCACCAGCGCCTGCGTGCGCTCGCCTGCGCAGACGAGGACGAAATTCGCCGCGCTCTTCCAGTACTTCAGCCCGAGCCGCTCGCACGCGGCGTAGAGGAGCGCCTTCGACTCGGCGACCTGCTGCAGGTAGCGGTGCAGGTGGTCCGGATCTTCGAGCGCCGCCTGGACGGCGACGACGGCCGCCAGATTCACGCTGTAGACCGGGATCGCGCGCCGGATCGGATCGAGCGTCGCGGGCGCGCCAATCAGCGCCCCGATGCGCAGGCCGGCGAGGCCGAACGCCTTCGAGAACGTACGGCCGACGACGACGTTCGGGTGGCCCTCGAGCTCGGGCACGAACGTCGTTCCGGCGAACTCCGCGTACGCCTCGTCGACGAGCACCACGGCTTCGGCCGGCACGGCGCGCGCGATCGTGCGAATCGCGTCGAGCGGCATCGCGACGCCGGTCGGATTGTTCGGGTTGGTCAGGAAGACGATCCGCGTCGCCGGCGAGATGGCGGCGAGCACGTCGTCGAGGGGCAGGACGAAATCCGGTCTCGGCGGGATCTGCACCAGCCGTCCGCCGGCGGTCTCCGTGTCGAAGCGGTAGATCTCGAACGCCGGCTCGGGGACGATCGCCTCCGGCACGGTCCCGCCCGCCCTTGGCCGCAGCGCCGTCACCGCTACCGCCATGATGCCTTCGTCGAGCCCGTTGGTGAGCGCGACGTGATCGGGCGAGACGCCGAAGTACCGGGCGCAGGCCTCGGTGGCCGCCTTGTACGGCGGATAGAAGCCGATCGTTTCGGGCCGCAGTCGCGACAGCGCCTCGACGACGCGCGGCGAGCAGCCGCCCGTGTTCTCGTTCTGGTGCAGGCGCAGGCCGTCGTAGAGTTCAGGGGGCTTCTGATACTGGGTCATGTCAGGGCCACGGGCTAAGGGCGTTTGAGACGTACTCGGATCGATTCGGCGTGCGCGACGAGGCCTTCGGCGCGCGCGAGCGGCACGACCGTCTGCGCCAGGCGCGCGAGGCCGTCGCGGGTGACCCGCTGGATCGCCATGACGCGGACGAAGTCGGCCGCGCTCAGGCCGCCCCTCGCACGGGCGGCTCCCGCAGTCGGCAGCACGTGATTCGATCCGGTGGCGTAGTCGCCGGCGGCCTGCGCCGCGTAGGGGCCGATGAACACGGCGCCCGCCGTCAAGGGTCCTCTCGCGAGCGCCTCGCGGTCGAGGACGAGGTGCTCCGGGGCGAAACGGTTGACGATCGCCATCGCCTCGGCCGGCGTCCTGACCACGATGGCGGCGCCGTGCGCGGCCAGCGATCGCCGCGCCACGGGCGACACGGTTCCGCCGGCGGCGGCGGCATCGACGGCGCGGGCCACGCGCCCGGCGAGCGAAGAGCTCCAGGTCACGAGCAGCGACCGGGCGTCGGGATCGTGCTCGGCCTGTGCCACGAGATCCGCGGCAATCCACGACGCACGCCCGGCCCCGGCGACGATGACTATCTCGGTTGGACCGGCAAAGAAGTCGATCGCGCAGTCGCCGGCGACCAGCGCCTTGGCGGTTGCCACCCACCGGTTCCCCGGGCCCACGATCTTGTCGACGCGCGGCACGGTGTCGGTCCCGTAGGCGAGCGCGGCGACGGCGTGCGCGCCGCCCAGCCGGAACATCCGCGTGACGCCCGCTTCGAGCGCCGCGGCCAGGACCGCGGGCTCGGGTCGCGGGCACACGGCCACGATTTCCCGCACGCCGGCCACCCGCGCGGGAACCGCGGTCATCAACAGGGACGAGGGCAGCGGAAAGCGGCCTCCCGGCACGTAGCATCCGACGCGGGCGAGCGGCTCCACGCGCTGCTCGACGGTGACGCCCGGCGCCACCTGTACGTCGGCGTGCTTCGGGATCTGCCGGAACGCCACGCGCGCGATGCTGGCCGCCGCGCGGGCAATCGCCTCCCGCACCGACGAAGGGGCGGTCGCAGCGCCGGCGCGGATCTCCCCCGCGGTCAGCTCGAACGGCGGCGCGACCCCGTCGAACCGCCGCGCGAACCGCACGAGCGCGCGATCGCCGTCCCCCCGCACCCGTTCGACGATGGCGCGGACACGCCGGTCGAACGCCCGGTCGTCGGCGCGATCGCGCGCGAGGAGGCGGCCGAGCGCGCGCCGGTCGGCGGCGTCGACGATACGCAGCATCATCGGAACCGGGGCTCCGCCCCGGACCCCGGCTCGGGCGCTCGCGGGAACCCCGACACCCCGCTCCGCGCCCCCGCAGGCGCGCTGCGCGCGCCTGGCTGTCCCACCCGGCGTGTCGACGGGATCGTGATCGGCGGCCTCACAGGACGATCTTGTTCAACGGGTACTCGACGATGCCCTGAGCGCGCGCGGCCTTCAGCCTGGGAATCAGGTCGCGGGCCGTGCGCTCCTCGATGATCGTGTTCACGGCGACCCACTCCTCGTCGCTCAGCGCCGAGATGGTCGGCCGCTGCAGCGCCGGCAGGATCGAGAGGACGCCGTCGAGATCCACCCGGCGGACGTTGAGCATCAGGCCCACGCGCCCCTGCGCCTCGATCGCGGCCTTCAGCAGCAGCGCGACGTTTTCGATCTTCGTCCGCTTCCACTCGTCGGCCATGGCCGCCCGGTTGGCGACGAACTGCGTGTTCGATTCCATCACCGTGTCGATGACGCGGAGCCGGTTGGCGCGGAGCGACGATCCGGTTTCCGTCACCTCGACGATGGCGTCGGCGAGCATGGGCGGCTTCACCTCGGTGGCGCCCCACGAGAACTCCACGTCGACCGGAACGGCCTGCCGCGAGAAGTAGTCGCGCGTCACGCGCACCAGCTCGGTCGCGATCGTCCGGCCGGCGAGGTCGCGCGGCGCCCGGAACGGCGATTCCTCGGGCGCGGCGAGCACCCACCGCACCTTGCCGAAACTCTGCTTCGCGTAGACCAGATCGGCGACGCTCGTCAGCACGCCGGTCGTCCCGTCGCCGAGCTCGTGCTCCGCGATCCAGTCCTGCCCCGTCAGGCCGGCGTCGAGCACGCCGTCGGACACGTAGCGCGCCATCTCCTGCGCGCGGATCAGCATGCACTCGATCTCCGGGTCGTCGATCGCCGGGAAGTACGACCGGGAGCTGACGTAGACGTTGAAGCCCGCCCGCGCGAACAGCTGGACGGTCGCGTCCTGCAGCGAGCCCTTCGGGATCCCGAGCTTGAGCTTCATGGACGAGAGGACCCGTCTTCGTGTCCCTGGCGTCCTTCGTGGTCAGCCAGCGGTCGAAAGAAGCACGAGCGCTGACCCGTGTGGCACACGTGGCCGTCGCCGAGACGCCGCACTTTCAGCAGGACGGTGTCCTCGTCGCAGTCGACGAGCGCCTCGACGACCTGCAGCCTGTTCCCGGATGTCTCGCCCTTGGTCCACAGCTTCCCGCGCGTGCGGCTGAAGAAGGTGGCGAATCCGGTGCTTTCGGTCGCGGCGAGCGCTGCCTCGTTCATGAAGCCGACCATGAGCACTTCCGAGGTGGTCGCGTCCTGGACGACGGCCGGGACGAGCCCGTCGAGTTTGGTGAAGTCCATCTTCCTTCACGGGCGCCGGAGCGCCGGTGTCTCCAAAACAAAAAACCCCGCCGGTCGGGCGGGGTTGCCTGGTCACTGGATGCGTTCGAGCTTCGAATCCTAGATCACGCGCAACTCCGCCCCGGGTGGCAGCTGGAATGATGGTACGCGTGACGATGCAGCCGACGCATGGAAAGCTGAGCGTAGTCGATGCCGGCGCGTGCTGTCAACGGCGGCGGCGTACTCGTGCCCGCTGGTGCGCCGGCGCCGGCGCGCGACCGGCCTCCCGCGCGATCATCACCTCGGTCGACTTGATGACCGCCAGCGCCTCGTCTCCGCGGCGGAGCCGCAGCTCGTCGACGGCGTCGCGCGTGATGACGGCGGTGAGATGCTGGTCGCCGATGCGGAGGCGCACCTGCGCGAGCAGCCCTTCGAGGCGGACCTCGTCGACGAAGCCGCGGAGCTGGTTGCGGCCGCTCAGCGCCACGATCGCGCCGCCCGCTTCGCGGGGCGGCGCGTGACGGCCCGCGGGCGTCGCCGGCGCCAGCAGGCGATCCACCTCGGTATCCGCGATCCGGTGGTGGCCGCCGGTCGTGGTGCGCGTCCTCACGCGGCCCTGGTAGATCCACTGCTTCAGCGTCGAGTACCCGATCCCGAGGCGGCCGGCTGCCTGGCGGACGGTCAGAAGCTGCATGGTCGGTTCAATCCGTTTGGCGATCCGAATGAAATCATACTAGATTGACTGGGATGTCGAAGCGGGGAAGAAGGACGGCCGCCGGCGCGGCGGCGCTCGGGCTCGTCGCTCTGTGGGCGGGCGCGCGGCCGGCGGCCGCCGCGGAGCCGGTCGTCGTGTTCGCGGCGTCGAGCCTGACGAACGTGCTCCAGGAGGCCGCGACGGCGTTCGAGCAGCAGACCGGCGTACGGGTGCTCGTCAACGTCGGCGCCTCGAACAGCCAGGCGCGGCAGATCGTCCAGGGCGCGCCCGCCGACGTGTTCTGCAGCGCCGACGACCCGCAGATGGACGTCGTGGAGCACGCGGGACTCGTTGCCCCGGGGTCCCGCGTCGTGCTGACCTCGAACCGGCTGGTGGTCATCGTGCCGTTCGCGCGCGCGCGGACGCTGCAGGGGCCGGAGCAGCTCCTCGACGCCCGCTTCGCCCGCATCGCGGTCGGCGACCCGGCGGCGGTGCCGGTCGGCGTGTATACGAAAGCGTATCTGGAGCGCGCCGGGCTGTGGGACCGCCTCGCGCCGCGCCTGGTGCCGACCGTGAACGTCCGCGCGGCGCTCGCCGCCGTGGACACGGGCAACGCCGACGCCGCGTTCGTCTACGCGACCGACGCGCGACTCGCGCGCAGGGCCGCGGTCGCATATGCCGTGCCCGCGGGCCTGGCACCGCCGATTCGCTATCCGGCCGCGGTGACGACCGGCGGAATGAATCGGGAGGGCGGCCGCCGGTTTCTCCGGTTCCTGCGGAGCGCCGCCGGACGGGCGATCTTCGCGCGCTTCGGCTTTGCGGCGGTGCCGTGACGGGCGCCGGCATCTGGTCCATCGCCCTGTTCACGATCGGCGTGGCCTCGCTGGCGACGATCGCCATGCTGCCCTTCGGCCTCGGCCTGGCCTGGCTGCTCGCGCGCCGCCGGTTTCCGGGCCGCATCCTCGTCGACACCGTGGTCACGCTGCCGCTCGTGATGCCGCCGGTGGCGACCGGCCTGATTCTGCTCAAGCTGTTCGGACGCGAAGGGCCGATCGGGCGCTGGCTGTCGCGTGCCGGCTTCGACGTCGTGTTCACGTGGAAGGCGGTGGTGCTGGCGATGGCGGTCATGGGGCTGCCGCTCTTCGTGCGGACGGCGCGCGCCGGGTTCGAGCAGGTGAGCCGGCGGTACGAGGACGTGGCCGAGACGCTCGGCGCCTCGCCGCGGCGGGTGTTCTTCACGATCAGCCTGCCGCTCGCCTCGCGCAGCATCGCGGCCGGCGCGCTGCTCGCCTTCTCGCGCGCGGTCGGGGAGTTCGGCGCGACGATCATGATCGCCGGCGCCATTCCCGGGCGGACGCGCACGCTGGCGGTCGCCATCTTCACGCTGACCGAAGCCGGCCAGGACCATCAGGCGATGCTGCTGCTCGCCCTGTCGGTGGCCATCGGCTTCGGCGCCGTGCTGCTCACGAACGTGCTCTCCGCGGACCGCCATGATCGCGCTGCAGTTTGACCTGACGCAGGGCGCCTTCGGCGTGAGCATCGACGAGCGCGTGGCGGGACGGGTGGTGGCGCTCGTCGGGCCGTCCGGCTCCGGGAAGACGACGGTGCTCGAGGCGGTCGCGGGCCTGCGCACGCCGCGGCGCGGCGTGATTGCCGTCGACGATCGCGTGCTGTTCTCGTCGGTGGCCGGCATCGACCTGCCGGCGCGCGATCGCCATGTCGGGTACGTCCCGCAGGAAGGCCTGCTGTTCCCGCACATGAGCGTGCGGCGGAACATCCTGTACGGCGCGATGCGCGGGGGGGCGGCCGGGCGGGTATCGCCGCCGCTCGACCGCGTGCTGGCCCTGCTCGAGATCGATCCGCTCGTCGATCGGCCGGTGGCCGGGCTCTCGGGCGGCGAGCGCCAGCGAGTGGCGGTGGCGCGCGCGTTGATGTCGGCGCCGGCGCTGCTGCTCCTCGACGAGCCGCTGGCCGCAGTGGACGTGCCGCGCCGCCGGCGGATCGTGCCGTCGCTCGAGCGCATCCGCGACGAACTGCAGGTGCCGATGCTCTACGTGACCCACGATGCCGACGAGGCGCGGACGCTGGCCGACTGGATCCTGACGCTCGACGCCGGCCGCGTCGTGGCCTCGCAGCGGCTGGACGACGGAT
This sequence comes from Betaproteobacteria bacterium, assembly GCA_050257855.1. GTDB lineage: Bacteria > Acidobacteriota > Vicinamibacteria > Vicinamibacterales > CAVVIG01 > JBLMXQ01. Next base: position 4,583 of record JBLMXQ010000084.1, on the reverse strand, counting down.
CGCGGTAGAATCGGCGCGCCATGCGCTGCACGCCGCGTGCGGTTGGAGCTGCAACTATCGCGCTCGGCGTTCTCGCCGGGTTCCCGGCGCCCGTCCGCGCGCAGGGGAACGGCAACGGCGCGGCGGCGGACGCCCCCGCCCGGCCGATTGACATCAACACCATCGACCCGGCGACGTTCCGGGCCATCGCGGCGCGCGTGCCGGAAGGGCACGAGCCGGCGATCGACGGCCGTCTCGAGGACGAGGCGTGGCGCCTGGCGCCCCCGCAGGGGCACTTCATCCAGCGCGAGCCCGCGTTCGGCATGCCGTCGACCGAGCGGACCGAGTTCCGCATCCTGTACGACGACCGGACGCTCTTCTTCGGCATCTGGGCGTACGACGACGAACCGGACGGGATCATCGCCAGCGAGATGAAGCGTGACTCGGGGCTCGGAAGGGGCGACGCGATCAAGATCGACCTCGACACCTTCCACGACCACCGCAACGCGTTCTACTTCAGCACCAACCCGCTCGGGGCCCGCAAGGACGCCAACAGCGTCGAGAACGGGCGCACGATCAACTACGACTGGAACGCGGTCTGGCAATCGAAGACCACGCGCGACGAGCACGGGTGGTACGCCGAGATCGCGATTCCGCTCACGCAACTCCGGTTCAAGGGTGGACCCGGCGACACCGTGTGGGGCCTGAACGTCTGCCGCATCATCCTGCGGAAGCACGAGGAGAGCTACTGGGCGCCGTTCCCGCGCGAGTGGGGCCCGACGGGGTTCGCGAACCTGACGCGGGCGGGCGTGCTGGTCGGCCTCCACGACCTCCGGCCGCGCCGCCGGCTGGAATTCGTGCCGTTCGTCGCGCCCGCCGCGGCGCGTGACTACGATGCCGGCACGCCGACGAGCTTCGAGCGGCGCTACGGCTTCGACCTGCGTCTGGGCGTGACCTCCACCCTGACCGGCAACTTCACGTACAAGACCGATTTCGCTCAGGTGGAGGCCGACCAGGAGGTGGTCAACCTGTCGCGGTTCAGTCTGTATTTCCCCGAGAAGCGGCAGTTCTTCACCGGGAGCGCCGGTATCTTCGACTACGGCCGCACGGGCGTCGGCTTCGCTGGCGGCGAGAACGATGGCGGACCGGGTCTGCTCGCCCTGTTCTACAGCCGCCGCATCGGCCTGCAGGACGGACGCGAGGTGCCGATCATCGGCGGCGGAAAGGTGACGGGGCGCGTGGGCCCGTACGCGATCGGACTGCTCGACATCGAGACCGACCGCACGGCATTCGCGAACGACGGCGGCGGCGAGACCCGCCTCGCTCGGGCGAACTACACGGCCGTGCGCGTCAAGCGCAACGTCTTCTCCAGGTCGTCGATCGGCGCGGTGTTCCTGAACCGGCAGGGCGGCGCCGGCTCGGCCTACAACCGCAGCGCGGGCGTCGATGCGGGCTTCGCGTTCGGCGATCATACGACCCTTGCCGCCATGTTCGCCGGCACGATGTCGCCGAGCTCGGCCGAGCGCGGCCGGGCCGGCGCTCTGGACCTCGCCTACAAGACCGATCGCTTCGACGTCGGGGGCACGTACCTGGACATCGGCCGTCACTTCGACGCGGAGATGGGGTTCATCCCGCGCGTCGACATCCGGAACTCCAGGGCGACGGCCGCGTGGACGCCGCGTCCCGGCTGGCGCGGCGTGCGGCAGCTCACGTTCGGATCGCGGCTCGACTACTACGAGAACCACGACGGCCGCCTCGAGTCGCGCACCGAGGAAGCGACGTTCAAGATCGAGCGGCAGGACGGTGCAACGGTCACGGCGTACGTCGATCGCGACTACGACTACCTGCCGTTTGACTGGACCTTCGGGAACGGCACGATCCCGATCGGCGGGTACGACTGGAACACGCTCCGCCTGCTCTACGGCTCGAACTCGGGCAAGCGCGTCTACGGCAGCGCGGAAGTCGACGTCGGCGGATACTACAGCGGCGACAAGCAGACGTACGGGGTCAAGCTGAACGTCCTGCCGCGCGACACGCTGCTCGTGGAGAACGCCTACACGCAGAACCGGATCCAGTTGCCGGGGGCGGCGCGCTACGTCACGAACACGCTCAGCACCCGCGTGAGCTACTCGTTCACCCCGGATCTGTTCCTCAAGGGCTTCGTCCAGTACAACGACGACCGCCGCGTCGCGACGTTGAACGTGCTGTTCTGGTACATCTACCGGCCCGGCAGCGACCTCTACGTCGTCTACAACAACGGATGGGAGACCGACATTCCGGGCGCCCGTCCCCGCATCCTCCGCGTGCGCAGCCGATCGCTCGCCGTGAAGATGACCTGGTGGCTAAGCCGGTAGCGGCCGGCCGGCCGTCTCCTCACCGAAGGGCAGCAGCAGGATCCCGACCGCAAACGCCGCCGCCGTCATCGCGACCGGCGTGCCGATGGTGTGATAGTGCGCCACGCCGGCGCCGACCAGGAACGTGATGCCCGCGCCGCCGAAGCGTCCGACCGAGGTGGCGAACGCGAAGGCGCTCGCGCGGCATGCGGTCGAGTACTGCTCGGGCAACCACAGCGTGTACATGGCGAAGTTCGCGCCGCCGATGCCGAGGGCGAAGAGGCAGGCCATGAACCACTCGAGCGCGCCGGCCGGGAGATAGAACACGTATCCGAAGCCGATGGCGATCGACAGCAGCATCAGCGTGAAGTACACGCCGAGCGTGAAGCGCCGGCCCCAGAGCTCGGCGAGCGGCGGCAGGGCGATGCAGCCGAGAATGGTCCCGACCGACAGCAGCATCGTTCCGTAGGAGGCGAGGCGGACCGCGCTGGCGGCGCCGTAGCCTTCGCGCATGGCGATCTGCGTCACGGACGCCGGGACGTACACCGATCCGGCCCAGAGCCCGACGATCGAGATGAAGAGGTAGAGCGAATTGAAGACGGTGCGCCGCGCGTAGACGGGCGAGAAGAGCGCGCGAAACGCCGCCGCCATCGTCGGGCGCGCGGCGGCGGCGCGCGCTTTCCAGGTGTCGGACTCGCGGACGCCGTAGCGGATCAGCGACACGAGGAGCGCCGGCGTGCCGCCGACCGCGAACATCCAGCGCCAGCCGAAACGCGCGCCGACGAAGTAGTTCGCGATCGCGGCGAGGAAGAAGCCGAAGTAGTAGCCGGTGTGCATGTAGCCGGCGCCCATCCTGCGGCGATCCTCCGGCCACTCCTCGGCGATGAACGTGCCGCCCATCGACCATTCGCCGCCGATGCCGATGCCGGCGAGGAGGCGGAATATCGCGAGCTGCCACACGCTGGTCACGATCGCGCAGAGGAGCGTGAAGAGCGAGTAGCAGAGGATCGTCAGCATCAGCGCGAGGACGCGGCCGAAGCGGTCGGCGATCGGTCCCCAGAGCATCGAGAGCCCCCACCCGACGAGGAAGAGCGCGAACAGCACGCTGCCGTAGAAGCCGATGTTCCCGGGAGTGGCGGCGATGCCGGACCGCGGCAGCAGTTCGGAGAGCGCCGGCACGAGGACGAGGGCATAGATGAAGGAGTCCATCCCGTCGAGCGCCCAGCCGCCCCACGCGGCCCAGAAGCCGCGGATCTGGTTGCGCGTCAGCCGCGAGGGCGTCGTCATGGTGCGCCAGTATACCGGGTGATAGACTCCGCTCGGCTGAAGCCTCGCGCTCCGTCGACCGGCTGCGCGCGTTCCGACTCGAGGACACCATGAGCAGATCCCGCCGACGCACCGTCGCGGCCGCCTTCGCGGCTGCGGCCCTGTTCCTGCCACTGGCCCTGTCGGCCCAGCACGCGCCGTCGGTTCCGGCCGAGGCGCTGCTCGACCGGATGATCCTGCGCGCGCTCGACGAGGAGCTGTCGGGGACGGCCGCCAAGGATCACGTCGAGCACCTGGCCCAGATGCATCGCGTGCCGGCGTCGCCCGGCTTTCACGACGCGATCGAGTACGTCATGGGCCGCGCGAAGGCGTTCGGCCTGAGCGACGTGCACGTCGAGACGTTCCCGGGCGACGGCACCGCCTGGTTCGGCACCCTCCACGGCAACCGCGGCTGGCGCCTCACGGGCGGCTCGCTCGACGAGGTCGCGCCGCACCCGCGGCGCATCATCTCGACCGACGACGTGCGGCTGGCGGTGGCGGACAACAGCGAGAGCGCCGACGTGACCGCGGCGCTCGTGGACGTCGGGAACGGCGCGCGGCCGGCCGACTACGAAGGGAAGGACGTCAGGGGCAAGCTCGTGCTGTGCGACGCGTTTCCCGCGACCTGCCACAAGCTCGCGGTGGAGGAGCGCGGCGCCGCCGGGCTCGTCAGCTACAACTCGAACCAGGTGAGCGGCTGGTGGCGGGACGATCAGGATCTGATCCGCTGGGGGCATCTCGACGCGCGCGGCCGGCACAACACGTTCGCGATCATGATCTCGGTCCGGGAGGCCCGCTCGCTCCAGCAGCGGCTGGCGCGAGGGGAGGCCATCACGCTGCACGCACGGGTCTCGGCGGCCAACGACGATTCGCAGCCGTACGAGACGCTGGTCGCGACGATTCCGGGCACCGACCCTTCCGTCGGCGACATCGCGTTCAGCTGTCACCTGGATCACGAGAAGCCGG
>JBLMXQ010000083.1:0-7314 GCA_050257855.1 Betaproteobacteria bacterium | reverse complement strand
TACACGCCTTCCTGCAGGAGCGGCTCGCCGCCGGTGATCTCGACGAGCGGGCAGTCGTACCGCGCAACCTGATCGAGGACCTCGTCCACCTCCATCCTGCGCCCTTCGTGGAACGCATACGGAGTGTCGCACCAGGAGCATCGGAGATCGCAGGCGGTCAGGCGCACGAACACGCAGGCGCGGCCGGCGTGGGTCGATTCACCCTGAACGGAATGGAAGATTTCGTTGACGGTCAACATCGCGGGCAGCTCTTATTATTATGGCTGATGGGGAAGATGACTGACGCCTCTCCGCTCCGCATCGGCACGTCGGGCTGGAACTACCCCTCCGGCCGCGGCACCTGGAACGGCGTGTTCTACCCGGCCGGCCGCGCTCGCCCGAAGGGCTTCGACGAGCTCGCGTTCTACGCCAGCCACTTCGACACGGTCGAGGTGAACTCCACGTTCTACGGTCAGCCGCGCGCCCAGGTCTGCCGGTCCTGGGTCGAACGCACGCCGCCGGGATTCGAGTTCGCGATCAAGCTGTACCAGAAGTTCACGCACCCCGAGATGTTCAAGCGGACGCTCACCCGCGGGCTTCCCGCAGACGCGGGCGCCGAAGCCGACGCGCTGGAGGCGCTGGCGCGGCCGAACCGGACGGACCTCGACGCGTTCAGGTCCGGCATCGAGCCGCTGGCAAACGGCGGCAGGATGGGCGCGCTGCTCGCGCAGTTCCCTCCGAGCTTCAAGAACACGCCCGCTGCGCAGGACGCGCTCGGCGATCTGCTGCGCGCCTTCGCGGACTATCCGGTCGCCGTCGAGCTGCGGCATCGCAGCTGGAGCGACGACCTCGCCGCGACGCTGACACTGCTGAACGGATTCGGCGCCGCCTGGGTGCAAATCGACGAGCCGAAGTTCCGCTTCTCGATCCGGCAGAACTACCTGCCCAACGTGAAGACGTTTTACTACATGCGCCTGCACGGCCGGAACGTCGCCGCCTGGTGGAAGCACGAGCGCGCGGAGGACCGGTACGACTACCTGTATTCCGCGCAGGAGCTGCAGGAGTTCGTCGACACGGCCGACGCCGCGCGGCGGCTCGTCAAGAAGGTCTACCTCTACACGAACAATCACTTCTCGGCGAAGTCGGTCGCGAACGCGGCCATGATCAAGAAGCAGCTGGGCGAGCCGATCGAAGGCGAGTATCCGCCCGAGTTCGTCGCCCGCTATCCCGAACTCGCCGGCGCCGTGCGAGTCGCGCCGCCGGTAGCCGCAGGACGCACCTTCCTCTGAGTCGTCCGCGGGTCATCGCCCGCTTCGGGCGGTCCGGTCGACGTCCACGCGCGCGCAGAAGCTGCGAATGGCGCAGTCGTCGCAGCGCGGAAAGACCGGCCGGCAGACGTTCTGTCCCCAGGTCACCAGGTAGAGATTGAGGTACGGCCACCAGCGCTCATGAGTCGCGCGATAGAGCGCCTGCTCGGTCTCCTCCGGCGTTCGCGTCCGGACCCAGCCCAGGCGGTTCGAGATGCGGTGAACGTGGGTGTCCACGCAGATGTTGCGGCGGCTCCCGAACCCGAGGATCAGCACCAGGTTCGCCGTCTTGCGCCCGACGCCGGGAAGCGTCAGGAGCTCCTGCATCGTCGACGGCACGCGCCCGCCGAAGCGATCGACGAGCTGGCGGCAGGTCTGCTTCACGTGCTTCGCCTTGTTCCGATAGAAGCTGACCGGGTAGATCAGCTGCTCGATGCGGCGGACGGTGAGCTTCGCCATCGTGCGCGGCGTGCGCGCGACACGGAACAGACGAGTGGAGGCGGCAAGCGTCGTCGCGTCCTGGGTGCGGGCGGAGAGCAGGGTCGCGATCAGGACCTGAAATGGATCCTCTTCCTGGCTCTCGGAAATCTTCTCGACGGCCGGCAGCTCGAGCCCGTCGATCGCGCGCGAGAGCGCGCGCATGATCGCCTCGATGTGCCTCGGGGCCCGCTGACCGGATCGGCGGCTCATGGGACCGGCGTGACGGGCGGCCGGCCCGCCAGCACGGCGAGAACGTTGTCCGCCGCGAGATCGGCCATGGCCGTCCTGGTCTCGGTCGTCGCGCTGCCGAGATGCGGCACCAGCAGCACATTGTCGAGCGAGAGCAGGTCGGGATGGACCGCCGGCTCGTGCTCGTACACGTCGAGGGCCGCGCCGGCGAGCAGGCGCTGCCCGAGCGCCCACGCGAGTGCCGCCTCGTCGACGACCGGGCCCCGCGCCGTGTTGATCAGATAAGCGGACCGCTTCATCCTGGCCAGCGCGCGCTTGTCGATGAGGTGCGTCGTCTCCGGCGTGAGCGGCACGTGCAGCGACACGACGTCCGAGGTGTTCAACAGGCGGTCGAGCGACATCGCGGCCCCGCCCTCGAGCGCGCTCTCGCGCCGCGAGGCGTAGGCGACCCGCATGCCGAACGCGGGCGCGCGCGCCGCCACGGCGCGGCCGATGCGCCCGAGGCCGATCAGGCCGAGCTGCTTGCCCTTCAGCTCGGTGCCGAGCATGAAATCCAGCGCCCAGCCCCGCCACGCCCCGCGGCGGAGCAGGCGCTCGCCTTCCGACAGCCGTCGCGTGATCGCGAGGATCAGCGCCCAGGTGAAGTCGGCGACCGAGTCGGTGAGCACGTCAGGCGTGTTCGTGACGGCGACGCCGCGCTCGCGGGCGGCGGCGAGATCGATGTTGTTGTAGCCGACCGCCACGTTGGCCACGATCTTCAGACGCGGGGCTCCGGCGAACACGGTCCGGTCGACGCGATCCGTGAGCAGGCACACGAGCGCGTCCTTGTCGGCCACGCGCGCCATCAGCTCGTCGGGCGGCATCACGGTGTCGCCGGCGTACGACTCGACGGTGCCGGCGGATTCGAGCTTGGCGATGACCGCCGAGGGCAGGCGGCGGGTGACGAGAATCGCGCTCAATGTCCGTACGACTGGCAGTACCCGCAGTGCGTGCAGCGAACGGACGGCTCGATGAGGCAAGCGCCGTCGCCGTCGCCGCCACGCGCCAGCGGCAGGCGGAAGTGGCTCGGGTGCGCCCCGTCAGCCGGGGCGCGAGGCTCCAGCCGGTCAGCGTCGTTGTCGAAGGAAGCGCGAGGCTTCAGCCTGGCGATCGCGTCGCGCACGAGCGCACGCAGTTCCTGATCCGTCACGCCGATGCTCACAGGGAGATGTCCAGGCGGTCGATGATTCCGACGATTGCGGCGTCGACCGGCGCGCCCTTCCTGCCGAGCGCCTCGCCCGCCGCGCGCCCCTCGAGCACGATCAGCACTTTCTCGTCCACGCCCGCGCCAACGCCGTCCACCGCCAGCAGGGCCGGCCCCCTCGGCGCGTCGTCGAGCGTCAGCGGCTGGACGAGCAGGAGCTTCGCGCCCTCGAACGTGCGGTGTTTCCGCGTGGCGACGACCGTGCCGAGCACCCGTGCGATCTGCATCTAGCCGAGGTCCCAGTGATCGATGATCCCGACGATGCCGGCGTCCACCGGCGTCTCGACCGGATAGAACGGGAAGCTCGCCTCCTTGCCGCGGACGAAGAAGACGTGCTCTCCCACACCTGCGCCGACCGCATCCACCGCCACGAGGGGCCGGCCGACCGGCGCGCCGTCGGGCGTGAGCGGCTGCACGACGAGGAGCGTGAGCCCGCTCAGGCTGTCGTCCTTTCGCGTGGCGACGACGTCGCCGATGACCCGGGCGATTTGCACGGCCTACTCGCTCACGTCCACGGTATCGACGATGCCGATGATCGCCGCGTCGACCGGACAGTCCTTCATCCCGGACGCCATCCGCGCCGAGCTGCCGCTGACGACGAGCACGGTTTCGCCCACGCCGGCGTCGACCGTGTCGACCGCCACGAGATAGCCGCCGTCGCCCTTGCCGCGCGGATCGACCGCGCGCACGATCAGCAGCTTGTTGCTGACGAGCCGCGGGTCCTTGCGGGTGGCCACGACGGTGCCGACGATCTTAGCCAGCAGCACTCAGCACCCCAGCACCCTTCTACCCTTTCGCGCCCGACTTCCCGATCGGGAGCGCGTCTTCGAGGTTCGCGTGCGGACGCGGGATGACGTGCACCGACACGAGCTCGCCGACGCGGCGCGCCGCCGCGGCGCCGGCGTCGGTCGCCGCCTTGACCGCAGCCACATCGCCGCGCACGATCGCCGTGACGTAGCCGGCGCCGATCTTCTCCCACCCCACGAGGGTGACCTTCGCCGCCTTCACCATGGCGTCGGCAGCCTCGATCATGGCCACCAGGCCCTTCGTTTCGACCATTCCAAGCGCCTCGCCCATGCCTTCTCCTTGCGCTGTCAGCGTTCAGGTATCAGCTATCGGCTGTCAGCAGTGTCAGCGTAAGTTCCGAATCGCGTCCTCGATCAACGCGGAGAGTTCGCGGTATGTTAACCGAATTTCCTCGTCGGCATCCGCCGAACCGGGCGGGCACAGCGGGCTCGTGAAGTCGGTGACGAGGCGCTGGCCGGCGCCTGCGGGCGCCCTGACGACCTGACACGACGCGTCGCCTTCGGCTCCGCCGGCCGGGTCGGCCGGATCCGGGCAGATCGGCGCAGGCGCCTTTATGCCGTACGTGCCGCGCAGCTGCTGGAGCCGATCCACCTCCTCGCGGGAGATCAGGTTCTCGCGCCCGAGCAGGCGTGCGACGAGGCTGATCTTGGCGAAGTGTTCGATCGTCTCCATCTTGTAGTACGCCGCGTACACGTCGGCCCCGATCGTCAGCGCGCCGTGGTTGGCGAGCAGCATTCCGTCGTGCGCTTTGACGTACCGGCGCACGGCCGCCGGCAGCTCGCTCGTCGACGGCGTGGCGTACTCCGCAATCGGCACGCTGCCGAGCGTCGTCAGCACCTCGGCGAGAACGGCGCGGTCGAGCGGGATGCCGGCGACGGCGAATCCGGTCGCGATCGGCGGGTGGGCGTGAACGACCGCCTGCACGTCGGCGCGCTGCCGGTACACCTCGAGGTGCATCAACATTTCCGACGACGGATCGCGATCGCCCTGGATCTTCCGGCCGTCGAGATCGGTGATGCACAGCATGTCGGGCGTCATGAAGCCCTTGCACACGCCCTTCGGTGTCATCAGCAGGCGGTCGGTGCCGAGGCGCGCGCTGATGTTGCCGTCGTTGCTGGCGGTATAGCCGCGCGCGTACATACGGCGGCCGATCTCGACGATGTCGGCGCGGAGCCCGGTTTCGGCGGTCATGCGCTTCGCGAGCCGGCGGATCTAGCCGGCGGCGCCGATGGAGAGGAGATCCCGCCGCGGTACTTGTCGCAGCAGTCGGTCGAGCAGAAATAGAGACGCGACGCTCCGTTCGAGAGCGAGACCGCGCGCTCGGGTATCACGAACGTTCCGCACACCGGATCGCGCTCCATGTGCACCCCGCGCTGCCCCTTCGGCGGACGCCGCGGCTGACCGCCGAGCCCCTCGACGATCCCGTCGACGACGCGCCAGAACGCGCGCGCGACGACGACGATCAGGATCAGGACGAGGACGAGCCGCAGCATCAGGCACCGGACTTCTGCCCGGTCGCGGTCATACCTGGATGCGCCGAGCGCAACCCGTCGAGCGCACGCTTGGCGGCCTGACCCTCGGGGCTGTCCGGCGCAATCTGCAGAACCTTCTCCCACGCCTGCGCCGCGCCCTCCAGATCCTGTTTGCCGAAGGCGCGCACGATCCCGACGTTGAGCAGCGTCTTGGTGTGCTTCGGATCGAGCTGCAGCGAGTGCTGGAACTGCTCGAGCGCGCGATCGGGCTGGTTCGTGTAGTAATAGCTGACGCCGAGGTCGGTGCTGAGGTTGACGTCGTTCGGGGCGAGCTTGACCGCCTCGGTGTACCACTTGATGGCGTTGTCGTACTGCTCGGCGTCGAAGTACAAATTGCCCAGCTCGATGCGCGGCTGAGGATTCTTCGGGTCCTTTTCCGCCACCGAGGTGAGCGCCTGAACCCGGGACTGGTCGAGGGTCGCCGGCGCCGGCGCGGGGCCGGCCGGCGAGGCCGCAGGCGCGGCCTGAGCGGTCGCGGCCGCCGGCGCCCGCACCGACGCCTGCTGAGTTCCGATCACCCAGCCGGCGATCAGCCCGAACACGACGCCTGCCACGCCGAATGCAATGGATTCTGATTTCATGCGCTGAGAGCCGAAAGCCGGGAGACGGGAGCCGAGCTGCTCCGGTCGATCATAGCAACGTCCGTTGGAACCAGTCCACCAGCGCCTGACCGAGGTCGCGATCGCGGTCGAGCATCGTGGTGCCGTGCCCGGCGTTCTCCGGCGTGCGGGTCTCGCGAGGGCCTCCGCCGAGCGTCGCCAGTTCCCTGACGGACCGCAACGCGTATGGGTCGTTGGTGGCGGCCACGAGCAGCGCCGGGCGCGCGCCGTACGTGCGCATGGCGGCGTCGGCGCGCAGCGAGTGGTAGTTGAGGCCGGGCGACAGCAAGGCCAGGCTCCGGATCGCCGGATCCGCCGCCGCTGCCGCGAGCGCGACGTTCGCGCCGATCGACGCGCCGGCAATGCCCAGGCTCGCGGCCCGGACGAGGTCCGGGCGGGCCCGCAGGAACGCGCAGGCCGCTTTGACGTCGAGCACCCAGCGGCTGTAGTCCGGCCCGCCGTCAGCGGCCGGCAGCCCGCGGCCCGACGCGCCGTGACCGCGGAAGTCGAGGGCGAGCGCGTGAATCCCCGCGTCGGCCAGCCGCGAGGCGACCGCCTGCCAGTCCTCCCGCGACCGCGTCTGCATGTGCAGCAGGATCACCGAGGGCGCCGGCACCCGCGCAGCTTCATAGAAACTGGCGGCGATCGTGACGCCGTCCTCGGTCCGGAACGACACGACCCTGACCGAGGCGGCACGGAGGGCACCGGCGGGCAACCCGAACATGCCTGCGGCCACGAGCGCGGCGACGGCCGCACGCCGTACGCTCACCGGCGCTCCCCGGCCAGCACGTCGAGGTACTCGCGAACGACGACGCCGAGGCCGACGAACAGGGCGCGGGAGACGATGGCATGGCCGATCGACACCTCGTCGAGGTGCGGCAGTTCGCGAAAGACGACGAGATTGACCAGATCGAGGTCGTGCCCCGCGTTGATGCCGAGCCCGAGGGAGTGCGCCAGGCGCGCCGTCTCCGCGTACCGGGCGAACGACTGCCTCCCTTCGTCCGGTCCGCGCTCGAACGCCCGCGCAAACGGTTCGGTGTACAGCTCCACGCGATCGGCGCCGACGGAAGCCGCCCAGCGGATCGGATCGGGCGCTGGATCCACGAACAGGCTGACACGCACGTGGCGCGCCCGCAGGTCGGCGATCAGTCCGGGCAGCTGCTCGGTTCCCGGGCCCG
>JBLMXQ010000082.1:0-20345 GCA_050257855.1 Betaproteobacteria bacterium | reverse complement strand
GGGGCGGCAGGGGTGGCGGCCGGCGGCGCCAGCGCCCTGGCGGCGGGACAGGCGGGCGGACGGGCGGGGACGAGGACCGCTCCGTTCCGGGCGACGCGGCACGCGCAGGACAACTGGCTGGACGCCATTCCCGGCGGGCACCGGGTCGTCATCGACGCGGTGTCGCCGGACGGCGCGGGCGCGGCGATCCTGTTCGCGGCGAATCTGTACACGGCGAACGAGGCTGGATACCACCTCGGCGATCGCGACCTTGCGATCGTGATCTGCATGCGGCACTTCGCGACGCCGTTCGCGTACAGCGACGCGTTCTGGCAGAAATACGGGACTCCCCTCGGCCAGACGCTCGGGAAGATGGTGAAACTCTCCGATCCGAAGACCAGCCAGGCACCCGTCCGGAACATCTATCAGGCGGCCGATATCGATCCGATGTCCATGCCGAGCCTCGGCAACACGCTCGACTCGGTCCTCAAGCGCGGGACGCACCTGGCCGTGTGCGACATGGCGACGCACTTCATGGCGCAACAGCTGGCCAAGGCCACCAGCGCCAACGAGGATGCGGTGTACAAGGAGCTGGTCGCGAGCGCCGTGTCGAACAGCCACTTCGTCACCGCCGGCGTCGTGGGGATCAACCGCGCGCAGGAGCGTGGGTACACGCTGATCTACGCCGGGTGAGGATCGATCGGGCAGGCGCCGTCAGACGGTGATGCTCGCCTCCGCCCAGTCGGACGGGTTCTTGTCCGACTGGTAGAGCACGTCGAGATTGGCGACGATGGAGTCGCCGTCACGCCGGACGGCGAATCGATCGAGATTGCGCGTCGCGCGGCCCGAGATGTACACGCCGACCGGCGTGTATCTCGAGCCGTGCTTCGTGCACTGGAAGCGCTGATCCTCCGGCAGCCAGCGAACCGCGGCATTCTGATGCGGGCAAGCCAGCGAGAACACGTACGCATGGCCCTGGTACCGCGCCACGATCGTGCTCTCCTCGCGATCGACGTTCACGCTGTCGGATGAGGGAATCGGATAGCGGCGCTCGCTGCCGGCCTGCGCCGTCGCCGACGTGAAGGCGACCGGCAGGGCCGCGGCATCGGGCGCGAGCAGACCAAGCGCCGCCACGACCATTGCGAAGCAGCCGGCGGTGCCCTGGACGAACTCCCGCCGCGTCAGGCCGTCGCCGCAGCCGTCCGCTCCGCACGGAAGCTTCTCGACTTCACCCATTGCTCGCCAGTCCAGTGTACCCAGCCCCGGTCCCCGGTCCCCGATCATATGTTGAGCAGCGCCGCCCCGGCCAGCGTCGTCAGGAGCCAGAGCGCGAGGCTGATGCCTGACGTCGTCCGAAGCCTGCTCCAGGCGCCCGCGTCCCCTTTTTCAATCCTGCGCTCCGTCCGGACGAGCAGCGCGCCGTTTGCGAGCAGTGCGACGACGAGCGCCATCTTCAGCCAGAAGATGCCCGAGTGCAGGAACGTGTCGAGGTCGGCCGTGAACTGCAGAAGCCCGCTGAAGACGACCGCGACCAGCCCCAGGATGACGACGCGATGAACGCCGCCGACCCAGCGCAGGTGAACGGCGCGGACCGCCGGCTCCTCGGATACGGCACGAATCAGCGTACGGTCGGCGGCAATGGCGCAGCCGCCGGCAACGAGCAGTCCGCCGATGTGCACGAAGTCGATGGCGGTCCGCAGTGCCGCGTGGTCCGAGTAGATCGACGCCCAGGTCGCGAACAGATGGCCCATGCCGTCACCGGTTCCCGAACAGCATGATCAGGTACCCGAGCGTGCCGACGCTCATGGATGCGACGGCGATGTTGCGATGCGTCACTTTGTCGGTCTCGAACGTCAGCGCGTGGCGGAAGCTCCGGCTGTTCGGACCCGAGGCGGTGGTCGCCAGGAATCCGACGTCGGCCGCCATCATGAGCAGGCCGTGGACGAGCCGCAGCGTCCGGTGGTTCGGATCCTTGCGACCTTCGCCGAACAGGTTCCACGCGCCCGTGACGGTGTTCACGCCGAAGAGCCCGAAGATGCCCGCGCCGATCCATGCATGCGCTGTACGCCTGGCGCCGACGTTGGCGGAGTTGTTGTAGAGCGACTGCCCGAGCGCCAGCTCGGCGCCGAACAATGGAAGGGTCGCGAAGCTCGCGTATCTGTGAATCTTCAGGCGCCGCTGATACGCGTCGCTGTACTCGATGACGACCGGGCGCCGCCGTACCGGCTGCCCGACGCCGTCAGGCGGGAGCGCTTCGGCCGCCGCGTCGAGCCGGAGGGTTGGAAGCGGCGCGCCGGCGGGCGTGTTCTCCGGGCCGAACGACACGTGCCACGGATCCGTCGCGTGTCGGACCGGGACGAGACTGAAGCCCGCGCCGTCGGCGGCCGCGGCCGGCGCGGCGACAATCAGCACCGCCGACAGGGCGGCGGAAACGATCGATCGCATCGAGTTCCTCGAAGCTGACGGAGTCATCACCCCGTAATCGTCAGCACGCCGTTGCTGAACGTGGTCGCGTACTGCGCGAGCGAAGCCGGGGCCGGCCCTCTGACGACGTGGCCTGACATGTCGTACTCCGACCCGTGGCACGGACAGATGAAGAGCTGATTGGCGAATCCCGTAATAGTACACGACTGATGCGTGCAGATCGCGCTGAGCGCCGTAAAGGCGTCCTGTGCGGTCCGCACCACGAGGAGCGCGCCCGACGGGAACTCCACCAGCGCCGGGCTGCCGACGCTCGCGAGCGGGGAGGCCGAGTCAATCGTCACGGTGACGCTGCCGTTCGACAGCGATCCGCTGACCGTCGGGAGAGACGGCGCGTTGCCGGGCGCCGTCGGGCTGCCATTCGCGCAGGCGGATGCGAGCGAGGCGACCGCCCCGCCAAGCGCGGCGGCCGAGACGAGCTGGCAGGTGCGCGCGCAGAACGTTCGTCGAGTCTGTCTCCGATTGTCGGTTTCGACCGGCTGGCTCATGGGATTCCGTACAGGCGCGCACCACCGGGCCAGCAAACGCTCTGCCACGATCCACGGGGAAGGTTCAACAACTTGCGATTGCAGGTGTCACCGGCAAAGGATGGCGTTGTCCTCGTCCGCCGAGTTCCGTAAAGGAGTCATGGGCCGATCGTGCGTTTTTCGAGTGCCGTCGGACGCAGTCCCGCTAGAATACGCCCACCTTCACATCTGGAGCTGTCCCCATGAGGCACTTCCGTTTCGTCATTCTCATGCTCGCGATCGTTGCCGTGGTGGGCGTCGAATCCGGAGCCAGGCGGCTCGGTCAGGCCACGCCGGCCTCGGAGGCACGCGGACCCTTCGACTCCCTGCACTTCCGATCCATCGGCCCGGCGTCGATGTCGGGCCGCATCTCGGATATCGCCGTCTATGAAGCCGACCCGGCCATCTTCTACGTCGGCACCGCCCACGGCGGCGTCTGGAAGACGACGAACAACGGCACGACGTTCGAGGCCGAGCTGCAGCACGACGGGCTGATGTCGGTCGGCGACGTCGCCGTGTCGCAGAGCAACCCGGATCTGGTCTGGGTCGGGACCGGCGAATCGAACAACCGCCAGAGCACGTCGTGGGGCGACGGCATCTTCAAGTCGACCGACGGCGGCAGGACGTGGACGAACATGGGGCTTCGCACCTCGCGCTACATCGGACGCATCGTCATCGACCCCCGCGACAACGACACGGTGTACGTCGCCGCCGCGGGCAGCCTGTGGGGGCCGGGAGGCGAGCGCGGCGTGTTCAAGACCGTCGACGGCGGGAAGACCTGGAAACAGGTCCTGAAAGTGGACGACGACACGGGCGCGAACGACCTCGTCATGGATTCGACGAACAACCGCGTCCTGTACGCGGCGACGTATCAGAGGCGCCGCGCGGCATGCTGCATGAACGGCGGCGGTCCGGGCAGCGGCATCTGGAAGTCCACCGACGCCGGCGAGACCTGGGCGCGCCTGACGAAAGGCATTCCGGCCGGTCCCCTCGGCCGGATCGGCATCGACGTCTCGCGGCTGCGCCCGGACATCCTGTACGCCGTCATCGAAGGCCCGGCGCCGGAGCAGGCAGGACCGCCGGCCGGCGGCCGCGGCGGGCGATTCACGCGCGACAACGACACGACGCCCACGGGGCTCTATCGCTCCGACGACGCCGGCGCGACGTGGCGGAAGGTGAACAATGCCGATCCCCGTCCGATGTACTTCAGCCAGGTCCGCGTCGATCCGAACGATCCGGACGTGGTCATCTTCGGCGGCGTGAACCTGCAGATGACGACCGACGGCGGCAAGACGGTGAACACGCAGGCGGCGTCGAAGATCCACTCGGATCACCACGCGATCTGGATCGACCCGTCGAACTCGAAGCACGTGATCATCGGCAACGACGGCGGCCTCGCCGTGTCGTGGGATCGGGCCGGGACGTGGAATTTTTTGCCGAACCTGCCGGTCGGCCTCTTCTACCACGTGAGCTACGACTTCGCGACGCCGTACCACGTGTGCGGCGGCATGCAGGACAACTACGTCTGGTGCGGTCCGAGCGCGGTGCGGGGCGCAGCCGGCATCGCCAACTACCAGTGGACGACGGTGCAGGGTGGCGACGGGTTCGTCGCGCTGCAGGATCCGTCCGACTACCGCGTCGCGTTCAGCGAGTCGCAGGACGGCAACATGATGAGGGTGGACCGTGTCACCAACGAGACCGTCACGATGCGGCCGCTGCCCGGGCCCGGCGAGCCGCCGCTCCGGTGGAACTGGGACACGCCGCTGATCCAGTCGCCGGAGGACGCGAAGGTGCTCTACACGGCTGCGAACAGAGTGTTCCGCTCGCCCGACCGCGGCCTCTCGTGGACGCCGATCAGCCCCGATCTCACCAGCAACGCGAACCGCGACGACATCGTGACGATGGGCCTCAAGGGGAGCGACATCCACATCGCGAAGAACGACGGGATCGAGGCGTGGCCCACGATCGTGTCGCTCGCCGAATCGCCGAAGCGTGCAGGGCTCCTCTACGCGGGCACCGACGACGGCAACCTGCAGGTGACGAGGGACGACGGGAAGAACTGGACCAACATCACGGCGAACGTGCCGAACCTCCCGAAGGGCGTCTGGGTGTCTGAGGTGGTGCCGTCGCGCTTCGACGAGGGCACCGTCTACGCGACGTTCGATGGCCACCGGCAGAACGACTTCGGGACCTACATTTACGTCAGCACGGACTACGGACGGACGTGGCAGTCGGCGGCCGCGAACCTGAAGGACGTGGTGGTCAAGACACTGACCGAGGACACCAGGAACCCGGACGTGCTGTACATCGGCACGGAGACCGGTCTCTACGCGTCCGTCGACCGCGCGAAGAGCTGGATCCGGATCAAGGCGAACCTGCCCGACGTGCGGATCGACGAGATCGCGATCCACCCGCGCGACAACGCGATGATCCTCGCGACGCACGGGCGGGCGCTCTGGATCCTCGATCACCTCGAGCCGATCCAGGAGTACGCCAAGGCATCGGCGACGACGACCGACGCGAAGCTGTTCACGACCGCGCCGGCAATGTACCGGCGGCCGGCCCGCGATCGCAACTACGAGTTCTGGGGCGATCAGACCTTCTTCGGCGAGAACCCGCCGGAGGCGGCCGTGATCTCCTGGTACCGGAAGGGCTCGGGCGGCGACGTGAAGCTGGAGATCAGCGACGCGACGGGACACCAGATCCGGGAGATTGCCGGCAAGGTGCTCGCGCGCAGCAACACGCCCGGCATTCAGTCGGCGTGCTGGGATCTGCGCGTGGATCCGGCGCCCGCGCTGCCGCCGCCTCCCGGGGCGCGGCCGGGGCAGGCCGAGGGCGAGACGCAGCGACAGGGCGAGAAGCCGCAGGCGCCCGAGAACACGTTCGGCGCCGGCTGCGCACCCGCGGCAGGTGGTTTCGGCGGATTCGGCGGTGGCGTCAGTACGCTCGGACCGGTCGTGCCCGGAGGCGTCTACACCGTCTCGCTCGTCATCGACGGCAAGGTGGTCGACAAGGCGCCCGTGCACGTCAACGAGGATCCGGAGGTGGTGCTCACGTCGCTCGAGCGGAAACGGATGTTCGACATGGCGATGGAGATCCACGCGCTGCAGCGTCCGGTCACCGACGCGGTGGCGGCCGAGATGTCGCTGTCGCGGCAGATGACCGAGCTCGGAAAGGCGATCGGCGAACGCAAGGCCGGGATTCCCGCCGACGTCAGGTCTTCGTTCGATGCCTTCGGCAAGGACCTGAAGGCCATCGCCGCGCGCATCTCTGAGCCGCCGCGGTTCGGCGGCGGCAGCGCACCGGACAATATCCTCGCCAAGATCGGCCAGGCAAAGAACGGGTTGATGGCCGGCATGACGGCCGGGCAGCAGACGATGCGCGCGTATAACGAGGTGAAAGCCGACGCGCCGAAGGCGATCGCGGACATGAACGCCGTGATCGCGAAGGCGGGCACGCTGAGCGCCGAGCTGACGAAGTACGACCTGAAGCTGGACGTCCCGAAGGCCGTGACGGCGCCGGAGGTCGTGCCGGGACGGAAGTCCCGTCAGCCGTGACAGGCAGGAACTCCGATAGGGCCAGTCCCGCCCTCCGGTAGGGGACGGTCTTTAGACCGTCTCGCGCTCCGGTAGGGGACGGTCTTCAGACCGTCCCGTTTCATTCGCATGCGCGGTTCGCCGCGCGCCGATGGCGACGGAAGCGCCTAGCTCACGGCGATCACAACCTTCCCGCGACCTTGACCGCTCATCGCGTAACGTACCGCCTCACGCGCTTCGTTCAGCGGGTAGGTCCGGTCGATTGCCGGCCGCAACTGGCCGGCTTCGATGAATTCCTTGATGTGCACGAGATCCTCGCGCCGGGTCGACGCGATGTAGAAGACAACGCGCTGGTGCAGCAGGCGTGAGCGAAAGATCATGGCTGCTAGACGCGCGAGGACGCCGAGCCAGCCGCCGCGCTTTGCCGCCCCCGGGCACACGAGCGTCCCGCCAGGAACGAGCATCCGACGCAGATCGCGGAGCGGGCGCGTCGCGGCGACGTCCAGGATGACATCGTACCGCCGGTCACTCTTCGCGATGTCCTCCTTCGTGTAGTCAACAAGCGCGTCCGCCCCGAGCGGACGGACGAGGTCCATGTTTCGCGTGCTGGTGACCGCGGTGACGTGCGCCCCCAGCGCTTTCGCGATCTGCACCGCACAGGTCCCGACGCCGCCGCCCGCACCGTAGATGAGGACGCGCTGCCCGGGCCGCACCTGCCCATGGTCGCGCAGGCCCTGCAGGGCAGTCACTGCGGCGGCACCGACTGCGCCGGCCTCGACGAAGGAGAGCCGCGCGGGCTTCGGCAACAGGCTGGTCTCTGTGCCGGTCGCGTACTCCGCCCACGTGCCTGTCGCCAAGCCGAAAACCTCATCGCCGGGCCGCAGACTCGTGACGTTCTTGCCTACGGCCTCCACTACTCCGGCGACGTCCACGCCGCGAATGGGGTTCGGCTGCGACTGGCGGAGCAGCTTCCCGATCACACGTACGATCAACGCACCGCGCACCATGTGGTAATCGGCTGCATTCACCGAAGCTGCGCGCACCTTCACCAGCACGCGGTCGTCGCTGACGGCGGGCGTTTCGATCTCGCGAAGGTGCAACACGTCGGCCGAGCCGGAGCCATCCTGCACCAGCGCCTTCATCCTGTCGGGCCGTCCAGATGCGATGGCGACCATCGTCGTTCCTCCGGCGCTCCCGTGGAGCGCGTCGCAACGGCATATGAACGAGTTCTGAACGCGCTTCTCGGTCCTCAGGGCCGTCGAAAATCGGCTCCGAATCAACACGACCGTCAACGCCGTGCCCCGCCGCGCACGGGGGATGCGCGATGAGGAGATGCTGCTGCTGAAACTGAAGTGGGCCACCGCCCATTCGATTCGCGCCGCTCGAGACTGGATACGCCATCCTCGAGCCGATCAGCTATATTGACACGTTCCGGGGACGAGTCGATGACCACTGCCGATCTTCACACGCTGATCGACTACCACTACTGGGCGCGCGACCGCGTGCTGGACGCGGTCGCCAGCCTCCCGTCCGACCGGCTCACGCGCGACATGGGCAACAGCTTCAAGTCCATCGCGGAGACGCTGAGCCACATGTACTTCGCCGAGTGGATCTGGCACGAGCGGTGGAACGGCCGATCGCCATCGGGCCCGCCTCGCGAACCGTTCGCGGACATCGCTCCGCTTCGGGAGGCCTGGTCGGCGCTCGAGACCGAGGTGCGTACAGTCGTCGGACGGCTGTCTGACGCCGACCTCGATCGGACGATTGCGTTCAAGATGATGAGCGGCGCAGACGAGTCCGCCACGTTCGGCGAGATGATCCCGCATCTCGTCAACCACGGCAGCTACCATCGCGGCCAGGTGACGACGATGTTGCGGCAGCTCGGCGCGCCGCCGCCGAAGAGCGTGGATCTGATCAGGTATTTTCGCGAGAAACGTCAGGGTTAGGGACCGGCGCGACAGGAGGCGGGACGTGAGACGGGTGTTGCTGTTTACGATGACGGCGGTCGTCGCGTTGATGGTCGGATCCGTGCTTCGGGCCGCGCCGGCCGGTGCGCCGACCATCGCGGAGTTCCTGAGCCCGGCCTATCCGCTCCAGATGGTCGCGGCGCGGAAGGCCGACCGCATCTCGTGGCTGGCGTACGAACGGGGACGCCGCAACGTCTACACGGCCGCGCCGCCCGCGTTCGCGCCCGTGCAGCTCACGCACTTCGCCGACGACAACGGCGTCGACATCTCGGACCTTGAAATTTCCGATGACGGCGCGATCGCCGTGTTCGTCCGCGGCTCGCAGCCGAACCGCGAGGGGTGGGTGGCCGATCCGACGAGCGATCCAACCGGCGAGGAGCGCACGATCTGGGCGGTCCGCACCTCCGGCGGACCGGCGTGGAAGCTGGGCGAGGGCACGGCGCCCGCGCTGTCGCCGGACGGCCGGACGGTGCTCTACGCGAAGGACGGCCAGATCTACAGGCATGACGTGAGCACCGGGTCCCGTGGCCGCGGCCTGCATCCCGTGGCGGTGCGTGGTCGGGATCGCGCTCCCTTCATCAGAGTGTGGGGCAGCAACGGCGCGATCACGTGGGCGCCGGACGGGACGAAGTTCGCCTTCGTCAGCGACCGCGTGGACCACAGCTTCATCGGTGTCTTCGACATGAAGACGCACGCGCTGCGGTACCTCTCGCCGTCGGTCGATCACGACACGAGCCCGACGTGGTCGCCGGACAGCAGGCGGATAGCGTTCGTCCGCAAGCCGGGTACACCGTTCGCGCTCCAGGCGCAACAGGGGACGGGCAGCCTCGGAAATCCGGACGGCCCGGCGTACAACCCGCTCGAGTACATCCGCCGCCTCGGCCACGAAGGCGGCCCACCGGTGGTATTCGGCCGCGGCGGGCGGGGAGGCCGCGGCGGGCCCGGCGGCGAGCAGGGCGACGCGAAAGCGATTCCGGGCCTGACCACCGCGGCGTTCGCCGGCGGCTACACGGTGTCGTTCCGCGTGGCCGACGCGGCGACCGGCGAGGCGCACGAGTTCTGGCACAACGCGCCGGGCGACAAGGGATTTGCCGGCGTCAACGCCATCGAATGGGCCGGAGCGGACCACGTGATCTTCAGGGCGGAGCCCGGAGAGTGGGTCCGCGTGTACTCAGTTCCCGTCGCGGGCGGCCAGGGCGAGCCGACGCTGCTGACGCCGGGCGAGGGCGCGGTCGAGCACACCGCGCTCTCGGCCGATGGCACGACGCTGTTCTACACGACCAACGCCGGCGACATCGACCGTCGCCATCTGTGGAGGGTGCCGACCGCTGGCGGCCCCGCCGAGCAGTTGACGAAGGGTGAAGCGATTGAGACTTACCCCTCGGCGCTCGCTTCCGGCGCAGACATTGCCGTGTTCAGTGCGACCGCGACGCGCCCGCAGTCGGTCGGCATCGTGCCTTCGAAGGGCGGTCCGGCGACGATCGTCTTTCCGACGCTGGCCGGCTTTCCGATCACCGCCGAGGTGACGCCGCAGGCGGTGATTACGCACGCGGCCGACGGTCTCGAGATCCACAACCAGCTCTTCCTGCCGAAGGGCATCAAGCCGGGCGAGCGGCGGCCGGCCGTCGTCTTCGTGCACGGCGGCCCGATCCGCCAGATGCTGCTCGGCTACCACTACATGCACTTCTACGCCATCGCGTACGCGGTCAACCAGTGGCTCGCCAGCCAGGGCTACGTCGTGATGTCGATCAACTACCGGAGCGGCATCGGCTACGGGAAATCGTTTCGGATGGCGCGGAACACCGCCGGCCGCGGCAACGCCGAGTACCAGGACGTCGTCGCTGGCGGGAAGTACCTGCAGTCGCGGCCCGATGTCGATCCGGATCGCATCGGCATCTGGGGTCTCTCGTACGGCGGCGTGCTGACGTCCCAGGCGCTCGCGCGCAACTCCGACATCTTCAAGGCCGGCGTCGATCTCGCCGGCGTCCACCTGTGGGGGAGCTCGCTCGATCCCGACGCGATGTCGTACAGGTCGTCCACGATCTCGGCGATCGACGGCTGGACGTCGCCCGTGCTGCTCATCCATGGCGACGACGATCGGAACGTGCAGTTCTCGCAGACGACCGGTCTTGTACAATTGCTGCGGGCCCATCACGTGCCCTACCAGCTGATCGTGTATCCCGACGACACGCACGAGACCCTGCTGCACAGGCGGTGGATCAACAGCTTCAACGGGCTCAGCGGGTTCCTGGGACGATATCTCAGGAACCAGGCGGGATCGACGACGTCAAGAGGCGGCCCGGGCCGGTAAGAGCGACCTGGCCCTGGCTGGCCGCCATTGCGGCCGCCGCCGCCGTGATGACATGGCCGCAGGCCGTGCGGCCTGGTTCGATTCCCGGACACCAGGACGTGCTCTTCAGCATGTGGCGGCTGGAGTGGGTGGCGCACGCCCTGAGCCATCCCGGCGTGCGCCTGTTCGACGCCAACATCTTCCACCCTGCGACCGGCACGCTCGCGTACTCCGACGCCACGCTGCTCGAGGCGTTGCTTGCAGCGCCGCTCATCTGGGCTGGCGTGCCTGCCGTAATCGCTTACAACGCCACCCTGCTGCTCGGATTCTTCGCGTCGGCTCTGGGCATGTTCGCGCTCGTGACGTATCTGACCGGCGATCGCGCAGCCGGCTTCGTGGCCGCGCTGGTGTTCGCGTTCGCGCCGTACCGGTTCGAGCACTACATGCACCTGGAACTGCAGTGGGCCGCGTGGATTCCGCTGAGCTTCCTGTTCGTGCACCGCGCCGTGGATCGGCGATCGTTGCGCGACGGCCTGCTGGCGGGCGTCTGCGTGTGGCTTCAGTTCCTGTCGTGCTTTTACTACGCGGTGTTTCTGGCGCCGCTCGTGGTCGTGCTCGCGGTGCTGCTGCTGGCGACGGATCGCGGGCCCAGCCGATCGCGCGCCGCGCTCGCGCTTGCGATCGGCGGCATCGTCGCGATCGCATTGGCGATTCCATATGCGCTGCCGTACCTGCACAATGCGCGCGAGTTCGGCTCGCGTCGAACGAGCGAGATCCTGAAGTACAGCGCGACGCTGCGGTCCTATACGGCCACGCCCGCGCAGAATGTCCTGTACGGCTGGACGGCCGGGCGAGGCGGGCCGGAGACACGCCTGTTTCCCGGAACGGTCGCGATCGCTCTGGCTTTCGCGGCGTTCGCACGCGGCCGCCTCAGGCTGCCGGTCGTTTACCTGGCACTCGCGGCTCTTGCGCTGGAGCTGTCGCTGGGTTTTCACTCGGGCGCCTACCGGCTCCTGTACGAGCACCTCGGCGCGCTCGGCGGCCTGCGGGCGCCGGCGCGCGCCGCGATCCTGCTGCTCGCCGCGATCGCCGTGCTCGCCGGCCTGGGCATCCATCGCTTGCGGCGCGCGCGGCCGACCCGCGCCTGGCGCCTGGCGGTCACGGCGGTGTTCGCGGTCGCAATGCTGGCCGAATACTGGTCCCCGGTCGAGCTGCGGCCCGGGCCGCCGGCGGAGGCGCCGGATCTCTACCGATTTCTTCGCGGCGTGGCCCCGGCCGTCGTCCTCGAGCTGCCGGCTCCGCGTGCGGGTCGGCTGCCGGGACACGATCCGCAGTACGAGTTCTATTCCAGCTATCACTGGAACCCGCTCGTCAACGGATACAGCGGGTACTATCCAAGGGCGTACATCCTGACGATCGAGGCGCTGGTGCGCTTTCCGGACGATCGGTCGGTGGCACGGTTGCAGCAGCTCGGGACGAGCTACATTGTCGTCCACCGCGCGTTGTACGAGCCGGACGAGTACGGCGCGCTGCTCGTGAAGATGACCGAGCGCCCGGAGCTCGAGCCGGCCGGCGTCTTTCGGGACTGGCAGGGCGACGCGGCGGTGTTCGTCCTGCGTGGATCAGTGCAGCGGTGAGAGATCGTTCCGGTACACGGTTCCGCCCTTCATCACGAACCGGACGCGGCGCACGCTGGTGATGTCATCGAGCGGATTGCCCTCGGTGGCGACCAGGTCGGCGTCGAAGCCGGGCGCGATGGCGCCGATCTCGTGCTGCAGACCGAGCGATTCCGCAGCGAGCGAAGTGGCGCTCGCCAGCACGTCGGCCGGACGCTCGTGCGCTTCCTGCACGCGGTAGACGAACTCCTCGGCGTTCCGGCCGTGCGAGCCGGCGACGGCGTCGGTCCCGAACACGATCTTCACGTGGTGCGCACGTGCGCGCTGCAGCACGTCGATCGTCGGCGCAAGACCTTTCGCGATGGTGCCGAGGATCGCCGCGGTGAAATCGAAGCCGCCCCGGTTGTCGAGATAGTTGTGCAGGACGAGCAGGTTGGGATCGAAGAAGGTGCCGCGGCGGGCCATCAGATCGAGCGTCTCGTCGGACAGGAACGTGCCGTGCTCGATTGACGTGCAGCCGGCGAGCACGGCGGCTCGCGCGCCGGCGTCGCCGATGGCGTGCACGACGGAGCGGAGACCCACGGCCCTGGCCTCGCTGCACACGGCCTGAATCTGCGCGTCGGTCATGCTCTGGTCGCCGCCGGCGCCGAGGCCGGTCGTCGCGAACAGCTTGATGACGTCAGCGCCCTCGGCCTTCGTCTTTCGCACCAGCGCGCGCAGCGCGGCGGGGTCGCCGCTCTTGTCGGTGATCTGACGCAGCGAGGTCAGCACGCGCGGGCCGGGCAGGTCGCCGTGATTGATGCGGTCCCGGACGACGGCGTCGACGGCCGCGCCGACGCTCTGGACGGTGGTGAAGCCGCCCTCGAGCGTCCGCCAGGCGTCCGACTCCGTGAACAGCGCGGCCACGTCCGGCGGCCCGCCGCCTGCGATCGACTTGTGCGCATCGTCGAAATGCCAGTTGAGGTGGACGTGCGTGTCGATCCAGCCGGGCATGATCGTCAGCCCGTGCAGGTCGTAGTCCACCGGCGCGGCGTCCGGATCGATCGCGACGATCCTGTCGTTCTCGACCACCACGCGGGTATCGTGCAGGACGCCGCCGCGGCCGTCGAGCACCGTTCCCGCGGCGATGACGATGCGGCGGCCGGCCGACGGCGCAAGCGCGGGCCGCTCGCGTTCGGTCACGGCCGCCGGGCGGATCCGCTCCAGCTTCGTCAGGTCGTATCGCTCGCCCGGCCCCATGAAGAAGTACTTCTTGCCGTTGCGCCCGCGCGCGGTGCGGCCGTCGTGCACGGCAATCTTGCTCCTGCCGATCACCTCGAACTGCTGCCCCTGGACGACGATCGCCGTGCTCTCGTCGAGGCCGATGCCGAGCAGCTCCGGATGCTTCGCGACGACCTGCTCGAGATCGTCCTGCCGGTTGCGCGTCAGCATGTGCTGGTCGACCGCGACGCCCTTGATCAGCCCGAAACCCTCCTCGTACCCCGGCGCCATCACGATCGTGTTGCCGGAGCGCGCGCCGCGCACGAGGTACGACGCCTGAATCGAGGCGCCGGCCGAGGACCCTCCGACGACGCCGCCGCGCTCGAGCACACGCTCGATCTCCCGCTGGGTGCGCGTGTGCAGGTACGAGTCGACGAGATGCCATTGCCGGCCGCCGGAGAACCAGACTGCGCGCGCGGTGGTCAGCGGCCTGACGAACGCCTCCGAGTCGGCCACCTTGCGATCGGTCGTGTGCAGCAGCGTGATGTTCGTGGCGCCGTAGTCGCGGAACATCTTCAGGCCGTCCCAGTCGGGCGGGTAGGTCTCGGCGCCGCCGGCGGTCGGGATGACGACGAGCGGAGCGTCCCTGCCGCCGGCGAGCTCGAAGAAGCGATCGAGGATGTCCCGGCCGACCTTCCCGCCGCCGACGATCACGAGCGCGCCGTGCTCGGGGCCCTTGACGACGGGAGCCGCGGTGAGCGGCGCGAGCAGCAGGACAATGCCGGCCGCCGCGGCGGCGCGGACGGGACGAGTGCGGACGGGACGAAGCATGGGCCAGCCTCCGGGGGCACGGTAGACCAGCGGCGCCGCCGTGCGCAAGCCTCCCCGGCCGCTCCCGAATCCTGATAACATCCGCCGCCTGACGGTGGTCCCCAGGGGATGCTCCTCACGCACAGGAGGTCGTCATGACCGGATTGTCCGCGCTGTGGCTGCCGATTCTGCTCTCGGCCGTGTTCGTCTTCGTCGCGAGCTCCGTCATCCACATGGCGTCGCCGTGGCACAAGAGCGACTACCCGAAGCTGCCGGACGAGGATCGCGTGCGCGAGGCGCTGCGGGCGCTCGCGATTCCGGCCGGCGACTACATGATCCCGCGTCCCTCGAGCCGGGAGGAGATGCGGTCGCCCGCGTTCGCCGACAAAGTGCGGACCGGGCCGGTGGCGGTGTTCACGATCATGCCGGGCGGCTCGATGTCGATGACCCGGAACCTGGTCCAGTGGTTCGTCTACTGCATCGTCGTCAGCGTGTTCGCCGCCTACATCGCCGGTCGCGCGCTCGCGCCCGGCGCGGCGTCGCTGCAGGTGGTGCGCTTTGCCGGCGCCACCGCCTTCGTCGCGTACTCGGCCGCGCTGTGGCAGTTGTCGATCTGGTACCGCCGCGCCTGGTCGATCACGATCAAGGCGACCGTGGACGGCCTCGTCTACGCCATCCTGACGGGCGTCACGCTGATGTGGCTCTGGCCTGCTGTTTGAGCGGATCGCCGTCGCGGTATGGGGCGGGAATCGACGCGCTACTGGAATGCCGCCGCATGGCCTGGCGTCAGCTGTCTCGAGGCCGCGTTCACCTGCCAGCACTTCGCGCCGCACTCTCACGATGCGGTCGTGATTGCGTTGACCTGCGCCGGTGGTTCCTCGTACACCAGTCGCGGCCAGTCGGCGGAGGCGACGACGGACGCGCTGCTCGTGTTCAACCCGTCGGAGCCTCACGCGGGACACATGCGGCACAGCCGGTACTGGCACTATCGCGCACTCTACCTGGCGCGTCCGGCCCTCGACGCCCTGCTCCCGGCGCTCGGAATGGCGCGCGTGCCCGGATTCACCCGCAACGCGATCGCCGATCGCGAGCTGATCCGCGCCTTCGCGCGCGCGCATCGCGAGCTGGACGGCGGCGATTCGACACTGGCTGGCGAGCGCCTGGTCGACGCCTGCGGACGTCTGTTCTCCACTCAGGCAGGGGAGGTGCACCGCGTGTCGGACGCGCAATCCGATCGCTCGCATGTCGACGCCGCGCTGGCGACGATCCGCCAGCGCTTCCGGGACAGGCTCACGGTCTCGGACCTGGCGAGAACGGCGGGGCTGTCGCCGTTTCAGCTGATTCGTCAGTTCAACCGGGTCACGGGCATGCCGCCGCACGCGCACGTGCTGCGGGCGCGGCTGCACGAGGCGATTCGGCACCTGCGCAGGGGGGCAGGGCTCGGAGACGCATCGGCGGCTTCGGGCTTCTACGATCAGAGCGCGCTGACCCGCCAGTTCCGCAGGGCGTACGGCATCACGCCGGGCCAGTACCTCCGCGCGCTCCGGGGCTCCGCGTAGCTGGAGAGGTCCGCCTGCAATTTTCGCCAAGACCGCCCGGCCAGGCTGGCTGCATGCTGGGGCCGGAGGTTCGATGATGCGGGTCGGGTTCATCGGGGCCGGCCGGGTGGCCGCCGCGCTCGCCGAGGCGGTCCACCGCGCCGGGTTCGCGGTGACGGCGATCTTCAGCCGCAATCGCCAGAAGGCGGAAGCCGTCGCCGCGCGAGCGCCCGGCGCGGCGGTCGCCGGTTCGGCCCAGTCCGCGGCCGATGCCTGCGACCTGATCTTTCTCACGGTCACCGACGATGCCATCGAGACCGTCTGCACGGAAACGACGTGGCGGTCCGGGCAATCGGTCGTCCACTGCAGCGGCGCGACGGAACTGGATGCGCTGCGCCACGCGAGGAACGCCGGCGCGCTCGTCGGGGCGTTTCACCCGCTCCAGATGTTTGCGAACCCCGCGGTGGCGATCGAGACCCTGCCGGGCTGCACGGTCACGATCGATGCCGAATCTCCTCTCGCCGACACGCTCGAAGACGTCGCCCGGCGGATCGGGTGCCGCCCGGTGCGCCTGCCGCCGGGACGTCGCGCGCTGTATCACGCCTCGGCGTACTACGTCGGTCCATTTCTCGTCGCGCTCATGCAGGAGGCGGCGCAGATCTGGCGTGCCTTCGGAGCCTCGGAGCGCGACGCGCTCCTCGCGCTCGTGCCGCTGCTCGAGGGCACCGTCGCGGCGGTGAAGGACAGCGGCCTGGCCGAAGGCATGGGGGGCTGCGTCGCTCGCGGTGACGTCGGGACGGTGGTCCGTCACCTCGCGGCGCTCGAGGCGTTCTCCCCCGAGATGGCGAGCCTGTATCGGCAGCTAGCCCTCCGGACGATTCCGCTCGGTGTCGCGCGGGGCACACTGTCTGCTCGCGCGGCGGACGAGATACGCGCCGTGCTCGAACAGCCCTGAGCGCGACGCGCCGGGCATGAGTTCGTGGCGCAGGACAGTCTTCAGGCGCCGTCGGCGGCGGGCAGATTCGACGCGCGGCTGATCGCGAGCACGGTCAGGTCGTCGTCGGCGCCGGGCGCGCCGCGGAACGCCTGGAGATCCCGTACGCAGGCGTCGACGATCGCCCCGGGCTCGCGGCCGGCTGACGACGCGGCGAGCGCGCACAGCCGGTCGATTCCATATTCGACGCCGGCCGGATTCTGCGTTTCGATCAGGCCGTCGGTATAGAGGAGGAGCACGTCGCCCGGCGCGAGCGAGACGAGGCGCGATTCGAACCGTTCGCTGCAGAACATGCCGATCGGCAAGCCGGTCGCATCGACCCGGATGATCTCGCCGTCGCGGATGACGAGCGGCGGCGGGTGTCCGGCGTTGCAGATCTCGATCTCGCCGGAAGGGGAGGCGCGGCCGCACACGAGCGTGGCGTAGTGCGCCGGCAGCGTGCTCTCGCAGAACACGCGGCTCGTACGCTCCATCAACTGGCCGAGCGGCAGCCCGACGGTGACGAGCGTCCGCAGCATCGCGCTCAGGTGCGACATGAGCATGGCCGCCGCGACGCCCTTGCCCGCGACGTCGCCGACGAGGACGTGAACGTCGCCGTTGTCGCTCGGGATGAGATCGCAGAAGTCGCCGCTCACCGGTCCGGCAGGCCGGTAGTGATACGCGATCTTCCAGCCGGCGATGGGCAGGTCGGGCTTCGGCAGGAGCTCGCGCTGAATCCGGGCGGCGAGCGCGAGGTCCTGCTCGAGGGCCCGCTGCTCGACGGGCGTCAGGTGATCGAGGCAGAACCGCACCAGCGGATCGGCCAGCAGGCGGTCCGGGTCGATCGGTTCGTGGCATGTCGCGCAGAGACCGTACGTCCCGGCGTCCATGCGCCGCAGCGCGGCATCGACTTCCACGAGCAGGTTCTGCACGTGGACGGCAAGTCCGGTCTCGGTCACGGCGCTCTCGAGCCTCTGACGCCGTTCCAGTAATTGCTCGCGAAGGATGGGCAGCGCGGCGGTTTCCATTGCCTGACCTGAAAACATCGTACGACAGCAGCCTGGCACGTTCCATCCGAAAGTTGCGCTCGAATCGGCGTCAGGCAGATGCGCTCTTACTCGGCTCTGGCCCACACCACCATTTCGCCCTTGCCGCGGTTGTTCCACGCGTAGTACGGCACGGCGGTGATGGCCTTCCCGGTAATCACCTCGACGCCGCCGAGCAGGTCGGGCCTGAAGGTCGCCGTGAGCTTCTCGTCGAGCGGCACCACGGTGTCGAGCACGCGGCCGCCGTTGTCGATGCCTTCGAGGCAGTAGACGACCGGGCCGCGCTGGATGGCCGCGCGGCCGCGATCTTCCGCGACAGCGCTGTTGGCGACGACGCGATGCACGGGCATCGGAAGATCGAGCCGGACCACGTCACCCTTCGTCCAGCGCCGCCGGATGCGCGCGTACCCCTTGACCGGCGCGACCGGGACCGGCTTGCCGTTCACGGTCAGCGTGATGACCCCGTTCCGCGACCGGCCGCCGCCCGCATCCGTGAACCGATACAGGTCGCCGGGCACCGCCTCGCCGCGGGCCCATCCGGGGACGCGCAGCGCCAGATCGAACTCGGCCGATTGATCGGGGTCGACGCGCAGCGTCACGCGGCCGCTCCACGGATAGTCGGTCGTCTGGATCAGGTGCAGTCGCGTCCCCGAAGCAGCGAACGTCGCGTCGCTCCCGATGTACAGGTTCACGTACACCTCGCCCGGCCGCTGGGCGTAGACGAGGCCGGGGAGCTGGCCCATCAGCCGCGCGAGGTTGGCGGGGCAGCAGGCGACGTCGAAGTACTTGCTGCGCTCGACGCGGCCGTCCGACACGAGCGGGTTCTGGTAGAAGAACGAGTCGCCGGAGAGCGAGACGCCCGAGAGATATCCGTTGTAGAGCGTCCGCTCGAACGTGTCGTAGTACTTGGCGTCGCCCTCGCGCAGGAACATCCGGTGATACCAGAGCAGGCCGCCGACCGACGCGCACGTCTCGGCGTACGCCCGGTTCGGCAGGACGTAGTCGTCGCCGAACGCTTCGGTGCGGCCGACCGAGCCGAGACCGCCGGTGAGGTACATCCGCTTCGAGACGACGTCGTTCCAGAGACGATCGACGGCCGCCCCATACGCAGGCTGATTGTCGAGCGTCGCGACGTCCGTGATCCCGTTGTAGAGATACATCGCCCGCACCGCATGGCCCTCCGCCTGCCGCTGATCGACGACGGGCACATCGTCCTGGCGGTACTGGAGGCTGTCGTAGATCGCGAAGGGGTCGTCCGCCGCGAACTGGTGCGGCGGATCGGTATGCGGCCGGCCGCGCTGGTCGAGGAAGAACTTCGCTTCGTCGAGATACCTGCGATCGCCGGTCACGCGATACAGCTTGACCAGCGCGAGCTCGACCTCTTCGTGCCCGGGTGCGTCGTGGCGCCCGTTCGGTCCGAAGACCTTGCAGACGAGATTGGCGCTCTTGATCGCCACGTCGAGCAGCGTCCGCTTGCCGGTCGCCTGGTAGTGCGCGACGGCCGCCTCGTACAGATGCCCCTGGTTGTAGAGCTCGTGGCTCGTCGAGAGCCACGACCAGCGCTCCGGCCCGGCGCCGGGCGCGGGGTGCGCCGGATCGGCGGTCCGCGCCGAGTAGATGTAGCCGTCCGGCTCCTGCGCCCTCGCGATGATCGCGATGAGCTCGTCGACCTTCCCGTCGAGCACGGGATCGGGGTGCGCCGCGAGCAAATACGACGCGGCTTCGATGACCTTGTAGACGTCCGTGTCGTCGTACCGGTGGCCTTTGTATTCCCCCGGAATTGCATGCGCCGCCTTCAGGAAGTTGTCCACCCGCCCGGTCAGCTCGTTCTGCCGCATGATGTGCGGGATCGTCACCGTGCGGTTGATCTCGATCTTCGGCGCCCAGAAGTGGTCGGTGATCCGCACGTCGGTCAGCGGCACCGGCTTGATGGGGTAGTCGGGCGACACCGGCGCCGCGGCACCGGCGGCGGCGGCGAGGAGGGCGAGCAGGATGGTCCGCATGGCGACAGTCTACCTCGCTCGGCTGACGGCTTCTGCTCCTCCGGAGCGTCGATCCTGCCGCCGGAATCGCACGCTGCCCTTCCACCAGTCCGCGTCGGCTTCGCTCGCCGGCCCGAGCCTGCCCTTGACCGACGCCAGCAGTTTCGCGCTGTCGTAGATGGTGCCGGCCTTCATCACCAGCCGCACCTTGTGTGTGTTGCGGATGTCCTCGAGCGGGTTGCCTTCCACGACGAAGAGGTCGGCCAGCTTGCCCGGCTCGATCGAGCCGAGCTTGCTCGAGACGTTCAGGGCGCGCGCGCCGTTGATCGTCGCGATCTTCAGGGCCGCCGCGGGCGGAATGCCGGAGGCGACGAGCGCCTGCAGCTCGCGGTGCGACCCGAAGCCCGAGAAGAACTCGCCC
>JBLMXQ010000081.1:0-32786 GCA_050257855.1 Betaproteobacteria bacterium | reverse complement strand
GCGATGCCACGACTGCTGCCCGACCAGAGCTTCTATCCGTCGCCGACCCTGGCCATGAAGGCCGACCCGGAAACGCTCGCCTATGTCGCGCTGCTCAATCCGGACCCGGCCGCCAGCGATGCGCTGGCCGTCCTCGACCTCGACCCCGACTCGCCGCGGTTCGGCGCGCAGATCGCGCGCGTCGACATGCCCGGCGTCGGCGACGAGCTGCACCACTTCGGCTGGAACGCCTGCAGCTCGTGTCTCTGCCCGTACTCGCCGCACCCGCACATGAAGCGGCGCTATCTCGTCGTTCCCGGCATGCGGTCGTCCCGGATCCACATCCTGGACACGCAGCCCGACCCCCGGAAGCCGCGGCTGGTCAAGGTCATCGAGGCCGACGAAGTGATCGGCAGGACCGGCTACAGCCGCCCGCACACCGCGCACTGCGGTCCGGACGGCATCTACATCAACGCCCTCGGCGATCGCGACGGCAACGGTCCCGGCGGAATCTTCGTGCTCGACCCGGAGACGTTCGAGATCAAGGGGAGCTGGGAACGCGACCGCGGACCGCAGTACCTCGCCTACGACTTCTGGTGGCACCTCGGGCACGACACGATGATCACGAGCGAGTGGGGTACGCCCGCCATGGTGGAAGACGGCGTCAACCCCGAGCTGCTCCTCGGCGGGAAGTACGGGAACGCGCTGCACGTGTGGGACCTGCACAGCCGCCGTCACCTGCAGAGGCTGGAACTTGGCCCTGAGTACCAGATGGTCCTCGAGCTGCGGCCCGCCCACGATCCGACCGAGGCGTACGGCTTCGTCGGCGTGGTCACGAGCCTGACGGACCTGTCGGCGTCGATCTGGCTGTGGCACCGCGAAGGGGGCAGTGGAGAACGGACGTGGCGCATTCGCAAGGTCATCGACATTCCGGCGGAGCCGGCCGACGCGGCTGACCTGCCGCCGCTGCTGAAGGGGTTCGGCGCGGTCCCGCCGCTCGTCACCGACATCAACCTGTCGCTCGACGACCGGTTCCTGTACGTCTCGTGCTGGGGCACCGGCGAGCTGAAACAGTACGACGTCTCCGATCCCTTCAATCCAGTCGAGACCGGCTCGGTGAAGCTGGGGGGCATCGTGCGGCGTCAGGCGCATCCCGCGATCCCGGACCATCGGCTCAACGGTGCGCCGCAGATGGTCGAGATCAGCCGGGACGGCCGGCGGGTGTATGTGACCAACTCGCTCTACCGCACGTGGGACGAGCAGTTCTATCCAGACGGCATCGAGGGCTGGCTCGCCACGGTGAACGTCAATCCGGCCGGCGGCATGCAGCTCGACCAGAAGCTCTTTCTGGAATTCGACGGCATGCGGCCCCACCAGGTCCACCTGGAAGGGGGCGACGCCAGCTCCGATTCCTACTGCTTCGCGTGAGGTGGATGATGACGGGCGAGATGACGACGTCGTGGGCGATGCTGGTGGCGCTCGGGGCGTTCCACGGCATCAATCCGGGAATGGGCTGGCTGTTTGCGGTGGCGCTGGGGATGCAGGAGCGCCGTCGCGGCGCGGTCGTGAAGGCCCTGCTGCCCCTCGGCGCCGGCCATGCACTGGCCGTCGCCGTGGCGGTGGCGGCGGCGCTGGCCATCGGCGCCGTCGTCCCGCTCGACTGGCTGCGCTGGCCGGTCGCGGGCGTCCTCGTCTCGCTCGGCGCGATGCGATTCGTCCGTCACCGGCACCCGCGCTGGGCGAGCATGCGCGTCGGCATGGGCGGTCTCACGCTGTGGTCGTTCCTGATGGCGACCGCCCATGGCGCCGGCCTCATGGTCGTGCCGGTGTTCATGGGGATGACCATGGCGGGCGCGGGCGCACAGTCGCACCACATGCATCACGCGATGCCAGGCGTCGGCACGGGCGCCGCAGCGGCGCTCGTCGCCACCGGCCTGCACGCCGCGGGCTATCTGGTCGTCACGGCGTTCGTGGCCCTGCTCGTCTTCGAGAAGCTCGGGGTCGGCCTGCTGCGCCGCGCATGGTTCAACCTCGATCTGATCTGGGCGGCGGCGCTGGTGGCGACCGGCGTCCTGACGCTTTCGTTGTAGGGCTGCAGGGCAGCGACGTGTCGGGCGCCATCCTGGCCTTCCGCTCCGGCGGCCGTTCGCGTATCCTGCTGGCCTTTCCGCCAGAGGGCGATCCACCAGCGGAGGCGAGAATAGGGTGTCCGATCCAGCCGTCACCTACACGAGCTATCTGCGGATCGAGGAGCTGCTCGCCTGCCAGAAACCGCGCTCCGCCGGGCCGGAACACGATGAGATGCTGTTCATCATCATCCATCAGGTTTACGAGCTGTGGTTCAAGCAGATCATCCA
This sequence comes from Betaproteobacteria bacterium, assembly GCA_050257855.1. Lineage (GTDB taxonomy): Bacteria > Acidobacteriota > Vicinamibacteria > Vicinamibacterales > CAVVIG01 > JBLMXQ01. Next base: position 30,450 of record JBLMXQ010000081.1, on the reverse strand, counting down.
CGAGCTGGACTACCTCAACGCCGCGCTGACGAACAACGACACGCCCGCCTCGCTGCACACGCTCAAGCGCGTCCTCACGATCATGAAGACGCTGGTCAGCCAGGTGGACGTCCTGGAGACGATGACGCCGCTCTCGTTCAACTCGTTCCGCGGCCGTCTCGAGAGCGCGAGCGGCTTCCAGTCGTTCCAGTTCCGGGAATTCGAGTTCGTGCTGGGCCACCGAGCCAGGCACGCGATTGCCAACCAGCCGGAGGGCAGCCCGGCGCGCCGGCGGCTCGAGGCGCGCCTGGGGACGCCGACGCTCTTCGACTGCTTCCTGAGGTTCCTGGCCGCCAACGGCTACGACGTGCCCGACGAAGTGCTGAAGCGAAACCCGGATGAGCCGTACACCGGCAGCGAAAGGGTGCAGCAGTCGATCATCAAGGTGTATCGGACCGACCCGACGCGCGGGTCGGTGTGCGAGCGGCTCGTCGATCTCGACGAGGGCGTCCAGGAGTGGCGCTATCGCCACGTCAAGATGGTCGAACGCACGATCGGCACCAAGCCGGGAACCGGCGGCTCGGCCGGCGTGGAGTACCTGCGAACGACGTTGTTCAAGCCGCTCTTTCCCGATCTGTGGGCGATTCGGGTGCACTTGTGAGGCTCGGCGCGCTCGCCGCGCACTACAGTCGATTCCGGGTGAGCGAGCGACTGCTCTTCACCGGGCACTCGCACCAGGCCTGGCCCGACTGTGCGTTCGACGGACAGATGCAGGCCCTCGAGGACGCCGCGCGGCTCCTCGACGACAAGTGGGCGAACGCGTTCGCCATGGCGGAGCGGTACCGGACCGCCATCGCGCAGCGGCTCGGAGACGACGACGGCTTCGTCGCGCTCGGGCCCAGCACGCACGATCTGCTGATCCGTCTGCTCTCGGCCCTGCCCTGGCGCACCCGGCGGCGCATCGTCACCACGGACGGCGAGTACCACAGCGCCCGCCGGCAGTTCGATCGGCTCGAAGAAGAAGGGATCGAGGTCGTGAGGGCGCCGGCCGGAGAAGTGGACGATCTGGCCGGGGACCTCGCGGCGGCCATCGACGATCGGACGCTCTGCGTGCTCGTATCGCACGTCATGTTCCGGACCGGCCGGATCGTGCCGGGTCTGAACGTGGTTGCAGAGGCCTGCCGGAGGCACGGCGCCGCGCTGGTCGTGGACATGTACCACAGCGTCAACGTCGTCCCGGTCAACCTGCGCGATCTGTCGCTCGAGGATGCATTCGTCCTCGGCGGAGGCTACAAGTACATGCAGTGCGGCGAGGGGAACTGCTTCCTGCGCTTTCCGCGCGATTGCAGGCTGCGTCCGATCGTGACCGGCTGGTTCGCGGAATTCGGCGCGATCACCGCTCCGGCGACGCGGGGCGGGGTGCCGTATGCCGACGGCGCGGCCCGCTTTGCCGGCGCAACGTACGATCCCACGAGCCACTACCGCGCCGCGGCGGTGATGGACTTCTTCGACGCGATGGAGCTGACGCCGCCGCTGCTGCGCGCCATCAGCCAGCATCAGGTGAGCCTGCTGGCTGCGTCGTTCGACGCGCTCGATCTCGATCCGCGGATCGTGATGCGCCCGCGCGAGGTGCCGGTCAGCGCCCTTGGCGGTTTTCTGGCGTTCGAATCGCCGCAGGCCGGCGTCATCCACGCGGCGCTGAGAGAGCGCGGCGTGCTGACCGATTACCGCGATCGCTGCCTGCGCTTCGGCCCGGCCCCGTACATTTCGGACCGGCAGGTCGTCGATGCGACGGAGGCGCTCGGCGAGGTCGCGCGCGCCATGGCCGCGGGGGCACATTGAACCGAAAGCGCGGGGGCGGCGGACGAAACTCAGCAGGCTTGACGAGCGCCGGCGCGATCCGGGCGCTTCGGCGTCAACAGCCTGGTGAGATCGATGGTGCGGGTTCTGGCCCTGCGGGTGAAGCCGGCGGCCGGTGACGCCGGCCGGTGCTGCCAGGCTTCGAAGGCCGCCACCTGCGCGTGGCGTTCCGAGTCCCGGCGTGACGTGCTCCTGCGGCGACTCGCGCGGCTCTGCCAGCCGACACGGTGCTTCTTCATGTGGTCGGCCCTCCGCGTGAAATTATCGACCCCAACGAGGCCGGCCCTTAGCTCGTTGCCCCGGCACGTATAATGACTCTGAACGTCGCAGGGGACGTCCCTCAGGCCGTCCCGGCAAGAGCGCCGGTAGGGGACGGCCTTCAGGCCGTCCCGAACAGCCGGGAAAGTGCCGGTAGGGGACCGCCTTCAGGCCGTCCCGAACAGCCGGGAAAGACCCGAACGGTATGAAGAGAACTGAACGGAAGCACCTGAAGGAAAACGAGATCGAGATCCTCGCACGGCAGGCGCGGGATCTCGTGGAGGCGCGCAAGCGAGAGGTCACGGCGGCCATCGTCGCGCTCGTGGTGGTGGGCGCCGTCGCGCTCGGCTACTACGCCTGGCGGCAGTCGCTCCAGACGCGCGCGGGCGCCATGCTGGCCCAGGCCCTCGCGGTCGAGGAGGTGCGCGTCGGTCCGGCGGCGGCCCCGGGCGGCTCGGCGCCGCCAAGTCCGAGCTTCCCGACCGAGCAGGCGCGCGACGAAGCGGCCCTGGCGAAGTTCAAGGAGGCCGCCGATACCTACCCGTCGACCGACGCCGGCATCTTCGCCCGGTACCAGCAGGCGGCGCTGCTCGTTCAGCTCGATCGGCCCGCGGACGCGATCCCGGTCTACCAGCAGGTCATCGCGCACGCCGGCGGCAACATCTACGGCGAGATGGCGCGGCTCGGCGTGGCCGAGGCGCAGGCGCGCGCCGGGCAGTACGATCAGGCCATCAAGAGCTTTCAGGAGCTCGTGCAGCGCACGGACAGCCGGCTGCCAATCGACGCGGTGCTCATGCAGCTCGGGCGCACGTACCTCGACGCGGGTAAGCAGGCGGACGCCCGGCAGACCTTCTCCCGTCTGGTGGAGGAGTTTCCGGACTCGCCGTACACGGGCGAAGCGCGCCAGCAGCTCGACAGCCTGAAGAAGACCTGACCTAGCGGGCGGGCCGCGGCGCGAAGCGGTACGACAGGATCTTGTAGATCAGCCTCGCGCACATGAAGGTCGGCGCCACGTTGTGCGGCTGCGGCGACAGCTCGACGATGTCGGCGCCGACGACGTTGCGCGATTCGATCACGCGCCGGAGCAGCGCGAGCGACTCGTACCACGACAGCCCGCCCGGTTCGGGCGTGCCCGTGGCCGGCATGATCGCCGGGTCGAAGCCGTCGACGTCGATCGTGAGGTACACGTTCTCGCTCAGCGAGTCGACGACCCGCTCGATCCAGTCCTCGTCCTGCCGCATGTTGAAGTCGTAGAACACCTCGGTCGGCAGCGTCGGAATGGCCTGCGCCTCCTCGGTCGAGAGGCTGCGAATGCCGACCTGCGTCGCGCGCGCGTACTCGAGCACCCGCCGCATCGCGCACGCGTGATTGTGCGGCGTCCCCATGAAGGAGTCGCGCAGGTCGGCGTGCGCGTCGATCTGCAGCACCGAGAGGCCCGGGTACTTCGACGCGACCGCCGCCACGACCGGCGGCGTGATCGAGTGCTCGCCCCCGAGCACCACGGGGAACTTCCCGCGTTCGACGAGCTCCCGTGCAACCCGCCGGATGGCGGCCACGACCTCGTCCATCGACGCGTAGGGAAACTCCATCTCCGGCAGCGTGTAGATGCCGACGCCGTGGATGTCCGCCTCGACCTCCTCGTCCCAGAGTTCCATGTGCGACGAGGCGACGAGAATCTCGTGCGGGCCGTTGCGCGTCCCCGGCACGTACGTGGTGGTCCGGTCGAGCGGGACCGGCAGGATCACGACCTGCGCGGACTCGAAGTCGGCGGTCGTCGGCTTGGTGCCGCCGAACTCGCCGGGCGTGATCTGGTCGTATTCAAACGGCAGGCTCATTCGGATCCTCGAACCGATCGGGGCGCACGAGTCCGCCGTCGATCGTCATGGAGCGACCGGCGAGGGAGAAGACGGGGCACGTGCGGTGCGCGAGCCGCGACCCGTCGGATGTGGCGAGGGCGCTCACCAGGAGCGGCAGGGCGATCGTCGCGTCGGCGTGCACCGTCACGCGATCCGCGTCGGTCGCGAGCTTTCCCCAGCTCTCCGCCTCATCGAGCGTCGCGCCGGACGCCCCGCCGAAGTGCGGCACGTCGGCGACGATCTGCAGCGCGTACTTGTGGCCGCCGACCTCGGGGCTGTAGAACTCGGCCTGGACCGACGCCTGATTGATGAAGTTCTTCGGCGTGCCGCCGCCGAGCACGATTGACGCGGTACGCGGGCGCCGGATGATCAGGTTCGCCGACTCGACGATGTCGCCGATGACGTCGATGTACCCCGTCCCGGGGCGGTGCTGGCGGGCCTGCGACAGCCCCATGCCGATCGACGAGTCGGCGATCGCGGGGCAGAAGATCGGCACCTTCGCGCGATAGGCGGCCGTCAGGATGCCGTCGCGCCCCGTGGCGTCCCACAGATGGCCCCCCAGCAGGTACAGGAATTCGCGCGAGGTGTAGGGCCGCGCCTCGAGGCCGGCGGCGAACTCCGCGATCCAGTTGTCGTTGCCGATGAACTCTTCCTCGTCGGCGTACGTGTCGTACACGCGGTCGACCCGCTCGCTGGCGAGCGCCGCATCGTCGGCGAGCGCCGAGCCGATGTAGTGCCGCTGGCCGCGCGTCTCGTGGAGGTCGTGATAGAGGTTCGCGCCGGTGGAGACGAGGCAGTCGACGTAGCGGTGGGCGATCAGGTGCGCGACCACCAGCCGCAGGCCGCCCGCGCTGAGCGCGCCGGCCATTCCGAGGAAGATCGTGACGTCGTCCTGGAGCATCTTGCGCCACACGCGCCGCGCCGTCGCCAGGTTGCGGCCCTGAAACGAGATCCGTTCCATCCGGGCCAGGACCTGGTCGGCCGTCAGGTCGGCCTGCACCGCGAACGGTTCCACCGGCGTATGGAGAAAGCGGGATTTGTTCGACATGCGCGCACAATTATACGAGGTCGCGCGCCGGGTCGCAGCGTTCCCGCCGGATGGACCTCCAACCGACCGGCCTTCGCTACGTCTGATCGACGAAGTAGGGGATGGCGCGGACACCCGCGGCGGCGGCGAGGCAGACGAGCGCCGGCAGGGCGAACCACTGGTACACCGGCGCGTCGCGCGCGTACGCCTTGCTCACGAGCGAGCCTTTTTCGATCGAGTCGATCGCCGCCGAGGCAGCGACGAGATCGCGCTCGGAATTGGCGTTGAAGTAGCGCCCGCCGTTCCGCTGGATCATCTGGAGCAGCCGCTGGACCTGCGGCTTGTCGCGCACTTCGCGCTCGAGGTCGACGCCCACCATGTGCACGCGGATGTCGGCGTCGGCCGACTCGCCGAGCACGTCCACCGGATCCCGCCCGCGGTTGTTCTCGCCGTCGGTGAACAGCACGATCACCTGGTGGCCGTGGGTGGCGCCGCGCGACTGCCGTGCGAGCAGGTAGTTGGCCAGCGCGAGCCCGTCACCAATGGCCGTCTGGCCCTCTCCCTGCAGGATGCGGTCGTCGACCATGTCGACGTAGTGCGTCAGGTAGTCGTAGTCGAACGTCAGGGGGCTGACGACGTACGCGTGGTCGGAGAAGACCACGAGACCGATGCGGTCGTCGCGGCGCGAGTGGATGAAGGTCTTGATCGCGTTCTTGGTCGCCTCGAGCCGCGTCTTCCCGGGCGGCCGCCCCGGCTGCCGCATCAGCTGCTCGATCGGCGCCGGGTTCATCTCTTCTTCCATGCTCGACGACAGATCCAGCACCATGACGATGTCGAGACCGCGCGACCGCACCTCGGTCTGGGAGTACGGGATGACCGGCTCCATCAGCGCCAGGCCGACGAGCACGAGCGACGCCACGACCAGGACGAACGGCAGGCGCCGCAGCGGAGAGGCGCGGTAGGCGCGCGCGCCGAGCCATCGGACCGTGGTCGAGGCGGCGAACCGGCGGCGCAGCGTCCATTGCAGGACGCCCACGCCGGCCAGCGCGGCCAGCAGCCACCACGCGAACCCGGGATGGAGAAAGCGCATCGCGGGCTCAGCGCGCGGCGAGGATCTCGGCCGTCTGATCGAGCGCGGTCCGGCACTGATCGGCGGAGGGCAGCGCGTCGGGCGGCGCATAGCGCGCCAGCTCGCACGCGGCGAGCAGCGCGGTGACGCTCCCGGCCGGCACCGACGTCGCCCTTGCCGCGAGCGCCGGCTCCACCTCGGCCGGTGTCAGGCTCTGGCCCGCAACGTCGCACGCCTCGCGCAGGTGCTGGCGGACCAGCTCGTTCATGCGCGAATACGCGGCACGCCGCCCCTCGGCGGTCGTCAGATCGAGGGCGCGCAGCGCTTCGAGCGTCGCCTGCTCGTCCTCGTGCACCTGCCGGGCCGATCGACGCGCAGCCGGAAGCCCACGCCGGCGGACCGCGGCGGCCGCGACGAATCCGAACGGGACGATGGACGCGATGACGAGGCCGAGGCCGACCGGCTGCGCCAGCGCGAACCGCCGGGGCCGCACCTGCGGCGGCGGCGCGTCGCGCAGGTCGTAGCTGTCCTGCGCGTCGGGCAGCATGCTCCGGTAAGCGATGACCGCGGCGGGGACCTCGACCTCTCCGGCGGGCGCCGCGTCCTCGAGCCGCTGTCCCGGCCGCCGGACGTAGTAGCGGAGCGACAGCGGCGCGATCGTGAGCGCCGGCCGGTCGACCTGGTAGGTCGTCAGCGTGTAGCGGAAGTGGTGGATCGTCGTACCGTCGGTCGCCGTCTCGACGCTCGTGGCGCTGGCCAGCAGATCCAGCCCTTCGAGCTTCAGCTTGTCCTTGGCCAGGTCTTCGTCGAGGATGTCGACGCCGCGGGCGCACGCCACGTCGATGCCGTAGGTGACGTGGTCGGCCACCCAGACGGCGGTCCGGTCGAGTGAGGTGCGCACGACAATCGGCGTCTTCGCGTCGGCGGCGCGACCCGGGGCGTTCGTGCCCCCGGACGTCCGGTCCTGCCCGCGCGACGGCGCCGCGAGCGAGGCGAGCGCGAGCGCCAGCACGAACGGCAGGAGACGATGAGCGGACCACTGCTTCGGCATCACGTTCATACCCTGTTCGCGAACAACGAGAGGACCGGCTCGACGGGGCTCTGGTCGGTCGGCACGAAGACGAAATCCATCGGGACGCGGTAGAAGGCGCGCGTGAGCGCCTCACGGCGCCGCCGCACGTCGTCGGCGTAGCGGCGGCGGGCCCGGTCGGTGAGCCCGAGCGAGACGCGGCGGCCGGATTCGAGGTCGCGCAGGCGCAGGTACCCGCGGCCGGGGGGCAGGTTCGCCTCGGCGCGATCCTCGGGCACGACCGCGATCACGTCGTGGCGATCGGCGAGGATCGCCAGTTCCTTGCTGCCGAGCACGTCGTCGTCGGTCATGAAGTCCGAGACGAGGAAGACGACGCTCATGCGCTTCAGCGTCTTGTTCAGGTGCTGGATCGCCGGCAGCATCAGCGTCCGCCTGGCGTCCGACGAGGTGGCCCAGCACTGCTGCAGGACCGACCAGGCGGCCGCGCGCGTCCGGCGCGGCGCGCTCTCGCTCAGCACGCGGTCGCCGAAGGCGAGGAACCCGGTGTTGATCTGGTCCGAGAGCGCGGAGAACAGCAGCGAGCCGGTGATGAAGGTCATCACCTCGCGCTTGGAGTACTTCGACGAGCCAAGGTCCATCGAGCGCGAGACGTCCATCGCGATCATGACGTTCAGCTCGCGCTCGGCGTGCGTGTGCCGGACGTACGGCGCATCCATCCGCGCGGTGACGTTCCAGTCGATCCGGCGCACGTCGTCGCCCGGCCGGTAGAGCTGATGCTCGTCGAAGTCGAACCCGGCGCCGCGCAGCGGGCTCTGGTACGCGCCCACGCGCTGGTTGCGGATCTTCTTTGCCGTGTACACCTCGATGTACCGCAGCTCGCGCATCACGGGTTCAGGGATCATGGCTCAGTGTCCCGCGGGGCCCCACCCCGCCCGCAGCCGTCGCTTCCGCTCCGGATCTTCCCGGACACGCCCGTGCCCTCCGCGCGCTTCACGGTATCGCCACGGCGCCCAGCAGCTCGGTCAGGATCTCGTCGGCCTCGATGTTCTCCGCCTGGGCGCGGACGGTGCGGCCGATACGGTGCCGGGCGGTGTCGCAGAAAATCTCCTTCACGTCCGCGGGCAGCACCCAGGTGCGGCCGTGGAGGAACGCCGTGACGCGGGCGAGCGCGAGGACGTGCTGGTAGGAGCGCGGCGACATGCCGATGAGCAGCAGCTCCTTCAGGTCGCCGCGCCCGACGTCCCCGGGCGTCCGCGTCGCGCGGCCGAGCCGCACGATGTAGTCCAGGATCTTCTCGTCGACGTAGACCGTCTCCCGGATGAACTCGCGGAGCAGGTTCACGTCGGCCGGCGTGACGCGCCGCTCGATCGACGTGTCGGCGAGCCGCAGGTGGAGCATCCCGATCTCCTCGCGCGCGCTCGGGTAGCCGACCTTCAGCATCATCGAGAAGCGATCGAGCTGCGCCTCGGGGAGCGTGTACACGCCCTCCTGCTCGACCGGGTTCTGGGTGGCAAGCACCCAGAACGGATCGTCGAGCGGGAAGGTGGTGTCGGCGAGCGTGACCTGCCGCTCCTGCATCGCCTCGAGCAGCGCGCTCTGCGTCTTCGGCGTCGCGCGGTTGATCTCGTCGGCGAGCAGGATGTTCGTGAAGATCGGACCCTGCTCGATGCGGAACGTGGCGGTCTTCGCGTCGTAGATGCGGGTGCCGAGGATGTCGGCCGGCAGCAGGTCGGGCGTCAGCTGGATGCGCTGGAACTTCGCCGAGATCGCCTGCGCGAGCGTCGTCGCCGTCAGCGTCTTCGCGACGCCCGGCACCCCTTCGAGCAGCAGGTGGCCGCAGCCGGCGCGCGCCCGTCCCTTGGAGACGGCGAAGGGAATCGCGGCGAAGAGACCGGTCAGCAGGCGCCGGATCAGCGTGTGCTGTCCGACGATTACCTTGCCAATCTCGGCCTCGAGGCCGGCGATGATGCCGGCGGCGTGCTCGGCCGTGGTCGCGGCGGAAACGGTCATCGGTTCCTGAATGCTCATAGCAGCAGCCACACGACGGCGCCGGCGGCGGCAGCCACCGCCAGGCCGGCCGGATACAGATCGCGGTATTCGGTCGACGTCCGCCACCCGAGGACGCGGCGCTCGCCCTGGACGATGTCGGCGATGGCCCTCGTCAGTTCGCTTCCGGTCGTCGAGCGGACGTACCGGCCGCCGGTCGCCGCCGCGATCTGCCGGAGCGTGGACTCCTCGAACTTCGTCTTCACGATGCGCCCGCGCTCGTCGCGCAGCGGCGTCTCCCGTCCCGTCGGGTCGAGCACCGGCACCGGCACCTCCTGATCGGACCCGATGCCGATGCAGTTGATGTGGTATCCGAGCGAACGGTAGGCGGCGACCTGCCGGCTCAACTCGTCGCCGTAGTCCTCGCCGTCGGAGACGAGCAGGAAGATCTTGCGCGTCTGCCGGTCGTCCTTCTTCGCGACTTCGAGCGCGCTCTTCAGCGCGGCGCCGATGTCGGTGCCGAGCAGCGTCTGCGGATCGCGATCGATCCAGTCGAGATAGAACGAGATGTTGTCGACGTCCTTCGTCAGATACGACAGGATGAGCGACGCGTCGGCGAACCCGACGAGGCCCACGCGATCGATTGCCTCCGGCTTGTTCCGGAGGAAGTTCTGGATCTCCAGGGTCGCGCGCGAGAAGCGCGACGGCTGGATGTCGTGCGCCCGCATGGAGGCCGAGCGGTCCAACATCACGATCAGATCCTGACGCTCGATTTCAGGCGTGCGCTGCGCCAGCAGCACCTGAGGCCGCAGGAGGGCGAACACCAGCGCGCCGGCGGCGACGATGGACAGGCCCAGGACGCCGGCTTCGCGCGCCCACGTGGTCCGGCGCGACAGCCGCGCCAGCCGCGGCGGGGGTCGCTGACCCCGCCGGACGCTGCGGACGTACGCGACGCGCAGCACCCAGCAGGCCACGAGGACCGGCAGGATCTCCCACCACGTCGTGAAGTCGGGACGCAGGAACCTCATGCCGCGCCGGCCTCACCCCACGCGGCGCGTCGGCTTGCCGGCCTGCGGCGGCGGCCGCAGCAGCTGCATGAGCTGTTTGGGGGGCGTCTTCGGCTGCTTGCGCAGCTCGGCCGCGAGCCTCGTGGTCAGCTCGAAGTCGTACTTCGTGTTCCAGTCGGCCGGCGAGGCCTCGACGGCGCGGCGGAACTCGTCCTCCGCCCGCGTGAGCCAGCCGAGGCGGGCGTCCGGCTTCTGCTCGACGACCGCCTTGTCGTACAGCGCGCAGGCGGACCAGAAGTGCGGCGACGCACCGGCCGGCGCGCGCTCCGCGCGGTCGATCGTCTCGTCGTACCGCCCGAGCCGATAGAGGAGCCACAGCTCGTTGGCCACCACGCGCGCGTAGTCGTCCGCGAAGAGCTGGCGGGCGGCCGGCAACCGATCGAATCGTCCCTCGGCAGCGCGGTAGGCGACGAGCGCCTGCTCGTACTGTCCGGCCGCGAGCGCGCGGTCGCCGGCGGCGACGTCCCCGGTCCACCGTGCATACACGAGTGCGGCAGCGCCAGCGGCCAGCAACAGCACGATGACCGCTGAGCCAATCGATTTCATCGTTGATGACATGAACGGATGCCCGATTACAGCAGAACCCCGGACGCGCGTCAACGAAAGCGGCGGTGACATCCGGTGACTAAAAGGCGCGGCCGACGCGTACGTACCAGGCGCCGCCGGCGACCAGCCCGCTGCCGTCGCGCCCCCATGCCGCCCCCGCCGTCACGGTCAGCGGCAGGGAGTATCCGGCGACGATGTCGAGCGCCAGCTCGGCGCCGGCATCCGCCTTGACGTCGCGCCACTCGAAGGCTCGCGTCCACGCGTGCCCGGCGTCGGCGATGACCGCGCCGTGCACCGCCCGCAGGAACAGCGGCCAGGTGCCGACCCCCCGCTGCGGCCACGCGATCGGGAAGCGGTAGTCCGCGTTGACCAGCGCGACATGCGTCCCGGCGAACGTATCGACCGGGAACCCGCGAAGCAGGCTGATCGCTTCGCGGCCGAAATCGAGCGGCGAGAGGTTTCCGGAGCCGCCGCCGAGATTGAAGCCGCGGCGCACCAGTCGATCGCCGGCCGACCATCCGCCGGCAACGCGCAGCGCGACGACATCGTGCGCCCGCACGCCGGGCAGGTACGCCCGCGCGTCGGCCGTCACCGCTCTGGCATCGCCGGAGGCGCCGAGGGCGCTGCGCACGAGCTCCGTTGTCGCGCCGATCGTCACGCCCCGTTCCCCGCTGATCGAGTAGCCGAAGCGATGGGCGGTGGAGACCGCCCAGCCGGCGCGGATCGCGGCGCGATCCACGTCGGACGCAGCCGACGGCGCGTAGCGATCGACCGCGCGCGAGAACGAGAGGAGGGCGGTCTGAGCCACGCGCACGTGGGAGACGGGGAAGACGACGCCGGCCTGAAGCTCGCGTTCGTGGAGCGTTTCGGTGGCGGCGAGACCCGACGCATCGGGCGGACCGGCGAAAAACGACGTCTGCTCGGAAGCATCGACGAAGAACAGCGGGCGCCACCGCGTGTAGGCGTACGAGATCTCCCAGTCGGGCGTCGCCGGGGACCCCGCCCGGCCGGACGGCCCGCGCACGAGCCACGTCGCCGAGGCGGCGTACGCGTGGTAGCCGAGCACATCGCTGCCTCCCGTCGCGATCCCGGCGCGCAGTTGCCGCGAGTCGGCCGTGAAGAGGGGCGTCCACGCCACGGGCGCCAGCGTCGCCCACGGCGAATACGGCGCGGAGGCGGGCGCCGCGTTACCGGCCGTTCTATCCATGGCGACGGCCGGCACCGACTGGCCGGGACGGCCCGCCTGTTGGATGCCTTCTGCCGCGTCCGTGTCGTCCGCGTACGGCGCCTCGAACAGGTCGGAGCCCTGCGCTGTGAGGCCCACGTAGACGATCGAGCGGCCGTCGGGTGAGACGTCCGGCCACGTGGCGCCGCCGGCCGCGTACGTGAGCTGATGCACCAGGCCGCCGTCGATCGGAAACTCGTAGAGATTGAAGGGTTCGTCCGCACGGGCGGCCGCGGCGACGATGGCGCGGCCGTCGGGGCGCCACGCGGGCGTGACGATCCGCGTGGCGGGCGCCGCGGCGACGACGCGCACGGTCCGAGAGGCCGCGTCGACGACGACGATCTCCGGCCATTCGCCGCGGCGCTGCCGCTCGACGGCGATCGACCGCCCATCCGGCGACCAGCGGGGCGCGTCGAACTGCGTCTCCGGTTCCGAGGCGATCACGTCCACAACGTGCCCGCGGTCCGCCTCCAGTCGCACCGCGACGAGATCTCTTCTTCCCGGCGCAGCGCGGACGGCGACAATGGTCGATCCGTCCGGCGACAGGTCCGGATCGAGGAGCCGGGCTTCGTGCGTGAGCGCGACAATGCGGCCGGTGCGGCGGTCGAGCGCGTACAGGTCGCTGTAGAGCCCGGCCTCGCGGCGCACCTCCTGCTGATCGAAGTAGATGCGATCGCGTCCTGGCGCCACCGTCGATCCCAGATATCGCGTGGCGAGGCGCCGGGGCGCCGATCCGTCGAGCGTCACCCGATAGAGCGACGGCAGCTCGTGCGGCGTCTGGGTCGAGTAGAGCACTGACAGCGGGCACTCGCCGCACGCGCCATCGAACCGCGGTCCAAGCGCGACGAAGCCCTGGTGCGTGAGCTGCGTCGCCGGCCTGGCCGGAGCGGCCGGCGTCCGCCGGGCGCGCGACGCTTCGTACTCGTTCCAGAGCGTGCCCAGCCGCTCGCCGAACACGTGAGCGTATGCGCCCGAGCCGAGAAACGGCAGCCGGCGCGCCGTCGCGTCGGCGAGCTGCGCCAGGCGGCCCTCGCCGAAGCGCTCGGCGAGATACGCCGTGAAGCCCGCGCCGTACGCGTACGGCGCCAGCCCGCCCGGCCAGTCCACCAGGCCCCCGTTCACGCGATCGAGCGGCTCGAGCCGGCGCGCGCGCGCTGCCTGACCGACGATCGCCGCGAAGTCGCCGGCGTGCAGGCGGCCGGCGCCGGTCACGCGGCTCTCCTCGAAGGTGGCGAGCCCTTCGATCTGCCATTCCGGAAGAAACAGGTTGGGAAACGCGAGCGGCACACGCCCGAAGACGCCGCGCACGAAGCGCGCCCACCCTTCGGATCGATCGAGGTGCACGATGTGCGTGAACTCGTGCGTGAACACCAGCCGCAGCCAGTCGTCCTCGTAGCCGATGGAGTCGGAGGCAGCCGGCCACGCCGCCGTCACGAAGACCACGTCGCGGGGCAGGGGAGACGCCCAGCCGTTGGCGAGATCCGTCTGATCCACGAGCAGCACGTGCGTCAGCCGCGGCGGCCGGCGGCCGAAGCGGTGATCGAGCGTGCGCCAGGTGTCCTCCGCAATCGACGCGAGCCGAACCGCGAGCGCGTCCTCGCCCTGATGGAAGTAGACGACGAAGTGCGCGGTCGCAATCGTGCGGAAGCGATACGCCGGATCGACGACGGGGGAGGCTGCCGCAGGACGAAGAGAACCAAGGACGCAGAGGGTCCAGAGGACACATCGACCACACCGGGCCGCAGCGCGAAGGGCCGGCCTGTGTGTCCCTATGTACCGCTCTCCTTCTTGAGCTCCGCCAGCATCGTCAGGGCCTCGAGGGGCGTCAGCCGATCCACGTCGATCGCGGCGAGCTTTTCGCGCAGACGGTCGTCGGGCGCGGACGGCTGGAAGAGGCCGAGCTGCTGCTGCGGCTCGGTCGGGGTGCCGCTCAGCGACGGCCGGCCGCCGCGCGTCAGCTCGTCGCGCTCGAGCGCCGACAGGATCTCGCGCGCACGCTCGATGACGCGGAGCGGGAGACCCGCGAGTCGTGCCACCTGGATCCCGTAGCTCCGGTCAGAACGGCCGGGCAGAATCTTGCGCAGGAAGACGATGTCGTCCTTCCACTCGCGGGCGGCCACATGGCAGTTCACCACGCCGGGCGTCGCGTCGGCCAGATCCGTCAGCTCGTGGTAGTGCGTGGCGAACAGCGTCTTTGGCCGCACTTTCGAGTGCGTCGCGAGGTACTCCGCCACGGCCCACGCGATGCTGAGACCGTCGAACGTCGCGGTCCCGCGGCCGATCTCGTCGAGGACGACGAGGCTGCGCGAGGTCGCCGTGTGGAGGATGTTGGCGGTCTCCTGCATTTCGACCATGAAGGTCGAATGGCCGCGCGCGATGTTGTCCGAGGCGCCGACGCGCGCGAAGATCCGGTCGACGATCGGCAGCTTCGCCTCGCGCGCCGGCACGAACGAGCCGGCCTGCGCCATGACCGAGATGAGCGCCGTCTGCCGCAGGTAGGTCGACTTGCCGCCCATGTTCGGGCCGGTCAGGATGACGAGTTGAGAGGAGGTCCCGTTGAGCAGGACGTCGTTCGGCACGAACGGCTCGCCCGTCGCGGTCCGCCGCTCGACCACGGGGTGGCGTCCGTCGGCGATCCACAGCTCGTCGCCGTCGTGGACGTGCGGCTTGATGTAGTTGCCGAGCGCAGCGGCCTCGGCGAGCGCCGCGAGCGCGTCGAGTCCCGCCAGGGCGCGCGCCGTCGCCTGGATGCGCGGCGCGTCATCGGCCACGCGCCGCCGCAGGGCCTCGAAGATCTCGAGCTCGCGCTCGACGATGCGCTCGTCGGCGCCGAGCACCTTCTCCTCGTACTCCTTCAGCGCCGGAGTGATGAAGCGCTCGCCGCCGGCAATCGTCTGCTTGCGGTGATAGTCTGGAGGAACCGCGTGCAGGTTCGATTTGGAGACCTCGATGTAGTACCCGAACACGCGGTTGTAGCGGACCTTGAGCGACGCGATGCCGGTGCGGGCGCGCTCGCGCTCCTCCATCTCGGCGATGACCTGCTTCCCCCCGCGGCTCGTCGCCTTCAGCTCGTCCAGCTCGCGATCGATGCCGTCGCGCGTGAAGCCGCCGTCGCGCGCCAGCGCCGGCGGATCGTCCACCAGCGCCGTCTCGATGGCCTCACGCAGATCGGCCAGATCGTCGAGCTCGGAGACGAGCGAGCGGACGAGCGGCGCCTGCAGATCCGCGAGCAGCGTGCGTACCCGAGGCACGACGCCGAGCGA
This sequence comes from Betaproteobacteria bacterium, assembly GCA_050257855.1. Taxonomy (GTDB): domain Bacteria; phylum Acidobacteriota; class Vicinamibacteria; order Vicinamibacterales; family CAVVIG01; genus JBLMXQ01. The sequence continues at coordinate 15,284 of JBLMXQ010000081.1, read as the reverse complement.
CTGCTTCAGGCCCACGAGATCGCGCGGCCCGGCGGTGCCGAGCGCCGCGCGCGCCACCAGGCGCTCGAGATCCTGCACGGCCTTGATGGCGTCGCGGAACCTGCCGCGGTCGGTCGTCCGGAACGCCAGTTCCTCGACCGCGTCGAGCCGATCCCGAATCGGCTCGAGCGAGACGAGCGGACGAAGCAGCCAGCTGCGCAGCAGACGGCTCCCGATCGACGTCACCGTCCGGTCCAGCTCGGCCAGCAGCGAGCCGTCGCGTCCGCCTTCCGAGCCCGCGACGATCTCGAGATGCCCGAGCGTGGTCGGGTCGATGATGAGGAAATCGGCGTGCTCGCGGTATTCGATGGCCCGGACGTGCGCGAGGTCCGCCTTCTGCGTGCCGCGAAGATAGTGGACGAGCGCTCCGGCCGCCGACACCGCTCCCGGATGGCGATCGAGGCCGAAGCCTTCGAGGCCGCCCGCGCGCACTTGATCGAGCAGCATCCGCCGCGCGGATTCGGCGTCGAACGCCCAGCCGTCCACCGGCGTCACCGGCACGCCCGCGCCGCGCGCGAGCGCCACGGCCCGGCTCTCGTCCTCCGACGGGACGACGATCTCACGCGGCCGAAGCACGGTCATCTCGTCTGCGAGCGCCTGGAGGCCCGCCTCGCCCTGGTATTCGGCGGCGCTGAACTCGCCGGTCGAGAGGTCGAGCAGCGCCACGCCGGCGCCCGCGCCGGCGGGCAGCGGGGCGACAGCCATCAGGAACGCCGGCTCGCGGGCGTCGAGGTAGTTCGCATCCGTCAGGGTGCCGGGCGAGACGACGCGCACGACTTCGCGCCTGACGATCCCCTTGGCTTTGCGCGGATCCTCGACCTGGTCGCAGATCGCGACGCGGAATCCCTTCCTCACGAGTCGCGCGACGTAGCCGTCCACCGCGTGATACGGCACGCCGCACATCGGGATGGCGCCACCGCCGGCGTCCCGGGAGCGCGACGTCAGCGTCAGATCGAGCGCGCGGGCGGCCACGAGCGCGTCCTCGTAGAACATCTCGTAGAAATCGCCCATCCGGAAGAAGAGGATGGCGTCCCGATGCTGCTGCTTGGCGTCGAAGTACTGGCGCATCGCCGGCGTCGTCGTGGCCGGCGCGCGAGCGGCCGCGCCCGCGCCCGGACGAGACACGGTGGGATCAGACGGAAAACCCATGGGGAGTATGCTTTAGTGTATCCCATGCGTGTGCTGGCCCTGGACACGACGACCGCCGCCGGAAGCGCCGCGCTCGTCGAAGACGATCGGATCGTCGCCGAGCGGCGCGGCGACGAGTCGCGCACGCACGGCGAGCGGCTGCCGGGCGAGATCCTCGGGCTCGTCGAGTCGTGCGGCCTCGGCATCGACGACGTGGATGCGTTCGCCGTCGCGGCAGGTCCGGGCTCCTTCACGGGCCTGCGCATCGGCATTGCCACGATTCAGGGCCTGGCCTTCGTCGGGCGCCGTCCGGTCGCTGCCGTGTCGGCGCTCGAAGCGCTCGCGCACGCGGGCAGCGAGGCGATGCCGGCCGGGACGATCGTCGCGGCCTGGATGGATGCGCATCGGCACGAGGTGTTCACGGCGGCGTATCGCGTCTCCGATCGGCCGCTGTTCGATCCAGAGCGGCTGGCGATCGTCGAGGAACCGCGCGTCGGCGCGGCCGAGGCGACGCTGGAGCGATGGGCGGACGAGCGGATGGTGATGCCGTCGATGTTCGTCGGCGACGGCGCGGTCCGCTACGCCGCGATCGTCCACCGGCACGCGGCATCGGCACACGTGCTGGTGGCGCCGCCGCTTGCGGGCGCCATCGGACGGCTCGGCGCGATCCGCCTGCGGAGCGGACGGCCGGCCGGGCCCTCGGCCGTGCGGCCGCTCTACGTGCGGCGGCCGGACGCCGAGCTGGCGCGGGACGCCCGGCGGTGACCGGCATGGCGAACTGGGCGATCGAGCCGCTCGCCTCCACCGAGGATCTGGATGCCGTGCTCGCGATCGAGCGCGCGTCGTTCACGAACCCGTGGACGCGCGAGATGTACCTCGCCGAGCTCGAGAACCGGGACGTGTCCTTCTGCTACGTGATCCGCGATGCGTCGGGGGCGATCATCGGCTTCTGCTCGTTCTGGCGGGTGCTCGACGAGATGCACATCAACAACGTGGCGGTGCGGCCGGAGCACCGCCGGGCGGGCGCGGGCACGGCGTTGATGCAGGAGGTGCTGCGCCAGGGGGCACGGCTGGGCGCGCGGCGGGCGACGCTCGAGGTGCGGCGATCGAACGAGGAGGCGCGCCGGCTGTACGAGCGGCTCGGTTTCGCCGTGGCGGGGGTGCGCCGGGCGTACTACTCGCAGCCGGTCGAGGACGCGCTCGTGCTCTGGCGGGAGAACCCCGCCGGCTGATCTTGCAACGTCCCGGCCCTTATGGTACTTTTCACGTGTATGGAAGGACAGGTCTGATCAAGGAGGCGACGCATGAATGCTGCAAAACAGGACCTGAAGGAACTGTTGCTGCAGAGCGACCAGGAGTTCCATGAGCTCGCCGACAAGCACCACGAATTAGAAGATCGCCTGAATCAACTCTCCGCCAAGCATTACCTCTCCGCCCCCGAACAGCTCGAAGAAGTCAATCTGAAGAAGCGCAAGCTCCAGATCAAGGATCGGATGGAGGACATCATCCGGCGCCACCAGCATACCCAGGCGCCCGTCTCGATGGCGTCGCACGCGGAGATCCGGGCCCAGATCCGGAGCTGACCGGCCGCGATTTCACCGCGCCCGCGACCGTTCCCCTTCCGGGAGTCGCGGGCGCTTTCATCCCATCCCGCACAGCATCCGTTGCGCATCGATCCGGCCGGCTTTCCGTTCATCGGCATCGCGCTCGCGCTGGCCGCGCTCGCGGGCGCCACGATGGGGTGGCCGCTCGCGGCGGCGTTCGTCGCCATCGCCGGCTTCTTCCTGTTCTTCTTCCGCGATCCCGAGCGCGGCGGTCGGGACGTGCCCGAGCGCGAGGTGCTCGCGCCGGCCGACGGGCGCGTGCTCGTGGCCGGCCCGGCGGCGGCCGCGTCGGCGCCGCCCGGAGCGTGGCAGCAGATCAGCATCTTCCTGTCGCCGCTGGACGTCCACGTCAACCGGGTGCCGGTGTCCGGCACGGTGACGCGCGTCGTGTTCACGCGCGGCCGCTTCCTGCCCGCATACCGCGACGACGCGGCAACCGCCAACGAGCGCAGCGAGATCTGGATCGACCACGCCGGCCAGACGATCGTCGCGCGGCAGATTGTCGGCATCCTGGCGCGCCGGGTCGTCTGCCGTCTGGCCGTGGGCGAGCAGGTGCGCGCCGGACAGCGCTTCGGCATCATGAAGTTCGGATCCCGAATGGACGTCTTCGTCCCGCCGGACGCGACAATTCGCGTGTCGGTCGGCGAGAAGGTGCGGGGCGGCGAAACCGTACTCGCGGTGCTACACTGATCGACGTGCCCAACCTCGAGAGCGGGCGCCTGCGGTTCCTGCGCCGCGCGACGGATCGGCCGCGCCGGCGTTTTCGCCGCGGAGTCTACCTGCTGCCGAGCCTCTTCACGCTCGGCAACATGTTCTGCGGATACGCCTGCGTCGTCTACGCGATGCGCGGCGAGTACCAGACGGCCGCGCCCTTCATCGGCTTCGCCATCCTGCTGGACATTCTCGACGGCCGCATCGCGCGGCTGACCGGAACGGCGAGCGACTTCGGGGTCGAATTCGATTCGCTCGCCGACATCATCTCGTTCGGCATCGCCCCGGCGATCCTGTCGTTCGCCTGGGGGTTGTCGCCGCTCGGACGGCTCGGCTGGGCAGCCGGCTTCATGTTCGTGACCGCCGCGGCCATGCGCCTGGCGCGCTTCAACATCCAGTCGGCGGCCGCCGACAAGCGGTACTTCGTCGGGATGCCGAGCCCGGCCGCGGCGGCGGTGCCGGCGGCCACGGTGTTCGCATACCCGGCCGGGCTGTACGACTACCGCGCGGCCCTTCCGGCCCTCCTGATGGTGCTCGTGCCCGCGGTGCTGATGGTCAGCACCATCCGGTTCCGCAGCTTCAAGACGATTGACCTCCAGAGTCGCCGTCCGTACACCGTCCTGCTGCTGATTGCCGCCGGCATCATGCTCATCACGACGCATCCCCGGTTCGTGCTGGTGGCGCTCGCGTACTCCTACCTGTTCTCCGCCTTCGTCGGCATGGCGATCACGAAACTCCGCCACAGGGGCGCCAGGGCTGCCGGCGGTCCCCGGGAGGAGCCGCGGATGCCGGACGCGGCCGCCCATCCCTCCGAAGCGTCCGCCCCGCGCGACAGCGCCGCCCGCTAGACAGGAGGACGGCCCCGCACCCTGGTTCGGGACGGCCTGGATCGGGACGGCCTGAAGGCGGTCCCCTACAGTCGTCCTGTGAAGGCCGGCCGCTATTCGGGACGGCCTGAAGGCCGTCCCCTACAGTCGTTCTGTGAAGACCGTCCCTACGGTCGGCCGCTGCCGGCATCGAGCGGCAGGGTGATGGTGACGGTCGTGCCCGCGCCGCGCTGACTCTCGACCTGGATCGTGCCGTGGTTCAGCTCGACGTTGCGCTTGGCGATGGTCAGACCGAGCCCCGTGCCGGAGGCTTTCGTCGAGAAGTACGGCTCGAAGATGCGGGCGACCGCATCCGGCTCCATCCCGACGCCGGTGTCACGCACGTGAAGCGTCACGGCGGCCGGCGCGGCGGGCGACGGCCCGGCGGCATCGATGTCGATCCGCCCGCCGCCCGGCATCGCGTGCAAGGCGTTCTCGATGACGTTGGTCAGCGCGCGCGCGAAGAGCGTCCGGTCGATCGTCACGGCCGGCAGGTCGGGCGGCACGTCCGTGTGAATCTCGACGCGGGCGGGCAGGCCCGCGCGATACGGATCCACGACCTCACCGACGACGTCGGCCAGCCTGGCGGGCTCGGGCCGCGGCGCAGGCTGAGACGCGAAGCTCGAGAACTCCGCCGAGATCTGGCGCAGCAGGCGTACCTGGCTGAGGATCGCGTCGACGCAGCCGTCGAGCGCGGGCGACAGCGGACGTCCGCGATCGTTGTTGACGCGGCGCGCGTGCTCGGCGGAGAGCTGGATCGGCGTCAGCGGGTTCTTGATGTCGTGCGCCACCTGGCGCGCCATGTCGGCCCAGGCCTCGAGCCGCTGCGTCCGCTCGAGCTCGGCGCGCTGGCGCTTCAGGTCGGCGGCCATCTGGTTGAAGTCCTGTACCAGGCGGCGCAGTTCGTCCGACGAGGTCGTCGCGATACGGGCGTCGAGGTCGCCGCGCGCGATCCGCCGTGTCGCGCGGGTCAGGCGGTTCACCGGATCGGCAATCCGCTCCGCCATCCAGTAGCCGAGCGCCGCGCCGAGCAGGCTGAAGAGCACGGACGCGAACAGCACGCGCCGATCCAGCTCGTCGATCTGCCGCTCGGTCTGCTGCTGCTGCAGGGCGACCGGCACGGTCACGATGCCCTCGCGTCCCCCGGCGCGAACCGGCGCGGAGGCGAGCAGATACCCGTCCTGGGGACCCACGTAGCTCGGGAGCCGCTCGAGGACGACGTGCAGGTACACGTCGCCCGGCGTGCGCGTCGGCAGGAGCCCGGTGACGAACAGGTCGCGCGCGCTCGTCGCCTGCAGGTGATCCCGCTCGAACAGGTTCACGTCCTCGTCGATCGCGCGGCCGACGAGGACCATGATCTGGTCGTCGATCGGCTGCAGCGCGGCGGCGCCGCGCTGCTGGAGCGTGGCATAGTCCTCGACCAGCCGCTGCGCGACGGTCACCGTCCGGGCGGCGGACTGCTCGATCCCGGCCCGGAACTGCGCGGCGAAGTACGCGCGCGTCGCGACCGCCAGAATGACGACCGGCAGGACCGCGGCGGCGACGAACGCGAGGAACAGCTTGCGATAGAAGCTCGATCGGATCTCGCGCAGCAGCGCGCGGCCGCTCGCCGGCGTGCGCGACGTCAGGGCGTTGAAGGCCGTCGCACCGAGGAGGAGCGCCAGGTACAGCACGCCGATCAGCGTCACGAGCTCGGCGAGGTTCACCAGGTGCCCGAACCAGGTGATGACCGGGTAGCCGAGCGCGTAGATGCCGCCGCGGTCGTTGAGGAAGTACACCCGGTAGGTCTGATCGTCGCGCGTCAGCGTGGCCCAGAAGGGCGCGCGCGACGCGACCGTTCGATCGAACACCTCGTCGGGCAGCGTCCAGACGCCCGTGCCCGACGCGAACAGCGGCGCCCGGCTCCAGCCGTAGACGACGAACTCGACGTCGCGCCCCGGCGCCGCCTCGGGCTGCGGCTCGTCGTGGCGCAGCGATTCGAGATACGGGCTCTCCGTCGAGATGAACGGCAGCGTGCGGTAGTCGAGCATCAGCCGGACGACAATCGACCCCACGTTGCGGCCCCGGACGCAGATGCCGCGGCTCGCGCGCAGCACGTGGCGCTCGCTCGATCCGAACGGCGCGGGCTCGTCGGTGACGTCCCACTCGCACGTCGTCGCCTGGTGACGCGGCGTCGCGTACTCGGGCAGGTTCATCTCGAACCGGCTGACGATGTGCCCGTCCGCGGCGTAGAGCTCGACGGCCGAGGTCAGCCGGAACGTCGCGAGATCGGTCTTCGACCACACCAGGAACGCCCGGTCGGTTGCCGGTGCCGCCGCCTGGGGCGGGGCCATCACGAATTCGTCGAGCGAGGGCAGGGCGTCGATCTGCTCGAGTGCGCGCTGCAGGCGCAGCTGCAAATCCCGGCGCAGGCTGCGCGCTTCCGGACCGAACTGGGTCGCGACGAGCCGCTCCTTCGCCGCCGTGCCAAACGCGACGAGCGACGGATACATGGCGGCCGCCGGCACGAGCAGGCCGAGGAACATGAGGCCGAGGCGGGCGGCCTGCGACGCCCGGCGCTCGCGCCGCACGAGCGAGGCGGCGGCGAGGGCCGACAGCCCGACCGCCGCGAGGACGACGAGCAGCGGCTCGATGGGAATCGGCAGCCGCCGCGGACCCGACACGGCCAGCGCCACGCCGGCGCCGGCCGTCCAGGCGGCGGCCGCCGCGAGAAGGATCGATCCTGTTTGCGGCCGCCGCCGGGCCGTCGACGCGAGACGGACCGCCGCAACGGCACTCCACAGCACGGCGGCGTGCAGCAGGACGAGCCCGAACGCCATCGCGAGACGCGGGACGCTCGCCGGGTGGAGCGAGAAGTGCAGGAGATCGAGCGTCGTGTGCGAGACGAGGGCCGCCAGCGCGCGTTCGTACTCCACGACGATCGCCAAATCCGCGACGCCGGCGGCGGCGAACAGCACGGCGGTCCAGCCGAGCGCCGGGAGGCCGGGCGGGAGCCGCGGCGGGCGCGTCAGGCGCCGGCGCTCGACCGAGTCGATGGCCACCCAGACGAGCGCGGCGGCCAGCAGGCCCGCGAGGAGCACGTCGAGCGGGGTGGCGAGCGCCGGACTCCGGACCAGCGGCGCCGTCGCGACGCGCAGCAGCCCCCACGCGGCGACGAGCGTCAGCACGAGCGCTACCGTGCCGGCGGCGAACACGCGGACGTCGCGCGTGCCGGCGCGCACCGCCACGAGCGGCCCGGCGCAGAGCAGCAGCGTGACCGCCAGCACCGAGAGCACGGCCGCCCAGATACCGCGCCGCCAGCGCGCGCGCGCGGCGGCCAGGTCGGTCGGCGAGACGTCGGCCTCGACGAGCGCGCCGCCGCCGCGCGACGGAATCAGGAACTGATAGGGCGCCGTCGGCGGCGTCCGATCCGCGCCGCGCACGCGCAGCGACACCGGGACGATGGACGTCGATACCGTGAACGTGTCGGCGAGCGGCACGGCCCCGGTGCCGCCGAGGAGCTGCTCGACGACAACCGTCGCGAGACGGGGACCGGCCGGACGGTTCGGGTCGGCGACCGGCTCGACGCGGACGAGCCGCGGGCCGAGCGCGCCGGGCGTCACGAACAGCGCGGGCGGGCCGTCAATGCGCCCGCGCGGCAGTTCCGACACGCGTCCCGCCCAGGCCAGCGGAGTGGCCGAGGGCGAGTAGACGGTCACGCCGGTCCTTCCCGCCAGGGCGTGGGGAAGCGCTGCGTCGGCGGCTTCGAAGAGCTGGCGCGCGGCGGCCTGATCGCGCGAAGCGGCGCGCAGGACGTCGGGCCGCGATCCGAGCGCGGCCGCGATCGTCCCGAGTGTGTCGGCGCTGACATCGAAGCGGTGGCGCAGCTCCGACTCGATCTGCTGCAGCGCGGCCTCGTTCGACCCGCCGAACCGGGCTCGCTCCACGGCCAGGCCGGCGAGACCTGCGGCAAGCGCTGCCAGGAGCCCGGCGCGCACGATCCGGAACAGCAGCGCAGCCAAGATGGAGACAGCATACACGGGTGCTATAGTGAAATCGATTGGGCCTGAAGCACCTCCTCAAGCGCGGCGCCCTGCTGGCGGCGGCCAACTGGCAGGCAGTCGCGATTCAGTTCGTCGCCGAGTCCACCTTTCAGGTGCTCCTCGCCGTCCCCATCATCGGCGCATCGATTCTCGTCGCCGTGCTCCTCGGCGCCGACCTCGCCGAGCTGCTGCAGGGCAGCCTGCGTGAAATCTTCACGACCATTGCCGGCGCGCTGGTGGCCGAGCCGGTGGCGTTCGCCGCGTTCCTGACGGCGTTCGCAATCGTGCTGCTCGGCGGCTCCGTCCTGACCTTCCTCGTCAAGGGCGGGACGATGGACGTGATGCTGGCCGCCGACGCGGCGGCCGGCGCGATCGAGCGCGAGCCCCTGACCTTCGACTCCCTGCGGGACGCGAGCGCCTTCACGCTCGAGCGCTTCACCGGCGGCTGCCGCCGGCTGTTCCGCCCGTACCTGCGCCTGGGGCTGCTCCTGGTGCTGGTCTACGGCGCGTCGGGGGCCGCCTACATCGCGCTCCTCGTCTACGGGTACCGTGCCGCCGGGAGCGGCGCGCCCCTCGTGGGCTGGACGCTCGTCGCGGCGCTCGCGGCCGTCGGCCTGGTCGTCTGGATCACGATCGTCAATCTCGTCTACCTGCTGCTGCAGATCATCATCGCCGTCGACGGCGTCGGCGTGCTCGAGGGCCTGCGGGTCGTGGCGCGGTTCGTCCGCGCCGAGCTCGCCGGGCTGGCCGGCGTCTTCGCCGTCGTGCTGACGCTGGTCGTCGCGGCGATGCTGGCCTCGGCGCTGGCGTGGTCGGGCGTCGGTCTGATTGCGTTCGTGCCCGTCGTCGGCCTCGCCGTGCTGCCGCTGCAGATGCTGTGGCTGCTCATGCGCGGCTTCGTCTTCGAGTACATTGGATTGACGGCGCTCGGCGCCTATGTCGCGCTCTACGGCGGATATGCCGCGAAGCGCCAGACGGTCGGCCGCCCGGCGGTCGCCTCCTCACCGCTGGGGCATCCCGCATGATTGACTACGATCGCTCGTTTTCACGCACCGCGGCTACGATGCAGGAGTCGGCCATCCGCAAGATGAGCGCGCTCGCGCTGCGCGTGCCGGATCTGGTCTCGTTCGCCCCCGGATTTCCGGCGCCCGACCTCTTCGCATGGGACGAGTTGCGCGACATCGCACGCGAGCTGCTCGACGGCCGCGAATCGAGCGTCCTGCAGTACGGCGCGACGCGCGGCTACCGGCCGCTCATCGAGGCGCTGATTGAGATCCTCGCCGGCCGCGGCGCCACTGTAACGGCGGACGAGGTCATCGTCACGACCGGATCGCAGCAGGCGCTCGACCTGACGGCCAGAATCTTCGTCGATCCCGGCGACGTCGTGCTCGTCGAGCTGCCGACCTACACCGGCGCGATCACCGCGTTCCGCAACGCCCAGTCGCGGCTCGTCGGCGTGCGCCAGGACGACGACGGCATCGATCTCGAGGATCTTGCGCGCGCCCTGGCGCGCGAGCGGGGCGCCGGCCGTCGCGTGGCGTTTCTCTACGTCGTGCCGAACTTCCAGAACCCGACCGGCCTCCTGATCAGCCGTGACAAGCGGCGCCGGCTGCTCGAGTGGGCCGCGCGCGAGGACGTGCTGATCGTCGAGGACGATCCGTACGGCGCGCTGCACTTCGACGATGTCGCGACGGCGGCGGAGACGCGGCCGATCAAGGCCGACGATCGCGACGGCCGCGTCGTGTACATGAGCAGCTTCTCGAAGACGCTGGCGCCCGGGTTCCGCGTCGCCTGGATCGCCGCACCCCCTCCGATCGTCGCCAAGCTGGAGGTCGCCAAGCAGGCGGCCGATCTGTGCACCGGCCCGCTCGACCAGCGCATCGTCTGCGAAGCGTGGCGGCGGGGCGTGATCACGTCGCGGCTGCCGATCCTGCGCCGCGGCTATCAGGAGAAGCGCACGGCGATGGAGGCGGCCCTGCACCGCGAGCTCGACGGCATGGTGTCATGGACGCAGCCGAAGGGCGGCTTCTTCCTGTGGGTCGCTCTTCCCGGACCGATCGACACCGACGCTCTGCTCACGCGTGCGCTCGAGCACGGCGTGGTCTACGTCGCCGGCAGCGCGTTCTTCGTCGACGGCCGCGCGAGCCGATACGCGCGGCTGTCGTTCTCCGCGCCGTCGGCGGAGCGGATCCAGGAGGGGGTCCGCCGACTGGCCGCCGCGGTCAGGCCGGAGCTCAAGACGACGGCCTCGACGGCGCCGACGGCATCGTGACCGTCTCGACGTCCGGCAGCGTCGCAAGCGGCATGATCGGCGGCTCGAGCGAGTGGGTGAGGGCAGTGACGGTCTCGCCCGACGCGATGTCGCGCGTGGGGAGCAGGATGAGCGGCCCGGCCGCACCCGGCCGGTCGAGGACGTAGGGATGGCCGGCGAGTTCGCCGGCGAGCGCGACGTTGCCGGCGCTTTTCCCATCCTTCATCTTGTAGCCGAGCAGCGACTCCGCAAGCCCGGTGACGAGCAGCGCGTCGCCCGCCCGGATCGGCCCTGAGGTGGGCCGCAGCGGCAGCGTCGCCTTCCAGTACTGCACACCGCTCTTCCGGCTGAGGGCGCGCAGCACGTTGTCGAGTGACACGAAGTACACCGCGCGCTCGTCGACGACCGGCAGGCCGATGACGTCGGCGCCGGTCCTCCAGCGCCAGTCCTCGGCGCCATCCTTCGTCTCGAGACAGTAGAAGAAGTTGTCCTTCGATCCGACGTAGAGCCGGTCGTCGAGCGCCAGGATGTCGCTCGCGGCGCCGCCGAGACGACGATCCCACAGCGGATGGCCGTCGTCGATCGACAGCGCGACGAGACGGCCGTCTTCGGTCGGGACGAACACGCGATGGCCGGAGAGCGCGGGAGGGGCGTGGGCGGGAGAGCCGAGGTCGCGCTGCCAGATCGCCTGGCCGTCGCTCGCCCGCAGCGCGAGGATGCGTCCGCTGGCGGTGGCGAGCACGAGCCAGCCGGTGTCCCAGACGGGCGGGACCGACAGCGCGCCGGGGAGCGGCAGCTCCCAGAGAATCGAACCGGTTTCGCCGCTCAATGCGGCCATCGATCCCGGGCGGGCGAGGAACACGAGACCGCCGCCGGCGGCCGGTTCCATTCGCGTGCCGACCGGGGCAATCCACAGGCGGGTGCCGAGCTCGAGATCGTAGGCAACCGTCCGATCGTCGGCAATCGGGTAGTACGCGCGGTTCCCGTCGTAGGCAGCGGGAGCGGTGGCGGGGTTGTTGAGCGGCAGCGTCCAGACGGTCTCGAGGGGAAAGAGCGGAAGGCCCTCGGGCCGATCGGCGGCGAGCGAGAGCGCAGCTACTGTCGCGAGGGCAACTGCACTACAACATATTGTGGTCTGTCGCGTGGCCACGCCGCTATAATAGCGTCGAATCATCCACCCCTCGACAAGTTGGGCCGGGCCGCGTCAGGTGAGCCATCAGACCATCATCGTTCTCGACTTCGGATCGCAGTTCACGCAGCTCATCGCGCGACGTCTGCGTGAGCTGTCGGTGTACTCCGAAGTGTGGTCGCCGGATACGCCGGCCGCGAAGATCCGGGCGCGGCAGCCGGCGGGCGTCATCCTGTCGGGCGGACCGCGGAGCGTGGACGAAGCCGGCGCGCCGCAGTGCGACGCCGCGGTGTTCGACGCCGGCGTGCCGGTGCTCGGGATCTGCTACGGCATGCAGATCATGGCGCACGCGCTCGGCGGACGTGTGGCGCCGGCGCCGCACCGCGAGTACGGCCACGCGACGATCGGGGTCAAACGGACTGAACGAGCCGAGGGAGCCGGCCGGGCGCGGCAGACCGGCGGGGCGGTCCAGGTGGGCGACCCGGCCGCCTTGTTCACCGGCCTCCCCGACGAACTGCGCGTCTGGGCGAGCCACGGCGACTTCGTCGCGGCGCCGCCGCCCGGCTTCTCGATCGTGGCGACGAGCGCGAACGCGCCGGTTGCCGCGATGGCGAACCCGGATCGCGGGCTCTACGCGATCCTGTTCCACCCGGAGGTCGTGCACACGGACCACGGGCTCGATATCCTGCGCAACTTCGCCTACGACGTCTGCGGCTGCACCGGCGACTGGACGATGGCCTCGTTCGTCGAGGAGGCCACGGCGAAGATTCGCCGGCAGGTCGGCGACGGGCGGATCGTCTGCGCGCTGTCGGGCGGCGTGGACTCGACGGTCGCGGCGCTCCTGCTGCACCGCGCCGTCGGCGACCGGCTCACCTGCATCTTCGTCGACAACGGCGTGCTGCGGCTGAACGAAGCCGAGCAGATCCGCCGCCGGTACGAGCGTCTCCATCTGCCGCTCGTCTTCGTGGACGCGTCGAAGCTGTTTCTCGACCGCCTCGCGGGCGTCGTCGACCCCGAGCAGAAGCGGAAGACGATCGGCGCGACGTTCATCGAGGTGTTCGAGCAGGAAGCGGCGAAGCTCGGCCAGGTCGATTTCCTCGGGCAGGGTACGCTGTATCCGGACGTGATCGAGTCGGTGTCGATCGTCGGCCAATCGGCGCTCATCAAGAGCCATCACAACGTCGGGGGCCTGCCCGAGCGGATGCGGATGAAGCTGGTCGAGCCGCTGCGCGAGCTTTTCAAGGACGAGGTCCGCGCTGTCGGCCGGAAGCTGGGCCTCGAGGAGGAGTTCGTCGTCCGGCAGCCGTTTCCCGGACCGGGGCTGGCGGTGCGCATCCTCGGCGAGGTGACGCCGGCCCGGCTCGATCTCCTGCGCCGCGCCGACGCGGTCGTCGCCGAGGAGGTGAAGCGCGACGGCTGGTACACGCGCCTGTGGCAGAGCTTCGCGGTGCTGCTGCCGGTGCAGAGCGTCGGCGTGATGGGCGACGCGCGGACCTACGAGTACACCATCGCCATCCGGGCCGTCGAGAGCCGCGACGGGATGACCGCCGACTGGGCGCGGCTGCCGCACGAGCTGCTCGCGCGGATCTCGTCGCGAATCGTGAACGAGGTCAAGGGCGTCAACCGCGTGGTGTACGACATCTCCTCGAAGCCGCCGTCGACGATCGAATGGGAGTAGGGGAATATTCGAGCGTCTCAAATCTCGTGAATCATGTCTGACTTCGTCCACCTGCACCTGCACACCGAGTACTCGCTGCTCGACGGCGCCTGCCGGATCGACGAGCTGCTCGATCAGGCGGTCGCGCTGAAGATGCCCGCCATAGCCGTCACCGAGCACGGCAACATGTTCTCGTCGGTCATCTTCCACGACCACGCACGGGCACGCGGCCTGAATCCGATTCTGGGGTGCGAGGTGTACATGGCGCCCGGCAGCCGGCATGCCAGGAGCGGCAATCCGGGCGAGACGCAGAATCACCTGGTGCTGCTGGCGGAGACGCTCGAGGGCTACCACAACCTGATCAAGCTGGTGTCGGCCGGCTACACCGAGGGGTTCTACTACAAGCCGCGCATCGACAAGGAGCTGCTGGCGCAGCATGCGAAAGGGCTGATCGGTCTGAGCAGCTGCCTGAAGGGCGAGGTTGCCGAAGGTCTGTCGCACCAGCAGGAGAAGAAGGCGCGCGAGGCGGCGGCGCAGTACCGCGACATCCTGGGGCCGGATCGGTTCTTCCTCGAGATGCAGTGGCACGGGATTGCGGAGCAGCGCACCGTCAACGAGGGGATTCCGGCGATCGCGCGCGACCTCGGCCTCGGGATGGTCTGCACGAACGACGTCCACTACCTGCGGCCCTCCGACGCGCACCCGCACGACGTCCTGCTGTGCATCGGCACCGGGAAGGCGTTCACGGATCCGAAGCGCCTGCGGTACGACGCAAAGGAGTTCTTCCTGAAGACCGCCGACGAGATGGCGGAGACGTTCAGGGACTTCCCCGACGCGCTGGCCAACACGCGCCGGATTGCCGAGCGCTGTAACGTCGTACTGCCCGAGGGGGCGAACTACCTGCCGAACTTCGACGTGCCGTCCGGCTTCACCCTCGACGGCTACTTCGAGCACGTCACGCGCGAAGGCTTCAGGGAGCGGCTGCCGCGGCTGCGGCAGCTGGCGGCGACGGGCGCGCTGCGCCACGCGATCGACGAGTACGAACGCCGGCTGGACTACGAAATCGAGATGATCAAGCGGATGAAGTACCCGGGGTACTTCTTGATCGTCTGGGACTTCATCCGGTACGCCCGCGAGCAGGGGATCCCGGTCGGACCGGGGCGCGGGTCGGCGGCCGGCAGCCTCGTCGCCTACTGCCTCCGGATCACCGACGTGGATCCGATCGACTTCGACCTCATCTTCGAGCGCTTCCTCAACCCGGAGCGCGTCTCGCTGCCGGATATCGACGTCGACTTCTGCGAGCGCCGGCGCGGCGAGGTGATCGACTACGTCACGCGGAAGTACGGCCGGGAGAACGTCTCCCAGATCATCACCTTCGGCACGATGAAGGCCAAGGCGGTCGTGCGGGACGTCGGGCGCGTGCTCGAGATGCCGTTCGCCGACGTCGACAAGGTCGCCAAGCAGATTCCGCCGGCGCTCGACATGACGCTGGACAAGGCGCTCGAGGAAAGCGAGCCGCTGCGGCAGCTCGAGGAGCACGACCCCAGGGTCCGGGAGCTGCTCGCCGTCGCCCGCCGCCTCGAGGGGATGACGCGTCACGCGTCGGTGCACGCCGCGGGCGTGGTCATCGCGCCGAAGCCGATCACGGAGTACGCGCCGCTCTACAAGGGGGCGCGCGACGAAATCGTCACGCAGTGGTCGATGAAGGAGATCGAGCGCATCGGTCTCCTCAAAATGGACTTCCTGGGCCTCAGCACGCTGACGCTCATCCAGGACGCGGTCGCCGAGATCGAGCGCACCACCGGCGAGAAGGTCGACATCGATCACGTCCCGCTCGACGACGCGAAGACGTACCAGGTCTTCCAGGACGGCCAGAC